>NZ_DAMDBA010000051.1:0-36176 GCF_032093395.1 Novosphingobium sp.
ACCTTGCGGTGCGGGATGTAGAAGTAATCGTCCGCCCAGGCCTTGTAGCGCTCGTAATAGTCCGCGCCATGGGCATCGCAGGCCGCCTGGAGTTCGGCGTGGAACTCGGTCGTGTCCTCGTCATAGGGGATCGGCGGGTTGAGGTCGGCGCCGCCGCCGAACCAGGCCTTGGTGGTCGTCAGGAACCGAGTGTTCATGTGCACGGCCGGAACGTGCGGATTGGCCATGTGCGCGACGAGGCTGATGCCGGTGGCGGAAAAGCCGTTCCGCTCCGCCGAGGCGCCGTTGATCGTGCCCGCGAAATCCTTCGACAGCGCTCCGACCACGGTGGAGACGTTGACGCCCACCTTCTCGAAGACCTTGCCCTTCATCAGGCCGCGCGTGCCGCCTCCGGTCTCACCCTCTTCACCGCCCTCCACGGCAGCGCGCTGCCAAGGCGTATACTCGAACGCAGCCGAAGAACCGGCCTCGCGTTCGATCGCCTCGAATTCGGCACAGATGCGGTCGCGCAGCGTCTCGAACCAGTCGCGCGCGCGGGCGGTTTCGGCAGTCCAGTCTTGGGTCGGCCCATCGGTCATCGTATTTCCTCTTCCGCCCGGCGCTTGCCAAATCGGACGGGCTGCGGCAAGGGAAAGCCATGGTTCCCTTTTCGTTCCAGTCAGAGGAGTTGCAGCTGATCGCGCCGCCGCCCGGTGGCGGGACGGTACGCGGTGCCGCGCTCTACTGGCCGCGCGAGCAGGCCCTGCTGGTGGCCGATCTTCACCTCGAAAAGGCCAGCTTCTTCGCCCGCACCGGGCAGATGCTCCCGCCCTACGACAGCCGCGAGACGCTGGAGCGAATCGCCCTGGCCGTGCGGCAGACCGGCGCCCGCCGAATCTTCGCCCTGGGGGACAATTTTCACGACAGCAGGGGCACGGAGCGGCTCGACGCGCATGCCGCAGGCATGCTCGGCGCGCTCACCCGCGCGCTGGACTGGGTGTGGATCACCGGCAACCACGATCCTCATCTGGGCAGCGAAGCGGGCGGCACCCGCGTGGAAGAGATCGAGGTGAACGGCATCGCGCTTCGCCACGAAGCCCGCCCCGGCACTACCGGCCCGGAACTGTCTGGTCATTTCCACCCCCGCCTGATCGTCACGGCGCGGGGGCGCAGAATTGCCCGGCCTTGCGTGGTCCACAGCGGAAACCGGCTGATTCTTCCGGCTTTCGGGGCCCTGACCGGCGGCATGGACGCCGCCGATCCGGCCATCCTGAAGGCGCTGCAACCGGCCCGACAGATCGACGCTCTGCTCACCGCGAAAGACCAATTGCTGTGCTATCCCCTCTGGCGATCCGCCGCCTGAATACCTACATGGCGTCATGGCCGTTTCACACGGCTCGGGCGTCCTGTAGAATTTGCTGAAATCGTGCTTTGCGTGCGGGCGCGATTCGCATTAATGACGCCCGCACTCGCCTAGCGACAGCAACGATTCAGGAGAACGCTTATAGCACCCCCACCCCGGCGCATGATGACGCCACCGGTCAAGAGTGGCCCGCGCTACAATAACATGATCCAGTCGGACAAGGTCCGGGTTATCGACCAGGACGGCGAGAACATCGGCGTCATGTATACGCGCCAGGCGATCGAGCAGGCGGCCGAAGTCGGCCTCGACCTGGTCGAAGTCTCGCCCAACGCGGATCCGCCGGTGTGCAAGTTCCTGGATGTTGGCAAGTTCCGGTACGAGGCCCAGAAAAAGGCCAATGCCGCGCGCAAGACCCAGAAGACGCAGGAGATCAAGGAGATCAAGATGCGTCCGAACATCGACGATCACGACTACGATACCAAGATGCGTAACGTAGTCCGCTTCATCGGTGACGGGGACAAGGTCAAGGTCACCCTGCGTTTCCGCGGGCGCGAGCTTTCGCACCAGCAGCTGGGCATGAACCTGCTGCGCCGCGTGCAGGAAGACGTGGCCGAGATCGCCAAGATCGAAGCCTATCCGCGCATGGAAGGCCGCCAGATGCTGATGGTGCTCTCGCCGAAGTAAGCGACTGCACGTCACGCAATGGTAAAACGCGAAGGGCGCGCCGCAAGGCGCGCCCTTTGTGTTTGTGGATGCGAATAGAGTTGAGATAGCCGTCGTCCCGGACCTGATCCGGGACCGCTGGCAATTCTTTAGGCGAGAGCTTGAGGAAAAGGCGCCTTGTCGATGCGTGGGCCGTTCACGGCCAGCGGTCCCGGATCAAGTCCGGGACGACGTTGCTTTCGAGGCTAGCTCAGCCCTTCCACTCGCGGCGTTCCTCGGCCGCGCGCAGGACTTCGTAGGCAAGCTGGTAGGTCTGGAACGCCTTGGCCGCTTCCGGATCGCCCGGCTTCACGTCCGGATGGACTTCCTTCGCCTTAGTGCGCCACGCCTTGCGAACCGCGTCGAACTCCGCATCGGGGTCCAGCCCCAGCGCCTCCAGCGCGCGCAACTCGTCGCGGCTGCGGGTGCCGTCTCCCGACCCTGCCCAACCGTAATGTGCCGACTCCTTGTAGCCCGCGCTTTCGGCCTGCTCATCCGATTCCCGGCGCGCCGCTTCCTCGGCATCGAGACCGGCGAAGTAGTCCCATCCCGCGTTGTATTCCGCGGCATGCTTCTGGCAGAAATACCAGCGATCCGGGCTGTTCGGGCTTTTCGGCGCGGGACAGTTGCCGGGTTCGGTACAGCCGTGCCGATCGCACAGGCGCACCTCCGCAGCCTCGCGCGAGCTGCCATAGCTGCGCCAGCGCGGGAAACCCCAGTCCATCGATCGACCTGCGCGACTCATTCGACGGGCGATACCTGTCCTGAGGAAGCCAATGCAAGTGCAGATGGCACGAGCCCCATGCAAAAGGCCCGGCTCGCCATCGCGAACCGGGCCTTTCGGAAATGGGACTGAACGTCCGATCAGTCGATCGTGACAGTCACCGCGCGGCGGTTCTGCGCCCACGAGGCTTCGTCCGACCCCAGGGCGACCGGGCGTTCCTTGCCGTAGCTCACGGTGTTGATGCGCGAGGCATCGATGCCGAGGCTGACGAGGTAGTTCTTGGCCGCATTGGCGCGGCGCTCACCCAGCGCAAGGTTGTACTCGCGGGTGCCGCGTTCGTCGGCATGGCCTTCCACGGTGGCGCGCTTGCTCGGGTACTGCTGCAACCACTGCGCCTGCTTCGACAGCGCGGCCTGGTCGGTGGCGTCGACGCTGTCTTCGTTCAGCTCGAAGTAGATGGTGTCCGAGCCCATCATCCGGGCGACGAAATCGGCTTGGCTGCCCGGCTGCGGGCCGCTCGGCGGTGGGGTGGTCGGCGCGGTGGTGGCCGGGCCCGGCTCGGGCGGCAATTCCTTCGGGGCCTTCGACGCGCATGCCGACATGGCAAGAGCCCCGGCGATGAGGAGCATTGTCGATCCGGTCTTCACATGACGGGGGTACATGAGGGCAGGCATGAGGCAATCTCCTAAGTGCGCAGCCAATTGTAAATGGCCTGCGATTGGTGAAGTTCCGTGTAATTCTGAGTGCTGTCAACCTGAACGGACGTCTCTTTTCAGAGACGTTCCGTTTCAGGCGCCCGATGAAGGGAGTGCAATGGGAGTGTCAGGGGCGAACCGGGCCCCATGCCGGGTCCGAGGCGCCGACCGGCGTAGGCAGCTTGCGCTCGTTGCGGCCGGTGAGGTCCACCTGCCAGATCGAGGCCGTGCCCGCACCCTTGGCCGTGCGGAAGAACTGGATGATGCGGCCGTTCGGCGACCAGGTGGGCGCCTCGTCCTGCCACGAATCCGTGAGGTGACGCATGCCGCCGCCGCTGGGGCTCATGACGGCGATGCGCAGGTTGCCCACCACATGGGTGAAGGCGATCTGGTCTCCGCGCGGGCTCCATTCCGGCGTCGCCGCGCGGCCGCCGAAGAAGCTGATGCGGCGCTGGTTCGAACCGTCCGCGTTCATAACGTAGATCTGCTGGTTGCCCGAGCGGTCGCTTTCGAACACGATCTGGCTGCCGTCCGGCGAGTAGGAGCCGCCGATCGAGATGCCCGGCGTGTTGGTCAGGCGCTGCGGGGTGCCGCCGCCTGCCGAGGAGATGCGGTAGATGTCGGTATTGCCGCCCGAAGCCATCGAATAGAGCACCCACTTGCCGTCCGGCGACCAGCGCGGCGCCATCGTCGGGTTGCCGGTGCGCGCGATCAGCTTCTGCGTGTTGCTGCCAAGGTCGTAGACGTAGATGCTCGGCTGTCCGTTGAGGTAGGACAGATAGAGGATCTTCGAATAGTCCGGCGAATAGCGCGGGGTCAGCGCGGTAGACTGACCGCTGGTGAGGTAGCGGTGGTTGGCGCCGTCCGAATCCATGATCGCCAGGCGCTTCATGCGGTGGTCCTTGGGACCGGTCTCGGCGATATAGGCGATCTTGGAATCGAAGAACGGGCTTTCGCCGGAAAGGCGCGAATAGACCATGTCGGCACACTTGTGTGCGGCACGACGCCAGTCGGACGGCGGAACCTGCCAGCCACCCTTCACCAGCTGCTGCTTGAGCGCGACGTCGTAGAGATAGCAGCCGACCGTGATCTGGCCGCCACTGCCCGCGCGAACGTAGCCCTGCACCAGCATATTGGCGGCGCGGGCCGACCACACCGGGAAGTCCGGGGTCTGGACCTGCGAATAGGCAGGCTGCGGCAGGCCGTCCGGGCCGGAGGGCTTGAACAGGCCGTTGTTCTTGAGGTCGGCGGCGACCACTTGCGACAGCGCCCGGCCAAGCGCGGCGGTGGAGCCGGCGTTGGTGCCGGTGGGCACGTCGGCATCGGTGGCGAACGTGGTGATGGCGATGCCGAGATCCTGCCAGTCGCTGTCGTCCGAGACGGTCACCTGGAGGCCTCCGTCCTCATCGGCAGGGGCGGCAGGAGCGGCGGGAGCCGCCTCCGGCACCGACTGGACGGGCGGAGCGCTCTGCGCCAGTGCCGCCGCGGAACCGGAAAGCAGCAGGCCAAATGCAGCGATGTGGATGATCTTCTTCATTGCGATAGCCTTCTGTCGAAGTTGGTCGTGATGACCTTCCAACCGTTGTAGAGGTCTTCCGGCAGATTGAACGGCGCCGCAAGCTTCACGGCGCGGATCGCCTGTTCCTGGTGGCGCTTGACCTGCGCCGAATTGGCATCGTTCTGGCCGGTCGTACGCAGGACCTGCGGATCGCCGTCGAGGCTGCCGTCCTTGTTGAGGCGGAAGCGCACCGTGGTCACCAGCAGTTCCGCGTCGGCGCCTTGCGGCGCTGCCCAGTGCGGCTTGAGCTGGCGGCTGATCGCGCCGTTCAGCGCCGAAACCGCTGCCGGGCCAAGCGCGGCAGCCGGCTGCCCCTTGCCCTGGGTCGAGGTCGCCCCCGAGACGCCCGAGAGGAAGTCGGCGCCCACGCGGCTGCCGCCTGCCTTCTTGGGCGGCGTGGTGGCCTTGCTCGATGCCGAACCCGACTTGCCGACGATCCGGTCGATGGCGCTGTCGCGGCTGGGCGCCGGCTTGGCGGCAGGCTTTGCAGCAGGCTTCTGGGGCGCGGGCTTGGGCTTGGCCGGAGCGGGCTTGGGCGGCGCCGGTTTCGGCTTCGGAGGCGCTGGTTTGGGCGGAGCAGGCTTGGGAGCCGGTTGAGGCCGCGGCTTGGGCGGCTGCGGACGCGGCGCGGGAGCCGGAGGAGGTGGAACCGGCTCAGGCTGAGGCAGCGGTTCCGGCTCGGGAGCCGGGGCCGGAGGCGGCGCCGCTTCGCCCAGTTCCGGCGCGATATCCGGCGCGGCCTGGCTGAACGGATCGGGAGAGGTCGAGGTCATGCCGACCTGATCGCTCAGCGTCACCTCGATGCGCTGCGGCGGCTTCACGACGTCGGTCTGCGCGGGCCGCAGCACTATGACCGCCAGCACCGCCAGATGCAGCGCGACCGCCAGCGTGAGCCCCAGCCCCTCGTCCTTGCGCAATCCCAGCATTGCCATCGTGCCAGCCTAACTCAGCCGCCTGAACCGCTGCTGACACCCGTCACCAGCGAGATCGAGGTGAAACCGGCGTGGTTCAGTTCGCCCATCACGTCGACGACCCGGCCATAGTCCAGGGCCTTGTCGGCGCGCAGGGTGACCTGCGGCTTGCGGCCGTCGGCACCGTCCGGCACCGAGGCGAGGCGCTCGGTCAGTTCGCCCGGCGCAAGCGCTTCGGTTTCGTAATAGACGGTTCCATCGCGCTGGATCGAGATCGTGATCTGGTCCTGCTCCTCGCTCATCGCCTTGGCGCGGCTGTCGGGCAGTTCGATCGGCACGGCCGCCTTGAGCAGCGGCGCGGTGACCATGAAGATGATCAGCAGCACCAGCATGACGTCGACCAGCGGCGTCACGTTGATTTCGGCCATGGGGGTACGTCCCCCGCCGCTGCGTCGGCTATTTCGCCTGCCGCCGCCGGAAACGCCCATGCCCATCAGCGCTGCTCCAGCTCACGCGTGAGCGCGGAGTGCAGCCGGTCGGCAAAGCGCTGGAGGCGCGATTCGAACAGGTTCACGCGGTGCGAGAAGCGGTTGTAGGCGATCACCGCCGGGATAGCCGCGAACAGGCCGATGGCGGTAGCGAACAGCGCCTCCGAAATGCCGGGCGCGACCACCGCCAGCGAGGAATTCTGCTGCTGGCCGATCTGGAAGAAGCTGTTCATGATGCCCCAGACGGTGCCGAACAGACCAACGAAGGGCGCCACCGAACCGACGGTCGCCAGGAAGTTGAGGCGGTTGGCAATGCGGTCGCTTTCCTCACCCACCGAGGACGTCATGGCCAGGGCGATACGCTCGCGCGCGCCATCGGGGTCGAACTTGGGCATGGCCGCATTGCGGCGCCATTCGGCCAGGCCTGCTCCCGCGACTTTGCCCATCGGCACGTCGCCGCGACGGCGTTCCTTCTGGTAGGCCTCGAAGTTCTGGGCCTCCCAGAAGCCTTCCTCGTATTCGGCGCACTTGCGGTTGAGGCTGCCGATGCGCAGCATGAAGCTGATGATGATGGCCCAGACCCAGACGCTCGCCAGGATCAGCCCCGCCATGATCGACTGCACGACGATATCGGCGTGGAGGAACAGCGTCACCGGATTGAGGTGGTTGGAATCGCTGCCGATGGTGACGGCGGAGGCGAGCAGTTCAAAAGTCATTCTTGTCCTCTCGGATGCTCTTGCATGAGCGAGGCGAAAGCGTGTTGCCAGGCGGCGGGCTGTTTGCGCGGTCGTCCTTCAGGACCGATGAACCCGACCTTTACCGTGGCCTCGGCAAGGCGAATTTCTCCGCGCCGCGCCACTTGGCGAAGGGTGCAGCTCACCCGGCCGACCTGCAGCGCATGGGTATCGATCACCACCCCGTCCCCGAGGCGCGCGGGCGAAAGGTAACGGATGTTCACTTCCGCGACGGTGTAGAGCCCTTCGCCGGACTCCAGTGCCGCGCGCTGGTCGATGCCCAGCAGGTCGAGCAGGTCGGAGCGGGCCCGTTCGAACCAGCGGATGTAATTGGCATGATAGACCACCCCGCCCGCGTCGGTATCCTCGTAGAACACGCGAAGCGCATAGCGGTGAAGCGGTCCGTCGAGGACGCCGCTGGGGGGGAGAGGATCGCTGCTCATGCTGCCGAGTTGTGTAGCGGGAGGGGGCCGTAGCGCAATCCACTCGTCGCACTTATCCAAGGTGTACAGGCGAAAAGGCGGTTAATTGCGCCGTAATTACGGCTCCAGCAGAAACAATCGTCGTCCCGGACTTGATCCGGGACCGCTGTCCGGGCCGCGAAACCTTGCGTGCAGGGCGGGCAGGCAGGCAGCGTCTCTCCGAGAGCTGGGCGCGGCATTGCCAGCGGTCCCGGATCAAGTCCGGGACGACGGGGTTTGCTCGCCCTCCTAGTCCGCGATCATCTGGAAGAACTGGCGGCCGCCGAAGATGTGAACATGAAGATGCGGCACTTCCTGATGCCCGTTGGTGCCCATGTTGACCATCAGGCGATAGCCCGGCTCGTCCAGCTCCAGCTGGCGGGTGACGTGGCCGATGGCACGCATGAACCCGGCGATTTCGGCATCGTCCGCCTTGGCGGTGAAGTCATCCCATGAGACATAGGCGGCTTTGGGGATCACCAGCACATGGACCGGCGCCTGCGGGCGGATGTCGTTGAAGGCCAGCGCGAAGTCGTCCTCGTAGACCTTGCTGCACGGCAGCTCGCCGCGCAGGATCTTCGCGAAGATGTTGTTCTCGTCGTAGGGCAACTTGGGGTCGATCGGCATCGGTGTCTCCCGGAGAGTCGAAAACGATGGGGCTGGAGGCTCAGTCCCTGGGGCGGGCAGCCTTTTCGGCAATGCCTGAGACGCCTTCGCGGCGGTCCAGTTCGGCCAGCACGGCGGCGAACGGCACGTCGCGCGCGCCGAGCAGCACCATGAGGTGGAAGATCAGGTCGGCCGCCTCGCCGGTGAGCGCCTGGTCGTCCTCGGTGAGGGCGGCGATCACGGTTTCGGTGGCCTCTTCGCCCAGCTTCTGCGCGATCTTGCCGAGGCCCCGTGCATGGAGCTTGGCGACGTAGCTGCTGTCGGGATCGGCGGCGCGGCGGGCGGCGATCGTGGCTTCGAGACGGGCGAGAGTGTCGGGGCTGCTCATGCCATGCCCATGCGGCGCAAGGGCGATGCGGTCAAGCGCGTCGAAACCGGCAGGCGGTCAAAATCGGCAGAGGGGGTCAGTCCTTGCGCTTGGTCGAAAAGCGCCGCCCGATCACCACGCCCGCCACCCCCATCGCCAGCAGGAGCAACCCGCTCGGCTCCGGCAGCCGCGTGGCATCGGCCGCGAACGCGGGCACAGGGACGAGGGTTGCCGCCAGGACGGCAGAGAGGCAGGGGTAGCGACGCACGACAGGCTCCTGCGGGACTGATAGGGCGACCATTGCCGCCGCGGCTGGAAACGACAAGTGCGCATCGGCGCCTGTCCCGATCCGGGGCGATCGACGGTGCAGGCCTTGCGAAAATCGTCGTCCCGGACTTGATCCGGGACCGCTGTCCGGGCCGCGCCTCGCTCGCGGTGGGGTGTCTAAAGTACTGCCAGCGGTCCCGGATCAAGTCCGGGACGACGTGGGCGGCCATCTAGCCGCGCGCCGGCAATCCGGCCGAGCGCAGCGCCGCGTGGGCTTCCGCAATCGAATGCTTGCCGAAGTGGAAGATCGAGGCCGCCAGCACCGCGCTGGCCTTGCCTTCGGTCACGCCCGCCACTAGGTGATCGAGATTGCCCACCCCGCCGCTGGCGATCACCGGCACCGAGACGCTCTCGGCAATCAGCCGCGTAAGTTCGAGATCGTAGCCGTTCTGCGTGCCGTCGCCGTCCATCGAGGTCACGAGCAGTTCACCCGCACCGTAGTCTGCCAGCTTCACGGCATGTTCCAACGCGTCGATCCCGGTCGCCTTGCGGCCACCGTGCGTGAAGATTTCCCACTTTCCGGACGAGACCTTGCGCGCATCCACCGAGGCGACGATGCACTGCGAGCCGAACTTTTCGGCGATGTCGGCCACGACTTCGGGGCGTGAGACGGCGGCGGAATTGACCGCCACTTTGTCCGCACCGGCCAGCAGCAGCGCGCGGGCGTCCTCTGCCGTGCGCACGCCGCCGCCGACGGTCAGCGGCATGAAGCAGACTTCGGCGGTGCGCTGGACGACATCGAGCAGAGTGCCGCGCCCTTCGTGGCTGGCGGAAATATCGAGGAAGCACAGTTCGTCCGCCCCGGCCGCGTCGTAGGCACGCGCCTGCTCGACCGGATCACCGGCGTCGATAAGGTCGACGAAGTTCACGCCCTTCACGACGCGGCCGTTGGCGACGTCGAGGCAGGGAATGACGCGGATACGAACGGTCATCGTGTTACTCCACCGGCTTGAAGAACAGGAGCACGCAGAACACGCCTACCGTCAGGCAGACGGCGAAGTTGAACGCGGTGTAGCCCCAGAACTTGCGCGGGCTCTCATCGCGCGCCGCTTCCACTTTCGAGCGCGCGCGGCTGAACAGCATGAGCCGCGCCCTGCCCTTGCGGAAGTCGCGCAGGGCAAAGATCGCGCCCGGCACGAAGATCGCCAGCGCCAGGACGGCGACGAGGCGGTTCTCGTTCACGCCTTCTCCGCCATCGCGATCGCGGCGGCAAGGTCCAGGCGGCCGTCGTAGAGCGCCCGTCCGGTGATGACGCCCTCGATGCCGTCGTTCGCGTGCACCGCCAGCAGGCGAATGTCGTCGAGGCCCTTCACGCCGCCGCTGGCGATCACCGGCAAGTCGGTGCGGCGGGCGAGATCGACGGTGGCGTCGATGTTGCAGCCCTTGAGCAGGCCGTCGCGGCCGATATCGGTGAACAGCAGCGAGGCCACGCCCGCGTCCTCGAAACGGCGGGCCATGTCGACGATCGAGACATCGGAAACTTCTGCCCAGCCCTCGGTCGCGACCATGCCGTCGCGCGCGTCCACCGCGACGACGATGCCGCCCGGATATTCGCGCGCCATGTCCTTGACGAACTGCGGATCCTTCAGCGCCGCCGTGCCCATGACGATGCGCGAGACGCCGAGATCGAACCAGCCCGCCACCGCCTCACGCGTACGGATGCCGCCGCCGAGCTGGACGTGACCGGGGAACGCTTCGAGAATGGCCTCCACCGCCTCGCGGTTCTCGGCCCGGCCCGCGAAGGAACCGTCGAGATCGACGACATGGAGGTACTGCGATCCGGCTTCGGCAAAAAGCATCGCCTGCGCGGCGGGGTTGTCGCCATAGACGGTAGCACGGTCCATGTCGCCTTCGGCCAGGCGCACGACCTGCCCCTGCTTCAGATCTATGGCGGGAAAAACGATCATCTCAGGGCTTCCATTCGAGGAAACGGGAAAGCAGCGCGAGGCCGTAAGCCTGGCTCTTTTCGGGGTGGAACTGCACGCCTACGACATTGTCCCTGGCCACCGCAGCGACAAGGCCGCCGCCATGGTCGGTCATCGCCGCCACATGCGCGCCGTCCTCGGGCTGGAAGTGGTAGGAGTGCAGGAAATAGGCCTCGCCGGGCTCGATCAGTCCTTGCGCGGGATCCTTGCGGCCCAGCGAAACGTCGTTCCAGCCCATGTGCGGAATCTTGATGGCGGGATCGGTGCGATCGATGATCTGCACCTGCCCGCCGATCCAGTCGAGCCCCCGCGTCACGCCGTGCTCAAGACCGCGGGTGGCGAGAAGCTGCATGCCCACGCAGATGCCCAGGAACGGCGCGCCGCCGACATGGACGCGCTCCGTCATCGCCTCCACCATGCCGCGAATGCCCCAGAGACCTTCGGCGCAGGACCGGAAGGAACCGACACCCGGCAGGACGATGCGGTCCGCCGCACGCACCACGTCGGGGCTGGCGGTGACGACCACATTGTCCGCACCGGCCGCCCGCAGCGCATTGGCGACCGAATAGAGGTTGCCGGCGCCGTAGTCGATCAGCGCCAGGGTCATCCGGCGAGACCGGCGATGCTGTCGTCCAAGAAACCGTGCGCCCATTCGATCACTTCGAACTCGGCAACGCCGCCCGCCACGAAGGGATCTTCGGCGGCCAGCAGTTCCACGGCATTGCGGCTTTCGCCCCGCGCCAGGATCAGCCCGCCGTCACGAGGCACCTTGCGGCCCCAGCCCAGGAAATGGCCTGCGGCGTGGTTGCCCTTCAGCCAGGCGACATGGTCAGCCAGCAGGCCGTCCACATCCTCGATCGGGGCGGTGTAACGAAGGGAGATGATGAAGCTGGCCATTACAACGATTCCTGTCCGAGAATGCCCTTGGTCGAAGGGATTGCCCCGCCCTTGCGCGGGTCCAGTTCGACGGCGGTGCGCATCGCGCGGGCGAAGCCCTTGAAGATGCCTTCGCAGATGTGGTGATTGTTGGTGCCGTAGAGAAGCTCGATATGCAGGGTGATGCCCACGGCCTGCGCGATCGAGTGGAACCAGTGTTCCACCATCTCGGTGTCGAACTCGCCCAGCTTGTCCTGGGTGAAGCCCGCCTTCCAGACCAGCCAGGGCCGGCCCGAGATGTCGAGCGAGACGCGGCTCAGCGCCTCGTCCATCGGCGAATGGACGTCGCCGTAGCGGCCGATCCCCGCGCGGTCGCCCAGGGCCTGGCTGATCGCCTGGCCGATGGCGATGGCGCTGTCTTCCGTGGTGTGGTGCTGGTCCACATGAAGGTCGCCCTTGATGCGGCAGGCGATGTCGATCAGCGAATGGCGGCTGAACTGCTCGATCATATGGTCGAGGAAGCCGATCCCTGTGGAGACCTGATAGGCCCCCGTGCCGTCGAGGTTCACCTCCACGGCGATGTCGGTCTCGTGAGTCTTGCGGATGATCGAGGCGGTGCGCATGGCAGGGCCTATAGACCTGTGCGTCAGGGAATCAATTCCACGCGGCACCAAGTGTGCGCGAAAAGCGTTTCCTGAGTAATCTTCGGTCGCACTCGATCCAAACGACCTAGGGAAAACCCGTCGGAACGTGCTATTTTACGCTTTAAGCCGCTTGACCGACACTGGAAGCATGAGCACCAAGGGCGCGATGAACGATACGCCACCAGACAGCCTTATCCCCTACGACGAGATCGTGCAGGAGGCCCTGCGCGCCGTCGTGGGCCGCGTTCTCGGCCAGGTCGAAGCCGGAAACGGCATCCTGCCGGGGAACCACCACTTCTACATCACCTTCAAGACCGGAGCGCCAGGGGTGTCCATCCCTGCCGAACTGCGGGCAAGGTTCCCGGACGAGATGACCATCGTCCTTCAGAACAAGTTCTGGGATCTGGCGGTGCGCGAAGACGGTTTCACCGTGAGCCTGAGCTTCAACCAGCTCCCGGCCAAGCTGGTGATTCCCTTCTCCGCGATCACTGCCTTCGTGGATCCGGCGGTGGATTTCGGCCTCCAGTTCCAGGCCATGTCCGACGACGACGAGGAAGACGAGCTTTCCGCCCCGGAGAACGATTCGGAACGCGACGTTGCCTCGCGCATTACTCCCAGCGAAGACGGATCGAACGTCGTTTCGGTCGATTTCGGCAAGAAGAAGTAAGGCGGGCAGGCAAAGGCCCGGGAAAGAAAGATCCATGGGCGTCACCAGAGTCCCCGCGAAACTGGGAAAAAGCGTCGGGAATGGCGTAAGCAAGGCTGGCACGGCAGTGAAGAATACTGCCGTGAAAGCCAAGGACACTGCCGCGAAAGCGAGGGACAGGGCCGTTACCCTCAGCGGCCCCAGTCCAAATACCGCCACCAATCTTGCCATTGCCGACATCGCGTTGCGTGGAGGCACCTTCCTTGCCCGGCGCGCGATGGAGCATGCCCTGCTCGGCAAGCGCTACACCCCGGAGAAAGCCAAGCAGATCCTGCGCGGGCGCTCCTTCACCCAGTCCATGGTCCACACCATGATTGCCCGCATGGCCCTGGGATCGGTCCCCGGCGCCGCGCTGGTGGTCGGCGGACTTGCCGCCAAGACGCTGTTCGAACGTAGCAGGGCGCGCAAGGAACGGGCGCGCGGCGAAAGCCAGATCGCGGATATGGCGGAAGAAGGCGAAGGCGAATCGGATCTGGTGCCGACGCTCACCAAATGATCGCCAAGAGACGTCGTAAACGCGAAGTGACGTCGTCCCGGACTTGATCCGGGACCGCTGGCCGTGACCAGCGCACCTGTAGGCTGGGCGCCTTTGCCGCGATCTTGCGCCTAAAGATTCGCCAGCGGTTCCGGATCAAGTCCGGGACGACGGAAACGCACCCCCTTGATTTGCGCGCCTGCCGGCGGCATCGGGGCACATGGTCAATTCTCCGGACAATCCCGCCGACACGCTTTCCCGGCGCGGCCTTATGCTCATCATGTCCTCGCCCTCCGGTGCGGGCAAGACGACGATCTCGCGCATGTTGCTCGAACACGATTCGCACATCTGCAACTCGGTTTCCTGCACCACCCGCGCGCCGCGTCCGGGCGAAGTGGACGGCAAGGACTACTACTTCGTCAGCAAGGCCGAATTCGATCGCATGGTCGATGAAGGCGAGTTCCTGGAATGGGCGCATGTCTTCGGGCACAGCTACGGCACGCCGAAGGCGCAGGTGAAGGCCGGCCTGAAGGACGGGCAGGACTATCTTTTCGACATCGACTGGCAAGGAACCCAGCAGCTTTACCAGAAGCTGGAGCGCGACGTCGTGCGGGTGTTCCTGCTGCCGCCGAGCATCGACGAACTGCGTCGCCGCCTGACCGGGCGAGGCACCGATTCGATGGAAGTGATCGCCGCCCGCATGGAACGTGCCCGCTCGGAAATCAGCCATTGGGACGGCTACGACTATGTCGTGGTGAACGACGACATCGAAGCCTGCTTCGAGAAGGTGAAGAAGATCCTCGCCGCCGAACGCATGCGCCGCGCCCGCCAGACCGGACTGATCGGCTTCGTGCGCGAACTCATGGCGCCCTGAAGCGGTTTCGCCTTTCTAGCCGCGGTTTCGCATTTTCCAGCCGCGGTTTTGTCTTTCCGGCGGGCACTTGCGCCTTCCTCGTGCGTAGATAGTCGAGGAAAGGCCCAGCCCGGCCGGACCAGCCCGGCCGGAAAGGGAAGACGATCATGACCGCACGACGAATGCTATCGGGACGCATCCTCCCCTGGGTTTGCCTTCTTGCCCTCGGCGCCTGCGGTCCGTCCCCGAAAGAGGAAGCGACCACGCCCGCGCCTGCCGCCCAGGCAGATGCAAGCCTCGCCCCGGCTTCCACCGAAGCCCCGGCCATGACGCCGTCCGCCAAGGCGAGCGCCGGGCCGCTTTCCTGCGCGGACGAGATCGGTGCCACCGCCGCGCAGAAACGCGCCGACCTGTGCCGACAGGTTTCTCCCGCCACGCGCCCGCCCTGCAATGTCGCCAATAGCTGCGCGATGATCGAGAACGAGGTCGCCCGCAGCTGCTCGCTGTTCGCTTCCAAGGACGATCCGATGCCGGAATGCGGGATCGACCCCCAGAGCAAGGAAGCCGCCGCCGCCGTAGTCGAACGCTACTATTCGGCGCTCAATGCCCGCGACTTCGGCACGGCCTGGCAGCAGTGGGGCGACGATGGCCCACCGAACCAGACGATGGACCGCTTCGCTGCCGGCTTTGCCGATACCCGCTCCACCCACGTCACCATCGGCACGCTGGAGCCGGGCGACGCGGGCGCGGGTTCGATCTACCAGCCGGTCCCGGTGACGGTGGATGCCACGCTGGATGACGGCACCCGGCAACGCTTTCGCGGCACTTACGTGATCCGGCGGGTGAACGACGTGGAGGGCGCCACACCGGGCCAGTTGCGCTGGCACATCGATTCGGCCCAGCTCACGCCGGTGCGCTGAAGAAGATGTTTGAAAATTGGGGGCGCGGGAATGCGGTAAGAAAAATGCTCTCTGGAGCATCTTTCAAACGCACCGGGCGGATCGCCTGCCCCGCTTATGCTCCCTGCTTATGCATATCGCATCCTTCTTTCTTGTCCTCCCCGGTCGCACCCTCTAGGCGCGCCAGCAAACCTGCCTTTTGGCCGACCTTCTGGAGACGCGAACATGTCCGAACTCGAAACCGCGATCGAAGCCGCCTGGGATGCGCGCGACACCGTCACCCCTGCCAGCGCCGATGTGCGCAAGCTCGTCGATGAAGCGCTCGGCCTTATCGAATCGGGCGCCGCCCGCGTCGCGGAACCGGACGGAAACGGCGGTTGGAAGGTCAACCAGTGGCTGAAGAAGGCCGTGCTGCTCTCGTTCCGCCTGAACGACAACGCCCCGGTCGCCCACGGCGCCGGTGGCGCGCCCGCCTTCGACAAGGTGCCGGTCAAGTTCGAAGGCTGGGCCGACGAGGACTTCCGCAAGGCCGGCTTCCGCGTGGTTCCGGGCGCCGTCGCCCGCCGCGGCACCTTCATCTCGAAGAACGTGGTGCTGATGCCCAGCTTCGTGAACATCGGCGCCTATGTCGGCGAAGGCACCATGGTCGATACCTGGGCCACCGTCGGTTCCTGCGCCCAGATCGGCAAGAACGTCCACATCTCGGGCGGCGTCGGCATCGGCGGCGTGCTTGAGCCGCTCCAGGCCGGTCCGGTGATCATCGAGGACAACTGCTTCATCGGCGCCCGTTCGGAAGTGGCCGAAGGCGTGGTGGTGGGCGAAGGCGCGGTGATCTCCATGGGCGTGTTTCTGGGCGCCTCGACCAAGATCGTCGACCGTGCGACCGGCGAAGTCCACATCGGCAAGGTTCCGCCCTATTCGGTGGTCGTCCCCGGCTCGCTGCCCGGCAAGCCGCTGCCGGACGGCACCCCCGGACCGTCGCTCTACTGCGCCGTGATCGTCAAGACGGTGGACGCGCAGACCCGCTCGAAGACCGGCATCAACGAACTGCTGCGCGATTGATCATCGCGCCTGATCATCCCGACTGGGGCATGACGAAGGGGCCGGATGCAACCGCATCCAGCCCCTTCGATGCATTTCGCGCCCTCGGAACGGCCCCGGTCGTCACGCGTTGATCCCGGAAGAACGGCCGCGGACGGTCATGCCGCCGCCGAGAACCGGGAGATGCCCATGGAAACCCGTGGCGAGGAAATCCACGTCGACAAGACCGATGCCCGTGCCGGCGCGACGCCCAATGTCGTCCGTTACGTCCTGCTCATCAGCCTGGTGCTTGCTGTCGTCGCGATGTCGGCGATCTGGATATTCGGCGCAGTCAAGGCTCCCGACGATACCGGCGGCCCGGCCGATACCCGCGAGGCCGTGCAGCGCGGCGAGGTCGATCCCCAGGAACAACCCGGCGTCCAGAGTCCCGAACCGCCTCGTAGCGGGAATACGGCCCCCGGCGGAAGCTGACGGTGACCGGGCTGGCGCGCTTTATCGAAGCCCAGTCGCAAGACTACGAGCGCGTCGTCGCCGAGCTGGAGCAAGGCAGTAAGCGCAGCCACTGGATCTGGTATATCTTTCCGCAAGTGGCCGGCCTTGGGCAAAGCGAAACATCACGGCGCTACGCAATCGATGGCATGGCCGAAGCGCGCGCCTACCTTGCCGAGCCACTGCTGAAGGCGCGGCTCGATCAATGCACCAACCTCATGCTCGCCTGGCTCGGGCGTCGCAACGCCTCCGCCATCCTCGGCGAGCTTGATGCCCTGAAATTCCGCAGTTCCATGACGCTGTTCGAGGCGGCGGCCCGGGGCGGGAACGGGGGAGAACGTTTTTCCCGCGCGTTGGACGGCTTTTTCGAGGGGCTGCGGGACGATCGGACCCTGCGTCTCCTGAAAGACAACGGCGCATAGGATCGCGAGGGGAACTCAAACCCGGTTCCGCGCGTTCTTGACCATTGGCCCTCATTGTATAGCGGCCGTGCAGCCGCTCCCCAAGACTTCGGGCATGACTTCGGGCCACGGGAGAGTCGAGATGCAACGCGTCGGCGATGAAGTACATCTGGACGAGGACGAAGCCCGATCAGGCAGCACGCCCCACATCGTGCGTTACGTTCTGCTGGCCAGCCTCATTCTTGCGATACTGGCGATGTCCGCGATCTGGATTTCCAGAGCCTGGTGGGAACAACCGCCTCCGCAGGGCCATCCGGTGACGGCCGAGGAACACGCCCTTGGGGGTTAACAGCCCGTTTGAAACATGCCCGGGTTTAGAGTGACGCGGACCCAGGTGCATAATTCGCTTGCTTGCAAGGCGATCTTGCCGTGATCTGTCTTCGGGAGAAACGAGAAGAACCGACGCCGTCTAAAGACGGTGAGGAATCTTCTGCGAAGAGGATGCGAACGGTATGCAGGATCAGATCGATACGATTCCGGCCCACACTGGCTCGACCGACATAGGCAACGGCGATTTCTTGTCGGCGCCCCGCAATACGAACAGCGCGACACTCCCGATATTGCCCCATATCCTGGCGGCCATCTTCGGCGTCTTCGCTATCGCCATCGTGATCCTGTGGCTTTCCATCAGCGTTTGGAGCCGCCCCGATCCCCATCACCTGACGCCGGCCAATGCCCAGCAGCCTGCTGGCCGAACTCTCGGGACTGCGCCGTAAAACGGAAAAAATGAGCCGTCGATGGAAGCGTGTCCCGAGCGCGGAATGGCCGCGCTCCCGCCCCGGATCGATCCTCGCCCCCCGACGAAAGATCGATCCCCTGCATCGACGGCCCCCGTACGAACGACGCCTGAGCGCCCTTCCTTACTCGTCCGATACTGCGTTCGGTGGCGGGTGTATTCGCCATGTTCGAGACGGATGACAGAGTGTTGCAGGAATTTAATGATCCGATGCTGCAACTTTTCGCAGCCACCTTTGCGGGTGGACTTCCGGCCACCGCTTTGCGCCATCGCAGGGGCGGGTTTCGCGCCGAAATTCCGGAATGCTTGATCGCGGCCAGCCTCCGGCCTAGCCCATGGTCATGGGAGAGTTCGATTACATCGTCGTAGGCGGTGGAAGCGCCGGATGCGTGCTCGCCAATCGGCTGAGCGCGGATCCACGCCGCCGCGTGCTGCTGCTCGAAGCGGGCGGCAAGGACGATTACATCTGGATCCGCGTTCCGGTGGGTTATCTCTACTGCATCGGCAATCCCCGCACCGACTGGTGCCTCTCCACCGATGCCGAAGAAGGGCTGGGCGGCCGCAGCCTCAAGTATCCGCGCGGCCGCGTACTGGGCGGCAGTTCCTCCATCAACGGCATGATCTACATGCGCGGGCAAGCCGCCGACTACGATCACTGGCGCCAGACCGGAGCGCTTGGCTGGGGTTGGGAAGACGTGCTGCCCTACTTCACCCGCGCCGAGGACCACTACGAAGGCGCCGGTCCCTTCCACGGCAGCGGTGGGGAAATCCGCGTGGAGAAGCAGCGCCTGCGCTGGGACATTCTCGAAGCCTTCCAGGAAGCGTGCAGCCAACAGGGAATCCCGCAAGTGCCGGATTTCAACCGGGGCGACAACGAGGGATCGGGCTTCTTCCAGGTCACCCAGCGCGGCGGCTGGCGCTGGAGCGCGGCCGACGCCTTTCTGAAGCCGGTGCGCAGCCGTGCAAACCTGAAAGTGGAAACGGGCGCCAGCGTGGACCGCATCCTGATCGAGGACGGTCGGGCAACGGGCGTAACCTATTCCCTGGGAGGCCAGACGCGGACGGTGCGGGCTCGGGCCGAGGTGGTGCTCTCGGCGGGCGCCATCGGCTCACCGGCCATTCTGGAGCGCAGCGGGGTAGGCAGCGGGGCCCGGTTATCCGGCCTGGGCATGGACACGCTGGTGGAACTCCCCCGCGTAGGCGAGAATCTTCAGGATCACCTGCAACTGCGCTGCGCCTGGCGCGTAGCCGGGGTGCCCACGCTGAACCAGCGCGCCGCCAATCTCTTAGGCAAGGCCCTGATCGGGCTCGAATACGCGCTGCGGCGCAGCGGCCCCATGGCTATGGCGCCCAGCCAGCTCGGCGTCTTCACCCGCAGTCACCCGCGCTACGCCACGCCCAACCTGGAGTATCACGTCCAGCCACTCAGCCTGGAAGCCTTCGGCGGCGCGCTCGATCCCTTTCCCGCCTTCACCGCCAGCGTCTGCAACTTGCGCCCGGAGAGCCGAGGCAGCACCCATGTGACCGGACACGATCCCGCCGCGCCGCCGAGCATCCGCCCGAACTATCTCTCGGCCGAGGAAGATCGCGCAGTAGCCGCCCAGTCGATTCGCCTGACGCGGGAGATCGTCGCCCGGCCGGCGCTGGCCCGCTACGCGCCCGAGGAACTGCGCCCCGGATCGGACCTCACCACCGAGGAAGACTTGCGCCGCGCCGCCGCATCCATCGGCACAACCATCTTCCATCCGGTGGGCACGGCGGCGATGGGAAGCGTGGTGGATGCCCGCCTGCGCGTCTCGGGCATAGACCGCCTGCGCGTCGTCGATGCCTCGGTGATGCCGACGATCACCTCGGGCAATACCAATGCCCCCACCATGATGATCGCGGAGAAAGGCGCGGAGATGATCCTGGCCGACGCGCGATGAATCGCCGGCCCCGCTATTTTCAGGCCAGCAGGGCGCGCGTGCGGGCGACGACTTCCACCAGATAGTCGCGCGCAGCCTCGACGCCCAACCCGGCTTGCGGAAGCGACAGGTCCAGCCCCAGCGTCTTCCCACGCGGCAAGGCATCGACGAATTCGCGCAGCGGTAGTTCGCCCTCACCGGGAATCAGCCGACCGCTTTCGAGTTCAGCCGCGTAGTCTCCCTCGCCCTTGAGCAAACCGTCGCAGAGACGGACATGGCCGATCAGCGCCGCATCGAGTTCCGCCAGTTCCCGCACCTTTCCGCCGGTGCGGAAGAAGTGCATGGCATCCACCGTCACGCTGACCCGGTCCTGCCCGATGTGCGCCACCAGCGCGAGCGCCTCCTGCAAGTTGCGGAAGGTCATGACCGGCGAGAATTCGAAGGCGAAGTCCATGTCGCGTTCGCGCGTCATCTCGGCGAGGCGGGCCATGTAATCGAAGGCGCGATCGCGTTCGAGCCCGTTGTCGCGCGCACCGATACGGCGCGTGCCCAGTTCGGCGAAAAGGTCGAGGTCGCCCGCGTGCGCATCGGGCGCGATACTGGCAGAACCGTTGATCCCCTCGCCCAGGCCGATGCGCAGGCCACCGTCGGAGAGGGCCGCCCTCACCTCACGCCGAAGCGCCGCATCCTCGCGCAGCGACCACGGGGCGTAGCGATGGGACTGGCCCGTCTGCTCAAGACCCATCGATACCGCCTTGCAGCCCATGTCGGTGGCGAGGCGAACGTGATCGATGGGGCCCATGCCCGCGACCGTGCGCATGTCGATGCCAATGGGATGGGGCATGAAATATCCTCGTGACGTGATGGAGGGATGAGGCTTCCTGAATAGCCGTCCTTGCCGCATGCGCGAAGCCTCGATCGCTCGAAAACCACAGTTGGAGTGATCGGTGAACGTCAAGGGGAAGACACGGAAACCACTTGACGCCGGCCGCCCCCCCGGCGACGGCCCACCGCCTGCATCACGAGGACAGAATGCCAGACATGATTCCCTCCGTTTCCCTGCTTCCGAACCTGACTTTCGCCAACGACCGGCCTTTCGTGCTGATCGGCGGGATGAACGTCATGGAGAGCCGCGAGGCGGTGATGGACGTGGCGGCAGAATTCGTGCGGGTGACGGGCGAACTCGGCATTCCCTACGTGTTCAAGGCCAGCTTCGACAAGGCGAACCGCTCCTCGATCTCGTCGTTCCGAGGACCCGGGCTGGACGAGGGCATGAAAATCCTCGCCGAAGTGAAGGACCGGTTCGGCGTTCCGGTCCTGACCGATGTCCATGAGCCGTTCCAGGCCGAAGCGGTGGCCGAAGTGGCCGATATACTCCAGCTTCCCGCCTTCTTGGCGCGCCAGACCGATCTGGTGGTCGCGCTTGCCCGCACGGGCAAAGTCATCAACGTGAAGAAGCCGCAGTTCCTGGCGCCGCAGGAAATGCGCCACATCATCCGCAAGTGCGAGGATGCGGGCAACGGCCGCGTGCTGCTCTGCGAGCGCGGCTCCTCGTTCGGATACAACAACCTGGTGGTCGACATGCTGGGGATGGACGAGATGAAGGCCATGGCGCCTGTCGTCTTCGACGCCACCCATGCGCTTCAGCGGCCGGGTGGGCGAACGGACAGCGCCGACGGTCGCCGCACCCAGGCTGCCGCCTTGACCCGCGCGGGCATGGCGCTGGGCATCGCGGGACTGTTCCTGGAAGCGCATCCCGATCCGGACAAGGCGCTCTGCGATGGCCCCTGCGCCCTGCCGCTCGACCGCCTGCGCGCTTATCTGGAGCAGGTTCAGGCCATCGACCGGCTGGTGAAGGGCTTCTCGCCGCTCGACATCGACTGAGGGAAAGGACGCGGGCCTGAGCCCCGTCTCAGGCGATCCCGCGCTCCTGGAGAATGCGCTCGATCACGGGTTTGTCGCCGGGATTGTTCAACTCGATCGCATCCCACGACAGCGGATCGAGCGTCACCACCGAGACCGGCAGGCCGAGATCGAGGAAACGCAGCTGCTCCAGACCCTCCAGCAGCTCCAGCTCGCATGCGGGTGCGGCAACGTAGCGTTCCAGCGCCTCCCGGCGATAGGCATAGAGCCCGAGATGCAGATGGACCGGCGGGAACTCCCGCGCGGCTGCTTCCGCCGGAAGATAGGGCAGGACGCGCTTCGAAAAATAGAGCGCGCGCCCGCGTCCGTCGATCACGGCCGTAGTGCCGCCGACCCGGCCCTCGGCCTGATCCTGCACCAGATGCTCATAGACCGAGCGAGAGGCACGCACCGCCGGTGTGGCCATGATCGCCTCGGGATCCTGATGCAGTCTTTCCACCAGCGCGGGCACCACGCCCGCCGGGGAAAGCGGTGCATCCCCCTGCAAATTGACGACGACATCGGCGATCGGTCCCAGCCTGGCTATCGCCTCGGCACAGCGTTCGGTGCCATTGGCGCAATCCGGAGACGTCATGACGACCTGCCCGCCGAAGCTTTCCACTTCGGCGGCGATCCGATCGTCGTCGGTGGCCACCCAGACGCCGGTCGAGCCGGGCACGCTCATGGCGCAATCCCAGCTGCGGCGGATCAGGCTGCGCTCTTCGCCGGTTGCCCCGGTCAGCCTTACGAGCGGCTTTCCGGGGTAGCGGCTCGACGCGAAGCGCGCCGGGATGACGATTGCAAAACTGGAGGAAGTCAAAGGTTCAGCTCAGCCCCGAGCGCAGGAAATCGTGGAGATGGATGATGCCGATCGGGATCTGGTTGATCGTGGCCACCATCTCGTCCTCGACGACGGCGCAGCGCGGGCCATCCTCTCCGACGACGAAGGCGCAGGTGATCTGGGCATCGTTGAGGAAGCGCAAGGCATCCTCGGCCGCCATGTCGGCGCGAAGCATCTTGGGTCGCGGTGTCATGACCTCACGCGCGCGGACCTGGTCCAGCATCTTGAAATGCCGCCGCAGGTCGCCATCGGTAATGATGCCCACCAGTCGGCCCGCAGCATCGACCACGCCGGCAATGCCGAAGCCCATCGATGTCATGCAGGTGATGACGTCGTCCATCGGCAAGTCGAGATCGACCAGCGGCAGCTTGTCGCTGCCGTGCATGAGCTGGCTTACCGAAGCCAGCCGCAAGCCGATCGAGCCGCCCGGATGAAGCGCCTTGAGGCTTTCCTTCGACACGCCCTGCATGTCCATGAGCACCATGGCGATCGCATCGCCCAAGGCGAGCTGCTGAGTGGTCGAACTGGTGGGCGCGATATTGGAAGGGCAGGCCTCGGTGGCGACGGGCAGCAGGATGCAGACGTCGGATCGGCGCTCGACCAGCGAATCGGCATAGGACGTCATGCCCACCACGGGAATGCCGCAGCGTTCCACGTGATCGAACAGGACCTGAAGTTCGGCGGTGTTTCCCGAGTTGGAAATCGCCAGCACCACGTCACCCTCGACCACCATGCCGAGATCGCCATGAGCGGCTTCTCCGGGATGGAGATACATCGCCGGCGAGCCCGTGGCGGAAAGCGTTGCGGCGATCTTGCGCGCGATATGCCCCGACTTGCCCACGCCGGCCACCACGATTCGCCCGGTTGCCCCGGCAAGCAGCTGGCAGGCTTTGGTGAAGCTCGTGCCCAGCGATGCTGCCAGGTTATCCAGGGTGCGCGCCTCTATATCGATGACTTCGCGTGCTCGAGATACAATGAGATTGCTGGCCCCGACGGTGATCGGGACGACCGAATTCGACAACTTAAACCCCCTGGTCGCGTGCTTTCGATTATCGCGCATCGCCTACACCTTGCTGGCTGCAGTGCACAACGCCACAGTTCTGACATGAACTGTTGTACGTCCGCACAGTCCGCGATTTTGTGCTACGCAGCACGACCTCTTATGTAAACCCCACGATATCCCTGATTTCCTCGACCTGTCGCAAAATTGGCACAAGCTCCGGCAAGTAGCAGGAAGCTATAGTTTCTCAATTAAACTGTTACCCTGCGGCAACAGCAATATCGCGAGGGCGAGTGCGCCGTTTCAGTTGCGCGCATCTATCGCGCGGCGTCGACCGGCGCTGCGCCAGGGCTGTCCGGCCACGCTCTCGAACCGGTCCCGCAGCGCCCAGAGCCAGCCGACTCGACGCTCGGCCAGACCCGGAATGCTCAGCAGATCGCCCCCCAGCCACGGGACGAAGGGATTGCGCCGGGAATAGGACCAGATCTCCACCCGCTCGATCGGGCGCACCGAGCCCCCTCGGGCGTGAAAACCCAGGGTGTCGGCCACGACCAGGGTATTCGCCGCGACAGCCATGGGGCGCGGCTGCGGCAGCTTCATATCGGAAAGGTCGTCCTGCCCCACGCGCGGCGACCCGCGGGCTGAAAGGCGATCGATCGCTTTCGGATCGGCAAGACTGCGGCGATATTCCCAATCCAGCCGCGCAGGGGTCAGCCGATGCGATCCCGGCACGAAAGTGAAGGGCGCCTCGTCGGCCGGAACCGGGTTCAGGAACAGCCAGGACTTCAGCGAGGAATGAAACGCATCGGCATGAAGCGCCTCCTGGGGGTCCGCTTCATTGCTGGCATCGTGCGTCACGATCGTCTGGACATAGTGCAAAGGCGCGATGCGGAATCCCGCGACGTAGTGGAACAGCGCCTTGAGATCGTCGCGCTCCAGAAGACGGCGGAGTTCGGGGATGGAACGCAGCATCGCGGGGTCGATCGCAAGACGACGCGTGATCGCATCGCCCTGCCGCATCTCCCGCGCCTCGCCTTCGTAGCCGAGGATGGCGGCGCGCAGCGGCGCAAACTGCTCCGCCGGTATCACGTTCTCGATCGCCACGAAGCCGTCGCGATCGAAGGCCTCGCGCCAGTCGGCCCGCACTTTGCGCGCCAGCCGCCGTCGCCGCCACGCACAGAGCGCTCCCGCCAAGCGCACCCGCGCCCGGTGCAGGCCAAGACGGTTCAGGCGCTGCGAACCGAGCAGAGGATTATCGAGAAAACTCTTCGCCGAGGTGCCCAGCTGGAATATCCAGAGCGGCGCCATGAGTAACGACTTGACCGGCTTGAGAACAATCATATGAAGAGGGCTACCGATTTCGGGGGGTTAGGCAATGGCCCCTTTGACAGGTGGCTGGCAACTGATTTCGTGGCTCTTGCGTCTCCGAAATACGGCTCGCCTGCAATTTGGCCGGTAATTTGGCATAACGTTTCAGGGTACGAAAATTGATGAGGATGGGTTACCGCGGCCGGGCGGTTCTGGCGCTGGCCGCATGCCTGCCGGCAACGCCCGCCTGGGCCGATGCCTTCGACGGTGCGGAGGTTTCGAATGCCGGCGCTCCCGCCTTGATGGAGATTCCGGCACCGGCATCCCCATTCGATCCGAACAATCCTCAACCGGGCTCGGTACGGCAATGGAACCTGGCGGACATCGCCGCTCCCCACGCCGAGCCCAACCTGACGGCCCTCTCCCTCGCCGCGCCTGAACCGGGCAAGACGATCGCCGAAGACGCCTATGGTCCGGCGGATACGGCGCCTGTTGCAAGTACCGTGATTTCAGGCCCCGCTGCCTCGCTGCCGCCCGGAGTGAGCCTCAACGGCACCGGCCATGTCCCGCGCGAATACGCCCAGTATCGCGGCTTCTTCAAGCAGGCCGGCACGATCAAGACCGAACTGGCGATCCTGGCCATCTACATGGGCGCGCAGACGATCCCGAAGCTGACCAAGGAAACCACCTCGTTCCATTTCAAGGACGAAGGCTGGTTCGGCAAGAACACCACCAGTCTCGGCATGGATAAGCTCACCCATGCCTTCAACACCTATCTGATCGCGGACATCCTCCACGCGCGCCTGCACAAGAACACCAATGCCTCCGAGGGCGATGCCCTCACCGCAGGCATTCTCGCGGCGGGCCTGATGGCGATCAACGAAGTGTCCGACGCCATCGAGCCGGACAGCGGCTATTCGATGCAGGACATCGCCATGAACGTCAGCGGCGCGGCGCTGTCGGTTCTGCGCAATACAGTGCCTGGTCTGAAGGAAAAGATCGCCTTCAAGATCGAGATCATGCCGAACCACCAGATCTACAGCCATGTCGGCAAGGAGCACTACGAACAGCAGCGCTTCATGCTCTCGCTGAAGGCCGCCGGCTTCGAAAGCCTGCGCAAGACGCCGCTGCGCTATGTCGATTTCCAGGTGGGCTATTACGCCAGCGACTTCCTCAACAGCGATCGCGACAAGGGTATCGAACCGAAGCGTCACCTGTTCTTCGGCCTCGGCCTGAACGTGGGTGAGCTGTTCTTCGGCAATTCCAACTCGCGCTTCGGCAAGGCGGCGCATTCGGTGCTCGACCACATTCAGCTTCCCTACACCTCCATTCGTGTCGACACGCATGGAGAGATCGGCCATCCGTGACCGGCCGATCGAACGGGACCGAGGCCCACTGATCATGGACCAAAGCCTTACGCCTGCGGTCGAGCAGGTGATGCGCGATGCCGCGCGCCGCGCCATCATGCCGCGATTCGGCACGGCTGGCGCAATGCCCGTCGCCGACAAGGGCGCGCATCCCGGCGAGACGGAGCCGGTGACCGCGGCCGACCGCGAATCCGAGGCGATCCTGTGCGAACACCTTGCCGGGCTGATCCCCGGCGCGCGGGTGATCGGGGAGGAAGCCGTGCATCACCGGCCGGACCTGCTGGAAGGACTCGGTTCGGGAACGTGCTGGATCGTCGACCCGCTTGACGGCACGGCCAATTTCGCCGCCGGAACCGGGCCTTTCGGACTGCTCGTGGCACTGGTCGACGATGGCGTGCCGGTGGGGGGATGGATACTCGATCCGCTGTCCGGCCGCTTCTGCGCCGCGCTGGACGGCTGCGGCGCGACGATCGATGGAGTGCCCTTCCGCACAGGTATCACAGGCCATGCGCGGCCCACTGTGGCCGTCACTCGCCTGTTCACCGATCCCGCACGACGCAGGCGCCTCATCGCCTCGCTCGCCACGGACGCCGACGTACTCGACAGCCCCCGCTGCGCCGCCGATCAATATCCGCGCGTAGCCTCCGGCGAAAACGATGTGACTCTGTTCACCCGAACGTTGCCCTGGGACCATGCCGCCGGCGTGCTGTTCCTCAATGAAGCGGGCGGACGCGCGAGCCGGGCCGACGGCACGCCCTATCGCTGCGACGAAGCCCGCGAAGGCCTGATCGTCGCCACCTCGCCCGCAACCTGGGACTGGGCCGCCGATCGCCTGTCGGTCCTGGGCGAGACGCTGGCTTTCTCGACCGAACCAGCCGAAACCGCATCGCGCGAGGTGGGACGATGAGCCCACCGTTCCTGCGCATCCCTCCTTTCCCGGGCCATCGCGCATCGCCGTTGGCACAGGACGGCACCACGCCCGTCACCGACGCGGCAACGCTCGTCGATCGGCTGCGCCGGGCCCGCGTGGCGGGAGAGTTCTGGGCTGCGGCGCCGTCCCTGCCGGAAGGCCGCACGGTGCTGGCGTCCGCCTCGGGAACGGCTGCGGCGGGCCTTGTCGCCCAGCACCTTCGCGACCATTTTCACGACAGCGACGGCATGCAGCAGGTGGTCTCGCGCGGACGCATATCCGGCCTTGAAGCGCTACCCCAGGTTCCTGCGGCCAGCGATCCCTGGAGCCTCTGCGCCCAGGCCGATCGCGTGGTGGCCGACGCCGACGATGAGCTTCTGCTGATCGCCGCGCTCTGCGGATGCGAGATCGAGATCGTCGGTTCCGGGCGCTTCGCGGCCTTGTCGGACCCGCAGGGACTGGAAGGCGCCGTCGCCGCAGAACTCTCCCGCTGGACTTACCGCGATCCCTTCGACGGCAGCCGGATCACGCCCGCCCAGGCCATCGACCTGCTCGACGGCTGGCGCAGGCTGATCGAGGCCAATCGCGCGGTCGGCGCCATCTACGGCATCGCCAGATGGAAGCGGATCACGGCCGACAACCTGCTCTGGGATGGGACGGGTTCGGTGCGTCATGCCGATGGCGCGCCCCTGACCGGCCATCCCGCGCGGGCCTTGGCCTGGATCGCGCGGAGCGACGCCCATGTCCTGTCCGAACTGGAAGCGCGCGGCATCGCGGTGGGCGAGATCGAGGACGGCATGATCCGCTCGACCGGCCTGGGCGCCAATTGCGTTCCGCCGCTGTCAATCGTGGTCGATGCCAACGGTCCCCACTTCGATCCCGCCCAGGCGAGCGAACTGGAGATCATCCTCGAGACAGCGACGATCCCCGAACCCGTCCTGGAACGCGCGCGCGCCTTGCGCGAACGGCTCGTTGCCGGTGGGATCAGCAAGTACGGGCAGGATGCGGGACATGCCGCGTCTGCGAATGATGCGCACAGGGCAGACGATGGCCACGAGGCCCGCAAGCTGGTGCTCGTGACCGGCCAGGTCGAGGACGACCGCTCGGTGCTGCGCGGCGGCGGCGGGCTGGACAACCTGCAACTGCTCCGCCGCGCCCGCGACCATGAACCGCAAGCGCATATCGTGTTCAAGCCCCATCCCGACGTCGAGGCCGGCCATCGCAAAGGCCACGTTCCGGACGGACGGGCGCTGGAGTTTGCGGACGAGATCGACCGCACCTCCTCGATCGCGTCCTTGCTGGACCGGGTCGATGCCGTGCATGTGCTGACCTCGCTGGCGGGGTTCGAAGCCCTTATGCGCGGGCGCGAGGTCGTCACGCACGGGGTGCCGTTCTATGCCGGCTGGGGCCTCACGCGCGACCTGGGCGAGGTTCCCGCCCGACGAACCCGAAAACGCACCCTGGAGGAATTGGTGGCGGCTACGCTCATTCTCTATCCCCGCTACCTCGACCCCGTCACGCGCCTGCCATGTGGTCCGGAAACGCTGGTGGACAGGATTGCCAATGGACAGGCCAACGTGCGATCAGGACTTATACGCTTGCGCGAAGTTCAAGGGAGGATGAACCGCGTGCTTGGATGGATGACCCGGCGATGAAGCATCTCCTTCTGACCACTGGAGAGCGCCGGTTCCTGTTTCTGCAAGGTCCGCCGGGCCCGTTCTTCCAGGCACTGGGCGAAGAGCTGCGCCGTCGCGGCGCTGCCGTCCACCGCATCAACCTCTCCGGTGGAGACCGTCGCGACTGGCGGGACGGGGCTACGGATTACCGGGGCCTCATGCGCGACTGGCCGCTCTATTTCGATCGCTACGTGCAGGAGCACGGGATCACCGATGTGGTCCTGTTCGGCGATTGCCGCCCGATGCACATGCGGGCGATGCGACTTGCGCGCCTTCGCGGAGTTCATTTCCATGTCTTCGAGGAAGGCTACATCCGTCCCGACTGGATGACGCTGGAGCGTGACGGGGTTAACGGAAACTCCCCGTTCGACCGGGATCCGCAGAACCTGCTGGCGGACGCGGCGAAGCTGCCGGAAATCCCGGACCTGCCTTCGATCACCGCATCGTTCAACCGCCGCGCGCACGACAGCTACTGGCATTATCACAACGTCGTGACCGGACGGCTGCTGCTGCGCTTCCCCTTCTACCGCACGCATCGCCAGGGTTCGATCGTTCTGGAGGGCTTCGGCTGGATACGCCGTTTCGCCCTGCGCGATCGCCGCGCCCGGCAAGCACGGGAAACGCTGCGGGACATTGCCGGGAAGCCCTACTTCCTCTTTCCGCTCCAGCTCTCCGGCGATTTCCAGATCCGCTCGCATTCGCCGTTCCTGTCGATGGCGATGGCGCTG
This sequence comes from Novosphingobium sp., assembly GCF_032093395.1. Taxonomy (GTDB): domain Bacteria; phylum Pseudomonadota; class Alphaproteobacteria; order Sphingomonadales; family Sphingomonadaceae; genus Novosphingobium. Next base: position 29,657 of record NZ_DAMDBA010000051.1, read on the forward strand.
GATTATGTCCTCGCCAGCTTCGCCCGCCATGCGCCGAAGGAAGCGCTGCTGGTGATCAAGGAGCATCCGCTCGACGTGGGCTTCCGCAACTGGCGCTCGACGATCCGCCGCCGTGCCGCACATTTCGGTCTCGACGGGCGTGTGCTGCATATCGACGGCGGCGACCTCCAGCCGCTTTGCGAGAATTCGATCGGCATGGTCTGCGTCAACAGCACGTCGGGAACGCTCGCGCTGGCATCGGGCACGCCGGTGATCGTGCTGGGCGACGCCGTCTACGACGTTCCCGGTATCACCCACCAGGGATCGCTGGACCGTTTCTGGCGCAGTCCGGAGCTGCCCGACCGCAGTCTCTATGCCGCCTTCAAGAAGGTGCTCCATGCCAGGTGCCTGGTGCGCGGTGGCCTTGCCAGCGAATCGGCGACCCGAACCCTTGTGGAGAACAGCATCGAACGCCTGCTGGTGCCGGTGGAAGCGCCGGAGCGCCCCGCCGTCCGCCGTCGCTATGCGCCGGTTGCCAGCATGCCCTGAAGCTTCGGATCAGGAAGAGGGCTCGAGATTCGCGTCAGGCAGGTGGCCACGTGAACGGAGGAAGCGGAACAGGGCATTGACCAGCGGGTTCGACCAGCCCGAGTTGGTTGCGAAGTCCCGCTTCAGGGTATCGTGATGGATCTGGTGCGCCGCTGGCGACATCAGCAGGCCCAGCTTGCGCATGGCCACGATGAACCACGGATTGTCCTGGCGGTGGAGCGTGCCGTGGAAGTATTGGGCGAAGGCGCCGCCGACCAGGAAAGTCGCGAAACCGGCCATGACCCAGCCGGGAATGGGAAACAGCAGGGCAGCCAGATTGCCGATGATCGAGATCGGCAGCGCGCCGGCAATGACGGTGGAGCCGATCAGCCGCCACAACTGCCGCCGCCCAAGCGCGTCCGGCCGCGGATGGTGGTTCTTGAAATCGTAGGAAATCCGCTCGAACGGATTGAGCCGCCGCATCCGGTCGCGGAACATGCCCTGGTATTCAGCGCTTTCACGCGATCCCTCGTAGAAGAAGATCGCATCGAGCCCCATGCCAGGGCGGCAGGGCCGATAATCCATGTACATGTGGATCAGGCCGGAAAGCAGGTCCGCGAAATACCAGGCGGCGAGCATGGCCGGGATCGCCAGCCAGCTGGGATCCGTCACCGCCAGGACCATGCTGGCGGCCACCGAGGCCAGGAATGCCCAGAGGAGGATACGCTGCGTGAATGACATGGCTCTGCCAGTACCCTCTCGCGCGGCGCTTGCCAATCGATCCTGACCGCTGCTACCCGCCGGCCATGTCTTCCCTGGCGCCCGCTCCGGCCATCACCATGACCCGCTCCCGCGCCCGAGCTCAGGCCGATAGCAAAGCGCAAGCAGATCCCCAGCCTTTCGTGCTGGACGTCAGCCGTTTGATCTGGCGCCTCTGGGCAGGTCGATTGCCGACCGGGATCGACCGCGTATGCCTGGCCTATCTGGAGGAATTTGCGGATCGCGCGCTCGCCATGCTGCAATGGCGCGAGCATCGCGTGGTGCTTGGCCCCCGCGCCAGCCGGAAGCTCTTTTCGCTTCTGCTCGGCGGCGTCGGCAAGCCGATAAGGCGCGCGCTAGCGGCCCGGCTCGCGGCCGCCATTCCGCTCGCCATCGCCCGCCCGCCCCGTGTCGCGGGCAAAATCTACCTCAATGTCGGCCACACCGGCCTCAACGTCGTAGGGCTGGTCGACTGGCTGGCGGAGCGAAACCTGCGACCGGTCTTTCTCATCCATGACCTGATCCCCATCACGCATCCGCAATATTGCCGCGCCGGCGAAGCCGAACGCCACGCCGCGCGCATGCGCAATGCGCTGGCGGCGGCGGCCGGCTTCATCGTCAACTCCGCCGATACCGGTGCGGAACTGACGCGGTTCGCTCATGCCGAGGGTCGCGAACCGGCGCCGATCCTGGTCGCCCACCTCGGCATCGAACCGCTTTCCGCCAGCAAGGTTGGCGAGACGCAGGCCGTGCCCGCCAAGAGGCCGTATTTCCTTTGCCTCGGCACGATCGAGGCCCGCAAGAACCATATCCTGTTGCTGCAGGTCTGGGACGCGCTTCGCGAAAGACTGGGCACCGCCACTCCCGACCTCATCCTGATCGGCCAACGCGGCTGGGAAGCCGAACAGACGTTCGAGCTTCTGGATACCCGCCATCACGACCAGGGCCGCATCATCGAGCTTCCCCGCTGCACCGACGGCGAATTGGCCGCTTGGCTGGACGGTGCCCGCGCCCTGCTGATGCCGAGTCATGTCGAGGGCTATGGCCTGCCGGTCCTGGAAGCCCTGTCACGCGCCACGCCGGTGATCGCCACCGACCTTCCCGTCTATCGCGAACTGGCGCCGGGCATTCCGATGCTGCTGCCCGCCGACGATCGCGAGGCCTGGGAAAACGCCGTCCTCGCCTGCATCGACGACAGCGGGGAAAGGACGCGCCAGAAAAGCCTGCTCGTCGGCTATCGTGCGCCCGACTGGGCCGGGCACATGACGCTGGTGAAAACCTGGCTGGACGGGCTCCCATCCTAGGCCGCTTACGGCCCTAGAGCGCTCTATCCGATCGAGCAGCCCTCACCCTCGCTGCTCTTGGAGCCGTCCGACCGATACCATGTCGCGATCGGACTCGCCTTTTCGTCATAGTAACAGACCGCCGAAACGGAATTGCTGGTGGCGTCCACGTGAACGGCATAGTTGTGCGCACCGCAGTTGTGCAGTTCGCACTGGGAGGCGGCGATGTCGTTGTCCTTGCGCATGACCGGACCGACCGGGCCCTTCATCGCGGCGATGGCCTCCAGCACCTTGGGGTCGGTAACCGCGCGGGACACGCCTTCCTGCACGACGGGATGCTGGAAGAAGGAATGGTCGCCCACCTTGTCCAGCGGGTACTTCCCGACATAGACGGAGAGGCTATCGACGACGCCCGACGATGCGTCGGCCGCAGTCGCGACTTCGGCAGGAGTGGATTGCTCGACCATGGGTGCGGCGGTTGGGGCCGGGGTCGGCTCGGCTTCGCGCTTGCAGCCGGCGAGGCCGCAGGCGAGTAGAACGAGGGCGATGCCGGACAACATGGCATGCCGTTGCGGGGTCTGCATCGGGCTCTCCTCCAACAGTTTCGAACACGCGTCGATCACATTGGTGATCGCAGGTGCAATCGCTTGGCAGGATCGACCGTTCCCCACCGGATCGCAAGAAGTAACCGCGAACGCCGCGCTCAGCCGCGGATGGCGGGCCTCATGCGCATGGCGAAGGAAATGACGAATGGCCAGAACAGCGTCGCCACCACATCGCGGATGGTGTCAGGCCAGTTCCAGGAGCCGTGGGCCAGCCGATCGAGATATTCGTTCGCGGCCTCGAACAGCACCACCATCGCAAGCGGCCAGGCGGAACTGAGCTTCTTCTTCATGAGAATCGCCGTCAGCAACCAAATCGTAAGCCCCGCATATGTATGCGCGAACTTGTCGGGGGCGGGGCACTGCGCGACGATCCAGGCGATCGCGCGCTCGTAATGGTGGACGAATTCCATGGCGCCTTATGCTGCGCCGCACCAGGCCGGTCCAGACCCGAAAGCTCCGCCATGGCGACAATCCGGAACATCGTGTCGGAAAAAACATCGAGATCGACAAACATCGAGGCGCGCCGGATCGCTGTCCGACGCGCCTCGATCTTCTCCCTTCCCTCGGCCTTCGCGGCTTTTGCGCCGCGCGCTCTTTCGTTTCGTATTCGGACGACGCCCCGGCGGGCAGCGTCTCGCGTCAAGCCAGCTTTCGCTGAAGCCTGACAAGCGCGTGATCGATCGCTTCTCGCGCGGCATCGTCCACTGTGCCGGACACCACCCGATAGACGATCCGCCCTTCATCCAAAGAATAGGCCACCGTCGCCATGCCGTCATTGAAACTGGCAAGGTACAACGCCGGCTTTCTCTGGATGAGGGCGAGATCGTCCGCTCGGGGAACCAGGCTGTCTCTCATGAAGTAGGCGCCGATCATATCCGGCGAACCCGTTTCCGATGGCATGATGACCGACAACAGGGCCGCCTCGTCCGCAGATTCTCCGGCCAGCGCCGCGCCCGTGAAGGCGCTGCCGCTTCCCGAGGCGAGAACCAGGGCGAAGCCCACCTGCAATGCTGTCAGGAACCGCGCCATGACACCATCCTCTTCCAACACGGCACCGTTCATGCGGGCCGTCTTTCTTGGTTTGAAGGCATAGCAGCCGATCATGGAAATCGGAAGTCGTCATTGGAGCAAAGGCCGGAAAGGCCGATATTTCGCACTGCGAAAGGAAACGACCATGTCGCGTGATATCATCAAGACACTGACATACCTGAGCGTCCATCTGACGGTGGGCTTCACCGTAGCCTATGTAATGACGGGATCGCTTGCCCTGGCTGGTGGGATCGCGCTTGTGGAACCCTGCATCAACGCGATAGCCTTCTGGTTCCACGAACGGGCCTGGAAGCGATTCGATGCTGCATCCGCTAACCCCGGAACGAGGGCCATCCACGCGCTTCATCCCGCCTGAACATCGGACCCGCAACGGCTCAGCCCCGAATCGGGAACACTTGCCCTGATCGGACCTTGTTCCCGCTTATCCGCTTCACACTTCCCCGATTGCACGACCCCCCAATTGCATCACCAACGAAAGGATTCCGGCATGACGACGAACTCCGCTTCCGCACGCTATTCAGGCCTTGGCAAGGACGGCAAGGGCGCCATCACCACCCGCTCCGGCGTGCTCAGCGACCAGCCTTACGGCTTCGGCACCCGTTTCGAAGGGCAGCCCGGCACCAATCCCGAGGAACTGATCGCCGCCGCTCATGCCGCCTGCTTCACCATGGCCACCAGCTTCGCCCTGGCCAAGGCAGGGTTCTCCGACGGTACCCTGGACACCCAATGCACCGTCACTCTGGACAGCGCGGACGGCGGCTTTACCGTGACCAAGTCCGCCCTCACCCTCAAGGCCAGCGTGCCCGGCATCGGCCCCGAGGAATTCGCAAAGCTGGCCGACGAAGCCAAGGCCGGGTGCCCGATCTCCAAGCTGCTGAACTGCGAGATCACGCTCGAAAAGTCGCTGGAAGGCTGACGCGCGTTGCTGGAGGGCTGACGCGCGTTGCTGGAGGGCTGGCGCCCAAGGCGCCGGATGCTCTGTCCGGCGTCAGAATGTCCTATCAATGCCTCCCATCGCCTGCCATGGCCACGCCGAACGGAAGGTTCCTCAAGGAGCCTTGACGAAAGGACGATCATGGCAGGCGATGACGAGGATTACGTCTATGACGAAGACAGCGGCGAATGGATGCCCGCGTCCGAACTGGCAGGCAAACGCGCCTCGGAAAATACCGTCGAAGTGCGCGATGCCGTCGGCAATGTCCTGGCGGATGGCGACCAGGTTACGCTGATCAAGGATCTCGACGTCAAAGGGGCGGGACAGACCCTGAAGCAGGGCACGCTGATCAAGTCCATTCGGCTCACTGGCGATCCGCAAGAGATCGACTGCAAATATCCCGGCATCAAGGGCCTGGTCTTGCGTGCGGAGTTCGTCCGCAAGCGTTGAAGCGGGAACAGGCAATATCCTGCCGAGTTTCCATCATCGACGGGGCAAGACGAGAATAGCACTGCCGATGAAGATCAACGTTCTGGGCGCCATAGCCGGCGCGATCATCCTGGGAGGACTGGCCGGCGCATGCCTTCCGGCTGGTCCCGAAACAAAGCAGACAAATCAGGGCTCCCGCGGCAAGTCCGCAGCCGGCCAATCGCACGCCGCTCAGCGGCTTTCGGTTGACGAAGAGTCCCGTTCCACCGGCCGTCGCGCATCTGTCCAGGCGCAACCCTGACGCGTTTCTTCCCCGATCTTCAGCAAAGCGGTAAAAGGATAGGCGCGGTCCGACATGCCGTCGCTGCAATTGCCCGGCGCAATAGCCAGAACCAAGGGGACACCCTGAGCGTCGCCGCTGAAGGATAGTCCGCCACGACCCGCGAACCGGGCCACGGGGAAGGCCTTCACCTGAGGTTCGTCCGGGGTGGTGTAGGTCATCCGCCCGTTGGCGACTTCCCCGTTCCAGAACGGCTCCGTCCCGATGACGCGAATCCGCTCGTGTTCGGATATGTCGTGGAATGGCGCGCGATCGCCGGCATCGCCCGGCATGTCCTTGGGTGCGCCGTGGCATGCTGAAACGGTGAGGCTGACCACGGCAGCAAGGAGAATGCGCTGCATGGCAGCATGAATTCGGCTCATGGCGAAGACGTAGCTCTATCCTGCAAGGGACGCAATCGACACCTCCATGCGACGGAAATCCCGCGCTCCGAAACCAGCGATTCGCTAGCAAGAGAACGATGGTCCCGCCCCTCAGTCGTGAAATTTCGCTAAAGAGCGGCAGCGACCCCATGCGCCGTTACCGCTAACATCATCATACTACGAGGATTTTACCTCAGTTGCGCAATACGCAACACCGATGGCAAGTTATTCCATTGCGACAGCGGTGCCGA
>NZ_DAMDBA010000052.1:0-33734 GCF_032093395.1 Novosphingobium sp.
ACCGCTGGCAATTCTCGAGGCGCCACGCCGCGAGCAAGGCGGGGCAAGGCCAGCGGTCCCGGATCAAGTCCGGGACGACGTATGGCAAGGCCGCTTGCCGTCATTGCAGGAAGAACTCGACCGGGACGGACAGTTCCAGTTCGTCGGGCTTGCCTTCGGGAATGGCCGGAAGCGGTTGGGCGCGCCTGATCGTTTCGAGCGCGGCCCGGTCCAGGAATATCGACCCCGACGAACGCCCAAGCGAAGAGTGTTCGTTCAGCAGAAGTCGTGTAAGGTCGCGGGCATTGACGGACATCCGGCGCGACTCACGCACATGCGAATAACTCGCAATAGCATAAGCCGTAGCTCCCGCGCGGCACAGCTATCGTCGGAAAAATCGCGGTCTTTCGGATCAAAGCCGCTGGATCGGGTTTTCAGGGCGGTGCCATCTTGCGACCGTTCGGAAAAGAATCGTAACAAACCAGCTAATCAACGGCGATGGCCGCTCCCTATGTCTCGGCCCGTTCGGCAATCAACCAGGAGAAATTCAATGGCGACATCGAGCAGCGTTTTTTCCGCTCAGCCCAGCCCCGACGAAGCGTTCCAGCGCCTGGTAGACGGCAACAATGCATTCGTCGCTGATAAGCCTCTTGATTCAGACATCTCGCGCGAGCGCAGGCTTGCGCTGGCCGAAGGGCAACAACCTTTCGCGACCCTCGTCGGATGCTCGGACTCCCGCGTCGGGCCAGAGCAGCTGTTCGGGGCCGGCCTGGGCGAACTGTTCATCGTGCGCACCGCTGGCAACAATGTCGACGCTGCCGGCATGGGGTCGATCGAATATTCGGTGGCCGTTCTGAAAGTGCCGCTGATCGTCGTGCTCGGTCACGAAAAGTGTGGCGCCGTGGGCGCTGCTGCCGATGTGGTGACGAAGGATGTGCGTTTCCCCGGCAGCATCGGCCGCATGGTCGAGCCGATCATTCCGGCGGTCCTGGCGGCGCAGCGCAATGTCGGTGCCGATCAGCTGGTCGAATCCGCTATCGAGGAGAACGTTCGTCGCATGGTCGAACGGCTGCAGACCTATTCCGAGCCGATGCTCATCGAGCCGCAGGAACGTGGCGAACTGAAGGTCGTGGGCGCGATCTATGAACTCGCTACCGGGCGCGTGCGCTGGTTGTGACGTCCGAGGGTTTGCCACCGCGTAACTGCGGTGGCGAGCTTTCGTAATGTCTTGGGGGCGGTTGAGGCCGCCCCCTTTTCGCGTCAGGTCCTCAGGTGGATGCGGCCGTATCCTTGGCCTTGAGGGCGAAGATACCGACGGCGCCGAAGCAGAGCAGCGGCAGGGCCATGGCGGCCCGAAGGTCCAGCCACTCGCTCACCACGCCCATGAGCGGCGGGAACACCGCGCCGCCGATGATGGCCATGATGATCAGCGAGGAACCGAGCGCCGTACCCTCGCCAAGGTCGCGAATGCCCAGCGCGAAGATCGTCGGGAACATGATCGACATGAAGATGCTGGTAAGCGCCAGGGCCGCGATGGCGCCGCTTCCCGGCAGGACCATGGCCAGCAGGACGAGGACGATGTTGGCCACCGCGAAAGCACCCAGCAGCCGTGTCGGCCGGATCCGCTGCATCAGCGCGGCCCCGGCGAAGCGCCCGATCATGAAAAGCAGCAGGCTGGCCGAAAGGAGATAGGCGGCGGTCCGTTCCGGGGTCTGCGGTGCGATATGCTTCACGAAATCGACGAAGTAGCTCCAGATCCCCACTTGCGCGCCGACGTAGAAGAACTGGGCGACCACGGCCGCGCGGAGCTGGCGATGACCGAGAGCGCTCTTGAGCGATCCCGAAGCCGCGCCGCTTCCGGGTGAAACGCTAGGCAGGCGCACGAAGGCGAGCGCCACGCCCAGAACGGCCACAAGCAGCGCCAGGCAGAGGTAGGGCGATTGCACCATGGCCGCTTCCGACATGCGGTAGCCGCGCAGTTGCTCGGCAGACATGAGTGCGATGTCCCGCGTGCTGTGCTCCACCCCCGAGAATATGAAAAGCCCGCCGACGATCGGGGCAACCACGGCGCCCAACCCGTTGAAGGCCTGGGCCAGGGTGAGCCGCTGGGACGCGCGGTTGGGATCGCCGAAGCGGGCGATCAGGGGGTTTGCGGCGGTTTCCAGGAACGCGGCGCCGGAAGCCAGCACGAAGAGTGCGAAAAGGAAGCCGTCGTAGCGGCGCAGTTCGGCGGCGGGATAGAACAGCAGTGCACCTGCGGCGTAGAGGGCAAACCCGATCAGCAAGCCGGCGCGATATCCGAAGCGGCGCAGCAGCAGCCCGGCGGGCAGGGCCCAGAAGAAATAGGCCAGGTAGAACACGAACTGGATGAAGCCTGCCTCTCCGCGAGAAAGCGCGAGGGCTTTCTGGAACTGGCGGATCAGGATGTCGTTGAGGTTGTTCGCCAGCGCCCAGGCGAAGAAGGCGCAAGTGACGAGCGCAAACCCGGCGAGATAGCCCGGTGTCACGAAGCGCCCGCTGACTTGCGGCGGGCATTCCGCCCCCTCGCTTGCAATCGCCTCGCCCAGCGTCGCGGGCGGCATCGTCATGGCCATACGCATCTCTCTCCCATGCGCATTCTGTTGCGGCTGGGCGGGAAAGACAATGTTCGAGACATTATCGGTTGCGCCTGCGCCGATGCCTTGATAGTTTTCACATATCAAATGAACTGTCAAATACGATAGCGCTCGACGCTAATGGCGCCAAACAAGACAGCGCCGAACAGGGCAGCAAGGGGATGAGATGAAAGGCCGCGTCGACGCGCATCAGCATTTCTGGGTCTATTCTCCCGAAGAGTTCGGCTGGATCGCTCCGGATTCGGTGCTTGCGCGCGGTTATGGACCGCAGGATCTGCTTCCCTTGCTTGCGGCGGAGGGAATGGCCGGGACGGTCGCGGTACAGGCGCGCCAGACCGAAACGGAGACCCGTTGGCTGCTGCAAATGGCCGATGAACATCCCTGGATCATCGGCGTCGTCGGCTGGATCGACTTGCGGGCCCCGGACCTGGACATGCGCCTGCACGCATTGGCCCATCACCCGAAGCTGTCGGGTTTCCGCCATGTCGTGCAGGATGAGCCGGATCCCCGCTTCCTGCTGGATGCAGCGTTTCAGCGGGGCGTTCGCACGGTGCTGGCGGCGGGGCTGACCTACGAACTGCTCGTTCGCGCGCCGCAATTGGACCATGTTCCCGCGTTCCTCGACCCGCTGGGAGAGGTGCCCGAGGCAGTGGGCAAGATCGTCATCGACCACGGCGCCAAGCCCGCCATCGTCGCGGGCGAATGGGAACCGTGGGCCGGGCGGATCGCCGCGATCGCGCGTCGCTATCCGGTGACGTGCAAGCTCTCCGGCCTGGTGACGGAGGCGAATCACCAGACGTGGCGGGAAGACGAGGTCATGCGTTACATGCAGCACCTGCTCGACTGCTTCGGGCCGGAGCGGCTGATGTTCGGCTCCGACTGGCCGGTGTGCCTGCTCGCAACGTCCTATGAGCGCATTCACGATCTGGCGCGGCGCTTTCTGGAGCCGCTCGCGGAACATGAGCGGGAAGCGATCATGGGCGGCAATGCGCGACGGATCTACGCGCGCGACCCAGGTCGGATCGACATTCAGTCCATGCGCGGAGCGGCCTGATCGCGATGTTGCACCATCGATTTCGTGCATGCTGTATAAGGGAGCAGTGATGAGACTTGCGGGGAAGAAGGCGGTGGTCACGGCTGCCGCTGCCGGGATCGGCCGTGGCATTGCCGAGCGGTTCATGGCGGAAGGCGCCGAAGTCCAGGCGGTGGACCGGGATGCAGCGGGCCTTGCCACGCTGACGGGCGCGACGGCGCATGTCGTGGACCTGACCGACCGGGATGCGATCGTCGCGCTGGCGGCGGCCACCGGCGATTGCGACGTGCTGGTGAACTGTGCCGGGATCGTCTTCCCCGGCACGCTGCTGGACTGCACCGAGGAGCAATGGGCGGCGTCTCTGGACCTCAATGCGACGGCCATGTTCCGGCTTATCAAGGCCTATCTGCCGGGCATGGTGGCTCGCCGGTCGGGATCGATCGTGAACATATCCTCGGTGGCTTCCTCGCTCATCGGCGTGCGCAACCGCTTCGCCTATGGGGCGAGCAAGGCGGCGGTTATCGGCCTTACGAAGTCGGTAGCGGCCGATTTCGTCGGCGATGGCGTGCGCTGCAATGCGATCTGCCCCGGCACCGTCGAAAGCCCTTCGCTGCGTGCCCGCATGCAGGTGCAGGCGCAGGCGGACGGGACCAGCTTCGAGGATACCCGCGCGACATTCGCCGCGCGGCAGCCGGTCGGCCGTCTGGGCCGCCCCGAAGAGATCGCGGCACTCGCGCTCTACCTCGCGTCGGACGAAAGCGCCTTCACCACGGGGACCACGGCCGTGATCGACGGGGGATGGACGGTAGAATGACACGCATAACCGCCCTGCGGACAGCCGATATCCGCTTTCCCACCAGTCTGGCGCTGGACGGGTCCGATGCGATGAACCCGGACCCGGACTATTCCGCCGCCTATGTCATACTGGAAACCGATGCGGGGCTGGAAGGGCACGGGCTGACCTTCACCATCGGCCGGGGCAACGAGATCTGCGTCGCCGCTATCGAGGCCCTTCGGCCACTGGTGGTGGGTCTCGATCTCGACTGGATACGCCAGGATCCCGCGCGCTTCTGGCGCCATGTCACGGGCGACAGCCAGTTACGCTGGATCGGTCCCGACAAGGGCGCCATGCACCTGGCGACCGGTGCGGTGGTCAATGCCGTGTGGGATCTCTGGGCCAAGGCGGAGGGCAAGCCCGTCTGGCAGCTCGTCGCGGACATGAGCCCCGAAGAGATCGTGGGCTGCATCGATTTCCGCTACATCACCGATTGCATAACGCCCGAGGAAGCGCTCGCTCTGCTGACCGCGGGCGCCGAAGGCAAGGCGGAGCGGCGGGAACGGCTGCTGGAGGCGGGCTATCCCTGCTACACGACATCGGCGGGCTGGCTCGGCTATTCGGACGAAAAGCTGCATCGGCTGGCCCGCGAGGCGGTGGACGCGGGGTTCCGCCACGTGAAGCTCAAGGTCGGCCGGGATCTGGATGACGATATCCGCCGCCTGCGCATCGCGCGTGAGGCGGTCGGCCCGGACTGCCGGCTGATGATCGATGCGAACCAGATCTGGGAAACCGGACAGGCGATCGACTGGGTCAGGGCTCTGGCCTTCGCGGAGCCCTGGTTCATCGAGGAGCCCACCAGTCCGGACGATGTTGAGGCGCACCGCACCATTCGCCAGGCCATCCACCCGATCCGCGTGGCGACGGGCGAGATGTGCCAGAACCGCGTCCTCTTCAAGCAGTTCATCATGCGCGGCGCGATCGACGTAGTGCAGATCGACAGTTGCCGGATCGGCGGCGTCAACGAAATCCTGGCCGTGCTGCTGATGGCGGCCAAACATGGTCTTCCGGTCTGCCCCCATGCCGGGGGCGTGGGCCTGTGCGAATACGTCCAGCACTTGTCGATGATCGACTATCTGTGCTTTTCAGGGACGATGGAGGATCGTGTCGTCGAATATGTGGATCATCTGCACGAGCATTTCGTGGATCCCTGCGTGATCCGCGACGCGGCCTATATGCCGCCGCAGCGGCCCGGCTTCTCGATCGAGATGAAGCCGCAATCCATAGCGCAGTATCGGGTGGATTGATGGACCTGGGATTGGCAGGCAAGGTCGTGATCGTCACGGGGGGCGGGGCCGGCATCGGCGGCGCCGTCTCGCTGGGCCTGGCCGCGGAAGGGGCGATCCCCGCGATCCTCGGGCGCAGTCCGCTGCTGGACGGGTTCGAGGCGGAGATCCGCGCCTTGCAGCCCGAAACGATCTTCGTGCAGGTGGACGTGACCGACGACGAGGCCTGTCGCCATGCCGTGGAGCGGATTGCCAAGATCGGACGGGGCATTCATGGCCTCGTCAACAATGCCGGAGCGAACGACGGTGTCGGCCTGGAGGCCGGGACGGCGGCGTTCATGGCTTCTGTCCAGGCCAACCTCGCGCATTACTACGGCATGGTGCATCATTGCCTGCCGCATTTGCGCGCGAGCCGGGGCGCCATCGTCAATATCTCTTCGAAGACGGCGGTGACGGGGCAGGGCAACACCAGCGGTTATGTAGCGGCGAAGGCGGCGCAACTAGGCCTCACGCGCGAATGGGCGGCGGCGCTGCTGGACGACGGCGTGCGCGTCAATGCCGTGCTGCCGGCGGAAGTGATGACCCCGCTCTATGCCCGCTGGATAGAGAGTTTCGACGATCCCAAGGCCAAGTTGGACGAGATCGCCGGCCGTATCCCCCTGGGGCGCCGGATGACCACCGATCGGGAGGTTGCGGATACGGTGCTGTTCCTTCTTTCCGAACGGTCGAGCCACACCACCGGGCAATGGATATTCCCGGATGGCGGCTACACACACCTGGACCGCATGCTGTCCTGAGCGGTCGGCCTAGACTCTGGTAATTCTGTGAAGGAGAATATCGCGTGAAGTTGCTCAGGTTTGGCGAAGTGGGCCAGGAAAAGCCCGGCGTGCTCGATGGAGAAGGCCGCATTCGCGATCTTTCGGCACACATCGACGATATCGCCGGAGAAGCGCTGACGGCCGAGGGGCTCGCCCGGCTGCGCGCCCTCGATCTGTCGGCGCTGCCGCTGGTGGATGGCGACACCCGTCTCGGCCCCTGCGTCGGCCGGATCGGCAAGTTCGTCTGCATCGGCCTGAACTACCGCGACCATGCGGCCGAAAGCGGCATGGCGATTCCCGCCGAACCGGTGGTCTTCAACAAGTGGACCAGCGCGGTCTGCGGCCCGAACGACGATGTGGTGCAACCGCGCGGTTCGGACCGGCTGGACTGGGAAGTCGAACTCGGGGTGGTTATCGGCAAGGCCGGTTCCTACATCGACGAGGTCGACGCCCTCGACCACGTGGCAGGCTATTGCGTGGTCCACGACGTAAGCGAGCGCAGCTTCCAGTTCGATCGCGGCGGCACCTGGGACAAGGGCAAGGGCTGCGACACGTTCGGCCCGACCGGCCCCTGGCTGGTCACCGCAGACGAAGTGCCCGGCATCGCCGCAGCGCGTCTATGGCTGGAAGTGGACGGCGAGCGGCATCAGGATGGCACCACGGCCGACATGATCTTCACCGTGCCGCAGATCATCGCCCATCTCTCTCAGTTCATGAGCCTGCAACCGGGCGACGTGATCTCGACCGGCACGCCTGCGGGCGTGGGCCTGGGCCTCAAGCCGCCGCGTTTCCTGCAACCCGGCAACGAAGTCCGTCTCGGCATCGAGGGATTGGGTGAGCAGCGCCAGCGCATCGTCGCTGCCAAGTAAAGATACCGGCGCGGCCCTCTCGGGTCGCGCCTATCCCTTCATGGCGGATGTCAGGACGGGCGGGCGCACGGCAATCGTCCAGTACGCTGATGTCCTGTATAAAACCGATTGCATCGTCGTTAGGGCGATGGCCCAAAGCGCGGAGGGACGCCGGTTGCGGAGGTATGTATCGTGGTCTATGGCCGTGTGATGGGCCCATCCGATGCCAAAGTGGAGCGCGGCGAAGCTGCGGGCAAGCGTGCCTACTCCGCCCCCGCGCTTGAAAAGGGCATCGAGATTCTGGAGCTTTTCGCGAAAGATCCCGGCGGCCTCACCATAAGCGAAATTGCCCAGCGGCTTGAACGTTCGATCAGCGAGGTATTCCGCATCATCATCGTGATGGAGCGGCTCGCCTGGTTGCGCAAGGATCCGACGAACGATCGCTACACCGTATCCTATCGCGTCCTCGACGTGGCCTTTCGCGCGACGCCGGCACATACGCTGAGCAATGTCGCGGCGCCGATCATGCATCAGCTATCCATCGACACGAACCAATCCTGCCATCTCGTGGTGCGGACGGGCGCGCATGCCACGGTGATTCATCGGCAGGAGAGCATCGGGCCGGTGGGGTTCGGCATTCGACTGGGAACCGTCGTGGACATCATGACCAGTTGCTCCGGCCATGTCCTGCTCGCCTTCACAGCGCCGCAGCGGCGTGCAACGATGCTGCGGGAGCTGCCAAAAACAGGCGACAGAGCGCTGAAAGATCTCGAGAAGCGGCTGGAGGCGGTGCGCCTGCAAGGCTACGAGATGCAGCCGAGCACGCGTGCGGCCGGGGTCACCGATATCAGCTTTCCGATCTTCGGTTTCGACGGCCATGTCAGCGCGGCGATAACCGTGCCGTTTCTCGTCACCATCGACGGATCGCAGAAGACCGATCTCGACCGTACCCGGCAGATGCTGGGCGAGGGGGCCGAACGCATTTCCGAAGGACTTGGCTGGGTAGCTCCCGCGCCGGAGTGACGACATCGCTTTGCGATCGGGAACGGTCCTACCTCGGCGCCATATCCCCGCACTATTGCGTTTCGGCAAAGGTTTCATCCGGCTCGGTCCGTTCGGCGTCGATTACTTCCTCTGCCGCGACGGCAGCGTTTTCCACCCAGGCTTGCTGCGGATCGTGCAGCTCCAGGGCGGCGAAATCCGTACCGATTGCATCCGGATTTTCGTAAGTGTCCTCCGAATACGAGTAGGTCGCAGGATCGCGCGTTGGCAGGGTGTAGTCCTCTACACCCTGCTTGGCGGCGTAGCCCTCGGCTTCGTTGGTTGACGGTGCGTCGAAGAAGCTTGCGGTGGGCCCTGGGTCAAAGCGGATGGCGTCATAGGCCTCGGCGCTGGACGAGCCGCTCAGTACCGGCGCGGGTGAAGTCGGCGCCTTCATGCGCGTGGGAACGGCCTGCGCAACGAAGAAGCCGAAGCCGATCGCGGCCAGCGCGGCGATCGACGCCTTGATGGGGTTACGCACCGCTTGCCTCCCGACGACTTGCAGGACTCCTGGAACGTTCGTGCGGGACAGGGCGTTCCATGCGATCTTTGCCGCCCGCCGGAAGGCACCTGTTTAATCTGACAGGCGGGGCGGGTGGAATGTTGGGCTAGTCTCCAATCGCAATCCGCGCCCGACACGGCCGAACCGTCGGTCGGACGCCACGGCGTTGCAATGGGAGAGAGCGATGATCCGGCATGTGGTGATGCTCAAGTTCAAGCAGGACGCCGATCCGGCCAGGATCGACCTGTTCATCGAGGAAGTGAAAAAGCTCTCGCACCTCAATCGCGAAGTGCGCGATTATAGTCATGGGCGTGTTGTTCACACCCGGTTCCACTCCGGCGACTTCGATTTCGCCAATTGCTGTGACATCGACAGTTACGAGGCGATGGAGCGCTATATGTCGCACTGGGCGCATTTGCGCATGACGCCGTTTCTGCCGGACATTCTGGAGAACATGCTCTCGTTCGACTGGGAGATCGATTATCGCGGCCCGCCATTCGACGAGACGCTGGCGGCCGAGGAGGCGGAGCGCGAGAAGGCGCGGGTGCTGAGGATCCACGACGATCCGGGCAAGGCCTACGTTCCCGAAGTGCGCGGCCAGACACGCGAACGCGCGAAGGAAATGTGCGCCATCGCCGGCGTGTCCCTGTCGGAGGACGAGGACGAGATCATCGGTTCGGTCTGGGCACCGGACCGCATCATGTTCGTAACCCCCGATGCCGGCACCGAAGTACCCCGCGGCTCCGGGATCAGGATCGGTATCACCGGCAACTGGCTGACAGGGCCTGCCGTGCCTGCCGGCGATGCTCCGGCCTGGTGACGCGCAACGGTAGGGAACCCGGAACATGATCGTGCTGGCCGGACATTTGAAGATCTCTCCCGCGCTCGTAGGCGACCTGGCGGAGACCTTGCGCGCACTGGTGTCGTCGACGCTGGAGGAGGAGGGTTGCCTTGCCTACCATTTCGCCATCGACGACGCTGCGGCAGGTACGGTGCTCGTCTACGAGCGCTGGCGCGACGACGCAGCCTTGGGTGCACACCTTGCCCAACCCCGCGTGCGGGACGTGCTGGGCGCCTGGAGCGAGAAGATCGACGTTTCCTGCGTGCGCAAGTTCGACGCCGCCAACGAACGCGGCTTCATGGATTGAGCGCCGCTGCAAAAGATCGGGAGAGAGACAATGATCAACCGTCGCATCGTGCTGGCATCGCGCCCCGTCGGCGTGCCCGTGGACGGCAACTTCCGGGTCGAGGAAGTCGAACTGCCGGAACTGGGGGAAGGTGAGGTTCTGCTGGAGAACCGGGTCTTCGCGATCGATCCCGCCGTGCGCGGCATGTTGGACGATGTGAAGAGCTATCTGCCTCCGGTGCAACTGGGCGGCCTCATCCCGACGATGGTGCTTGGCCAGGTTCTCAAGTCGCGAAACCCCGATTTCCGGGAAGGCGATTATGGCCGGGCCTTCATCGGCTGGGAGACGCACTCGGTTATCGCACCTGGTAGCGTCGGCTTCGAGAACGTGCGCGTGGCGAACGACCTGCCGCTCACGGTCTACATGGGCGCCTGCGGCTGGTCGGGCATCACCGCCTACGTCGGGCTCAAGCGCTTCGGTGAGATGCGCGCCGGGGACGAAGTGCTGATGAGCGCGGCGGCCGGTGCCGTTGGGTCGGTCGGCGGCCAGGTCGCCCGGCTTTCCGGATGCCGGGTGGTCGGCACGGTCGGCTCCGAAGCGAAAGCGCGGCATATCCTGGACGATCTCGGCTTTGACGGGGCCATCGACTACCGGGCCTGCGCGGATCTCGACGCGGAAATCGCCCGACACTTTCCTGAGGGCATCGATCTCTATTTCGACAATGTGGGCGGCGTCATGCTGGATACCGTCCTGCCGCGCATGAAGGCGTTCGGCCGCATCCCGGTCTGCGGCATGATCGCGAACTACAATCACCAGACCGAGCCCTATCGGGTGCGCAACTTGTGGCAGGTGCTTGTGAACCGCATCACCATGCGCGGCTTCCTGGCCTACGAGGCGGCGGAAATGGTGCACGAAGCGGAAGAGGCGCTGGCGAACTGGGTCCGTTCGGGGCAACTTGTCGCCACCGAGAACGTCGCCACCGGGCTTGATGCGGCTCCGGCTTCTTTCATTCGCCTGATGTCCGGCGAGACGACCGGCAAGACGCTGGTCCGGCTCGATGACGGCGTTTCGACCCTCTCAGGCTGGAAGGTGCCCGCGCATGCCTGATCCCGTGCAGGCTTCGGCGCTGGCCGCCCTGATCGACAAGGCCCGGCTGACAGAGCTTGTAGGCGAATATGCCAACCTGATCGACTGGATCGATTGGGACCGGCTGGACACCGTATTCTGGCCAGATGCCGCGTTCGATTTCGGCATGTTCAAGGGCGACATACCAGAATACCGCCGCTTCGTGGCCGATTTGGAAGAGGGTTACGCGCGCCGCTTTCACATGTTCGGCCTGCCGGTGATCGCTGTGCACGGCGATAGTGCCCGTATCGATGCTCTTTGCGTCATCGTCTGCCGCACGGACGGCAGCGGACCGGGCACCGACGACACGTTCTGGGGCCGGTACCTTTTCGCTGCCGAGCGCCGCGATGGGGAATGGCGCCTTTCGCGCCTCACCTATCTGCTCAACCTGCACGAACGGGTGGAGAGAACGCAGGACGATCGTGTGCAGCCCATGCTCTTCGGCGACGGGCTCTCGCCTGAACATCCGCTTGCCGCGATCGCGATAGAAAGGGAAATCGAGCATGACTGAAGACCTCAGGTGGGATCTGGAAGCGGATGTCGTCGTCCTCGGGTCCGGCGGGGCGGCGATGACGGCGGCGATCGCCGCGCACGATTTCGGAGCCGGGAAGGTCGTGATCCTGGAGAAGACCGGAATGGTAGGCGGCACCACCGCCATGTCCGGCGGGATGTTGTGGATCCCCGGCAACCATCACCAGATCGAGGCGGGCATCGCGGATTCGGACGAGGACGCTGTGGCCTATCTCGATGCGCTGGCGCCGGGTGCGCTCGATCCCGAAACCCTGGGCGCCTTCCTGGAGAGCGGGCCGGAGATGATCCGCTACCTTGCGGACAGGACTCCGGTGCGCTTCCATGCCTATGCCGATTTCCCGGATTACCAGCCCTATATACCGGGCGCGAAGCCCGACGGTGGGCGCTCGCTGGACAATGACGCCTTCTCGTTCGAGCGGCTCGGCAAGTGGGCCACGCGCGTCAATCCCACCAAGATGGCCTATCCCGTGCGGGGCAGCCTGATGGAGGCGATCAACGGCACGCTGGACGAAGCCACTCTGGCCGAGCGCGAGGCCGGCGACTATCGCGGCCTCGGGCAGGCGCTGGCGGGAGCCCTGTTCAAGGCGGTGTTGGATCGCGATATCCCCGTGGAATTCGAGAAGCGCGCCCGCAGGCTGGTCAAGGACGGCGACCGGGTGATCGGCGTGGTGGCCGAGGATACCGCCGGTCGCGACTTCCGGGTGCGCGCACGGCGGGGCGTGGTGATCGCCACCGGTGGTTTCGAGTGGAACGAGATGCTGGTTCGCACTTTCCTGCGCGGGCCACTGACGGGGCCGGTGAGCGTGCCGGAGAACGAGGGCGACGGGTTGCTGATGGCGATCGAAGCCGGCGCCCAGCTCGGCAATATGCAGCATGCCTTCTGGCAGCAGAGCGTCCTGGAATTCAAGCCGCAGCACCGCGATGCCAAGCCCAACTATCTGCTGGGATCGGATGAGCGCGCCCGTCCCGGCGCCATACTGGTCAACCGGGCCGGCAAACGCTTCGTGAACGAGGCGGCCAACTACAATGCCATGGGCAAGGCCCTCCACGCCTTCGATGCCGGCACGCACAGCTACGCCAATCTGCCGTATTGGCTGATCGTGGACCAGCGCTATCGCGACAAATACCAGACCTTCAACACCCCGCCCGGCGGCCCCACGCCCTCTTTCATGATCAGCGCCGACAGCCTGGAGGCACTGGCCGCAAAAGCCGGGATCGATGCGGCAGGGCTGACGGCCACCGTGGCGCGCTTCAACGACATGGTCCGGCAGGGCCGCGACGAGGATTTCCATCGCGGCGAGAATACCTACGACAATTTCTATATGTGGGGCGATGCCGCGTTCGATCCGCCTTATCGCACGCTCGGGGTTATCGACCGGGGGCCCTATTATGCGGTCAAGATGGAGTCCGGCGCGCTGGGCACCGCCGGCGGGCCGAAGACCAACGGCGATGCGCAAGTGCTGGACTGGAACGGCAATCCGATACCCGGGCTCTACGCTGCCGGTAACGCCATGGCCGCCGTGCTGGGCGAGGCTTACGGCGGCGCCGGTGGTACGCTGGGGCCGGGCATGACCTTCGGCTACATCGCCGGGCGCCACCTGGGCTCGCACATTCCCAACCGGTAGAGCGGTCGCTCCTGCGACAGTCAGGAATGCGGTTCGCTTCCCAGCGATCCGACCAGTTCCAGCCGCTGGGGCACGGTTCCGATCTGGATTCCCTCTTCCCGAAAGCGTCGCAACAGCGTTGCGTAGGCATTGCTGCGCGCGCCATAGGCGGCGCGCGGCGTGGCGACATGTGCGAAGCTGTTGAAGAAGATGCGGCCGTCGAGAATGGAATCGATGAACACCGAAGGTGCCGGGTCGCGCAGCACGGCGTCTTCGCTGGCATATGATTCCAAGACGATGGCCCGCACTTTGTCGGCGTCCGCCTCGATGGGAACGGAAAACTGGATCTGCAACCGGCCCAGCGGGTTGGCGAGCGTCTTGTTCAGTACCGTCTTGGTGATCAGTTCGGAATTGGGCACGATGAGCGTGGAATGATCGGGCAGTTCGATCTCCGTGGATCGCACGCTGATGCGCTTGACGTCGCCTTCGTCGGTGCCCACCCGAACGAGATCTCCGATCTTGATGGGGCGCTCGGCAAGCAGGATCAGGCCGGAGACGAAATTCTGGGTGATCGCCTGCAAGCCGAAACCGATGCCAACGGACAGGGCCGACAGCAATATGGCGATGCGCTCGATCCCGATGCCAAGGGAGGCAAGGGCCCATATGACGACAAGGGCAATGCCCACGTAGCGCGCCACGAGGCTGATCGAGTTGCGGCCGCTGCCGTCGAGGTCGGTTGCAGGCAGGTACCGATGGTCCAGCCATCGCATGAACGTCTTCACCAGCGCCAGCCCGGCGAAGAGTATGAGGATGCCACGGATCAGCGCGCCCGGCGAGATCGTGACGCCACCGACATTGAAGCCCTGAGCCAGGGCACCCAGCCGCCCGAACAGGGTTTCGACGTTGCCGGCACCGAACGGTGACAGCAGCAGGCCCAGCGCCAGAACGGCGATGATCAACCGCAGAATTCCGGACAGAAGCACACCGAACTGGTCGATGGAACTGCCCTCGAGGCCCAGGCTGCGGATCAGGGCGATGCCGATGGGGCTGGACCGCGTGAACAGTGTGGAGGCGGTGTCGTCGATCGCCGCCATCAGCAGGTAGACACCGGCGCCGAGCACCACACCCCAGGCAATGATCTGGAGCACGAAAAGACTGAGCGAGAAGTACCCGGTCACCAGTGCCAGAAGCGAACCCGCCACCGCCAGCCAGGCCAGCAGGTTTACGAGTGCCAGACCTGCGTTCCTCGGCGCTGCGGCGGGCTCTCCCGTCCGGTCGGACCGCAGCCGGCCGAGAGTCGCCAAAGTGGCGCCGATCAGCAGCACATGCGCCAGCGCCACCACCGCCTGCGTGCAGGCGATCGCGGCTGGACTGGCGCCGATCGTCTCATTGAAACTGGTCAGCATGATGCTCAGGAACGCGAGCACGCCTAGCATTACGGTGTAGGGCCTCAGGCTGGATGCCGCGCGATCGCTGATCGGAATGATGCGCCAGGACGGCTGGCTTCGCATCAGCAGGGCGCCGAGGACGGAACTGGTAAGGCCGGAAAAGGCCGATGCCACGACGAAGGTTCCCAGCAGCGAGCTCCACGCTTCCGGAAGCATCGCTGCCCAGCGCAGGCCCTGGACGATGGCCAGCGCCGCCAGCAGCGGGGCAAGCGTGCCGACAACGATTCGCCAGAGAGCGTGCGCGGATCGACGAAGGGCCCGCGCCGGAAAATCCTCGGTCAGCAGTTTCCGGCCCAGGCGGCGGGCGAATGCGCGTCCGGGCAGCAGGATCAGCAGCGCGGCGAGGAAACCCAGCAGGGCGAGCCAGGGCGTGCCGTGTCGCAGGCTTTGCGTGAACTGGTCCCGGCCTTCCTCCAGGAACAGCGCCACACGGCGGCTGTCGCGGGGCCAGGCATGAGCCAGCGAGTTCCAGAAGCGGGGGGCCAGCGGCGAGAAGGAACGCGTGGAGAGTTTTTCGCCGAGTTGCTGCGCCTGGCTCTCCGCGATCTCGTCCGCCAACTGCTGCGCTTCGACCCCGATCAGGTTGCCGCGCTTGATGGCGGAGTCCACGGCAACCCGCTGGCGAGAGAGGTTGGCGCGCTGGCGCCGGATATCCTGAGCCTCGCCGGTGTCGGCCTCCGGCCCCAGCCCGGCGAGCTTGGCGTCGAGCAGGGCGAGTTGCTCCTGCATCCTCGCGGTAGTGTCGGCCGCCACGGACTTCGCCGCCAGCACTTTGGCGGAGGCGAGTTTCTGGTCGCTCTCGCCCATGCGGGAATTCATCGCCTTGTCGACCGCGCGAACATCGCTTTCGGCTCGGGCGAGTTCTTCGGACAAATCGGCAAAAGAGGTAGACTGCGCCGCTGCCACGCCGCTCGCCATCGAGACGACGGCGCCAACGAACATCAGAAACTTGAGCATCGGCTTTCGGGCAAGCATTCGGGTCTCCATCGCCAGCCGACCCGGATCGTACCGGCCGCCACGCGGCACCGGTTTAGCGTCCGGCGCGGGGTTCTTTCAACTGGCGCATGAAAAGGGGACGCACAGGCCGCTCCTGCATGGCCGCGCGACCTGCGGCCGCTCGACGAAAGGAGACGTGAGTCCTGATCCGTGAAATTCGGTATTCCGGCAAGGTCGCGAGACAGTGCGTGCTGCGGCGCGGTGCAAAGCGGAAAGGTAGTCCTGGATTCTACGAGGCGAGGCGGATCGTCGTGTCTTCCCGCGATCGGCGGATCGTGCAGAGCTTGAGCGCGCCTTCCCAGAGTTCGGCACTGCGCTTGGCGGCTTCGCGATGCGCGATCGCAAGCGCTCCGGCGACATCCGGTGCCTTGAATTCCAGCCTTCTGGCAAGGCCGTGCTCATCCTCGAAAAATCGCAGGGTGTAGATCTTCATGTGAATCCTCCAGAAGCGCGCCGCCGTATTCGGTATTCGCACTTGCGGAAGAAGTGCTAATCCATTTCGCACCGTTTCGGAGTGGTTTGCGTCAAATCGTTGCTCGGCAAAGCTGTGCGGTTTGCATCACATTGTCGGTTTCATACCCCTTCGGCGGCAGAAGCCAGGCTCTGTGCGGCCTTTCGCAGGTCATCCACATAGCGGGTGAATTCCGCGTCGGCATCGGCTTCCGAGGGCAATCGCAGGAGATAGCTGGGGTGTACGGTGATCCAGCAGGGCGTGCCGTCAGGCAGGGTAATCGCCCTGCCGCGCTCCTGCCCCACGGTGACGGCGCGGCCGGTAAGCGAGCGCGCGGCCGTGGCCCCCATGGCGATGACGAGGCGGGGGCGGACGATGGCGCGTTCCTGATCGACCCACCAGCGGCAGGCCTCGATCTCGCCGCTGTTGGGACGGGCATGGATGCGGCGCTTGCCGCGCGGTTCGAACTTGAAATGCTTGACGGCATTGGTGACGTAAGATCGCTTTCGGTCGATCCCCGCCTCGGCCATGGCCCTATCGAAGACGGCGCCCGCCGGGCCGACGAAAACCCTGCCGGCCAGATCCTCCTGATCGCCGGGCTGTTCGCCCACGATCATGATCTCGGCATCGTGCGGACCTTCGCCGAAGACGGTTCGTGTGGCCGGTTTCCAGAGCGGGCAGCGGCGGCAGGCGGCGGCTTCCTCGGCCAGCAGTTCCAAGGCTTCCGGGCCCTGTACCGCCGCGTGTCCCGGTGCGCCCTGCCGAGGCGAAGGCATGTTGGCGGCCTGCTCCATCATCGCCAGTTCGCGCTTGCGGGCCCCGGCGATGAGTTGCGGGACGAGCGCGGTTTCCGGCATGTTCTTCCAGTATTTGCGCGGCATTTCCTTCAGCATGGCGCGCGGCATGACCCGCGCCGGATTGAAGATCGCGCTGTAATAGGCCTTCCACACGGCCTCCACCGGATCGTCGCCCGGCGCATCCGCGCGCGTTGCGGGCGGCCCCTCGGCGAGGGCGACACCATCCCAATGCAGCGATCCGCGCGGTGTCAGGATCGACCAGCGCATGTTGGTAAAGCGATCGACGAAGAACTGGGCATTCGCTCGCAGGATGTGATGCTCCGGCTCGAACCAGGCGACGAAGCGCGTGCCACCATCCTCCGCCAACTCGCGAAATCGCACGAAGGCATGCATCTTGTGGCTGTCGCGCCGGACGTTGCGGGCAAGGCCTTCGATACGGCGGACAAGGGGATCGGCAGCATCCTGAAGCGCTTGCGGCTGGTCCAGCAGGCGCAGGAGCAGGATATAGAGGAGCGAGAAACGTTCGGGTTCACTGTGCAGCGAGGCATCCCGCGCCAGTTCCAGAAATTGCCGGGATACCCGCAGCGGGGCGGTCGCCACCGGCGAACCGGCGCCGATGTCGCCCGCTTCGCTTGCGAAAAGATCGAACGCCTGCTCCCCCACCTGCCAGACGATCTCCGACGGCAATACCCCTTCACCGGCCAGCGTTCGCGCAGCGATGCGCCAGCCGTCGAAATCGTCTTCGGATTCCAGGCGAACGAGGCGCATGGTCAGGCCGCGAACAGTTCCAGCTGGGTTGCCGGACGGGACACCAGCGAGCGCAAGTCGGCACGGTCGAGCAGGGCGGTGGGCCGCCAGTCCGCCGTGACGATGAAGGGGCGCAGTTTCTTCACCGATACCGTCATGCGCGCCACGTCGTCCAGCCGCAGGGTACGCCAGCGCCGGGCTGCAACGATGGCATCGACCGCCTTGATGCCGAGCCCCGGAATGCGCAGCAGCATCTCTCGCGGCGCGCGATTGACGTCCACGGGAAACCGGTCGCGAAACTGCAAGGCCCACGCCAGCTTTGGATCGATATCCAGCGGTAGCATGCCGGTGGCGGAATCGGCAGCGGCTCCCACTTCCTGCGGCGAGAATTGATAGAACCGGATCAGCCAGTCCGACTGATAGAGCC
Source organism: Novosphingobium sp. (assembly GCF_032093395.1). Lineage (GTDB taxonomy): Bacteria > Pseudomonadota > Alphaproteobacteria > Sphingomonadales > Sphingomonadaceae > Novosphingobium. The sequence continues at coordinate 18,151 of NZ_DAMDBA010000052.1, forward strand.
GGTGTTCGCGCATGAGTGGCGGACGGCGCAAGGGCAGCACGGTGCTGGCGTCGGGGATCGGGCTAAAGGCCGAATAATAGACGCGCTTGAGATCGAACTTTTCGTAAAGCGACGCCGCGCGCGAAACGATGTCGCGGTCGGTCGCGGCATCGGCTCCGACGATCATCTGGGTGGATTGCCCCGCCGGCGCGAAGGCGGGGGCGGAGCGGAAGCGCTTGCGGGCATCGGCGCCGTCCTCGATCGCGGAGCGCATGGTGCCCATCGCGCCTTCGATGCGCGCCTGCGACTTTTCGGGAGCCAGTCGCTGAAGTCCGCTGACGGTCGGCAGTTCGACGTTGATCGACACGCGGTCGGCGTGGCGACCCGCCGCCTCCACCAGGGCCGCATCGGCATCGGGGATCGTCTTCAGGTGGATATAGCCGCGAAAATCGTGATCTTCCCGCAAGGATCGCGCCACTTCGACGATCTGTTCCATCGTGTAATCGGGCGTGTGGATGATCCCGGAAGAGAGGAACAGCCCCTCGATGTAGTTTCGACGATAGAAATCCAGCGTCAGTTCCACCACCTCCTTCGCCGTGAAACGGGCGCGGCGCACGTTGGAAGACTTGCGGTTGATACAGTAATGACAGTCGAAAATGCAGCTGTTCGTCAGCAACACCTTGAGCAGGCTGATGCAGCGTCCGTCGGGCGCATAAGCGTGACAGATGCCGCCTCCACCCAAGGTAGAGCCGATGCCCTTGCCATCACGCGAATCCCGTTTCTTGACCCCGGACGATGAGCAGGAGGCATCATACTTGGCGGCGTCTGCAAGGATGGAGAGCTTCTCCGAGATTTCGAGCGCGGGCATTGTACGAAGCCTTGTGTTCCATGCCGAAGTCAGCGTGGGTCGAAGCTGCAAAATGGCCCATCGGCAAAGCCGATGCAATCAAAATGTTCCTATCATGTTCTGTTTTTGCGATCGTTTGTCGTTCGGGTCGCGAGGCTTGATCAGTTCATGCGTGCGGCGTAGCGATCGAGTGCCGCCCGGGGACCTTCCGGCCAGCGTGAAAGCACCAGAAGCCGTTTGTGGCCGGCACCGATGGCAAGTTCGTCGGTCACGCCCATCCCGCCGTGAAATTGCACCATCTCGTGTGCCAGGGCGATCGACGCTTCGCTGATCCAGGCACGTGCGCCGCTGACGGCTTCTGCGAAGCTGCCGGCTTCGTGCGATACCAGCGCCAGGTTTAGCAGCGCACGGCTCTGCTCGATGGCGGCGTACTGCGCGACCATGCGATGCTGGATAGCCTGGAAAGAGCCCAATGCCGCGCCGAACTGGTCACGCGTGCGGACATAGTCGAGCGTATCCTGGAACATCCGCTCCATCACCCCCAGCGCTTCGGCGCAGCGTGCCAGATTGGCGAATTGCTGTGCCTCGTCGATTTCGGAGATGCCGCCGTCGAGACGGTGGTCCTTCGGAACCAGCACGCCTTCAAGCGTAAGCGCAGCAGCGATGGAGCCGTCCGCCATCGGCCATTCGCGCCGCGCCAGGCCGGCAGCGTTGGCGGGGACCAGAAACAGCGCGATGCCTTGCGGATCGTCCGGCGCGCCGGCGAGCCGGGCGGAAACGATGTAGCCGTCCGCGCCGCCGCCCGAGACGCAATAGGGTTTGGAGCCATCGAGTCGATAGGCCCCGTCCTGCTCATGCGCGGAGGTTTCCACCCATGGCGAGCTATCGCGCGCGGCTCCTTCGGCATGGGCCAGGGCAAGGCGCTTCTCTCCGGATAGCAGTCCCTCCAGCCACGGGTTGCTCAAGGCTTCAGGCGCGGTCAGCGCGAACAGGCGGCCGGCCAGGACCGATGCTTCGGCCAGAGGCTCCACCACCATGCCGCGGCCGAGGGCCTCGAATATCGTGGCGATGCCGGTGGCGTCGAGGCTGAGGCCGCCCACTTCCTCGGGAAAGGGCGCGGCGATCAGCCCCAGTTCGCCCAGCAAGGCCCAGTTCTTCCCTGAAAAGCCGCCGGGCTCGGCCTGGAAGATGCGCCGCGTCGTGTGATCGTATGTGTTGGCGACGAAGCGCTCGGTCAGCGCCTTGAGCATTTCCTCGTCTTCGTTGAGGTCGAAATTCACGTGGCTCTCCCGTCTGTCATACGGGTGTAGCACCTGCCGTGGGAGCATCTCCGCTGGGCAAAAGACTAGGGCCGGAGGTACTGTTTTTGGGCTTTCGGGCAATTGTGCAGCCCGTCGGGACGCGTTACGCTCTGTGCCGAGAGAGGAAAAACATGTCGCTGTTGTCACAGGAAAACATAGACGCCGTGCGCGTCTCGTCGCCGGCCGGGATTCGTCCGGCGGCGGAGGCTCTGCACAAGATCGCCATGGACCTTGGGTACCGGGCGGCGCCCGCGCACGACATTGCCGACAAGCGCACGCCCGTCGATGGCGAGGGCAAGGTGTTGGCCATCGAGGTGTTCGGCTGGGGCGACGACGAACGGGTGTGGTGGCGCAATTCGCGCATCGCGCTCGATTCCCCGCTGACCACGGCCTGCCGTTTCGAGAGCCAGCCATTCTGGGCCAATGCGCAGGGCTTCCGCACGCGCGAGCCGAACGCTTACCTCACATCGATCGACATCGCCAATTTCGAACAGCGTGCGATGACCCGCGCCTGCATCGCCGTGCCGGTGCATCTGCCTTTCGGCCAGATCGGAGCGGTGAGCTTCAACCCGCTGGACAGGGAGCGGACCGACCTTTCCGAGGATTTCCTGAGGCTGTCGGATGCGTTGGGGCTCTACGCCCGGACGTTCATCGCGACCTATATCCAGGTGATGGGTTCCACTCAGGCGCTGCCGCCGGAATCGCGGCTGTCGAAGCGCGAGGTGGAGTGCCTGCGCTGGGCGGCGATCGGCAAGACCGACCTGGAGATCAGCATGATCATGTCGCGAAGCCGGGCCACGGTGCGGTTTCACATCCACAACGCCGCGACCAAGCTGAACGCGGTGAACCGCAGCCAGACCGTGTTCAAGGCGGCGCAGCTCGGGTATATTTCGCTGCATAATTGAACTGGAAGAACAGCCGTCGTCCCGGACGTGATCCGGGACCGCTGGCGGTCTTTAGGCGTGATGGTTCAGAAGAGCGCCCCAATGCGAGGTGGGCTGTTTACGGCCAGCGGTCCCGGATCAAGTCCGGGACGACGGCACTCGCAACCGGTCCTCCAGCATAAGTTTGGCCCCGCGCAAACCCAGCGCCATGGCGGGAGCATTGGTGTTACCCGTCACGTGGCCCGGCATCACCGAGCAGTCGGCCACCCGCACACCCTGCACCCCGTTTACCCGCAGATGCGGATCGACCACGGCCTCTGGATCGCTTCCCATGCGGCAGGAGCGGATCGCGTGGAGCCCGCAGCTCGAGAGGCGGCGGAATGCGGACAGGATTTCTTCGTCGCTTTCCACTTGAGCGCCGGGCACCAGTTCCGCGCCGACCATCTGCCCCAGCGGCGCTTCGGCCATGAAGGCGCGCATCTTGCGCACCAGCGCGACGGCGGAGCGGCGGTCGTGCTCGGTCGTAAGGAAGTTGTGGCGGATGTCGGCCGGATCACCGGAGTACGGACCCGTAGCCCGCACCGCGCTCTCGCTGGTGAGACGCAGGAGCTGGCCGTAGATGGTGACGCCGGGGCGCGGATCGATCTTGTCGAGCGGGACCGGATCCTTGTCGTCGCCGACCTTGAAGGTGTAGCCGCCGAGGTAGAACTGCGCATCGGTGCGCCCGTCGGGATGGGCGACGTTGCAGAAGGCGCCTATCTCGAAAGGTCCCGTCGCCAGCACGCCGTCATGGCGCAGCAGGTAGCGCAGCATCGCCAGCCCCGCGCCCAGGCCGAAGAAGCTGCGGTTGGTGCCGCGTCCGTGCTCCAGCCGGTAGGGCAGCGAGATCGAGAGGTGCTCGATCATCCGCTCCCCCACGTCCGGTGAGTGGACGAGGGGGGAGACCCCCGCCGCCCTCAGCCGCACGGAATCGCCGATTCCGGAGCGCTGGAGCAGCAGGGGGCTTTCCATGGCCCCCGCGCTCACCACGATCTCGCCCGCGCAATCGAAGCGCTGCGGGCGGCCGTTCACCAGGGCGTCGAGGCCCACGGCACGGGTGCCGTCGAACACGATCCTTTCCGCCAGTGCGCCGGTCATCACGGTGAGGTTCGGTCGCCCGCGTGCCGCCGCGAGATAAGTCCGGGCCGAGGATTCGCGCCGCCCTTTGCGGATGTTGTGGCTGTAATAGCCGACGCGCGGGCCGGTCGCGGCGTTGAGGTCGTCCACGCGTTTCAGCCCCAGCGCCTCGCCGGATTCGATCATGCGCTCGGCCAATGGGTAGGTGAAGCAGGCGGGATCGACATGGACGAGGCCGCCGCTGCCACGCATCGGTGAAGCCCCGGCCGCGTGGTCTTCCAGTTCCAGGAAAGCCTCGGTCATGCTCGCGCCGTTCCAGCCCTTGGCGCCGGCTTCGCTCTCCCAGGCGTCGTAGTCCGCCGGTTCGCCCCGGCTCCAGATCATGCCGTTGATCGAGGACGAACCGCCGAGGCCCTTGCCCCGGATCCACACCTCGCCGCCGGTGTTCTCGCCACCACTTGCCTTGTTGACACCTTCCTCGCGCGGTTGGGAAACCGGATAGGCCCACATGTGCTCCGGCTTCTTCACCAGCTTGGCAACGCCTTTGGGCAGCGTGACCCAGAAGCTGCCGTTGCTCCCGCCCGCTTCCAGCAGCAGCACCTGCGATCGGCCATCGGCGCTGAGCCGTTCCGCCATGACGCAGCCCGCCGAACCGGCGCCGACGATGATGTAGTCCCAGGCTTTTGCCATCTGTTCGTTCTCCCGCCGCCCGTTCTCCCGCCGTCATGCGTCGCACGAACTGGCACATTGGCTACCCTAGCGTTTTGGTGAGTCACAAAGGCGGCGCGGGCGCGCTTAAACCATTCACATCAACGGACTCGAAAGCCGAGAGATGGGGAGAACGATGCGCGCCATTGCCGAAGGCCTGTTTACCGACGAGACGCCGCCCCGGCTGCTGGGCGGCCGCGAACGGGAAACGGGGCGCATGGTGTTTCCCTGCCCTGCCGGCGATGCCTGCGATCCCGTGCCGCTGGCGCGCGAGGGGCGGCTCTGGTCCTATACCGTGCAGCGCTATCGCCCCAAGACTCCGCCTTACGCAGGCCCCGATGCCTTCACGCCGTGGATCGTCGCCTATGTCGAACTGCCTGGCGAAGTCATCGTCGAGGCGCGGCTGGTGGACGTGGATTTCGACGCGGTGCGGATCGGCATGCCGGTGTGTCTCGTGCCCTTGGCGCTCGATCCCGACGCTGCCGAACCACTCGCCATTCCCGCCTTCGCGCCGATGGAAGGAGCGCGGGCATGAGCGACGTCTGCATCGTCGGCATCGGCATCCATCCCTTCGGTCGCACCGATGGCCTATCCGGCGTGGATCAAGGCGTCTTCGCCGTACGGCAGGCGTTGGCCGATGCCGGCGTGAACTGGCCGCAAGTCCAGTTCGCCTATGGCAGTTCGGATGCCGCAGGAAACCCGGATACGATGGTGGACCGGCTGGGGCTGACCGGGGTTCAGTTCATCAATGTGCGCAACGGTTGCGCGGCGGGCGGATCGGCGCTGTTCTCGGCGCAGATGGCGATCAAGTCCGGCGAGTTCGAGCTTGGCCTTGCGGTCGGGTTCGACAAGCATCCGCGCGGCGCCTTCAATGCCCTGCCGAGCGAATACAACCTGCCCGATTGGTACGGCGAGGCGGGCTACATGGTCACGACCCAGTTCTTCGCGGCGAAGATCATGCGTTACATGCACATGTTCGGCATCTCCCACGAGACGCTGGCGCGCGTGTCCGAAAAGGCGTTTCGGAACGGTGCCCATGCGCCGCATGCCTGGCGCCGCCAGCCGGTGCCGATCGAGGAGATCCTGGCCGCACCGCTCGTTTCGGATCCCTATACCAAGTACATGTTCTGCTCACCCGCCGAGGGCGGTGTCGCGCTCGTCCTTGCCAGCGAGAAGAAGGCGCGCGAACTGGGCAAGCCGCTGGTCCGCCTGAAGGCCGCCACCATGCGCACCCGTCCGCCGCACAGCTTCGAGGTTTTCGCGCCCGGTGTGGACGTGGTGGCGGACGACAGCGTGCCGCGCGGCACTGCTACCCGCATCGCCTCCGCCGATGCCTTTCGCCTTGCCGGGATCGGACCGGGCGACATCGACGTAGCCCAGCTTCAGGACACCGAGGCGGGCGCGGAGATCATGCACATGGCGGAAAACGGCTTCTGCGCCGATGGCGATCAGGAGCGCTGGCTGGCCGAAGGGCGGACGGAGATCGGCGGCGCGCTGCCGGTCAATACCGATGGCGGCTGCCTTGCCTGCGGGGAGCCGATCGGCGCTTCGGGGCTGCGGCAAGTCTACGAAAACGTGGTGCAACTGCGCGGAGACGGTGGCGGCCGTCAGGTGCCTCATCAGCCGAAGACCGCCTACAGCCACGTCTATGGGGCGCCGGGCGTATCGGCAGTGACGATTCTGGAACGATAGAACGCATGGACATCGAACTCTCCCCCGCCGACGAAGCCTTCCGCGAAGACGTGCGCGCGTTCCTGCGCGAGAACCTGCCCGATGCGGTGAAGGCCGGCGCCGCCGCCACGCCATCGGTCTTCGTGGAGCCGGACATTGGGCAGGCCTGGAATGCGGTGCTCGATGCCAGGGGCTGGCTGGGCTATCAGTGGCCGGTCGAGCATGGCGGCACCGGCTGGACGCCGCTTCAGCGCTATCTCTTCGAAAAGGAATGCGCCGCCGCCGGCGCGCCGAACCTCACCGTGCTGGGCCTCAAGCTGCTGGCCCCGGTGCTCTGGACGTTTGGCAGCGAGGCGCAGAAGGCCCGCTACCTGCCGCGCATCCTTTCGGGCGAGGATTACTGGTGTCAGGGCTTTTCCGAGCCCGGTGCCGGGTCGGACCTTGCCAGCCTGAAGACCCGCGCGGTGCGGGACGGTGACGATTACGTGGTCAACGGATCGAAGATCTGGACCACTCATGCCCACCACGCAAACGGCATGTTCACGCTGGTGCGGACCAATCCCGATGTAAAGAAGCAGGCGGGTATTTCGTTTCTGCTGATCGATCTGGCCAGTCCGGGCGTCTCGGTGCGGCCGATTCTGACCACTGCGGGCGATCACGAGGTCAATCAAGTGTTCCTGGAAGACGTGCGGGTGCCGGTCGAGAACCTCGTCGGGGCGGAGGGCGAGGGGTGGACCATCGCCAAGTTCCTGCTCGAGAACGAGCGCGGCGGGTCGTGCCATGCGCCCAAGCTCGGCTATGATCTCGCGCAGATCGAGGCGGCTGCGAAAGCCGAGAGCGACGGGTGCGGCGGGGCCCTGGCCGACAGCATCGACTGGCGCCGCCGGGTGGCGAAGGCGCGGCTCGGCGTCGAGGCGCTGGAGATGATCGAGCTGAAGATCATCTCGGAGATCGCCAAAGGCCGCAAGCCGGGTCCGCAGACCTCGCTTACCAAGCTGCTGGCATCCAACCTGCGGCAGGAGATCGATCTGCTGGCCGTGGACCTGTTCGGGATCGCCGGGCTCCAGCTGGAAACCGCGCGCCCGCTCTATGGCGACAATGCGCCGGAGCCCGTTCATTCGCGCGCCGCGCAAGTGGCCGCCGCGCGCTATCTCAACAGCCGGGCCTGGACGATTTTCGGCGGGACAAACGAGGTGCAGAGCACCATCATCGCCAAGTCCGTCCTGGGCCTTTGAAAAGGAACCGTGAAGCGATGCGGACGACAACGGGAGAGGAAACCGGCATGCAACTGAACCGCGAGGCGCTCACGCGCGCCTATCGGCAGATGAAGCTGATCCGCGAATTCGAGGAACGCCTTCACGAAGAGATCCAGACCGGGGAGATCGCCGGCTTCACGCATCTCTATTGCGGACAGGAAGCCGTGGCGGTGGGCGTCTGCGAGCATCTTTCCGAGCGGGACAAGATCGTCTCCACCCATCGCGGTCATGGCCACTGCCTTGCCAAGGGCTGCGATGTCACCGGCATGATGAAGGAGATCTGGGGCAGCCAGGAAGGCCTTTGCAATGGCAAGGGCGGCTCCATGCACATCGCCGATATCGACAAGGGCATGCTCGGCGCCAACGGCATCGTCGGCGCGGGCGCGCCGATCGCGGTGGGCGCGGCGCTTTCGAACAAGATCGACGGGCCGGACGAGAATGGCAAGCTGGCCGTCTCGATCGCCTTCTCGGGCGACGGGGCGTGCAATCAGGGCACGACGTTCGAGGCGATGAACCTGGCCGTCGTCACCAAGGCGCCGGCGATCTTCGTCTTCGAGAACAACCACTATTCGGAACATACCGGCGATGCCTATGCCGTGGGCACCGCGCAGGACATCGCCAGCCGCGCCGAAGCCTTCGGCATGAAAGTCTGGCGGGCGGACGGGACGGACTTCTTCTCGGTATTCGACACGTTCGGCGAAGTGCTGGAATTCGTGCGCACCCCTGGCAACGGCCCGGCGGCGGTCGAATTCGATACCGAGCGCTTCTTCGGCCACTTCGAAGGCGATCCGCAGCGTTATCGCGGGGAGGGGGAGCTGGACCGGCTGCGCGCCACGCGCGACTGCCTGCGCAAGTTCCGCGAGAAGGTGACCGGGGCGAAGCTGCTGACCGACGTCGATCTGGACGCGGTGGATACCGATGCCCTCGGTACCATCGAGCAAGCTGTCGCAGACTCTCGCGCGGCGGCACGGCCCCAGCCCGAGAACGTTCTCGAAAACGTTTACATCAGCTACTGACGGCGGAGCGGAAACCATGGCTAAAATGATGTACCGCGACGCCATTCGCGGCACGATTTTCCAGGAAATGCAGCGCGATCCGCGCGTCGTCGTACTGGGCGAGGACGTGGTGGGCGGCATGGGCACGGCCGGAGGTCCCGAGGCGATCGGCGGCATCTGGTCCACTTCCACCGGGTTTTACGAGGCGTTCGGGCCCGACCGGGTGATCGACACGCCGATCAGCGAAAGCGCGATCATGGGCGCGGCGGGCGGACTTGCTCTGGCCGGCAAGCGGCCGGTGGCGGAGATCATGTTCGCGGACTTCATCGGCGTCTGCATGGACCAGCTGTGGAACCAGATCGCCAAGTTCCGCTACATGTTCGGCGGCAAGTCGGTTTGCCCGGCGGTGATCCGCATGCCCTGCGGCGCGGGCTACAATGCCGCCGCACAGCACAGCCAGATGATCAGCCAGTTCGTGACGTCGATGCCCGGCCTGAAGGTCGTCATGCCCGCGACCCCCGCCGATGCCTGCGGCTTGCTGCGGCAGGCGATCCGCGACGACGATCCGGTGGTCTTCCTGGAGCACAAGTTCCTCTACGCCATGACCGGCGACGTGCCGGACGATCCCGATTTCACGATCCCCTTCGGCCATGCGCGGCTGGCGCGGGCGGGCGAAGATGTGACGATCGTCGCCTCCGGCATGATGGTCGGCTATGCGGAAACCGCCGCCGACGATCTGGCACAGGACGGCGTGGGCTGCGACGTGCTCGACTTGCGCACGACCTCTCCGCTCGATGAGGAAGCGATCCTCGATTCCGTGGAGGCGACCGGGCGGCTGGTGATCGTGGACGAGGCGCCTCCCAGGTGCAGCCTTGCGACGGACATTGCCGCGCTGGTGGCGAGCAAGGCGTTCGCCAGCCTGAAGGCACCGATCGAGATGGTCACCGCGCCGCACACGCCGGTGCCCTTCGCCCGCGAGCTGGAAGGGGCCTATCTGCCCAGCCCCGCGAAAGTCGCCGCCGCCGTCCGCAAGACGCTGGCCTACCGGTGAGGAGGGCGCTGTCATGAGCAGAATCCGCGCTTTCACGATGCCCAAGTGGGGCATCGAGATGACCGAGGGCACCGTGGCCGAATGGATGGTCAAGGAAGGCGAAAGCTTCACGCGCGGCCAGACGCTGTGCCTGATCGAGACCGCCAAGATCACCAACGAGGTCGAGGCCGAATACGACGCCACCTTGCGCCGGGTACTGGTTACCGGCGGCAGCGAGGCCGAGCCAGTCGGTGCGTTGCTGGCCGTGTTCGACGAAGGGGCCCATTCCGAGGATGAGATCGAGGCCTTCATCGCCGCCTTCACGCCCGCCGAGGGCGGCGTGGCGCAAGGAGCATCGAAGGCCAAGGTCGCTGTGCCCGAGCCGGTGGGTGCTGTCGTTGGCGCTATGGACCGCGTGCGCGTGCCGATCGATACCAACCGCCCGATCAGCCCCGAGGCGCTGCGTCTGGCCGAGGAGGAAGGCGTCGATATCTCCGATATCGAGGGTTCCGGTCGTCAGGGCAGGATCACCCATCAGGACGTCGTCAAGGCGATGCGCGGCCCGGCCAGTCCGGCGCTGAAAGGTGCGTTGGTGCTTCCAGAGGACGATGGAGGAGTTTTCGCCTCTCCACTCGCGCGCCGCATCGCCGCGCTGCATGGACTTGCGCTGGCGGGCATGAAGGGCACCGGCCCGCGTGGGCGCATCTCCAAGGCGGATGTGCTGGCCCTCGTTCCCCCGCCGGCAAGTTCCGGCTCGCTTGCCGCGCCTGAGTTCGTGGCGGGTGAGAACCGGCCCGAGATCGTCCCTTTCGACCGCATTCGTAAGGTCGTCGCCCAGCGGCTGACCCAGGCGAAGCAGGAGATCCCGCATTTCTACTTGCGCCTCTCCGCCCGCGCCGATGCCCTGTTGGAACTGCGCAAGAGCGCCAATCTGGTGCTCGGCTGCAAGGCCTCGGTGAACGACTGGGTGGTCAAGGCCTGCGCCATGGCGCTGGTCCGTCATCCGGAGGTCAACGTGCAAGTCCACGGCACGGATATCTACCGCTTCCCTCATGCCGACATTTCCATCGCGGTGGCGGGCCCCAAGGGCCTCGTCACCCCGGTCGTGCGGCAGGCCGACCGGATGCGGATCGACCAGCTGGCGGCAGAGACCCGCCGCCTGATCGACAAGGTGGAAGGTAAGGGGCTGGGCATGGAGGATATGGAGGGCGGCACGTTCTCCGTCTCCAACCTGGGCATGTTCGGGGTCGAGAATTTCGACGCGATCATCAACCCGCCGCAGGGCGCGATCCTTGCCGTCGGTGCGGCGCAACGTCAGCCAGTGGAGACGGCGAGCGGCGGCGTCGTGTTCGAGACACGGATCGCCCTGACGCTCTCGGTGGACCACCGCGCTATCGACGGGGCTGCCGGGGCGCGGTTCCTCCAGACGCTCAAGACCTTGATCGAAGAACCGCAAGGCCTCTTCGCGTGAACGAAGGAATCATCATGACTCGTCAGGCCAAACCGGGACCGCTCAAAGCGCTGGGTGATGTGATCCAGCTCGCCTACTTCCCCACCGATTTCGACGCGGCGCTGAAATACTGGATCGAAACCGTTGGCGTCGGGCCTTTCTTCGTGCTGAACGACGTGCGGTTGGGCGAGATGAAGTACAAGGGCCAGCCCACCGACGCGACCTTCTCGATGGCGATCGGTTATTGGGGCGATATCCAGATCGAGCTGATCCGCACCGAGAGCACGGCGCCATCGCTCTACACGGGCGAATATGCCGTGCGCGATCGACTGCACCACGTCTGCGTCTTCGTGAACGACATTGCCGAGGCGCGGCGCGCCTGCGCCGAGGCGGGCGCGGAAGTGATCGTGGAAGGCAAAGTGGGCGAGGATGGCGAAGTGATCTACGTCGATCCCGGCCAGGGTCCGGGCTTCGTGATCGAGTACCTTCAGCCGATGGCCGGATCGGAAGGCCTGTTCGAAATGATGAAGGCCGCCGCGCGCGATTGGGACGGCAGCGATCCGGTGCGGGTGCTGCAATGACGAACGCGCTTTCAGGCCACGCCGCGTCGATGGCCGACCGGGTAGAGACTTTCGTGCGTGAGATGGTCGCGCCCTACGAAACGGACCCGCGCCGCGACCATCACGGCGCCCCTACCGACGAACTCGTGATGGAGCTGCGCGAAAAGGCGCGTGCTGCGGGTGTGCTCACGCCGCATATCCGCGAGGACGGCAGCCATCTGACCCAGCGCGAGACCGCAGAAGTCCTGATCCGTTCCGGCCTCTCTCCGCTCGGCCCGCTCGCCTGCAACACCATGGCGCCCGATGAGGGCAACATGTACCTGATCGGCCATGTCGGTTCGCCGGAACTCAAGGCGCGTTTCCTGAAGCCGCTGGTGGAGGGCCGGGGCCGCTCCGCCTTTTTCATGACCGAGCCGGCCGACTGGGGCGGCGCAGGCTCCGACCCGTCGATGATGAAGACAACCTGCCGCCGCGATGGCGAAGACTGGGTGATCGACGGGCGCAAGACCTTCATCACCGGCGCCAAGGGCGCGATGGTCGGCATCGTCATGGCGGCATCGGCGGAGGAGGACACCAGGGGCGGCGCCTGCATGTTCCTGGTCGACCTGCCCGATCCCGCCATCGTGATCGACGAAGTGCCGAACACCATCGACACCTCGATGCCCGGCGGCCATTCCACCGTGACGATCCGCAATTTGCGCGTACCTGCCGCTCAGATGCTGGGTGAGCCGGGCGAGGGCTTCAAGTATGCACAGGTCCGTCTGAGCCCCGCGCGCCTCTCGCATTGCATGCGCTGGCTGGGCGCCTGCATCCGCGCGCACGAGATCGCCGTGGACTACGCCTGCCGCCGCGAGGCCTTCGGCAAGACGCTGATCGATCACGAAGGCGTGGGCTTCATGCTGGCGGAGAACCGCATCCTGCTGCAACAGAGCCGGCTGATGATCGACTGGTGCGCCGACGTGCTTGACAGCGGATCGCGGGGCACCGTCGAAAGCTCCATGGCGAAAGTGGCGGTGAGCGAGGCGTTGATGAAGATTGCCGACAATTGCGTGCAGGTGATGGGTGGCATCGGCGTTACCGATCGCACGATCGTGGAGCAGGTGTTCCGGGAAATCCGTGCCTTCCGCATCTACGATGGGCCGACCGAAGTGCACAAATGGTCGCTCGCCAAGAAGATCAAGCGCGAGTGGAAGCAGGCGCAAACGAACGAGAGCCATGGGGAGGTCGCGTAAGGTCATGACCGCCGATCTCGCCGCCGACAATTCCGGCACCGTGCCCGTCCGCGAGGGCTACCGTTTCGACGAGGCGGAGCTGGCCCGCTGGATGGATCGGAATGTCGAGGGTTTCTCAGGGCCGCTCAGGGTAGAACAGTTCAAGGGTGGCCAGTCCAACCCCACCTACCGGCTTGTCACGCCGTCGCGCAGCTACGTATTGCGCCGGAAGCCGCCGGGCGACCTGCTTCCTGGCGCTCATGCCGTCGATCGGGAGGCGCGCGTGCAGACGGCGCTGGGCGCAGCGGGCTTTCCGGTAGCGCGCATCCACGGCCTTTGCACCGACGATGCCGTGATCGGCACCTGGTTCTACGTGATGGACATGGTGGAAGGCCGCATCTTCTGGGATGCGACGTTCCCGCAAGTCTCGCGAGAGGAGCGCCCGGCCTACTTCGATGCCATGAACGCGACCATGGCGGCGCTCCACGCGATCGATCCAGAGGCCGCAGGGCTGGGCGACTATGGCAAGCCCGGCAATTATTTCGCGCGGCAGATCGGTCGTTGGACGAAGCAGTACCAGGCGGATGAACTGGCGGGCCGCAATGCCGACATGGATGCATTGGTGGCAGCGCTGCCCGGCCTGATCCCGATGGGAGACGAGACTGCGGTGATCCACGGCGATTGTCGCTGCGACAACATGATCTTCCACCCCACCGAGCCGCGCGTGCTGGCGGTGCTGGACTGGGAACTCTCGACACTGGGCCATCCGCTGGCCGATTTCGCCTATCATGCGCTGATGTACCGCATGTCGCCGGAAATCGTGCCGGGTCTCGCAGGCGCCGACCTGCACGCGCTCAATATCCCGAGCGAGCGCGAATACGTGGCAGCCTATTGCGCGCGGACGGGGCGCGAGGACATCCCGAACTATGAATTCTACATAGCCTTCAACCTGTTTCGCCTGGCCGCGATCTTCCACGGCATCAAGGGCCGCGTTCTGCGTGGCAATGCCGCTAATGCCCAGGCCGCGCGCCGCGCGGAAAGTTTCCCCGTGCTCGCACGCATGGCGCGGAACAGCCTCGACGCGATCGGATAGCCCCTCTGATCGTCGGAGCCATTGGCAGAAACCGGAACTTCGCGTTCGCCGCCGGACATCGACCCTGCCAGGATAGCGGCCGCAATCGCCATCCAGGAAGCCGAGCATGTCCGGTCAGCAAAAATCCGTCCGCGAGATTTCCGCGAAGTGGGACGACGTCCTGCTGGTCTGCCGCAAGTGCAGCAGGAAGGTCCACGGCGGGTTCGGAAAGAAAGGCGGGCAGCGACTGGAAAAGGCGCTCAAGTCGGAGCTGAAGGGAAGGGGGCGCTACAAGGTGGTGTCGGTGCCATGCCTCGATATATGTCCGAAGAACGCGGTCTGCCTGGTGCGGGCCGGTGAGCCGGGCAAGGTTCGGCTGGTAGCGCCGGGCGCGGACATGGAGGACATCGTGGGCGGGCTCGCGCCTCCTCATGAAACGCGGTAGGGGGGCTCTGGATTTCCGGACCGGGGCGTTCGCCGAAGCCAGCCTCGACATTCGACCGCGATCGTCCGGTGGGGTTGGTGGATGACACCCTTCCACCAGCCCGGACCACGATGCGCAAACGCTTGCCAAGATGGGCCGATTGCCCAACACTCGGCCGATGATCACTCTGCCCACTCTTGGCGAGGCCTTCTATATTGTCGAGTGGGGCATCCGGCTGACGATGCTGGCGGTCGTGCCGTTGCGCCGCACACCCGCCGCCGCAGCAAGCTGGCTGCTGCTGATTTTCTTCCTGCCGGTGCCGGGGCTGCTGCTTTTCACCGCCATCGGCAGCCCGCGCTTTCCGGCCTGGCGCGTGGAACGGTTCGAAAGCCTGCGCGGCTTCTTCGCGGATGCCGCGAAACGCATGGCAGGCGATGACCCCGACGCGGGCGAAGCGCCCGAGGAAGTCGTCGAACTGGCCAATCGGCTGGGCCATTTGCCTGCCGTGTCCGGCAATGCGGTGGAACTGATGGACGATTACGATGCCGTGATCGCCAGGCTCGTCGCCGATATCGACGCGGCTCGGGATCACGTTCGCCTGCTGTCCTACATCTTCGCCGACGACGCGACGGCGCACCGCGTGATCGCCGCTTTGGGACGGGCGGTCGATCGGGGGGTGCCCTGCCATGTGCTCGTCGACCCCGTGGGCTCCTATCGTTGGCTGAAGGGGACGCTTCTCGCCTTGCGCGGACAGGGGGTGCGGGTGCGCCGCATGTTGCCGTTCCGCCTGATCCGGGGGCGCACCCGGCGCGACATGCGCAATCATCGCAAGCTGTTCCTGATCGACGGGCGGATCGGCTATGCGGGTTCGCTCAATATCGTCGCCAAGGATTTCCGCCCCGGCGTGACCAATCGCGAACTCGTCGCCCGCGTGACGGGGCCTGCCGTGGCGGCGATGTCGGCGATCTTCGTGTCGGACTGGTTCATGGAGACCGAGGAACTGCTCGAACCCGCGGTCGTCCTGCCGCCCCCCGCAGGTGCCTCCATCCTTCAGGTCCTGCCCAGCGGAGCGAATTATCC
>NZ_DAMDBA010000052.1:33744-35860 GCF_032093395.1 Novosphingobium sp.
CCTGCTGACATGGCAGGTGGCGCGGGCGGAGCGCGAGGTCGTGCTGGTGACGCCCTATTTCATCCCGGACGAGGGGCTGCTGGGGGCGCTGATCACGGCCGTGCTGCGCGGAGTGGAAGTGCATGTCATCGTTTCGGAGGTAGTCGACCAGCTGCTCGTCAACCTGGCCCAGTCTTCTTACTACGACGAGCTGCTGTCGCATGGCGTTCGCATCCATCGTTATCGCGGATATCTGCTCCACGCCAAGGCCGTGCGGATCGACGAAAGCCTGGGCATCGTCGGTTCCAGCAATGTCGATGTCCGCTCGTTCCAGCTGAACGAGGAAGTGAGCCTGCTGCTGCTGGACCGACCGGGGATTTCGGATCTTGCGCGAATCCAGCGTGCGTACCTGGCGGGAAGCGACGAACTGCTGCTGGCGGAATGGCGCGCCCGATCGCGGATGCGGCGCCTGGCCGAAAACGGAGCGCGCCTGGTAAGCCCCTTGTTGTGACCATTGCCCGATGAGCGGTTCCGCTGCCGCGACGAAAATCCATTGAGGGGCATTTTCCGAACAGACGATAAGTCCTTGGTAGCCTGTAAGCGGCGCGTTGGAGGTATCGGGCTTGCCCATTTGGTTTTGCCGGCCGTGGCATTGGGATAAGAGCCTGCGCGAAGACCAATTTGCCCGTTTCCGGCCGGTGCCACTCATGTAGTTTCGACCGACTTGGCGAGGAGTCGATTTCATGAAGCGTGCGGAGGATGATTCGGCCGAACTCGGCCACAACGATCGCCGATCCTTTCTTGCTGCCTGCGGGAAGTATTCGCTTCTCGTTCCACCGGCGATGACGATGCTGCTGTCCACATCACTTACCTCGACCGCGATCGCGAAGTCGGGCGGCGGTGGTGGTGGCGGTGGTGGCGGCGGTTCGACCGGTGGCGGCTCGGGTGACGGTGGTTCGGGTAGCGGTTCCGGCAGCGGCGGTTCCACCGGCGATGGCGGCGGTTCCCAGACTGGCCCACGGGATGGCGGCGGCTCGGTTTCCGGACCCAAGGACACCGGCGGTTCCGGCGGCGGCGATGGCCACGCAGGCGTGGTGAGCGCAGAGGCCAGTCTTCCCAAATCAGGGGGCACCGTCCCGCGCGGCCGCGAAGGCGCCGGCAAGGCATTGGGCCGAAACTGAGCGATCGGTTTATCGGCGAAGGTAAGCCGGTTCCGGTTTCGAGCCGAAAGGCTGGGCCGTGACAGGCGCGCCGGAACGTGACGGGGGAGAGGCCGCGATGCATGCCGGCTCGGGGATGGGCGGCTTGGGAAGGGGCGGCTCTGGACAAACCGGCAGCGCCGTCGAGGCTCCCGCATCCGACCCGACACCGGGAGGAGAGGCGGCCTTGCGCAAGGTTTGCGGCCCGCTGCTGCGACTGGCGGATGGCGTCGTTCCTCTCGTCATCGCAGATCGTCCGGTTCTGTTCGTGGAAGCCACCCAGCGGTTGAATGCGCTTAACGGATCGGCCGGAATGCTCGTGGCGCTGCTGGCGGACGGGATCGAACTGGCCGAACTGCGTCGGCAATTGCAGGAAACGATGGGCCTGAACGCGGGCGAGGTCGATGCCCTCGTCAAGGACTGGAGCACGCAGCGCGTCATCGCGGCCTCGTTTGCGGCGAGGGCAGTCGATGCCGAAAGTCTCTGGCTACGGGCCGGGGATCGGAGCATCGCGATCCGTTTTCCGCAAGGCGCGTGGGGTGCCGGGCATGCCGCGCCATATGGACATCTTCCTCGGGGCCGGGTTCCCGGCAAGACGGCTGGGATGGCGACCAGCATTACCGTCGAAGCCATGGGCGAGAGCGAAAACGATCTTGTCGGCGTATTCGGCGACAACGCCGGAAACCTGGTTTCCCAGGACGCGGCGTCGCCGGTCCTGCGGGGGGCGATCGTCGATCTCGTGCTGGACCAGCCCGGCTATGTCGCGTTGCACGCTGCGTGTCTCGTCGCGCGTGACGGGCTGCAGGACGAAGCGATCCTGCTGATCGGAGCTCCCGGCGCCGGGAAATCGACTCTGGCGGCCATGGCCGCCGCGGCATCGCCGCACCTCCGCCTGGCCGGGGACGACATCGTCCTGTTCGATCCGCGCTCCGGCCTCG
>NZ_DAMDBA010000053.1:0-35562 GCF_032093395.1 Novosphingobium sp.
ATCCGAACGAAAGCGCCGAATATCGTCGGGCCCGCAATGCCCTGCTCGATGCGGAAATGGCTTTGCGCCGTCAGGCGGAAGCCGTCGCCGCCCTGCGCCGGGCATTGCCACCAGGCGGAGAACCGGCAGAAGACTACCTGTTCACGCGGCTCGATATCTACCAGCGGGAAGAGCAGGTGCGGCTATCCGACCTTTTCGAGGGAAAACCCAGCCTGATCCTCTACAGTTACATGTTCGGGCCGGAGCGGGACGAACCCTGCACCGGATGCACGCATCTGCTCGACGGCCTGGATGGAGCGGCAAGGCATGTGGGGCAGGTAGCGCCCTTTTACGTCGTGGCGCGCTCGCCCCTGTCGCGGCTGGTCGCCTGGGCGCGGGAGCGACGCTGGCCGCACCTTCGCTTCCTTTCGGCCGAGGGCAACAGCTACACGCGCGACTACTTCGGCAACACTGCCGGCGTCTCGCAGCCCATGCGCGACGAACGCGGCTACGAAGCCGGAACGGACTGGGACGAGCCGATGATCAACGTCTTTCGCAAGGACGGCGAGACGGTGAGGCACTTCTGGGGCGGCGAACTGGTCTATGCCCCCGAGGAGCCGGGGCAGCATCACCGCGCGCTCGATGCGCTCGATCCGGTCTGGGGCTTGCTGGATCTCCTGCCCGAAGGGCGGGGATCGTTCTTCCCCCGTCTTACCTATCGTTGAAGCGGGATGGCTGGGGCCTTAGGGTCCTATACCGCAGCTTGCGGGCCGTTCGGATGCCCTATATGGATCATATATGATTCGTATATTTAGAGGGCTATGATGGGCATCGTCAATATCGAGGATGACCTGCATGATCAGCTGCGCAAGGCCAGCAAGGCATCCTATCGCTCGATCAATGCGCAAGCGGCGTTCTGGATCAGGATCGGCATGCTCTGCGAATTGAACCCGCAATTGACGTTCCAGCAGATCGTCGCGCGGGAATTGAGGGATGCGGGGGTAGACGGCCGCCTCCAACCGGAAATCGCGGGTGAGGGCATGCCATGATCAAGTCGGCTGAGGAAGTCGAACTCATGGCGGAAGCCGGGCGTCTGCTGGCATCGGTAATCTCGTTTCTCGACGGAGAGGTGCTCTCCGGGCGATCGACCATGGAAATCAACGACATGGTAGAGAGGATGATCGTCGATCGTCTTCATGCGCGTCCGGCCAGCAAGGGGCAATACGGCTACGGCTATGTCCTGAACTGCTCGCGGAACGAGGTCGTGTGCCACGGTGTTCCTTCGCATGACGAGCATGTGTGCGAGGGGGATATCGTGAATTTCGACATCACTCTCGAAAAGAACGGCTTTATCGCCGATTCCAGCAAGACCTACATGATCGGTGCGGTTGCGCCGCGGGCAAGGCGGCTGGTGCAGACCACCTACGAGGCGATGTGGCAGGGCATTCGGGCCGTTCGCCCCGGAGCGCGACTGGGCGATGTCGGCCATGCCGTGGAGCGTCACGCCAAGCGGGCCGGCTATTCGGTAGTGCGCGATTACTGCGGCCACGGGATCGGCCGCGAAATGCACGAGAAGCCCGAGGTGCTGCACTTCGGTCGGCCCGGTACGGGCCTTCGCCTTCAGGAAGGCATGGTCTTCACGATCGAGCCGATGCTCAACGAAGGGCGCAGGATGGTGCGCACCGAGGACGATGGCTGGACGGTCAGGACCGTGGACGGCAAACTCTCCGCTCAGTTCGAGCATACCGTTGCCGTTACCGGAGACGGCGTGAGAGTGCTGACCTTGCGGCCAGACGAAAAAGTGCCCGCTCGCCCCTAAGCGTCCAACGGCCTCCTGGCTGCGACGACTCGTCGGGCGGGCGAAGAATCGCTCGAACATAAGTTAATCCGCGACGAACGGCGCAACCCCGACGAGCGATCGAAGTTATCCCGCGAAGATGCCGGGGTTCTGCGCGCGTTGAAGGCGTGGTGCGGGGCGGCCGGTGCCACCCAAGTCCCAGCGAGGATAGCCATGGCCAAGACTTCCAAGAAAACACCTTCGAAGCGCACCCCGGCAGACCTTTCCGCCGCCGAGATCGGCGGTGAAACGCCCGGCAAGGCCGATGCCGTTCCTGCCGATGCCGAGATTTCGTCGAGCTTTGATGAAGACCAGGGCAACGGCGGAGAGACACGCCAGACCGCAAATGGTGACGTCGCCACCCTGACCACGCAGCAAGGCATTCCGGTGGCAGACGACCAGAACAGCCTCAAGCAGGGCGCGCGTGGTCCTACTTTGCTGGAAGACTTCCATTTCCGCGAAAAGATTTTCCATTTCGACCACGAACGCATACCCGAACGCGTCGTCCACGCGCGCGGTTACGGCGCCCACGGCTATTTCGAACTGACCGACAGCCTGGCGGACGTCAGTCGCGCCGACGTGTTTCAGCGCGTCGGAGAACGCACTCCCGCTTTCGTGCGCTTCTCCACCGTGGCGGGATCCAAGGGCTCGTTCGACCTGGCGCGGGATGTGCGCGGCTTCGCGGTCAAGCTCTATACCCGCGAGGGCAATTGGGATCTGGTTGGCAACAATATTCCGGTGTTCTTCATCCAGGACGCCATGAAGTTCCCGGATCTCGTCCATGCGGCGAAGCCGGAGCCGGACCGCAGCTTTCCGCAGGCCCAGACCGCGCACGACAATTTCTGGGACTTCGTCAGCCTGACGCCGGAAAGCTTCCACATGATCATGTGGACCATGTCGGACCGGGCCATACCTCGCTCGTTCCGCACGATGGAAGGGTTCGGGGTCCACACCTTCCGGCTCCTTGACGAACAGGGCAAGTCCACTTTCGTCAAGTTCCACTGGAAGCCCCGGCAGGGCCTGCAATCCGTCGTGTGGAACGAAGCGGTGAAGATCAACGGCGCCGATCCCGATTTCCATCGCCGCGACTTGTGGGATGCGATCAATGGCGGAGACTTTCCGGAATGGGAACTCGGCGTGCAGTTGTTCGACGAGGAATTCGCCGACAGCTTCGACTTCGATGTCCTCGATGCCACCAAGCTCATTCCCGAGGAACTCGTGCCGGTCCGCATCGTCGGCCGCCTCGTGCTGGATCGGGTGGTGGACAACTTCTTCGCCGAAACCGAGCAGGTGGCTTTCTGCACGCAGAACGTACCGCCGGGTATCGATTTTTCGAACGACCCGCTGCTTCAGGGCCGCAATTTTTCCTACCTCGACACCCAGATCAAACGTCTGGGCGGCCCTAACTTCACCCATATCCCGATCAATGCGCCGAAGTGTCCGATGGCCCATTTCCAGCAGGACGGTCACATGGCCATGCGCAATCCAAAGGGCCGTGCGAACTATGAGCCGAACAGCTGGGGCGCCGAGCAGGGCGGCCCGCGCGAGGATCCCGCAAAAGGCTTCACCAGCTTCGCGGAAATTGTAGACGGCCCGAAGCAGCGCATCCGCTCCGAAACTTTCGCGGACCACTACAGCCAGGCGCGCCAGTTCCTGCTGAGCCAGACACCGATCGAGCAGAAGCACATCGCCGACGCGCTGGTTTTCGAGCTTTCGAAAGTGGAGCGTCCCGATATCCGCGCCCGGACGGTATCCCACTTGCTCAACATCGACGCGGGCCTTGCGCAGACGGTGGCCGACGGCCTGGGCCTGTCGCTGCCCCATCCGGCGAAGGCCGCGCGCGAGCCGATCGCCGACCTTCCGCCATCGGACAAGTTGAGCATCGTCAAGAACGGGCCGGCAGACTTCAAAGGCAGAAAGCTGGGCCTGTTGCTGAGCGACGGCGCGGACGCGGCGATCTTCGGCGCTCTGCTCAAGGCGGTGGAAGCCGAGGGAGCGGTCTACGAAGTGATCGCGCCCAAGGTTGGCGGCGTGACGCTCTCGGACGGAACGCGCGTGGCGGCCAAGCACAAGATCGACGGCGGCCCCTCGGTGCTGTTCGACGCGGTGGCGATCCTGGTTTCGCAGGAAGGCGCGGCGCTGTTCGCGCAAGACGCGGCGGCGAAGGACTTTGTCAGCGACGCCTTCGCACACTGCAAGTTCATCGGCTACACCGCCGGGGCGCAGGAACTTCTTGCCAGGGCCGGAATCGCGGAGGATCTCGATGAAGCCTGCCTGCCGCTGGCTGGCGCCAAGGACGCCGAGAGCTTCCTTACGGCCTGTCGCGCCCTGCGATACTGGCCGCGGGAACTTGGCGTCGATCTGGACGCGCGTCCCGCCTGAGTGTCTACCCTTTCGGCGGGCCTATCCGTTCGGCAAGGCGCGAAAACGATGGCCCAACCCGGTTTCCGTGCAGGAACCGGGTCGGGCTGTCGCTCGTTGCTTCACTTCAAACTGGCGCCGGGAAAGCGAGGATGTCATTTCCGAGCGACCTTGCAGACCGAAGAAGGACACCATCGATGAAACGTTCACGCCCTCTTGCCCTGCTCGCCCTGGCCCTTGCTGCCGCGCCTGTGCCCGGAATTGCGCAAAGCGTGGCGGACATGGGGCTGCCGGATGCGCCCAAGTCGGACGGGGCGGCCAACAATCGTCCCGAAGGCCCGGACGCGGAGGCCCGGCGCAAGGCGCTGAACCAGGAGCAGGCGCAGGCGGCGCGGGCGCAAGTGGAGGACTTCAACGCTCGCCAGAGCGCGCGCGAGGCCGCGATCGCGACGGAAACCGCGCGGCAGGAACGCGAACAGGCCGCCTTTGGTGAGGCCGTACGCCAGCACGAGACGGCCGTGCGGGATTACGAGGCAGCGCGCGCTCAGTGGGAGGCCAGCAATCCCTACTGCAAGCGCAACGATCCGGTGAGGTGCCCTCGCTGAGCCGCCCTGCGGCATCTTTAGCCCGGTGGCCGGTGAGGTTTGACGCCATCGCCGGCCCTCGCTACCGCGCGTGCGATGATCGCTCTCCTCTCCCCCGCCAAGACGCTCGATTTCGAGCGCGCCCTGCCGCCGCTTGCCGTGACGACGCCGCACTTCTCCGAGGAAGCGGCCAGCCTTGCGAAGTCGGCGGCGAACCTTACGCAGAAGCGGCTTTCCGAGCTGATGCATATCTCGCCGCGTCTGGCCAAGCTCAATGCCGACCGGTTTCGCGACTTTCCCGACTTGCCTGAGCGCCAGGCGCTGTTCGCCTTCGCGGGCGATGTCTATACCGGCTTTGAAGCGCATACGCTGGATGAGGCAGGCGTGGCCTTCGCGCAGGATCATGTCCGCATGCTTTCGGGTCTTTATGGCCTGCTGCGCCCGCTCGACGCCATCCGGCCTTATCGCCTGGAGATGGGCACCCGCTGGGCCCCGCGCCACAAGAGCCTAACGGATTGGTGGGGGGACCGCATCGCGCAGTTCCTGCTGGAGCAGCTTGAGGAAGAAGGATCCAACGTGGTGCTCAACCTTGCCAGCCAGGAATACTTCGCCGCCGTCACCGGCAAGCTGCCCGGCGTCCGGGTGATCGAGGTGGAATTCCGCGAGCCCGGCCCGAACGGCCCGCGTTTCATCAGCTTCAACGCGAAACGCGCGCGGGGCATGATGGCGCGCTGGCTCTGCGAGCACCACGTTACGGAAATCGAGGCGATGCGCGGTTTCGACAGCGACGGCTATCGGTTCGATCCCGCCGAGAGCGACGAGGACCGCTGGCGGTTTACCCGCGCATGAGCGGTGCCGCCCGGAACTCGGCTGTCGTCATAGGCGCGTCCGGCGGGATCGGCGGGGCCTTCGAGGCGGCGCTGCTGGAGGAAGGGGCGTTCGACGTCGTCTACGGTTTCGCGCGGAAACGAAGCGGAGCCGACCATCTCGACCTGCTGGACGAGGCGAGCATCGCCGCTGCTGCCGCACGCGTGGCGGCAGGGCCTCCGCCAAGTCTGGTGATCGTGGCCACCGGATTGCTCCATGCCGACGATCTCGGACCGGAGAAAGCCTTGCGCGACCTGGACCCGGATTGGATGGCCAGGCTCTATGCCGTCAATGCGATCGGCCCCGCGCTGGTGGCGAAGCATTTCCTGCCGCTTTTGCCTAAACCCAAGGGGGCGGGGCAGGTGAAGCCCGTGTTCGCGGCTCTTTCGGCGCGCGTGGGGTCCATCAGCGACAACCAGCTGGGCGGCTGGCACGGATACCGCGCGTCGAAAGCGGCGCTGAACATGCTGGTGCGCAATCTTGCGATAGAGGAACGGCGTCGCAACGACCGCGCCATCGTCGTCGCGCTCCATCCGGGCACGGTCGATACGGCCCTGTCGCGGCCGTTCCAAAGCAACGTTCAGCCGGGCAAGCTGTTCGACGCGGAACGGGCGGCGCTGCAATTGCTCGACGTGATCGAGGGGCTGAAGATAACGGATAGCGGCAAGCTGTTCGATTACGAAGGTAACGAAGTCCCCTTCTAGCATCGGTTTGCCAACCCCGGCAGTGGCTTGCTTTCTCTTGGATATGGTATACGATTCAGGAGGTGTTGCCATGGCATGTGGCGAGATGGAACGAGAGAGGGCGGGTTACTTGCGGAAATTCCTGAACGGTTGCGCGATGGGCGCGGTTGCGGTGGCTTGCCTGCTGAGCCAGAGTGCCGAGGCGCAATCCGCAGCCGCCGAATGGGAACAGCCCGAAGTGGTTCGCAACGGCGCGGAGCCCATGCACACCACGTTCGCGGGATTCGAGACGCGCGCGGGCGCCCTGTCTGGCGACGGGGCGAAGTCACGCTATCATCTCTCCCTCGACGGTGAGTGGAAGTTCCAGCTTTCCCCCACCCCGGAAAGCCGTCCGGCCGATTTCTTCAAGCCTGACTTCGATGTGAGCGGCTGGGGCACGATGAAAGTGCCCGGTATTCTTCAGGCGGAAGGGCATGGTCGCCCGGTTTTCGTCGGCAGCGGCTATCCCTTCCCGCGCAACCAGCCGTGGATCGACCATAGCCTCAACGAGGTGGGTTCCTATCGCCGTGACTTCACCGTTCCCGCGAGCTGGTCCGGTCGCCGCCTGCTGTTGACGGTGGGTGCGGCGGGCGCGGCCTATTATATCTGGGTCAACGGCCAGCGCGTCGGCTATTCGGAAGACTCCAAGCTTCCGGCCGAGTTCGACGTGACCCGTTACGCCCGGCCCGGCAAGAACACCGTCGCCATCGAGCTATATCGCTTCGCGGACGGCAGTTACCTGGAAGATCAGGACTTCTGGCGGGTCAACGGGATCGAGCGCAGCATCACGCTCTATGCCGCTCCGGCGACCCACATCCGCGACCTGACCGTCGATTCCGGACTGGAAAACGGCTACCGCGACGGCAGGCTGGGTGTCACGATCGACCTGGCCGGGCAGCCTTCCGCGATGCGTGTTCGCGCGACATTGCTTGACGGCAAGCGCGAAGTGCTGAAGCGGGAGGGCGCCGCCGAGAGTGGCGTGGTTTCGCTGGCGGCAGCGGTTCCCGCAGTGCGAAGGTGGTCTGCCGAAGATCCGCAACTCTACACACTGCTCGTCGAGCTGATGGACGCCGACGGCAAGCTGGTGGAGGCGACGAGCCGCCGCATCGGCTTCCGCACGGTGGAGATCGCAGGCGGCGAAGTGCGCGTGAACGGCAAGCGGGTGATGATCCGCGGGGTCAATCGGCACGAGCACGACCCTCGCACTTTCCGCATCGTGTCCGAGCAGACGATGCGTCGCGACATCGAACTGATGAAGGCGGCCAACGTCAACGCCGTGCGCACCTCGCACTATCCGAACGATCCACGCTGGTACGATCTGGCCGACGAATACGGCCTCTACGTGATGGACGAGGCCAATATCGAAAGCCACGGCTACCTCAGCTTGTCGCAGGAGCACGGCAACGATCCCAAGTATCTGCTGGGCAACGACCCCAAGTGGAAGGTGGCGCATCTCGACCGGGTGCAGCGCATGGTCCAGCGTGATCGCAACCATCCTTCGATCATCTTCTGGTCGCTGGGCAACGAGACGGGGATCGGCACGAACTTCGAGGCAGCCGGCAAGTGGGTGCGGGAGAACGATCCGACCCGTCTGATCAACTTCCTTGGCTGGAGCATGAGCAACTGGCGCCATCCGACCAACAGCTACGTCGATATCTTCGCGCCGATGTATGACGACGTTCCGAAGATGATCGACTACGCCAAGGATCCGGCCTTCACCCAGCCGCTGATCCTTTGCGAATATGCCCATGCCATGGGCAACAGCCTGGGCGATCTCCAGGGCTACTGGGACACGATGCGCCGCTATCCCAAGCTGCAAGGCGGGTTCATCTGGGACTGGGTGGACCAGACCATGCTGCTCAAGGACAAGGACGGACGCAGCTACTGGGGGCAGGGGCTCGACTACGATCCCGATCCGAAGGGGCCGGGAGTCCACGGCGACGAAAGCCCGGTGGGCGATGGCGTCATCCAGTCAGACCGCACGCCCGATCCCGAATATTACGAGCTTGCCAAAGTGCAGGCGCCGATCGCCTTCGTTCAGGAGGCGGGCGCTTACCGGGTGGTGAACCGTCATGACCACATCGATCTTTCGCGCTTCACGCTCGACTGGACGGTCATGGAGAACGGCAAGGATGTGGCGCATGGCGCGCTGACGGTGCCGGATGTGGCGGCAGGGGCTTCGGCGGCGCTCACCGTGCCGGTTCCGGCCGCCAAGGATTCCGCGGCAGAGCGCATTCTCGTCCTGCGTGCCCGCGCCAAGGCAGGCGCGGTGCCGACGCAGCCGGCCGGGCATGTCGTCGGCTGGGAGCAGTTCGCGCTTTCCGGCCCGGCCGTGGTTCCGGTCGCGGCAGGTGTCGTCGCGCCAAGTGAAAGCGCTGCGACCCTGCGCCTGGCTTCGGGCGATGCGGTGCTGGAGATCGACAAGGCCACCGGCCTCGTCACCCGTTATGAGCGGGGCGGAAAGCTGCTGCTCACCGGCGGCGCGCCGAACTTCTGGCGCTCGCCCACCGACAATGACTTGGGCGCGGGCGTCGCCAAGAGCCACGTCATGTGGCAGCATTTTTCCGCAAATCGCCGGGTCGAGGCCATCGTGCGCGATGGTAACGCGATCGTGGTCCGCCATGACATGGGCGTGGGTTCGGTAAAGACCGAGACGCGCTGGACGATGGCGGCGGACGGGACCGTGAGCGTGACCGTCCATTTCGAGCCCATTCGCGACACTCTGCCCGATCCGCTGCGGGTGGGGCTGGCCTTCGAAACGCCTGCAATGCTCGATCAGGTGCGCTGGTTCGGGCGCGGGCCGCAGGAGACTTATGCCGATCGCAAGACCGCCGGACTCATTGCGCAATGGCAGGGCGCGCTGGCCGACCAGTTCCACGACTATGCCCGCCCGCAGGAGTCCGGCAACAAGACCGACGTCCGCTGGATTGAACTGACGGGAGGCAAGGTGGGGCACAGGGCCGGCCCCCCTATCGGCCTGCGCGTTACCGGCGCTCAGCCTTTGTCCGTCAATGCGCTGGCGTTCCCCTACGCCGATCTCGCCACGAAACCGCCGTCGCAGGCGCACAGCTCGGACATCCGCCCCCATGGCAACGGCACGCTGCTGATCGATGCGGCGCAGGCGGGCGTGGGCGGGGATACCGGCTGGAACCTCGATGGCCGGGCGCACATGCCCTATCGGATCGAGTTGAAGCCGCTGACCTATTCGTTCACGATCGGGGCTGCTGGGGCTCGCTGAGGAGGTCGCAGTTTTTGGTAAGGCCGTCATCCTGAACTTGTTTCAGGATCCATCGTGGGGCTGCTACCGATGACGGGGGGAATAGCGCTGAGGGGGAGTTTGCTGATCGGAGAACCGGTCTAGAGGCATGATGGATCCTGAAACGAGTTCAGGATGACGTCGCGATGGAACTGGTTTGGAGTGGGGTATCAAGTAGTCCCCGAACGGCTCTCCAGCTTCTGCACCTCTTCCTCCCCGAAGACACGGCCGCGCGTCAGGAAACGGCGTTCGCGGCCATTGTCCAGGCTGAACATGCCGCCTCGGCCAGGAACCACGTCGAGAATGAGCTGAGTATGCGCCCAGGCTTCCCCCTGGGCGCGGCCGATATAGACTGGCGTCCCGCCCACTTCGCCAAGCAGGATATCGCCCTCGCCGATCCGAAACTCGCAGCGCGGATAGCACATGGGCGACGACCCGTCGCAGCAGCCGCCGGACTGATGAAACAGCACCGGACCGTATTCGGCAACGAGTTCCCCGATCAGGTCCAGCGCTGCCGGGGTGGCGACTACGCGTTCTATCTCGTTCGTCACCCCGGCCGTCTCCCTGGTTTAGCCCGCCATGTCGAGGACGACACGTCCTTCGATCTGGCCCTTATGCATGCGATCGAAGATCGTGTTGATGTCCTCGATCCGCGCCGTCTCGACTGTTGCCTTGACCTTGCCCTGCGCCGCGAAATCGATCGATTCCTGAAGATCCAGCCGGGTGCCGACGATCGAGCCGCGCACGGTGATGCCGTTCAGCACCATACCGAAGATGTTGAGCGGGAAGTCGCCCGGCGGAAGCCCGTTGAGCGCCACCGTTCCGCCGCGCGCGGTCACGCCTATGGCCTGTTCGAAGGCCTTCTCGCTCACCGCCGTCACCAGCACGCCGTTGACGCCGCCGCCGGTCTCGCGCTTGATGATCGTGGCGGGATCCTCGTTGCGGGCATTGACGGTGATCGTCGCGCCCAGCCTGCGGGCGAGGTCCAGCTTGGCGTCGTCGATGTCGATGGCCGCGACGTTGAGGCCCATGGCGATCGCATATTGTACGGCCATGTGGCCCAGTCCGCCGATACCACTGATCGCCACATAGTCGCCTGGCTTGGTGTCGGTGACTTTGAGGCCCTTGTAGACGGTGACTCCCGCGCAAAGCACTGGCGCGATCTCGGTGAAGCTGATGTTGTCCGGCAGGTGTCCGACGTAGTTTGGATCGGCGATCACATAGTCCGCAAAGCCGCCGTTCACCGAATAGCCGGTGTTCAGCTGGCTTTCGCAGAGCGTCTCCCATCCGCCCATGCAGTGTACGCAATGGCCGCAGGCGGTGTAGAGCCAGGGCACGCCCACCCGGTCGCCTTCCTTCACATGCGTGACGCCGGCGCCGACCTGGCTGACGAAACCCACCCCCTCGTGCCCGGGAATGAACGGCGGATTGGGCTTGACGGGCCAGTCGCCTTCGGCGGCATGGAGGTCGGTATGGCAGACGCCGGACGCCTGGATCGCCACCTGGATTTGGCCGGGGCCGACTTCGGGCACGGGTACTTCGTCGATGGTCAGGGGTTTGCCGAATTCACGCACGACGGCAGCTTTCATGGTCTTGGCCATTGCAACACTCCTGCTGGGAATTGGTATTCATCAAGAATAGGGGGCGCGCTCCGCTTTCGGGAGAGAGCGTAGCGGAGCGCGCCGGGGGATCAAGCTCAGAAGAATCCGAGCTTGCGGGGGCTGTAACTTACTAGCATATTCTTCGTCTGTTGATAATGATCGAGCATTATTTTGTGCGTTTCACGGCCGATCCCGGACTGTTTGTATCCGCCGAAGGCCGCATGCGCGGGATAGGCATGATAGCAATTGGTCCAGACCCGCCCGGCCTTGATCTCGCGGCCGAACCGGTAGCAGGTATTGGCGTCGCGGCTCCACACGCCCGCGCCCAGGCCGTAGAGCGTGTCATTGGCGATCGCGAGCGCCTCCTCGGCATCCTTGAAGGTCGTTACGGAGACCACCGGGCCGAAGATCTCCTCCTGGAAGATCCGCATCTTGTTATGGCCCTTGAACACGGTCGGCTTGATGTAATAGCCGCCCGCGAGTTCGCCTTCCAGTTGCGCCGTCTCGCCGCCGATCAGCACTTCGGCGCCCTCCTGGCGGCCGATGTCGAAGTAGGAGAGTATCTTCTCCCGCTGTTCGGAAGAGGCCTGTGCCCCGATCATCGTCGCGGGATCGAGCGGATTGCCCTGCACGATGGCGGCCACGCGCTGTAGCGCACGCTCCATGAAGCGGTCGTAGATACTCTCCTGGATCAGCGCGCGGCTGGGGCAGGTGCAGACCTCGCCCTGATTGAGGGCGAACATCACGAAGCCCTCTATCGCCTTGTCGAAGAAATCGTCGTCCTTATCGGCAACGTCCGCGAAGAAGATGTTGGGCGACTTGCCGCCCAGTTCCAGCGTTACCGGGATCAGGTTCTCGCTGGCATATTGCATGATCAACCGTCCGGTCGTCGTCTCGCCGGTGAAGGCGATCTTGGCGATGCGGCTGGACGAGGCGAGCGGCTTGCCCGCTTCCAGGCCGAAACCGTTGACGATGTTGAGCACGCCCGGCGGCAGCAGGTCGCCCACGATCTCTGCCCAGACCAGGATCGAGGCGGGCGTCTGTTCCGCAGGTTTCAGGACCACGCAGTTCCCGGCCGCCAGCGCCGGGGCCAGCTTCCACGCGGCCATCAGCAGCGGAAAATTCCACGGGATGATCTGCCCGACCACGCCCAGCGGTTCGTGGAAGTGGTAGGCGACGGTGTCGTTGTCGATCTCGCTTATCGAGCCTTCCTGGCCTCGGATCACACCGGCGTAGTAACGGAAATGGTCGATGGCGAGCGGCACGTCGGCGGCCATGGTCTCGCGGATCGGCTTGCCGTTGTCCCAGGTCTCGGCAGTGGCGAGGCGTTCTAGGTTTGCCTCCATGCGGTCGGCCATGAGGTTGAGTATGCGGGCCCGCTCGGCCACCGCAGTCCTGCCCCAGGCGTCCTTGGCGGCATGGGCGGCGTCCAGTGCGGCTTCGATGTCGGAAGCATCCGAACGGGCGATTTCGCCGATGACCCGACCGTTGATCGGAGACGTGTTTTCGAAGTAGCGGCCCGCCTTGGGCGCGACCCAGCTTCCGCCGATGAAGTTTTCGTAACGGGCGGCGAAGGGGGGCTTGAGTGCGGCGCGTTCCTGAACGGGGGCGTCCATGCTTCTATCCTCTCTAGCGGCGCCTGATGGCGTCTCGTCGAGGAAGAGTGTCGCGCAATGGAATGGATTGCGAAAGAAGCGGGAAGGGACTGTCTCGGCCGACTGTCTCAACGGCGAGACACTTCGCTCGATCTGATCGGCAAACGGAGGTCCGTCAGCGCGAAAGACCGGCCCTGGCCATGCGCCGGTAGAACGTCGCTCGTCCCACGCCGAGAATCCGGGCGGCCGCGCTGGCGTTTCCGCCCGCCTGAGCCAGCGCCTGGCGCAGCGCCGTGCGATCGCTGTCCTCGAAGGACGGACCGCGGGATTGCGCGCCCAGCACCTGATCCAGCGGACGAGGGCCCCGGAGCAGGGCATCGCTCAGTTTCAGGCGCGCTCGGGCCCCGCGACTGGCGCCGATGACCAGGTCATCCCGGTCCGTGGCCAGCAGCGCGGTGCCATGGATCGGATCGTCCGCGAGGAACACGATACGCGATCCGGCGTAGTGCGTGCAGAAGTAATCCCGCTCGATCCGCCGTGCCGCGTCGCGCACGAGCGCGGATACCAGTTCCGCCATGGCCGGGCCGTGGTCCTGACGATAGCTCGATACGTCGAGCGCCCCGGCCAGGCGTCCCTGCGGATCGTGCAGCGGAGCGTCCATGCAACTGATGCTCAGATTGCGACTGGCGAAGTGCTGGTCGCGGTGGATGATGACGGGCTTGTCCTCGAACAGACATGTGCCGATTCCGTTCGTGCCTTCTTCCGCTTCGCCCCAGCGCCCGCCTTCGACCAGGCCGACGGCATCGAACTCCGCCGCGTCACCGGCGCCTACCCGGCGATCGAGCACTATGCCGGTGGGATCGCTGAGGACTACCCCGCAGCCCGATCGGCCGACGGAACGGAAGACCTGATCCAGAACGGGTGACGCCACCGCCAGCAAGGCGGCATGTTCGCTCTGCCGCTGGCCCAGCGTAGAGAGATCGACGCGAGCCCGCTTCGCCGCGGTTCCCGGATCGAGCCCATGATGCAGCAGCGAACGGCACCACGAAGCGGTCACCGTGGAAACGCCCGCGCTGCTAGGCGAGTGTACCGCGTCGAGAACCACATCGATGTGGCGCATCGCGGGGCTGGTGCCGTTCCGACTCATCGCATCTCCTCAGCGGAACATCATGGTTCGAACCGGTGAAGTCAAACGGCTCCACGATTCGAGAGGCGAATTGGCGGAAACTGGCCGCCGACCGATCGAGATTTCGCAAGGCTTTTCGCGCGTTGCGCCGTCTTGCGCATCTGGTAGGGAGGGGCGGCGGGTAATGGGGCACTGGTAGATGATCGTTTGTCGCCGATGATGGCGGAAGAAGACATCGTTGAAAGCGGGAAAACGCGCCATTACCGCGCGTTTCTCAGCTATAGCCATGCCGATGAGCGCTTCGCCGGCAAGCTGCACCGCTGGCTGGAAGCCTACCGGATTCCGGCGCGCCTCGTCGGCACGGTCAGCCGCGTAGGCGCGCGCCCGGTGCAGGTGCCGCGCCGGCTCACCCCGATCTTCCGCGACCGGGCCGAACTTGCAGCGGCCTCCAGCCTCGACCAGGAAGTGCGCCAGGCGCTGTCGCAGTCCGACGTATTGCTGGTGCTCTGCTCCCCGGCGGCGAAGAATTCCCGCTGGGTAGACGCCGAGATCGAGCTGTTCCGCAGCCTTCATCCGGACCGTCCGGTGATCGCGGCGCTGCTGGAAGGAGAGCCGGAGGAGAGCTTCCCGGTATCGCTGGTCGGCCCGGATGCGAACGGCGTTACGCACGAACCCATCGCGGCGGACTTCCGCGCCGATCACGACGGGGCCAGGCTTGCCCGGCTGAAGATCGTCGCGGGCCTGACGGGCATCGCGCTCGACCAGATCATCCAGCGCGACGCACAGCGTCAATTGCGCCGTGTGATTGCCATCACGCTCCTGACGGTCCTGCTTACTCTATCGATGGCCCTGATGCTGATCTTCGCGCTTCGGGCGCAGAGGGAAGCCGAGCACCAGAGACAGCAGGCCGAAGGATTGATCGAGTTCATGTTGACGGACCTTCGACAGAGGCTGGAGGGCGTCGGCCGTCTCGATGTGCTGGGCTCCGTAAATGAGCGGGCGCTCGACTATTATGCCGATCAGTCCGACCTGAACGCCCTGCCGGCGGATTCGCTGGAGCGCCGCGCCCGCATCCTCCATGCCATGGGCGAGGACGATCACAAGCGCGGAGAGTACGCGGGCGCCGTGGCCAAGTTCGCGGAGGCGCATCGCGTCACCGGCACGCTCCTCGCGGCCGATCCGCGCGATCCCTCGCGCATTTTCGCCCACGCCCAGAGCGAGTTCTGGCTGGGCTATGTGGATTTCATGGCCCAGCGCTATGAAAAGGCGCTGCCGCGGTTCATCGCCTATCGTGCTCTGGCCGAACACCTTGTCCGGCTTGCGCCGGAAAATCAGGCCTATTGGCGCGAACTGGCTTACGCGCAGGGCAATATCTGCACCATTGCAGTCACGCTGAAGGGACCGGAAGAGCAACTCGCGGAATGCGGCAACGCGCTGAAGACCATGGAACGCGTGGCACACCTGGCACCGGACGACCGCAGCCTCGATGCCGACATCGCCAACCGCCACGCCTGGATGGCCGATGCCCTGCGCGTGCAGGGCCGCAATGTCGAGGCGCTCGAGGAGCGGTCCCGGCAGGCGGCGATCGTCAGGCGATTGATCAGGATGGACCCGAAGAACGCAACCTATCAGCAGGACTGGATGCTGGCCCGCTATTCGAATGCGGAATTGCTCTATAGTCTCGGTGAAAAGAGCCGTGCGGAACAGTTGCGGGAGGAAGCCATGCAGGACGTGGCGCGCCTTATCGCATCGGATCCGGAAAACAATGATTGGCGACTCTGGCAGGCGAAGCTGGCAGCGCCTTTCGAACATTGAGGTGAATTCATGTCTACGCTCAACTATACACAGTACGGCCTATCGCCGTCGTTCGATCTTGGTCTATCCGATGATGCGCAGGTCGTGCAGTTCCGCGTGACCCTGGCGGTAGAGGATTGCGCGATCGCGTTGCGATACGAGGTGGTCGGCGAGAAGGATCTGCATTACATTCCCATTACTTGCGACAGCAAGGTGGAAATCGAACTGGTGGGCGATCAGCTTTATTTCTCGAAGGAGTGGGATGCGATCACCACCAAGGAAGCGCTGTCTTCCTATTATGGCGGACTTGAATACAGCAAGTACGACAAGGAACTTGACCGCTACAAGGTAGTCCGCTTCCAGGCCCGCTTCAATCGCGGCGGCAAGTTCGGGACCAGGCATCCCTTCAACATCAACGTCGACCTGCTTCAGGGAACGCGCTGCGCGCCGCAGTGGATCGGGCTCACCATCGATCCCGATATCAAGAATCCGCCGCCGAACGGCGGACAGTAACCCGGCAGGAGGTGCACCCGTGACTCTTCCTGCCCTTGCCAGAATTAGGCAGATCGCGCGTGCCGGCGACACCTTGCGGGCCTGGCGGATGTTCGAAGCATCCGCCTTGCCGCAATCGTCGGCTCCCGAAGCGCTCAGCCTCAAGGGCAGGTTGCTCAAGGACCGTGGGCTGCGGAGCGAGGGGGACGAGAGGCGACAGCTGTTGCAGCAGGCGCAGGCAGCCTATCTTGCTGCAGCGGGCGATCGCCGGGCGACCTATCCGCTGATCAACGCCGCGACCATCGCTTTCCTCAACGACCGGGTGGACGAGGCTCGCGGCATTGCCCGACATATCCTGGAAATCTTGCGCAGCGGCGCGCATGAGCAGGAAACCCGCTATTGGCTGGCTGCAACCGAGGCCGAGGCGTTGTTGCTGCTCGACGATGCCAAGGCCAGCCGCGAGGCGCTGGAGCACGCCATGGCCGCGGCACCGGAGGCGTGGGAAGACCACGCCGTCACGCTGCGGCAGTTTCGCCAGATACTGAAGCGACTGGGCCGTTCGCCGGACCTGTTCGATCATCTGGAGCCGCCGCCAAGCCTTTATTTCTACGGCATCATCGGCTTGCCGGACGATGAAAGCGAGGCTCGGGCAAAGCTGGAGCAGGCGCTGGACGAGATACGGCCGGGCGCGGTTTTCGGTGCCTTGGCCGCTGGCGCAGACATTTTGGTGGCTGAGCTGGCCCTGAAACGCGGCGCTCGCCTGCATGTGGTCTTGCCGACATCGATCGCCCGCTTCCGGGAGATATCGGTCCGCCAGTATGGGATGCGCTGGGTCGAACGGTTCGACCGCCTTGTCGAGGAAGCAGACGTCGTCGACGTGCTCGGCGGCAATTCAGAGCTTTCGCAGGCCGCCATCCTGGATGGTTCGCGGGTGGCGATGGGCCTGGCCTTGCGCCACGCGCGGATTTTGGCGACGCGAGCGCTGGCCTTGCATGTTTCGCGAGGAACCGATGATGCTGGCGGGTGGGAAGCCCATTGGCGCGCCCATGGTCTGCCGGTACATAAGCTTGTCCTGGACGACACGCTTCCTCCGAGAGGCGGTGGGCTGGCGCCAGCGTCGAGCCGCGCTGTCCTGGGATCGCCCGGTCCGCTGCCCCCAGTATCCGGCAACGTTCCGATCGAGGAAGTTTTCGCGGAAGGTGGAACGATCCGTGCCTTCGCGGATCTGCCGACGGCGATGGATCATGCGCTTGCCGTCCTCCGCAGCGCCCCCGATCTGCAACTCGGCCTCGATCAAAGAGCCGTCGCATTGGATCACAGCCTGGAGATCGATTGCGAACTGGCGATCCTGCTGGCACGCGCAGCTCCTTCGGGCAGCATCTGCGCATCGTGGCCCCAGGCTGCCGCGCTCGATCTGCTGACACCCGACTGCCGCTTCGAATCGGCAGGAGAGATCGTCACGGCGATGGGGGATGTGCCGATCGGGCTATTTTGTCCCCGATCCGCTATCTGAAAAAGCCGCAATCGCGTCCGCGATTCGTTTTCAGCAAATCAGTTCCGCAAGCATGCGCGGAGCATTGATCGTCAGCTGATCATCGTCGCGACTGATGATACCCCGCCTGATCAGCGCTGCTATAGCCCGCGAGGCCGTTTCGCGCGTGGTGTTTGCCCCGAGGGCGAGGGTCGTCACGCGAGGCGGCGGCACGATCCGGTCCCGCCCATCGGCCAGGGCGATCAGTTCGGCATAGACGCGGCCGGCGGCGCTATAGGTCATGCGCGTCACCATGCGGTCCAGCGCGCGATCGAGTTGCCGTGCCAGAAGACGCGCCATCCCGGCGGCGATCTGGACGTTACCACTCACCAGTTCGGCGATTTTAGGCGCTTCGGCGCAGAGAAGCTGGCAGTCGAGGAGGGCGCTGATCTCCGCCCTGTGCACCGTGGCGGCGGGATAGGCGCCGAAGAATTCGCCCGGCCCGTGCTGGGCAACCTGCTGCCGTTGCCCCTCCAGGCCATAGGTTTCCACGCGCAGGGCGCCGTCGATCACCAGCCAGCAATTGTGCGAGGGCTCGCCCTGATGCGCCAGGATGTCCTTGGCGGAAAGACGCTGGGGAATCAGGACGCGCGCGAGCGCTTCGGCGGAAGCCCGATCGCACCGGAAGATCGCTCGTATCGCCTCGATCTGAACTTCGAAATCCAATGAGATGCCCCTCAGCCGCAACGATCACTCGCCGCACGACTGATTCCAGCTTAGCCGATTCAAGTCCGGTAGGGGAAGCAGGACAATAAGGTTTCCTACGAGCATTCCTGTGAGGATGCATATGAGAATGCTTATCAAGAAATCCGGCCGAGGTGTGATCCCGGTCACGCACGATCGCCGTATGGAGGCGTACATCAAAATTGCGACCCGAAGGCGGCTCGTACAGAGCAGCCCTATTCCTTGGCCCGAAGGTTTTTGCCTTCGGGCCATTTTTTCAGAATTTCACGCCGGAAGACTTTGCCTCTCAACATGAAAGTGCGACCCGAGGGTAGGTATCGAAATGCGCGATGTTCTTTGTTTCGTCGCTATGAATTGCTGCCGCAGAGCACCTCTCGGAACAAGTGAAAATAAAGTCATTGCGGTGTTAAATTCGCAGTATTCCAAAAGACATCCGCGCCTGCCGATAAGGTAAGTCTGCGGGGCGGAATTGCATTGCAAGCCCGAAGTTATTCATATCGCTCGATTAAAAAGCGCAGCGGGATTCCCGCCGTCAGACCTCTGCTGAGGTTGCCGGATCGGTCCTTTCTGGTTTCGCGGATAGCTGGTCCGTTCCGGCGCGGTTTCCCCGGCCGGAACGGATGCTTTCGTCACTTCCGTGAGGCGCCGCTGGCATCGCGAGCGGCGCGGAACTCGCTGTCCTGCGACCAGTTCGGCCAGTCGCGGCTGTTCGCGAGACGATTGCCGACGCCATAGAGCAGCGTCATGTCGCTGTTCCAACCCGAGGTGTTCCAGTTGGGATCGTACTCGTCGGCGGGCTGGTGGTACTTGTCGCGCGTGTACGCATCGGACAGTTCCTTGCCCCGCGCATCGCCGCCGTTGGCCAGTTCACGACCGGGGCTGAACGAGATCGCGGGAACGCCGCGCTTGGCCATCGGGAAGTGGTCCGAGCGGTAGAAGCTTCCTGCTTCGGGCCGGGCGTCCGGGGTGTAGTGACGGCCCAGCTTTTCGCCTTCCTCGGTGAGCATCGTCAGCAGATCGAGCTTGGCTGCGCCCGAAATGCTGAAGTTGGTGGTCTTCTCGATCGAGAGCGGACCATCCATGTTGACCACGCCGGCCGTCGTCGCCAGCGGGCGCAACGGATTGTCGGCATAGTATTCGGAGCCGAGCAGGCCCTTTTCCTCTGCGGTAACGGCCAGGAACAGGACCGAGCGCTCCGGTTTGGACTTGGCGTAGGCGCGGGCCAGCTCAAGCAAGGCGGCAGTGCCCGAAGCGTTGTCGCGCGCGCCGTTGTAGATGCGGTCGCCCTTGGCATCGGGCAGGCCGACGCCGAGGTGATCCCAATGTGCCGAATAGATCACCGTTTCGTCGGGATATTTCGACCCCTTCACCAGCCCGGCGACATTGTACGACGTGATGACCTCCGACTTGACCCCGTAATTCGCGCTCATCGTTGCCTTGAGCGGAATGGGCCGGAAATCCTTCTTGCGCGCCGCTGCCTTGGCCGCCTCGAAATCGATGCCCGACGTCTTGAGCAGCTGCGCCGCGAGATCCTTCTGGATCCAGCCCTCCATCTGGGTGTGCGCAGTTCTGGGATCGGCGCGCACGATGTCGAACATCGTATTGGTATTGGAGTTCTTCACGGTCGCCCAGCCGTAGGAGGCGGGTTCGGTTTCGTGAACCACCAGAACCCCTGCGGCGCCCTGGCGCGCGGCTTCCTCGTACTTGTAGGTCCAGCGGCCGTAGTAGGTCATCAGCTTTCCGCCGAAATCGCCTTCGCCGCCTTCGAAGTCTGGGTCGTTGACGAGGACGACCATGATCTTGCCCTTGAGGTCCACGCCTTTGAAGTCATCCCAACCGCGTTCCGGCGCCTTGACGCCGTAACCGACAAAAACCAGCGGCAGATCCTTGAGGTCGACCGAATTCTGCCCGGTTTCGGCAGCCCGGACCGCAATCTGCTCTCCCTGCGACAGGGGCGTGGCAGCACTGCCGATCGTCATCGAGAGAGTAGGTGAACCCTGGATGCTGGACATGCGCAGCGGTACGTTCTGGAACCAGGAGCCGTCATTTCCGGCAGGCCGGAGCCCTGCGGCCTTCATCTGTGCGGCAATGTAGTCGATCGTCTTCTTCTCGCCGGCGGTCGCCGGTCCGCGGCCTTCGAATTCATCGCTGGAGAGGATCTTGATGTCGTTGGAAATGCGTTGAACGTCGAACTTCGGCGCGGCGGGGGCGGGGGCGGGGGCAGCCATCGCCATGGCCGATGCGCCGAGCAGGCTGCCGACCGCGAGCACACGGAGCGACTTGCGCGGAAAACGGATCGTCGAGGAAGTCATCGGTACTCCTTGGCCGGTCGGCCGGATGTTGCATGGCGCGCTGAATCGGTTCGATCCGCTGCCACCGATGTTCACGATCCACCACCATCTTGTCGATACGTGCACTGCATATTTTCGACAGGTCCGCAGCCTCACCTAGGCCGGTTGCAGCGCGGTGACGACCTCTCGCGCAAGTTTCGCCAGTTGGCCGGTCGGTCCGTCCAGCCCAGGAGCCGTCTGCAAGATGCAGGATACGTTCGGGAGGTTCGGCAGGCCACTCTCCGTCAGCGGGGCATCGCGAAGGAACAGGGGGGTGCGGCAGGTGAGGCCCAGCCCGGCGTCCACTGCGGCGCGCAGCGCGGTGAGATTGGGCGTCTCCACCGAAATGCGATAAGGGCGGCCCGCATCCTCCAATGCGCGGATCGCCGCTTCGCGAAAGCGGCAGGGCGGCTCCAGCACCGCAATCTGGACGACGTCCTGCTGTGCGAGTTCGGGCTTGCCGTACCAAGCCATCGGCGTGCTGGCGATGGCGCTGGGATCGTTATTGGCCGAAAAGCCCAGGACGATGTCAAGCTGCCGGTTCTCCAACTGGCCGAGCAATTCGGCAGTGCCGGCCACGCGCGAATATAGCTGCGCATCGGGATGAAGCTCTGCAAACCGGGCGAGCAGGCCGGAAAGCAGCATTTCCGCGAAGTCCTGCACCATGCCGATGCGGGCCGGGCCGGTGAACTGGCCGGCCGTGACCGCGGCTACCGCCTCGTCATGCAGGTTCAGCACCTTGCGTGCGTAATCCAGCATGAGTTCGCCCGAAGGCGTCAGGGTCAATCTTCGCCCTTCGCGATGGAACAGGGCTTGCTGGAGCAGCTCTTCCAGGCGCTTGATCTGGAGGCTCAGCGCAGACTGGCTGACGAAGACCCGTTCGGAGGCATGGAGCATCGAGCCGGTGTCCACGATCGCCACGAAGCTGCGCAGGAGATTGGTAGGCAGGTTGACGGGCATGTTCGGCAAGCTCCGGAAAAACGGGAGACAGCTCTATATGAGGTATTCTCAACTGAAACAGTAGAGAATAAGTTTGCAGATGCAAACATTGCCTGCTGTCTTCGCGTCTTCCGGAACTTTGGCAGAGCGGGCCGAACGGCGGCCTTCAGGACGCCAGGCGGAACTCCAGTCCCGCTTCGGCAATGGCACGACCCAGGAGGATCGCTTCTTCCGGTTCATTCCATGCATGGAATGAGGCGCGCAGGCATCGCCCCCGCACGTCGTAGCGGAAGCCGCGTGGGGCAAGCGTTTGGTGAAGCCGCGCCACGTCTTCGAACTCCAGGCAGAGCGTGCCGCCCCGGCCGTCCATGTCGATGGTCCGATCGGCTGCCGCTGCAAAGGCGGCAATGCAGTTCCGGTTGTGGTCGAGGATCGCGCGCTGGCCGATTCCCGTTATGGTCTCGATGCCTGCCAGCGCAAGCGCGAAGGGCGCGATCGAGGGGCTGCCGCCCTGGAACCGGCGCGCATCGGGTGCGTGACGGAACGCGCGGATGTCGAACTCGTAAGGATCCTCATGCCCGAACCAGCCGAGGTCGAGGGGCTCGATCGTCGTCGTCAGGCTTTGCCGCAGCCATAGCCATGCCGCGCCGGGGCCGCCGCAGAGCCATTTCACGCTCGATCCCACCAGCGCGTCTATGCCCCATTCGCGCGGGGTCACCGGCAATATGCCGGCGGACTGGGCGACATCGACGATCGACAGCGCGCCATGGCGGCGGGCCATGGCGGCGATCTCGGGGATGGGCGAGGCGACCCCCGTGTTGGAATGGACATGCATGGCCACGACCGCGGCCACGCCGGCATCGAGGTGACGGTCCCAGGTCTCGGCATCACCGGGAGACTGCGCCGCCGGGATCAGTCGGGTTTCGAAGCCCAGCCGTTCCAGTCCCTGGGCGACGTAGCCCACGGTCGGAAACGCCTGTTCCGACATCAGCACCTGGTTGCGACCATCGGCGGGACGCAAGCCGGAGAGCAGGGAGAACAGCGCGGACGACACGCTTTGCTGGGGTGCGACTTCCGTGATATCGGCGCCGATCATACCGGCCAGCGCAGTGCGAAAGCCTTCGATCGTCTCCAGCCAAGGGCCCCACGCGGCGCCGCCCGTGGTCTCCCAGGGCGACAGATAGCCCGCCTCCAGGGCGTTCCGGGCCGAGCGGGGCAGGCAGCCCACCGAATGGCTGAGCAGGTAAGGGCCACCGGGTGGAACGTGGAATAGGTCTTTCATCGGTCAGTGGCTCGCCTTTTCCGCAATGCTTTCCCGGACACGGCCGTAGTCATGGCCCCATTCGTCGGTCATTTCCACGCGCACGTCCCAGAGCTTCGGAAAGAAGCGATGTTTCGCGCCGCTCTGCAACAGGTCTACCGAACGTCCCTTGAGGGAGGCGGATCCCATGCCGATCGAACGGTGGATCAGGAACAGGTGATGCCAGCGGAACTTGCCGAACAGCTCGTCCAGTTCCATCAGCGCTTCGGCAACGGCATAGGCGTCGTCATGGGCGTAGCCGTGATCGTAGATGTCCCGCACGGTGCGCCCCGCTCCGGTGACATAGGCCTGGTCGAACGTCTGCCATAGATCCGGAATGATCCGGAGCAGAACGCGAAAGCCGGGCGATTCCTGCCCGCTGCCATTGCCGAGTTGCAGTCGGATCTGCTGGTATTCCTTGGGTGACATCGTTTCCAGCAGGGCCAGTTGATCGGTCATCATGCGCAGGATTTTCTGGCAGCGGCCCAGCAGGGTGGTGACGCGAAACGCCTGTTTCTCGCGCATGTGTTCGTCCACGGCGACGATGGTGTAAGCCATCAGCTTCATCCAAAGCTCCTCGACCTGATGGACGATCTGGAACTGAAGCTCATCCGCATTGGCCAGATCGTCGAAATTCTTCTGGCAGGTCAGCAGGCGTTCGGTCTGGAGATAGACTTCGTAGTCGAGCGCGGCGGGCGCTTCGAGCAGTTCGTAGACCTTGCGGCGTTCCATGTTGTGTCCCCGGAGTTTGTATGGGAGGACAATAGCACTGCGCATGAGGGACATTGGTCCGAATTTATGGGGCAAGGCTGTGATGGGAAGAACGTTCGTGATTTATAGTGGTTCATCGACGGAACGATCGTTCCGATGAGCGGAGTTCCCGGACTCGATCCCGTCGACCGGCGCATCCTCGCGGCGCTGGAGCACGACGCGCGGCTGAGCTTTGCGGGACTGGGGGAAGTGGCGGGCCTGTCCAAGACGCCGAGCTGGAAGCGCGTGCAGGCGATGGAGAAAGCCGGGGTGATAACCGGCTATCGCGCGGTGATCGAACCTTCCGCCATCGGACTGGCGACGAGCGCCTTCGTCCATGTCTCCATCGAGTTCGACCGTCACGAAGCGTTCGAAAGGGCGGTGAGCGAGGAAGCGGCGGTGCTGACCTGCCATGCCGTCGTCGGGGATTTCGACTATATGCTCCATGTCATGACCGGCGGCGTGCCGGACCTCGACGATTTCCTGCGCAATCGTCTGCGTCGCCTGCCCGGCGTGCGCCACTTCAACACCACGCTGGCGATGCGCGACGTGAAGCCGCGCGCCTATCTCACCGATGCGGCAAGATAGGCATTCGGCGGGTTCGAGCCGTTATCAGTCGATTTCCTCGACCTGATCGAGATAGCTGGCGTAACCCTCTTCCTCCATGTCCTCGCGCGGGACGAAGCGAAGCGAGGCGGAATTGATGCAATAGCGCAGGCCGCCGCGATCGATCGGGCCATCCTCGAAAACGTGGCCGAGGTGGCTGTCGCCATGGGCGGAGCGCACTTCGGTGCGGACCATGCCGTGGGTGCGGTCCACCAGGTTGTTCACGTTGGCCGGTTCGATCGGCTTGGTGAAGCTGGGCCAGCCGCAGCCGGACTCGTACTTGTCGGAGGAAGCGAAGAGCGGTTCGCCGGAGACGATATCGACGTAGATGCCCGGCTTCTTGTTGTCGAGGTACTCGCCGCTGCCGGGGCGTTCGGTGCCGCTGCGCTGGGTGACGTGGAACTGTTCGGGCGTCAGGCGGGCGATGGCCGCTTCGGTCTTTTCGTAAGTGGGCATGGGTGGTTCTCCTTGGACGCGAACATGGTGATCGCCGGGCGTCGTGGGAAGAGGGAGATTGGCCGTATCAGGCCGGGACGAGGACGTTCAGCAGATCGTCGAGATTCGCCACGGCGAAGGCGGTAAGCTCGTCTCCCACCCCGTAAGGCAGGAGAACGCGGCGGTCATGGACGAGGGCCCCGCAGCTGTAGGTAACGTTCGGAACGTAACCGCCATGCTGTTCGGCACTGGGGAAGATCAGCGGCGCGCGCGTGCGCATCAGCACGCGCGAGGGATCGTCGCGATCGAGCAGGCAGGCGCCGATGCAATAGCCGCGCACCATGCCCACGCCATGGGTGAACACAAGCCAACCCTCTTCGATCTCGATCGGGGAGCCGCAATTTCCGAGCTGTACGAACTCCCAAGGGTAAGCCGGGGCCATGATCGGTCCTCCCGTATCCCAGGCGAAAAGGTCGTCGGAACGCAGGAGCCAGATGTTCTCGCCATCCTGGCGGCCCAGCATGACGTATTGGCCGTCGATCTTCCGGGGGAACAGCGCCATGCCTTTGTATCCGGTCATGCTCCCGCTCAGCGGGCGCATCTCGAATGTCCGCAAGTCCACGCCGCGCAGGATTTCCTGTCGCGCCTGAAGACCGTCGTAGGCGGTATAAGTGCCGATCAGGAAGCGCTGTCCGTCGTCTTCGGTAAAAACGACCATGCGCAAGTCTTCCACGCCTTGGCGCTGGTTGGGAAGGACGGGGAAGATAACGGTTTCCGAAACGTCCCGGCTATCCTCGCACTGTAGCCGGACCCAGCCTTCGTTATCGCTCTCTATGCGGGGCGGGAAGCAATTGGGGCTGGCCGCGTCGATCGTGACCGTTTCGCCGCCGTCCCAGCAGCCGGTGCGGAACGTCACGGAGGAGATATGCCCTTCGCCAATGCCGCGCAGCGACAGAAGAAAGCGCACGCCGTCCTCTTTCGCTGCCGCTTCTTCCTCCATAGGCAGGCGCACGATGCTGGGGTTGAACAAAGCGGCGGACTCGAAGGAATATTCCTGGCTCAGATAGGCGCCAAGCAACAGTCGATCGCGCCGGTTCAGGCCCGAGATGTCGCCCAGCTCATCCTCCAGCCCCTCGATCTGCCGCAGGAACACCGCCTCCGCATTGCGATGGCGTGCCAGCATCGGACCCATGACGAAGCCGATCATGCGTTCCCGCACGTCGTCCTCCAACGAGAGCAGGCGCTCCACGATCACACGCGGGCGGGGCGGATGCTGCCCGGCGAAAGCAGACGGGTAGGCGAAATGGAAAGGGCGGATCACCGTGCGGCCGGGATCGGGCCGCAGTTCCAGCTTCAGCTTGGTGAAGACCTCGGCCGCGTCCATCTTACCGTGCCTGTCGCCTCAGACGTCCAGCAATGCGTAAGGCCTGCCGAATTTCGCCGAAACCACGAACTGTGCGCAGTTGAAAACCGGCACGCCGCGCATCGTCTTGCCCTCGTAAGTGCCGCGATGCGCATGGCCGTGAACCACGGCCTTGACGTTCTCGAACCGGTCGACCGCATCGGCCAATCGCGACGAGCCCAGGAAGGGGAAGATTTCCGGTGGCTCGCCCTGCACCGTCTCGGCGATCGGGGAATAGTGCAGCACGGCGACGGTGCGTTCGGTCCGCAGCGAGCGCAATCCATTCTCCAGCTTGCGCGCCTCGTTCAGGGATTCGTCCACGAAAGTCTTGATCGCGGCTTCCCCGAAAGCGCCGAGTTCCCCGCGACCGAAACCGCCGACGAAGCCCTTTACACCCGCGAAGCCGACATCCTTCACCACCACCGCCTGC
Organism: Novosphingobium sp.; assembly: GCF_032093395.1. Classification (GTDB taxonomy): domain Bacteria; phylum Pseudomonadota; class Alphaproteobacteria; order Sphingomonadales; family Sphingomonadaceae; genus Novosphingobium. The sequence continues at coordinate 26,622 of NZ_DAMDBA010000053.1, forward strand.
TCGCCCAGGATCGTGACGCCCGCCTGATGCAGGATATGCGCCACTTCCTCCGGCTGCCCACATTCGTAGTCGTGGTTGCCAAGAACGCCCACCACCGGGATCGAGCAGGCGGAAAGATCGGCGGCAAGCCGCTCCGCCTCCCCGGTCTTGCCGAAATTGGTGAGGTCTCCGCAGAGCGCCAGCACGTCCGCATTGTCGGAGATTTCGCGGAACAGGTCGCGATAAGAGGCCCCGTCCTGCTCGGTGACGTGGAGGTCGCCGATCGCCGCGAGGCGGAGCGTGTCAGACATGTCGTTCATGCTTCTCGTCCAGTCCCTTGCCCACGAGGTCTGCGAAACCCCACTCGCTGATGTCGATTACATAGTCCCGCGGAGAGAACAGGCGTCCACGGCAGATACGCACTTCGGCCGGGGGCAGCTCGGCCTGCGCGCGGATGCGCTCCATCAAGGTATCGAACAGCCAGCGGGGGATCGCCTCGCGTTCGGTGGGATAGATGAAACGGAAGTTGAGGACATGGAGCAGCAGGACTTCCCAGTGCAGCTCCATCAGCGACAGCAGGCGATGCCAGTCGATCCGGTCGTGCATGCGCAGGATCGTGTGGGCTATGTCGGCCCCGTCGTAGCGGTAGCGATCCTGGATGAAGGCCTTGGAGACGATGAATTCGGTGGGCGGGGTGATGCGCACTTCGGTGCCGTAGACTTCGGCGGTGAAGACTTCGCTGAACCAGGCGTCGGTGATCGGGATCGAGGCCGAGGACATGTTGAAGATGACGTCGAAGAAGCTCTTGCCGGACCAGACCTTGGCGATCCAGCGCTCGTCCTCCACCGTCACGTCGTAGCCGGCCTCCTTGAACCGGGCGAGCAGGCGGGGGGCATCGCCGGGCTTGCAGAACACGTCGATGTCCTTGGTGGGCCGCACCACGCCGGTATGGCAGGTAAGCGCATAAGTCCCCGAAAGCAGGTACGGGATGTCCCATGAGCCGAGCAGCTTCAGGCTGTCGGCATAGAACGCCGCGGCCTCGGGGGGCGGGTCGAAGCTGTGAGGCTCGGTGGAAGTCGGCATTTCGAACATGGCAGGGGGGCGCCCGATAAAGGAATGTCCTCGATCAACCGTGCGCCGGGCCGCTGGTTCCATTACAGATCATGGCTGGATGCGGCATGGCGATGGGCGGCTTTTCCCGGCGACCATCGTGGTTCGTTCCTGAACTCACTGGATAACCCGTATTTTCAGGCTTTCTAAACCAGGCGCGATCGGAAATCATGGCGAACAGGCAAATGTCGCAGGAGGCGCCGGGAATGCGTGAGATCAATTTCGACGGGCTGGTCGGGCCGAGCCACAATTACGCGGGCCTGTCGCTTGGCAACATCGCCTCTGCCGTCAATGCCGGAGCGGTTTCGGCTCCGCGTACGGCTGCCTTGCAGGGCCTGGGCAAGATGCGGCGGATGCTGGAACTCGGCCTGCCGCAAGGCATTCTCCTGCCCCATGCCCGGCCCGATGCCGACTGGCTGCGCAGCCTCGGCTTTTCCGGAAGCGACGATGCGGTTCTGCGGGCCGCATGGCAGCAGGAGCCGGCCCTGCTGCGCAACGCTTTCTCCGCATCGGCCATGTGGACCGCCAATGCCGCCACAGTGTCTCCCGCCCCCGACACGGCGGATGGTCGCTGTCACCTCAGCGTGGCAAATCTCTCGACGATGCTTCATCGCGGTATCGAAGCGGAGCAGACCTTCCGCCAGCTTCGCCTCGCCTTCTCGGACGAGCGCTTCTTCGCGGTTCATCCGGCGCTGCCGGCGGGACTGGGAGACGAAGGCGCGGCCAATTTCATGCGCCTGGGCGAAAGCCACGCTGCGCGCAGCCTGGAGATATTCGTCCATGGCGAAGGACCGGTGCGGGCCAGCGACGGACGGATCTTTCCGTCGCGTCAGCACCGTGCGGCCAGCGCCGCCGTTGCCAGGCGGCATGGCCTTGCCGCAATCGACCATGCCCTGGTTCCGCAAAGCGAGATCGCCATCGCCGCTGGCGCCTTCCACAACGATGTCGTCGCCGTCGCCAACGAAACCGTGCTCTTCACGCATGAGCAGGCTTTCGGCGACCGCGCAGCCGTGCATAGCATCCTGCGCGAACGGGTGCCCGGCGCGGTGATCGTCGAGGCACCTTCGGATCGCATCAGCTTGAGCCTGGCGATCCGCACTTACTTGTTCAACTCGCAGCTCGTAACCCTGCCAGAGGGCGGCATGGCGCTGATCCTGCCGCGAGAGGCGCGGGACGAGCCTGCCGTCTGGTCGTGGCTGGAGGAAGTGCTGGCCGCCGACAACCCGATCCATCGGCTTGAGATCGTGGACGTGCGCGAATCCATGCGCAACGGCGGCGGCCCCGCCTGCCTGCGGCTGCGCCTGGCGGTATCGCCGGAGGCGGAGGCCGCGATCGACCGCCGCTTCCTTCTGGATGAGCGAGCCTGCGACCGCATCGAAGCGGTGATAGAACGGGAATGGCCGGAAAGCATCGCGCCGAACGATCTCGGAGAGCCCGATCTCTGGCATCGCTGTCGGGCTGCGCGCGCGGCCTTGCTGGAAGCGCTGGGTTTCGGCTTGGGAGAACTATAGGGCCGGGCAGCCAGCCTTCAGTCCTCCGGCATCCTCTTGATCACGAGGGTATCGGCCGGAATCCAGCCGAGCAGGGCTGAGGTGTTGCTTCCGAAAGTGGCCTGCGCCAACCCGCTGCGGTCGCGGCTGCCGAGAACGACGAGGTCTGGCCTGAACTGTTCGATCGATCGGGCGAGCACTTCGTCCGGAGCGCCGAGATCGAGATGCGAGGTCGTGCGTTTGGCGAGGCTTCGGGGCAAGGCCGGTTCCGCAAGGAAGGTCCGGAGTCTTGCGCTGGCCTCCCGCCGCAGTTCCTCGCGCATGCCGTCGGAATCGATCCATCCACGAAACGGGACGTGATAGGCATGGACGACCTCGACGGGCACGTCGGGGAAGAGTTCGGCGGCGATGCCCAAGGTGTGCAGGGCGTCCGCCGAAAGGTCCACGGCCACGAGCATACGCTTGTAGGCGCCGCGTTCGCGCTGCTTCACCACCAGCACCGGCGCGGAAGCATGGCGGATGATGTGATCGACCGCGGTGCCCACGAAATAGTCGCCGACATGGTTGAACCGCGCGACGCCGGTGACGATCAGCGAAGGTGCGAGATCCTGCGCGACATCGGCGATCGTGTCGGGCGCGGGGCCCCTTGGCAGGAGGACGCGGACATTGGCGGGGTGCGATGGCAGCGTGTCGCGTACCTGACTTTCCTCCACCCGCTCCTCGGGCCGGAGAGCATGGACCACGCAAGTCTCGACCTGCCACTGGCCGGCCAGCTGGATCGCCCGATCCACGGCACGATCGCTACGCGCGCTAAGGTCTGTCGCCACGAGTACCGGTCCACGGCGTTCTGTCATTCGCGTTTCCCCTTCCTTGCGTTGATCAAGCCGTTGCCGCGCGTCCACCGGCTGTGCCGCGATGGCGCGCGGCAAACCGCAATACCGCGAAGCCCGACAGCGCCGACAGGATCGAACCTCCCAGCACCCCGATCTTGACCTCATCGATCAGCACCGGGTCGTTGAAGGCCAGGCCGCCCACGAACAGGCTCATGGTGAAGCCGATGCCGCAGAGCAGGCACATGCCGTAAGTCTGCACCCAGGTCGCGCCGTTCGGGCGCTGGGCGATGCCCAGGCGCGCGCAGAGCCAGATAGCCAGGAACACGCCCAGTTGCTTGCCCAGGAACAGTCCTCCGGCAACGCCCAGCGGCAGGGGCGCCAGCAGATGTTCGGCGCCCAGGCCTGCCAGTGAAACGCCGGCGTTGGCGAAGCCGAACAGCGGCACGATCCCATAGGCTACCCAGCCGTGAAGGCCGTGTTCAAGACGATGGAGCGGGGATTCCGCACTGTCCGGCGCGCCGGGGGTGATGCGGATCGGAATGAGGCTTGCAGCCAGCACGCCGGCAATCGTGGCATGCACGCCGGACAGCAGCACCGCCAGCCAGAGCATCGCGGCAAGTGTGAGGTAGGGCCAGAGGTGCTTCACGCCGATGCGATTGAGCACGAACATCACGCCCATGATCGCGCCCGCCGCCAGCAAGGCCAAGCCGTGGATCTGCGAGGTGTAGGCGAGGGCGATCACCGCCACCGCCCCCATGTCGTCGACGATGGCGATGGTCGTGAGGATCAGCTTGAGCGAGGCGGGGACGCGCTTGCCCAACATGGCCATGACGCCGATGGCGAACGCGATGTCCGTAGCCGCAGGGATGGCCCAGCCGCGCGTCAGCCCCGATCCGGGCCCCACGATCGCCAGGTAGATCAGCGCCGGGCAGATCATGCCGGCGGCGGCGGCAATGGCGGGCAGCGCACGATCCGACCATTTGGCCAGGTGGCCGTCCACGAATTCGCGCTTTATCTCAAGCCCCACAAGCAGGAAGAACAGCGACATCAGCCCGTCGTTGATCCAATGAGCCAGAGACATCGGGCCGATCTTCACGTGAAGGGCGTGGAAGTAGCTGTCCGCAAGCGGACTGTTGGCGACGATCAGCGCCAGCGCCGCTGCAATCATCAGCAGGATTCCGCCCGAAGCTTCGCCGCGCAGAAAAGCACGAAGTGCCGAACGGGGACGCCTGGGGAGGATCATCGATGCGGGGCTGTCTCGTCGACGCGGGTGGGAGATTGCAGACTAGCCGCAATCATCCCGAATTGCCACCCACGCACCCTAGCCCGGCCGATCCACCGTGTCAGTGTGCGGGAACCGGTGCAGGTGCAGGTGCAGGTGCCGGGGCGGGCGAAGCCGGGATGGTCTCGTCCGCAGCGGGTGCAGCGGGAGCGGGGGTAACAGGAGGCGCAGTCTCCGGAGCAGGTTCAGCCTCTCCGGTGGCAGGCTGCACGGCCTCACCTTGCTTGTCGCGATCCTTCTTGCCGGGCACTTTCAGTCCGGGGCCGTAGACCGGCACGACGCCCGGCGTCACGCGGCCGTGAAGCGCGTCGATCTCGGCCTGGCGCTGCTTGAGGTAGAGGTCGCGATAGGTGGCGTAGGGTCGATCTTCCTCGCGGATCTCGTTGATCCGCTCGTCGAAGGCCGCGCGTTCGCCAAGCTGGCGGACGACGGTCATGGGAATCACCACTTCCGGGTTGGTGAAGGGCTTGCCGATCGCCGCAGGCAGCAGCAGCTTGTCGATCGAATCGCCGATGATGTCGCGCAGCGTCGTCGGGCCGATGATCGGAAGATACATGTAAGGGCCGGGACCGACGCCGTAGTAACCCAGCGTGTTGGCCACGCCGTTGGGGCGGTATGGCAGGTTGAACGGCTTCTTCTTAGCCACGTCCATCAGCCCGCCCACGCCAAGCGTGGTGTTGATCACGAAGCGCCCGGCGGTTTCGGCGGCCTTGCCAGGTTTCAACTGCAAGAGGAAAGCCGCAAACACCACGGGCTCGCCCAGATTGGTGAAGAAGTTGCGCAGGCCCTTGCGGACGGGGCGCGGCAGCCCCTTGTTGTAGGCCTTGGCCACTGGTTCCAGCACGGCCTTGTCGACGGACTGAACCACCTTGAAGGACTCGGCGTTGATCCGCTCCAGCGGATCGCCGGGCGGCGGCGGCTGCGGCGCGGTGACGACGATTTCCGATTCGGGCTGGTCCGGAGCGGCTTGAGCCGGAGGCGTCGGGGCGGGGGCCAGAGGATCGGCTACGGGTGGCTGAGCCTGAACGGGATCGGATGAGGAAGGTGTCGCAATTTCGCCCGTCGTCACCGGCGCGGGGATCGCCGCTCCGGCCGCAGGCGCAGCGGCCTGGGCTTCGGCAAGCTGCAACGGGCGGGATGCCGCTTGGAGATTGGCCACTTGCAGATCGACCAGATGTACGGGAGCGTCGGGCATCGACGGGCCCGTCATCAACAACGCCACGGCAGCGGCCGGCAAACTCATTCGAAGATCCTTAGCATAGTGCCGCAGCGGTCGCGAAGCCGATTTCGCCGGCAGGTGATGGCGAAGTGATTTTTGGCTTTGCTGTCCGGCCGCTAGGCTCGATTCAACTATCCGTCAATCGCGCCGGGGCGGGTATGCGGTCATCGTTTCCAGTCCGATCAAGGCGGGCCGTTGCAAGATCGCGCCGAAGCGTCTATCACCCGGCGCAGCATCAAGAGTTGGGACGACGCCCAACGCCAACCTGCCGATCCGGGCAAGGTGGCACTCCCGGCGGGAGGATGTGGCCGAGCCGGCAACCAACGGATCAAGCCACCAGCGTCGTTCCGAAACGAGGACCGACGCAACGTGCCGATCAAGATCCCAGACGACCTGCCCGCCCGCTCCATCCTGGAGAACGAAGGCGTGGCCGTGATGCGCGAAAGCGATGCGGTGCGGCAGGACATCCGGCCGCTACGCATCGGCCTGCTCAACCTCATGCCCGACAAGGTGAGCACCGAGACCCAGCTCGCCCGGCTGCTCGGCGCAACGCCGCTCCAGATCGAATTGACCTTGGTGCGGATCAGCGACCATGTCGCCCGCAACACCTCGCCCGAGCATCTCGAAGCATTCTACCGCCCGTGGCGGGATGTCGAGCACGAGCGGTTCGATGGTTTCATCATCACCGGCGCTCCAGTCGAGCGGCTGGCTTTCGAGGACGTGCGCTACTGGCCCGAACTCCAGCGCATCTTCGACTGGACGCGTACCAACGTCCATAGCTGCCTGACCATTTGCTGGGCGGCGCAAGCCTTCCTCCACCACTTCCACGGCGTTCCCAAGCACGAGCTGCCGGCCAAGGCCTTCGGCGTCTTCCCGCATCGCAATCGCGCGCCGAATTCGCCCTTCCTGCGCGGGATTTCAGATAGTTTCGCCGTACCCGTGTCACGGTGGACCGAAATGCGCGCGGAGGATCTCCCGCTGGATGGCGGGGTGCAGATCCTTGCCGAAAGCGAGGAGACCGGTCTGTGCCTGCTCCACGACCCGCAGGATCGCGCGCTACTGATGTTCAATCACCTTGAATACGACAGCGACACCCTGGCCGGCGAATTCGAACGCGACGGCGGCCCGGTTCCGGCCAACTACTATCCCGACGACGATCCGGCCTGTGCGCCGATCAATGCCTGGCGCAGCCATGGGCACCTGTTCTTCGGGAACTGGATAAACGAGATCTACCAGAGCACGCCTTTCGATCGGGCCGAGATCGGGGCAGTTACACGTCCGGACACCTCGGTAGAGCTGGTCCCGGCGTAGGGGGGCATCGTGTGTGGCCGTTTTCCGGCTGCCCGGCGGTAATTTTTGTTTAGTAAAATGAATACCTTGTAAGCCTTCGTAAGCGGGAATGGAGAAAGAGGGTCAGGCGCTCAAGCCTGGGACCGGGCGGGGCGTCCTATAATGCCCCTGTCCCCCTCGTCCCAAAACAGGACTTCCATGCGTTCCCCCTGCCACGCCGGGCTTGCCCTGGCGCTTACCGTCATGTCCGCTGCCGCACAGGCGCAAACCACACCCGATTTTACAGTATCTGGCGCGGCCACCCTTATCAGCGACTATCGCTTTCGGGGCATTTCCCTGACGGGCAAGGATCCATCCGTCCAGGCAACCGTCAACCTCTCGCATGAAAGCGGCGTCTATGTGGGAACATGGGCGGCGTCGCTCGACATGGGCGATCGTTACGGGCCTACCGAAGTCGATCTCTATGCCGGATGGGCCGGGACGGTCGCCTCTCGCACGACGCTCGACGTCGCGCTGGCGTATTACAGCTATCCGGGTGGTGAGGGGCCTGGGAGGATCGAATATTTTGAGACGACCACTCGGCTCGCGCACGATTTCGGCCCCTTCAGTGCGACGCTGGGTTCCGGCTATAGCTGGAACCAGGCCGCGCTTGGTGGCGATCATCTCTACCTTTACGGCGAGACCGCCGCGCCGATACCGGGCACTCCGCTGACGCTGAAGGCGCATGGGGGGCGCAGCAGGGGCGCTATCAGCCCCGATCCCAATGGATATTACGACTGGTCGCTGGGAGCCGACGCCACCTTCGGACAAGTGACTGTGGGACTATCCTATGTGGACACCAATTTGCGGCACAATCCGGCCGCCGATGCCGCCGCGCTCCTGTCCCTTGCCGCGGCTTTCTAATATACTTCCTGGAGCTGGAATATGAGAGACTTGTTCAGTCGCATGCACATTGCGGGCAAGCTGATGACGGTCGCCGGTCTGGCGATCGCCGTGCTGCTCCTGCTCGGCTTCACCGCCGTGGTGTTCGAAACCCGGTCGGCGGTGGGTTTGCTGTCGGACCAGTCCGCGATTGCCCAGGCGGATGCCGAAGGCAATCGTGTCAGGACCGACATCGCCAAGTTCGAGGCGACCGCCAGCACGCTTGCCTCGTCGCTGGGCAACATGCACCTCAGCGGTGCACGTGATCGCGGCGTGGCGACGAATGTGCTGAAAACCGATCTGCTCAAGTCGAAAATGGCGCTTGGCGCCTGGTCCATGATCGCGCCCGACCTGTGGGACGGCGGCGACGCGGGCAAGGGCGGCCAACCGGGATCGAGCCGAAACGGCAACTTCAGTCCTTATTGGGTCAAGAGCAACGGCGTTCTCACCCAGTCTCCCAACAACGAGAGCAATGCCTTCGAGCAGCCCTATTTCCGCAAGGCGTTCGAGAGCGGCCAGGGGATTATCGTGGATCCCTATGCCTACGATATCGAAGGCAAGACCATCCTGATGACCTCGATCACGCAGCCGGTGAAGTCGGGCGACCGCGTGATCGGGGTTGCAGGCGTGGACATGGAACTGGGCAGCATTTCCGAGCGCCTGGCGAAGCTCAAGCCGTTCGGTGACGGGCGCGTCATGCTGTTGTCGTCTGCGGCGATGTGGGTGGCCAATCCCGATGCCGCCAAGCTCGGCAAGCTCTACGCCGATCCGGGCCTGGACGACGTGAAGGCCGCGATCGCCAATGGCGAGACGCGCG
>NZ_DAMDBA010000054.1:0-6059 GCF_032093395.1 Novosphingobium sp.
CAAGGTCCATCGCGGCGTCGGCGGCATCTTCTACGATCACCTGGAGTGCGCCGACAAAGCCGCCTGGGAAGCGAACTTCGCCTTCACCCGCGCCGTGGGCGAGGCGTTCCTGGCCGTGTTTCCCCGGCTTGTGCGGCGCCGGATGGGCATGGCCTTCACGCCGCAGGATAAGGCACAACAGCTCGAATGGCGCGGCCGCTATGCCGAATTCAACCTGGTCTACGATCGCGGCACCCTGTTCGGCCTGAAGACAGGCGGCAACATCGATGCGATACTGATGAGCCTGCCGCCGGAAGCGACCTGGTCTTGAGATTATCTTTGCTATCCAGGCAAAGATGAAAGGCTTCGCGAGGTTCTAATCGGCTAGCATCCTGGCGCTTATCTCAGGCGCCAATTCCACAGATGGAAAGGATTGCTCCCATGGATCTCAAGATTGCCGGAAAGACCGCACTCGTTACCGGATCGACTGCCGGCATCGGCCTTGCCATCGCCGCGAAGCTGGCGGACGAGGGCGCCGAAGTCGTGGTCACCGGCCGCAACCAGGCCAAGCTCGATGCGGCAGTGCAGACGGTCGGTCAGCTCGGCAAGGTTCGCGGCGTGCTTGCGGACCCGGTCAGCGCCGAGGGCGCGCGGACGTTGATCGAGGCGATCCCGCAGGTCGACATCCTCGTCAACAACCTGGGCATTTATGAGGCGCGGCCCTTCGTCGAGATCACCGACGAGGAATGGCGCGATATCTTCGAGGTCAATGTCCTCAGCGGCATCCGCCTCTCGCGCCACTATTTCAAGGGCATGCTGGAGCGCGATGCGGGAAGGGTGATCTTCATTTCCAGCGAAAGCGGTCTGATGACGCCCGGCGAAATGGTCCATTACGGCATGACCAAGACGGCGCAGCTTGCCGTGGCGCGCGGGATGGCCGACGCCACGCGCGGCACCAAAGTGACGGTGAACTCGGTGCTGCCGGGGCCGACGCGCTCGGAAGGGATCGTCGAATTCATCCGCTCGGTGGTGGAGAACAAGGACGCGTCCGAAGCCGAGCGCGAGGCCGAGTTCTTCGAGAAGCTGCGCCCGCTCTCGCTGATCCGGCGCCTGATCGAGGCGGACGAGGTGGCGGCCATGGTCGCTTTCCTGGCAAGCCCGCTGGCATCCGCCACCAATGGCGCGGCAGTGCGGGCCGAAGGCGGTATCCTGCCGACGATCGCCTGATCACGGAACGGGCCGTCGGTAACGCCGTCGGCCCGACCTCCGGCGCAGGCCATGGGGATAGCCGAAGCCATGCCTCGGTAATTGCCCCGATGGAGCCGCGCCGCTCCTGCACACATGATCGGCTTTGGTGCTGCCCCGGCGGCCACGAAGCGGAGGTGAATCGTGCAGGATCAATCGTGGAAAGTCTTCACCGGCGCCAGTTTCCTGCTTCTCATCTGCGCCGTGGTGCCGAGGGCCTGGAGCCAGGATCCTGCAATCTCGGCATCCTCGGAAGCGGATACACGCGACCGGGCGGTTGCGGCCTGCATGGCCGAAGCGAAGGCGCGGGGCGCCAAGCTGGGCGCGGTGGACGTGGAGATGCGCCAGGTGGAGGACACCGACAAGAAAAGCGACGGCCGCGCATCGGTGCGGGCGCTTGTCGATGTGGTGCTGCGCAAAAAGGACGGGTCCACCAAGACCGAGAAGAAGACCTTCAAGTGCGACACCCGCAACGGGGTTATTACGGCGTTCAAGTATTACTGAGGGCGAGTATTACCGAGGGCATCTCCGGCTCCAGCATCTGAAGGAACCGGTGGTTGCGGCGGCGATTGGCGGCGCCCAGCGCTTCGATGTCCAACTGCCGGAAAAGCTCCACGCCGAACAGATGGTCCTCCACCCAGCGGACGCGGGCGATATGCTCGACATTATCGGGCAGGCGGATGCAAACGATCTGGTCCGGGAGCGGCATCGTCTTCAGCGCATGGCCCCTGGCCGCCAGGCACATTCCGCGCGGGGAGACATTGCGGACGATCAGCCGCTGCTCGGGCATCGTATCGCGCAGCAGGCTGGCACCGATCAGGGTTCGCTTTCGCGGCGCGCGAGGGTGGATGGCGCGGGCGGGCAGCAGGGCCGACTCGATCAGCTCCGAATCGGTCATCGTTTCGGCAAACTTGCCCAGCAGTCTGGCGTAGACCGCCGTTTCCCTGTCGCCCGTCATATGCGCCTCCTCTGATATGGAGCGAACGACGCCACCCGCCTTTGGAGGAGGGCGTGGCGCGGCTTCGCTGCAAGGTTTGCCGGGTGCGGGTTCCCGCTGAATTAAACCGCGACTGCGGGAATTTCCGATTGAAACGATTTCATGAGATCAGCCACTTTTGCGGTGGTGCGGATGTCACAGTTTCGTTGCATAATCTGCATGTGAAGACTCGGCCTCTTGCCGCGCCGTTAAAAATCCTGACATGAAGCTCGGGAATGCTGCGCCAATACGAACTTGTCGAACGCGTGAAGGAATACGCGCCCCAGGCCGATGAGGCCCTGCTCAACCGTGCCTATGTATATACCGTGCAGAAGCACGGTACGCAGAAGCGCGCTTCGGGCGATCCCTACTTCAGCCATCCGGTGGAAGTGGCAGGATTGATGACCGAGCTGAAGCTTGACCAGCAGACCATCATCACCGCGCTGCTCCACGATACCGTGGAAGATACCCTGGCCACGATCGACGAGATCGAAAAGCTGTTCGGCCCGGACGTCGCGCGGCTGGTGGACGGCGTCACCAAGCTCTCCAAGATCGAGGTGATGACCGAGAACGAACGCGCGGCAGAGAACCTGCGCAAGTTCCTGCTGGCCATGAGCGAGGACTTGCGCGTCCTCCTTGTGAAGCTGGCAGACCGGCTGCATAACATGCGCACCCTCCATTACATCAAGAAGGAGGACAAGCGCTGCCGCATCGCCCGCGAAACCATGGATATCTACGCCCCGCTGGCCGAGCGCGTGGGCATGTACGAATATATGCGCGAGATGCAGATGCTCGCCTTCGAGCAGCTGGAGCCCGAGGGCTATGCCACCATCACCGGCCGCTTGGCGCAGATCCGCAGCGAGGAAGGCGGGCAGGTCGACGAGATCGCGCTCTCCATCAAGCAGGCGCTGGCCGAAGCGGGGCTCAACGTCGAGGTTTCGGGGCGCGAGAAGCACCCCTACTCGATCTGGCGCAAGATGGCCGAGCGCCACGTCACTTTCGAGCAGATCACCGACATCATGGCCTTCCGGGTTCTGACGGACAATGTGGACGAGTGCTACAAGGCGCTCGGCGTGCTGCATCAGACCTGGCAGATGATACCGGGGCGCTTCAAGGACTACATCTCGACGCCCAAGTCGAACGGCTACCAGTCGCTGCACACGGCGCTCATCTTCGAGCGTTCGATGCGCATGGAAGTGCAGATCCGCACGCGCGACATGCACCGCACCAACGAATTCGGCCTTGCCGCGCACTGGGCCTACAAGCAGGGCGGCGGCACCCGGCCCGATGGGCAGGTGGGGTGGCTGCGCGACCTGATCGAAATCGTGGACGCCAGCCACGATGCCGAGGAACTTCTCGAAAACACCAAGATGGCGATCTACCAGGACCGCATCTTCGCCTTCACGCCCAAGGGGGCGCTGTTCCAGCTGCCCAAGGGTTCCACCGCCGTGGACTTCGCCTATGCGGTCCACACCAAGCTGGGCAATGCCACCGTGGGCGCGAAGATCAACGGTCGCCATATCCCGCTGCGCACCCAGCTTACCAACGGCGACGTGGTGGAGATCATCAAGAGCCCCACGTCCGAACCGCAGCTTTCCTGGCTGGGCTTCGTCATCACCGGCAAGGCGCGGGCTTCCATCCGCCGCGCCGTCCGCGCCAAGGAGCGGCAGGAAGTGGCCGAGATCGGTGCCAAGCTGCTCGACGAGATCGTCGGTCGCCTGCCGGGCCGCATCGGCAAGAAAGCCATCGACGGCGCCATCCAGCGCCTGGACATGCGCGACGAGGAAGACCTGATGTTCGCCATCGGCTCGGCGCGGCTCACCGACCGCCAGGTCATGGAAGCACTGGTGCCGGGCAGCACGGCCGAACTTCCCGACGACGGCGATTGGGCGCATGCCGAGCGGGCGATATCGATCCGCGGACTGACGCCGGGCGTCGGTTTCGAACTGGGCGAATGCTGCCACCCGGTGCCCGGAGACCGCATCGTCGGCATCCGGCGGCCCGACCACAAAGTGGAAGTCCACGCGATCGACTGCCTGACGCTGGCGAATGGCGCCGATGTCGATTGGCTCGACCTCTCCTGGGGGGAACGCACTACCGGCGCGGTGGGACGGCTCAGCCTCGTGCTATACAACCGTCCCGGCACGCTTGCGGAAGTCACGCAGATCCTGGCTACCAACCGGGCAAACGTCACCAACCTCCAGATGGTCCACCGCGACGAGCCCTTCGGCACTTACGAGGCCGACCTGGAGGTGACCGACCTGGCTCACCTGACCCGCATCGTCAGCGCCCTGCGTGCCAGCGAGGCGGTGGCCGAAGCCTCGCGAATCTGACCCAGTGGAGGTCAGTATTCCAGGCTGACCTCCACTTCGTCGCCTTCCGCCAGCCTTTCTGCGCGGCGGACGGCGGCCTTCACCGGCAGCAGCCAGACCTGCTCAGCTTCTCCGTCATCGGACTTGCTGGGGAACACCGAAGTCGCGAAGCCGGTGGCACCGATTCGCGCCTTGACCTTCAGCGAGCCGAACCCGCGCGCCGTGCCCTCCAGCTTGCGCATCACCGCCGTACCGGAAAGCGCCTCGCCTGCCGGGCCGTCGATGGTGAGGAAATGCCAGGTTCCGCTGCCCGAACCGCCGGTCCAGCGCCAGAGGCGGCCGGCATGGGACAGGTGCTCGCTGCCGATTTCGCCGCTCACTTGACCTCCCGGATCGGCACCGGGACGTTGCAGACGTCCACGCCGCCCGCAGGGTCAATGTAGAAATCGTCCTGCCGGTTGGCGCGCTTGTCCACGTAGGCGGCGAAGCTGTGGCTCTCGGTAGAGAGATATTCGTAAGCGGGCAGACCGGAGACTTCGTTGCCCATCCGCACGGAGCGGATCGCCGTGCGCTCCTCCGGCGTCTTGTAGAAGCCAATATCGCCGGTGCCACGCGGCAGGGCGGAGAGATTCTCGATCCCCGAAATCACACGCCCGACGATCGCCACGTTACGATCGAGCTGGCGCGGGGCATGGCCAATCACGGCATAGAGTTCGGCGCCGGTGCCGGCATCGGGCGAATTGTTCCGGCCCACGCCGACATAGCCGTAGCAGTGGGTGGGCCAGGCCGAGGTAGGCACATACCGATCGGGTTTCCAAGGCTGCTCGCCCTGTTTCGGCTGCCCAGCTACCTTTTCTCCCGTGTAAGCTACCGGAAATCCGTTATAAAATGCGAAGTTGTGGGAGTATGGATCGGAAAACCTCGATCGCTTGGGCACGTTCATAACGGGCGTCAGGTCAACAATAGCGGTCTGCCTGCCGTTCGAACCATAGCTCATTTTGAAAAGAGCCTCTGAGTAGGGTGTCTCGTACGAACTTTCGCTGATGGTTTGCAGGCCCCTGGGCAGCGGCTTGGCCTTCTTCGGGTTCTCTCCTTCGGGATCGCCCCATTGCACGACGTAGTTGTCCTGAACCCGGACCACGGCGATCCCGTCATACCAACGCGCGGCGACCAGCTTGCGGATGTTCCCCACCCAGCCTTGCGAGAACGGCGCCGGGATCAACTGGATGACTACCCGTCGCGGCTTGCCGTCAGCGCCGGGTGCAAGGTCCATCACTAGCAGATCTGAAGGCGAGATCTGCTTCCAGTCCGCCGCCGGTGCCGACGCGACGATATCGTTCGGCGTGCGCGCTGCAGGCGCGTCCTCGGCCATGAGAGGGGGTGCCAAAAGGGCGGAAACCGCGAGCGCGGAAAAGAATTTTCGCATCGAAGGCGTGATGGCACGTCGAGACGGCTTGCGAAACCCTTCAACGCAGGCTAGGGCGCCCGCCTTACCAGTGCATGCGGAGCGGTGGCCGAGTGGTCGAAGGCGCTCGCCTGGAAAGTGA
>NZ_DAMDBA010000054.1:6069-25454 GCF_032093395.1 Novosphingobium sp.
AAGTGAGTATACGTCAAAAGCGTATCGAGGGTTCGAATCCCTCCCGCTCCGCCATCTGATCTCATCGAAGTCAGCACCGTGCCGTCGGTCAAGCGCCAAGGCGCACCGTTCGGTTTCGTCATGTCCCGGTCCGGGGCGGCAAATCTTTCTATCGGCATCGATAATGGGTCGAAATTGGATGAGCCGGGGGGTATTCGTCGGGAGTGGGTAGCAGCAATCTCCGACGAACGATTCTAGGCGCGATTCTGGCGGGCATTCTCTATTTCACCCTGGCGGGTATCGCGCTGCAGTTGACGAGAGGCGCGGATGGTGTGGCCACGGTCTGGCCGCCGAGCGGGGTTGCCGTAGCCGCGCTCCTGCTCGCGAAACCCGGGCAGCGGCGCTGGGTGCTCGTGGCGCTGGCTATCGCCAGCTTCATCGCCAACTCCGTCTGGATCGGGCGAGCCGGACCCGCGCTGGGCCACACCACTGCAAACGTGGTGGAGGCTCTGGTGGCGTTCTGGTTCATGCGGGACATCCAGCGCAGGAACGATTCGTTTTTCCATATCGCCGCTATTGCGCGCTTCTGCTTTGCGGCCGTGCTGGCCGCCCTGATCAGCGCCACGATCGCCAGCGTGTTGGCGGGGGGCGGAAGCGCCCATATGTTCGTGTCCTGGCTGACGACGACGACACTGGGCATCCTTATCGTCGTACCGCTCATCATGAATTTCATGCATCCCGGTACCAGCGGCCCGGCCAGCAATGCGGCGCAGCTGGGACGCACGGCCCTGGTGCTTGCCGTGGTTGCGGTCGTGGCCGCCGGGGCATTTACCCAGTCCGCCTTCCCTTTGCTTTTCCTGCCCCTGCTGAGCGTTTTGTTCGCCACCTATTTTCTCGGTGCGACGGGCGCGACATGCAGCATCCTGATCATCGCGGCGATCGGCTCCGTCGCGATCTGGCAGGATCGCGGTTCGATCAGCCTGCAGGATGCCGGCACCGAAGTGGAAGTGCTGTTCTTCCAGTTCTACCTCTTCACGCTGCTGGTATCCGCGCTGCCGCTGGCGGCGATGATCGCGATGCGCGACCGCAGCTTTGCCGAAGTGGAGCGGGGCAAGCGCTGGCTGGAAATGTCGGAAAGCATTGCCAAAGTCGGCCACTGGCGGCTCGAACTGGCGGAGCAGCGTCTGTTCTGGTCGGGGGAAGTGTTTCGCATCCATGGCCTGGAGCCAGCCAGCCAGCCCGGCCTGGACGTAGCGGTGAACTTCTACCATCCGGAAGATCGGTCCCTGGTGGAAGGCACGCTGGCGCAATGCCTCGAAACGCTCAAGCCGATCGACTTCGAGGCGCGGATCGTTCGCACGGACGGAGAGATCCGCTACGTCTACAGTTGCAGCGAAGTCGAACTGCGAGAGGATGGCAAGCCGGGGGCGATCTTCGGAATCTTCCAGGATGTCACCAATCGTGTCCTGGCGACGATGGAGCTGGCCAGCGCCCGCGCCCGAGCGGAAGCGCGCGCGGACGAGGCGATCCACCTTGCAGAGACCGATTCCCTGACCGAGATCGCCAATCGTCGCAAGGTTCTGGCGTTCCTCGATGACGAGATCGCCGCTTCAGGCACGACAGGCGGTCCGCTGGCAGTGGCGGTGCTGGACATCGACCGTTTCAAGCAGATTAACGATCGTTTCGGGCACGCGGTGGGCGACCAGGTGATCCGCCGGGTTGCGCAGGCCTGTGCGCTCGCCACGCGCGGGTCCGATCTGGCTGGCCGGATCGGGGGCGAGGAGTTCCTGATCGTGCTGCCTTCGACCAGTGCGGAGATGGCGTTTGCGGTGGCCGAACGCGTGCGCGGCATGGTAGAGGCGATCGACTGGGAGCCGCTCGATCTGGCGAAGGTTACGGTGAGTATCGGGCTCGCTTCCCTGGCCGAGGGCATGGATCGGCAGGAACTCATGGCCCGCGCGGACGGAGCCTTGTACCAGGCCAAGCACGACGGCCGGAATCTCTTGCGGCAAACCGGCTGAACTCTACGCGATCGGCTGGCCGAAGCGGTTGTTAACCATTGTGTGGCAATGGTTTGCCGGCCATCCAAGCGAGCCACATGACCTTCCCGGACGTCGATACCCTCCGCCTTTGCAGCACCTTGTCGTCGAGCGCCTTCGGCCTCGTGTTCGGCGTGTTGTGGCTACGGGACCGTACGGCGTCCCACTACGCTTATTGGGCGTCGTCATCGCTGCTCTATGTCGCCGTGCTCTATGCATTTACGGCAGTGCCGCGCGGGGAGCCGACGGGCCTGGCCCTGATCTATGCCGTGCTGGGCTTGACCAACGCGCTGCCGGTTACGGGCGCGTTGGCGCTGGATGGGGCGCTGGACGGCGGGAGGGCGTGGCGGCGCTGGATGATCGTGCCTGTGGTCGGTCCGGTGATCGGGCACGCATTGCCCGGTGCGCTGGATGCGCTGGGGTGGATTGCGCGGCCGGATCGCTGGCAGAGCGCCGGCGATGCAGCGGGGCTGGCGCTTTCGATGGGTCTGTCCGGCCTTGTCCTGGCCTTCGGGAAAGGCGCGCAGCATTCTGCGGGAAGACGGCTCGCCGGGCTGGCGATGCTGGCTTACCTGCCCGGCTACTTCCTCTCGATCGCCGGCGCCTTCCTCGACCTGCCGGGCAAGGACGTGGTGGCGCTGCTGGCCTTGCTCTCGGACCAGCTACTGCTGGGCGTGCTGAACCTTGCTCTGCTGGCGATCCCGGTGGAGCAAGTGCAGCGCCGGTTGCGTGCCGCGGCCTTGCGCGACCCGCTTACCGGCTGCTGGAACCGGGCCGGGCTGGAACAGGTGGCGGAGCGTTTCCTCTTGCCCGGCGCGGCGGTGATCGCGATCGACGTGGATCACTTCAAGTCGATCAACGATCGCCATGGACACGCCGTGGGAGACGGCGTGCTCATGGCTCTTGGCCGGGAGGCGAAGGCATTGGCCAATGGCGAGGGCGGCTATGCGGCGCGCCTCGGCGGGGATGAATTCCTCGTGCTGCTGCCCGTGGCATGCCGGGATCCGGAACGGTTCATGGATTGCCTGCGCGAACGTCTCGAAGCCAGCATGGCCCTGGCAGACTTCTGGAGCGTAAGCATGGGCCTGGCCCACGTAGAGGCGGACGACCGGCGGATCGACGACGTGATCGTCCGCGCGGATCGTTCGCTTTACGAGGCCAAGGCGCGTCGCGGTCGCCCCGTTCCGCAAGTCTGCTGATCGCCGTTCAGGGGCGCAGCACCCAGCCGCCGTCGACGTGGATGGTCTGCCCGCTGATCCATGCTCCCGCATCCGAACAGAGCAGCAGCGCGGTGCCCACCAGTTCGTCCGGCGCGCCACGCGCACGCAGGGCACAGGTCATGTTGAGGAACTGGATGAACGGGGAATCGTCGGGCACCAGCATCTTGCCTGCGTCGGAGGTGACGTTGCCCGGCGCGATGGCGTTGCAGGTGATGCCGTCCTTGCCGAACTGCTTGGCGAGCGAGGTGGTAAGGCCGACGAGGGCGAGCTTGGTGATGCCGTAAAGTCCGGTCGCCGGGAAGGCGCCGCCCGAGGTCTGGTTGACGATCCGTCCGCCGCCCCGCTCGCGCATCGAGGGTATCACTGCACGGGCGCAGAGCAACGCGCCGTTGAGGTTCACCGCGAAGGCCTTGTTCCAGGCATCGAGCGCGATGGTTTCGCAATTGTCGTAGCTGACATCGACCATCAGCGCGGCATTGTTGATGAGGATATCCACCCCGCCGAACGCTTCCGTTGCGGCTGCGCCCATGGCGAGGGTGGAGGCTTCGTCGGCAACGTCCACCTGCACGCCAACCGCCTTGCCGCCGGCCGCGACGATCTCGTCCGCGACGGCCTTGGCGCCGTCCCCGTTCAAGTCCGCCACCACGATCGACGCGCCCGCATCGGCGAGGCCGAGCGCGTAGGCCCGGCCGATGGAATTGCCGCGTCCGCCCGCGCCGGTGACGACCGCTACTTTGCCGTCGAGGCGGAACTGGTCGAGTGAGAATGTCATTGCAAATGTCTCCTGTCAGCCTGCCGTGATGCCCGCGTCGAGCGAGAGGCAGGCGCCGTGAAAGCCGCGACCGGCGGGGGAGGCGAGCAGCACGACAAGGTCGGCCACGTCTTCCACCTCAACCTGTCCGCGCAGGCCTGAAAAGCGCTTGAGCAGTTCGAAGTCGCAGCCTTCCGGCGGGGTGAAGTTGGTCGCGATATTGGTGATCATTCCGCCCGGCGCGACGGCGTTGATGCGGATGGGCTGCTTCTGGAATTCCATCGCCATGGCCTTGGTCATGCCGACGAGGCCCCACTTGCTGGCGCAATAGGCGGCGGCATAAGCCTCCCCGATGTAAGACGCGCAGGAGGCGACGTTGACGACCGCGCCGTTCACCTTCAGCAGATGCGGGATCGCCGCCTGCGAGAGGAAGAACGGTGCGTTGAGATTGACGTCGATCGTGCGCTCGTACTGCGCCTGCGGCATCTGCGTGGTGTTGGCGAGGTAGATCAGCCCGGCGACGTTGCAGAGCGCGTCGAGGCGGCCGAATGTCTCGACGGCATGAGCGACGACGGCATGGCAGACGGCGGGGTCGGACAGGTCCGCCACTTCGCTGCCTATCTTGCGCCCATGCGGGGCGAGCAGTTCGGCGGTTTCGGCAAGCCCGGCTTCGTTCACGTCCACCAGCCAGAGGTCGCAGCCGGCCTCGGCCAGTTTCAGCGCCGTCATCCGGCCAAGGCCGGAGGCGGCGCCGGTGACGACGGCGGCTTTGCCGGTCATGTCCAGGGTCTTGAAGATCACGCTCATGCGGTGGGCTCCATTGCGGCCAGCGCCGCGTCGAGGAAGGGATCGGCGGCGTGC
Source organism: Novosphingobium sp. (assembly GCF_032093395.1). Classification (GTDB taxonomy): domain Bacteria; phylum Pseudomonadota; class Alphaproteobacteria; order Sphingomonadales; family Sphingomonadaceae; genus Novosphingobium. Next base: position 10,920 of record NZ_DAMDBA010000054.1, read on the forward strand.
GCCAGCGCATTGTCGGGCGTGGCGATCGCACCCAGCAGGTCCACGTCCTTGCGCAGCAGCTTGCCGCCATGGGCGAAGGCCGAAGGGGAGGGCAGGCGGGCGTAGACTTCGAAGCCGAAGCTTCGGCCGCTGGAATGCTTGACCAGATCGGCCAGCGCCGCGCGGTCGATCCCCAGCTCTTCCCCCAGCGACAGCGCCGCGTGGGCCAGGCCCATGTTGGCCGCCATCAAGGCATTGTTGACGATCTTGGCGCGCTGGCCGGAGCCGACCGGGCCGAGCAGCACGGTCTTGCCGGCGAAGCTCTCCATCACGGGAAGCGCCTTGGCGAAGGCTTCTTCGCTGCCGCCGCACATGACCGTCAGCGTACCCGCCGCCGCACCCGCGCCGCCGCCGCTGACGGGGGCATCGAGCACGGCGATGCCGTGCGCTTCGGCTTCCGCCGCGAGGCGCTCGCAAGTCTGCGGCAGGATCGTGGAGTGGATGACCAGCGCGCTGCCCGGCTTCATGACCGGGAGCAGTTGCGCGCAGATGTCCTCCACCCCCGCGTCGTCCACCACGCAGATGCCGATATGCCCGCATCGAGCGCCCAGTTCGGCGACGGAAGCCGCGCGATGCGCGCCCTTGGCGACGAGATCGTCCGTCGCCTCCGGACGCCGCGCCCAGACGGTGAGTTCATGCCCGGCCGCCAGCATCCGTTCCGCCATCGGCCCGCCTTGCGAGCCGAGGCCGATGAAGCCGGTCTCGATCCTGTCACTTGGCATGCCAAGGAAGTCCCTTCGCAACCTTTTCGATCATCTCCAGCACCACGCCCTGAATGCGCGAGGCCTTGGGCCAGCCGGCATGGGTGCCGTATTGCAGGCAGAATTCGCGCATTTCCTGCGCCGAGCAGTTGCCGCTCGCCATGGCGGCGTGGATGTGGCTGCGGATCGGGATTTCCGCCCCGGATTCGCAGACGCCGACCAGCGTGATCCAGCGGCGCGAGGGCTCGTCCAACCCGCGACGGCACCACATCTCTCCGAACACGAAATTGTTGATCCCTTCCAGGTAGGGCGTCGCCGGAGGGCCCGGCGGGAAGGTCATGACTTGCGCGAATTCGTCATGCCCACGCTGGCTGCGCACCTCGGGATCCCAAGGTTCGGGGCAGATCGCGGGCACTTCGGCCGGAGGCAGCCCAAGCTCTTCGGCCACCCGCGTCACCGCGCGGTCCAGCTTGCCGCCGTTGCCCCAGCCTGCGTAGACGGCAAGGTGCAGAGCCGCCTCGCGCAGTTCGGCAAGGGTAAGCGTTTCGCTGGTCAGCGCGCCGCGCACGAAATCGTCGATCTGGCGGTCTTCGAGGCCGCAGGTTACGGCGCTGGCGATCGCGACGAGGAAGCGTGGGCGGCGGGGCAGACCCGGCCGCGTCCAGACTTCCGCGAAGACGAAATCGCGCCACGATTCCTCCAGCAGGGTCGCTGGGGGACGGGCCGGGCGAGCGGTCACTTCGGCCTCTGTGGCAAGGCCGCGTGCATTGCGTTCTTGGGGTTGGAGCAGTGCCATCCTCGCTCTCCTCAGTACTGAAGGTTGACCCAGACGTTGCGGACCTGCTGGAATTCGCGCAGGCCCTCGATCCCGCCGAGGCGGCCGTGTCCGGAATGCTTCATGCCGCCGAAGGGCACGCAAGGCGTCATCGCCTCGCCCGATCCGTTGACCTGCACCTGGCCGGCCATCATCCGCCCGGCAACGCGGTGCGCGCGGGTGAGGCTGGTGGTGTGGACATAGGCGCCGAGCCCATAGTCGCTGTCGTTGGCCAGCGCGATCGCTTCTTCCTCGCTGTCGAACGGGGTGACGACCAGCACCGGGCCGAACACTTCGTTGCGGGCGATCTCGCTTGCGGGGGCAACGCCGGCGAGGACGGTGATGGGGTAGAAGTAGCCTTCGCCGTGATCGCCCTCCAGCCGCGCGCCGCCACAGAGCACTTCGCCGCCTTGTTCGACGCCGCGCCGGACCATGCCGTCGATCCGATCGAGCGCGGTTTGCGAGATGACCGGACCCATGAAGGTGTCCATCGCGAAGGGATCGCCCACCTTCACATGCGCGGCCATGGCCTTCAGCATCTGAAGATAGGGCTCGTAGATGGAGCGCTCCACCAGCAGCCGCGTGCCGTTGACGCAGCCCTGGCCATTGGCGCTGACGGCGCCGGAAAGCCCGCGCCTGGCAGCGGCCTGAAGGTCGGCATCGGCAAAGACGACCACAGCCGACTTGCCGCCGAGTTCGAGGCCAACGGGCTTCAGCGTGTCGGCGGCGCTTGCGAGAATCTTCTTCGCGGTCGCGCCGCTGCCGATGAATTCGATCTTGTCGATGCCGGGATGGCTGACCATCGCCGCGCCCACGTCCGGCCCACCGGTGACGAGGTTGACGACGCCGGCTGGGAAACCGGCTTCGTGGATCGCCTCCATCAGCTTCATCAGCGACCACGGCGCCAGTTCGGGCGCCTTCAGCACCACGCAGTTACCTGCGGCGAGCGCCGGGGCCATGACCATGGTGGCGGCGAACAGGGGGCCGTTCCACGGCACGATCACGCCTACGATGCCGTAAGGCTCGTACATCATGTAATCGTGCGCAGGCCCGCCCCAGGTGGAGACGGTACGGCCGTCGATCTTGTCCGCCCAGCCACCGTAGTAGCGGAACTTCTGCGCGGCATCGAGGCTCATGTGGCCGCCCGCGATCAGGATCGAGCCGTTCTCGGCCGTGAGCAGTGGGCTCATTTCGGCGGCCTTGGCCTCGATCAGCGCGGCGAGACGGAACATCAGGTCGCGCCGCTTGTCGCCGGGCAGGTCGCGCCATGCCGGCTGCGCGACCTTGGCGGCGGCGATCGCGCGGTCGACGTCGGCAGGTCCGGCCAGGCGAATCTCTCGGGTGACGCGGCCGGTCCCCGGGTAGACGTGATGCCAGTCCGCGCCGCTGCCGGAGCGCGCGCGCTCTTCGCCAATGACCAGCGAAATCTCGGGGAATGCCGAGATGTCGGGATGTTGGAAGCCCATCCTCGTTCCGTTCCTCTCCACTGTCGGCGTTTGCGGCCGCTCGTTTCACAGTGAAAGGTATGGAGCTAAAAACACGCGGTCAATTGACTTGATCTTGCGTGAAATTACCGAAATCTAAGTCCATAATGATAAAAATAGGCATATAATTGGAGGACTGATGGAACGGGCACCGGGACGACGCAAGGGCACCAACCTGGTGGCGCGGACCACCGAAACGCTGCGCGAGCGGATTTTCGCCTGCGACGCCGGCACCTTGCTGGGCGCGCTGCACGAACTCGCGCGGGAGCTGGAAGTGGGGATCGTCACCCTTCAGCAGGCGGCGCGGGTGCTGGAGCACGAGGGTCTGCTGGAAGTGCGGCGCGGCCCCGGTGGTGGTTATTACGGCACCCGGCCCGACGAAGCCGCGCTGGAGCGCGCGCTCCATTCCTACATGCGAATGAACCCGGCGAGCTATGAGGAGGCACTCGACATGACCTCGCTGCTGTTCACCGAACTCGCGACGGCGGCAGCCCGATGCACCGACGCTTCGTTGCGCGACAAGCTCGCGGTGCTGGGCGAACGTGCCGCATCCTTCCGCACCATGGCGGAGTTCGGGCCGTTCGAGCTGGAGTTTCAGGAGCTGTTGTTCCAGATGGTCCGCCGCCCGCTGTTCGAGATGCTGACGCGCGTAACCCTGCACTATGCCTCGGCCCGTGCTTCGCCGGTGGTGGAGACGTTCGGGGAGGGCGTGGCGTTCTGGCGGGCCGGGCGGCGGCGAATCATCGCCGCGATCCTGGCCAACGATCCCGATCTCACCCGCTTCGAAGCGAACCGGCAGAACCGCGCGGTGGTTATGGGCAGCCTGCAGGGCTGATGCTCTGGCCTCATAAACTCTGCGCACTTGCTATTGAGAATGCGATTGACTCGCAACAATGGGGAAATATATGAGCCGCCTTGAGGGATCAGGGGGTTTCATGTTCAAGTTTTCCGCGTTGCTTTCGAGCGTTGCCATCGCAGCGTTCGCTTTTCCCGCTCAGGCCCAGCAGATCACGCCGGGCGATGCGACGACCAGCCCGGACGACATCATCGTCACCGGCGAGAAAAGCGCGCGCACGCTCCAGGAAACGCCGACCAGCATCGCCGTCACCACTTCGGAGAAGATCGAGCGGGAAAACCTGATCACGATCCAGGACGTCTACAACCGCACGGCCAACGTCTCGGAAACCTACGGAGCGTCGGGCTTCACCATTCGCGGCGTGAGCAACAGCGGCGTGGGCGCGGGTGGGCAGGCGGATGCCGCCAGCGTCTATGTGGACGGCGCGCCGATTCCCAAGTGGGCGCTCTATGGCGGCCCCACCGACATGTGGGACGTGCAGCAGGTGGAAGTGCTGCGCGGGCCGCAGTCGACCATCCAGGGGCTCAACGCCCTGGCCGGCGGCATCGTCATCACCAGCAAGAATCCCACTCTGGATCGTTGGACCGGCGATGCGCGGGTGCTCTGGACCGAGCATGACGATCGCACCTTCTCGGCCGCCGTGGGCGGGCCGATCATCCGGGACGAACTCGGTGTGCGGCTTTCGGCCGAGCGCCGCGCGGATCGCGGACTGATCAAGAACGTCACGCGCGGCGGCTATGACGACGAACTCAAGTCGCTGAACCTGCGCGGCAAGGTGCTCTGGACGCCCAGCGCGCTTCCCGGCCTCGAAGCGGTAGCCAGCTACAACCGGGTGCGGCGCGACGGCGGCTATCTCTACGAATATTCGCGCACCGACGTGCCGGACTATTTCAACAACCGCATTTCCACGGGCGACCAGCCCAGCCGCGGCAAGATCGCCAGCGACATCGCCGTGCTCAATCTCAGCTATCCGGTGGTGGAAAACCTGAAGCTGTCGAGCGTCACTTCGTGGAACCGCTCCAAGGTCCACTCGGTGATCGACACCGACGGCACGCCGCAGGACATTCAGGCGATCGACAATCGTTATCTCTACAAGACGCTGACGCAGGAATTGCGCCTCAACTACGAAGGCGAGCGGCTGAGCGGGTTGCTCGGCGCCTGGTATTATCGCCGCACCGGCTCGATCGACCAGAACAGCCGCGTCAACATCGCCACGCCGACCTCCACGATCGCCGGCCTGCTGCAATCCAGCGGCTTCAACGCGGCGACGTCGCAGTTCATCGCCAACGCCTATGCCGCTCAGTTGCCGGTCATTCCCGTGGCCTACGCTGCCGAGCAGCCCGAGAAAGTCGAGACGATGGCGCTGTTCGGAGATGCGCGCTTCAAGGTGACGGATCGCCTGACCCTGATCGGCGGCTTCCGCTTCGATCATGAGCGCAACCGCTATGCAGCGGAAACCGTTGCCGCGTTCAACGGTACCCTGCCGGACGTGAACTTCATGGGTACGGCCTATGCGCCGGTGATCTCGGTCATCAACCAGGGCGTACTTGGCCTGGTGTCCGACGCCTCCTCGCCGCTTGCTTCCAACAGCCGCACCTTCAACGCCTTCCTGCCCAAGGCCGGTATCAGCATGGACTGGACACCGGACATCACCACCGCCTTCACCGTGCAGCGGGCCTATCGCTCCGGCGGGTCGAGCCAGAACCCGGCACGCGCGGAACTGGTGCCCTACGATCCCGAATTCAGCTGGAACTACGAAGGCTCGCTGCGCTCCAAGTGGCTGGACGGCCGCCTGACGCTCAACGCCAATGTCTTCTACATGGAGTGGAAAGACCAGCAGGTCACCGCCTACTTCGGGCTGAACGCCTACGACTACAACACGGTCAACGCGGCCGGTTCGCATCTCTATGGCTTCGAGGTGGAGGCGAACGCCACGGTGGCGCCGGGGATCGACCTCTATGCCTCGGTCGGCCACGTCCGCACCAAGTTCGACGAATTCACCCTGCCGACCGGCGCTACCAGCACGATCGATCTCCAGGGCACGCAGTTCCCCTATGCCCCGCGCTGGACACTTTCGGGCGGCGCGAACGCCCGGTTCGGCGGCGGCATCACCGCGAACCTCAATGCCAACTACCGCACTTCGGTGTTCACCGGCGTCGGTCAGGACCAGGCACAGTTCAAGGTGGGCGCGCGCACCGTGGTCAACGGCCGGATCGGCTACGAGACCGAAAACTGGTCGATCTTCGGCTTCGTGCGAAACCTCTTCAACGAGAAATACAAGCAATACGAATATGCGGCGATCAACCAGGCGATCCTGGGCGAGCCGCAGACCTTCGGCGTGGGCGCGGGAGTCCATTGGTGATCTATCCGGCGAGCCTTCTGCTCATGGCGGGAGGCGCGCTCGGCGCCTTTCTGCTGCGGCGATCGTGGTTGCGGCGAGACGGTTCCGCCCCTGGCCTGATCGCCGGGGGCTGGGTCGTTCTGCTCGGTCTCCTGCTGACTTCGGCGTTCCTGATCGGTCCCGTGAAAGGGACGGCCCTGGCACTCGCCATGGAGGGAATCGGCGCGCTGCTGGTGATCTGGCTCGGCCGGGTGCGCCGCAAGGCCGGGCGCCTGCGCGAGGTTGACGTCGCTCCGGAGCCATTGGAAGAACCCGGCCGGGTCTGGCGCGGGGTGCTCCGTACCCTGCTGGCCGGGCCGCTCGGCATGACCGCGGCGATGGCCGTGGCCTTCTGCCTGACCGTCTACATGCCCGGAGATCCGCGCACGCGTATCGTTATCGGCGGTCTGCTGATGCCGGTGCTCTGGGGGCTTGCCATGACCTGGACTCTGGCCGATCGCCGTATCCTGCGCGCCACGGCGGCGCTGGTCGGCACCAGCGTGGTGGGCTTCGGCCTTGCCTGGCTTGGGGCACATCTGGGAGCCTCGGCATGAGCAATACCCGTAAGAAGCAGTGGCGCTGGCCGATTTCGCCGGAGACGGTGCGCTCGGTGCTCAGCAGCCATTCTATACTCGGCCTCGCGTTTGCCTCGGTGATCTATCTGGTCTGCGTGACCGGCACGATCGCGGTCTTCGCGCCCGATCTCGAACGCTGGGAAGTGCCCGCCACCCCGGTGGCCCGCAGCCTCAGCGACCAGGCCGCCGCGCGCGCCATCGCCGAGGGCGCCAAGCATACGCCCGGCGATGCGGCGCTCTATCTCAACATGCCGAGTACCGCGCTGGAAGGCGCGACGCTGGTCGCCTTCAGCCCGACGTTCGAGCGCAAGTGGGCGGTGGCCGAGGATGGCTCGCTGTCCGATCTCGAAGCGGTCTGGACCGAGTTCCTGATCCATCTCCACGTCAACCTGCACCTGCCGCGAAGCTGGGGCGAGTTCATCGTCGGGCTGACCGGCGTGGCGCTGCTGTCCTCGCTGGTTTCGGGCATCCTTGCCCATCCGCGCGTGCTTCGCGATGCCTTCCATCTGCGGCTCGGCGGCTCGCGTCGCTTGCAGGAGGCGGACCTGCACAACCGCCTGGGCATCTGGGCCCTGCCGTTCCACTTCACGCTGGCGCTTACCGGCGCGCTGCTGGGTCTGAGCACGATCATCGTCGCGGTCCTGGCCCTGCTGCTCTATCCCGAGGGCGGCATGAAGAAGGTCTACGAGCTGTTCCTCGATGCACCACCGCCGGTCGATGCGCGTGCGGTGCCGATGCCCGACATCGCCGCGCTCATCGCGGAAGCGCGCCGGCAATCGCCGGAAGCGGCGCCGCAGAACGTGGTCGTCGAACGCCCCGGTCGCGCCGACATGCGCGTCGCGGTTCATGGCGCGCGGCCGAAGCTGCTGGTCCAGCAGGACGAAACGCGGTTCGATGCGACAGGGAAGGCCATCGCCCAGGAACGTCCCGAGGACTTCGTCGCCGGAACCCGCATCCTGGGCGGCATCGGCCAGCTTCACTTCGGCTGGTACGGCGGGCTGCCGGTGCGGCTTGCCTATGGCCTGCTGGGCATTGCGCTCTGCGTGGTGACCTCCAGCGGCGTAACGATCTGGCTGGCCCGTCGTCGTGACCGGGGTCGCGCCGCGCCGCAATGGGAGCGGATCTGGGCAGCCGTCTGCTGGGGACAACCCGCGATCCTCGCCCTGACGGCACTATTGGCGTGGTTTGTGCGCGCAGCTCCGCTTCCGAGCGTATGGCTGGCGCTCACCGTGCTCTCGATCCTGGCCAGCGCCCTGGCACGCGACGTGCCCGGCGCCTCGCTCTCCCGGATCTGGCGCTGGGTGCTCGCGGTTTTGCTGGTCGCCTTGGCTCTGCTTCATGGCGCGGTGGCGCTGCCGAAAGGCGGTTCGCTCTTGATGGACGGCCTGCTCCTGGCAGGCGCGCTGGGTGTTCTGGCGATGCAGCTTCGCAGCCGCGCGGCTCCGATTTCGGTAACCTGAAGGGAACCCGCAGGAGCGATCCGCCGCCGCTCGCCCACTGCCCTAGACGATGATAGCATCCACTATCGTTGGGGGAGAGGAGCGAGGACATGATCGAATCCAGCCTGATCCGCAGGCCCGGCGCGTCGCTGGATGCCGCGCGGGGATTGCTTCATGCCGAGCACTTCCAGGTCGCCTACGCCACCAGCGACATGGCCGCGGCCAAGGCGCTTTTCATGGAGCGCTTCGGGATCCGGGAGTTTCGCCAGCTTTCCGGCGATCTCCCGGCCGGTGGTGAGATCCACGTCGAACTCGCATGGCTTGGCCCGGTCATGTACGAGCTGCTCACTGCGCGCGGCCCCGGATCCGAACTCTACGTCGGGCGCCTGCCTGCCCAGGGCTTTGCGATCCGGCATCATCATCTCGGCTATCTGGTTCATGACCGCGCCCAGTGGGACGCGCTGATGGCAGAGATCGCGCACGAAGGCCGGGACATGCCGCATCGCCGCTGCAATCCGGGCTTCCTCGAAAGCTGCATCGTCGATGCACCGGAACTGGGCCATTACCTCGAATATATCCTGCCGGAAGAGGCCTGTCGCCGCTTCTTCGAGGACGTGCCCCGCAACTGAACCGGCCGACGAACAGGGACGCGAACGGGAAGGTGGGCGGGAAGGTGCGCGGGAACGCTCTTTGATGAGCGCCGTTCATGACCTCATACGAATTCACGCAGTGCCTTATCGCGATTTCATGCGCTATCGTGCCTGCCGGACGGAAACTGCCGTCCTGGTGCGAAGGACGGGCAATGAGCGAGACGGCGCATTTCGAAGTATCCAGACGAACGGTTCTGGCAGGCGGCGCGGCAAGCGTCGGCATTTCTGCCATGCCGTCCGTTGCGGAAGGAGCGGCACCCATGACGCAGCAGCCTCCGACGATGGCGGTCAATTTGAAGATCAACGGAAGGGGCCAGGCGCTCACGCTCGATACGCGTACGACCTTGCTCGATGCCCTGCGCGATCATGTGGGCCTGATGGGAACCAAGAAGGGCTGCGACCATGGCCAGTGCGGCGCCTGCACGGTTCTGGTGAACGGAACGCGGATCAACTCCTGCCTTAGCCTGGCCGTCATGCACGAAGGCGATGCGGTGACCACGATCGAGGGATTGGGCACGCCGGAAGACCTGCACCCGATGCAGGCGGCATTCGTGAAGCACGACGGTTTCCAGTGCGGCTATTGCACGCCGGGGCAGATCTGTTCGGCCGTCGCCGTGCTGGAGGAGATCAAGGCGGGGATACCCAGCCACGTCCAGGGCGATGTGGGCGGTGCCCCCGAAATGAGTGTGCTGGAAATGCGCGAGCGGATGAGCGGCAATATCTGCCGCTGCGGCGCCTACTCGAACATCGCCGAAGCCATGGCCGAGGTCGCGGGCGTCCGGATTGCCGAAACCCATGGTGCGCCGAACGATGCGGGAGTGGAAGCATGAAGGCCTTCACTTACGAACGCGCGAAGACGCCCGCCGCCGCCGCGGCAGCCGTAGCGGCCAACAAGGGCGCCAAGTTCATTGCCGGGGGCACCAACCTGCTCGATTTGATGAAGCTGGAGATCGAAACGCCGACGCACCTCGTCGACGTGCAGGATCTCGGGCTGGACCGGATCGAGGAGACGAAGGAAGGCGGCCTGCGCATCGGCACGCTGGTCAGCAACACGGCGCTGGCCGCCGATAGTCGCGTGCGGCGGGACTACGGGGTGCTCACCCGCGCCATCGTCGCAGGTGCTTCGGGGCAGCTGCGCAACAAGGCGACCACCGGCGGCAACTTGCTCCAGCGCACCCGCTGTCCCTATTTCTACGACACCAACCAGGCCTGCAACAAGCGCAAGCCCGGATCCGGCTGCGCCGCGATCGGCGGGTTCAGCCGCCAGCTGGGCGTGGTGGGGACCAGCGACGCCTGCATCGCCACGCATCCCAGCGATATGGCCATCGCTCTGCGCGTGCTGGATGCGACGGTCGAGACGGTCGATGCCTCCGGCAAGACCCGCAGCGTGCCGGTCGGAGAGTTCCACCGCCTTCCGGGCAATACGCCTCATGTAGAGAACGTGCTGCAGCCCGGAGAGCTGATCACCGCCGTCACCCTTCCCAAGCCTCTGGGCGGGCGGCACTTCTATCACAAGGTCCGCGACCGCGCGTCCTATGCCTTTGCGCTGGTGTCCGTCGCGGCGGTGCTGAACAAGGACGGCAGCGGGCGGGTCGCCTTCGGCGGCGTGGCGCCCAGGCCCTGGCGTGTGGAGGCCGCCGATGCGCAACTGCGCAACGGCGCCGGCGCCGTGGCGAAGACCGCCTTCGCAGAGGCGCGTCCCACGCACGAGAATGCCTTCAAGGTCACCCTGGCCGAACGCACGCTTGCAGCCCTTATCGCGGAGAACCGGGCATGAAGTTCGATACGCCTGCGGGCAAGAACCCGATCGACGCCATGAAGGTCATCGGCCAGGCCGTCGATCGCGTGGACGGCAAGCTGAAGACCACCGGCCAGGCGCCCTATGCCTATGAGCATGGCGATGTTCCCGCCAAGCCTGCCTATGGCTACGTGATCGGCGCCGGAATCGCCAAGGGCCGCATCGTCTCGATGAATACGGCCGAGGCGAAGCGGATGCCCGGCGTGCTCGCGGTGATCAGCGCCGAGAATGCGCAGCCGCTCGGCAAGGGCGGGATGAATACCGCCAAGCTGTTGGGCGGTCCGGCCATAGATCATTATCACCAGGCCGTGGCGGTCGTGGTGGCCGAGAGCTTCGAGCAGGCGCGCAGCGCGGCCAATGCCGTGCGGATCGAATATGCGCGCGCTGATGGCCGCTTCGATCTGGCCAAGGCCAAGCCCGGTGCCCAACCGCTGACCGGAAACGACGCCGATACCCACACCGGCGATTTCGAAGGCGCTTTCGCCTCGGCACCGGTCAAGTTCGACCAGACCTACACGACGCCCGACCAGAACCACGCGATGATGGAGCCTTTCGCGACGATCGCCTGGTGGGAAGGCGACGCGCTTTCGGTCTGGACTTCGAACCAGATGATCGCCTGGAACAAGAAGGAACTGGCGGCCACCTTCAAGATGCCGCCGGAGAAGGTCCATGTCCGCTCGCCTTATGTCGGCGGCGGTTTCGGCGGCAAGCTGTTCCTGCGCGCCGATGCGGTGATGGCGGCGCTGGGCGCGAAGGCTTGCGGAAGGCCGGTGAAGATCGCCCTGCCGCGTCCCTTCATGGTCAACAACGCCACGCATCGCCCGGCGACGATCCAGCGCATCCGCATCGGCACGACCAGCGAGGGCCGCATCACCGCGATCGGGCATGAAAGCTGGTCGGGCGACCTGCCCGGCGGCGGTCCGGAAGCGGCGACGCAGCAGACCAAGCTGCTCTACGCCGGGGCCAATCGCCTCACCGCGCTGCGGCTGGCCGAACTGGACCTTCCCGAAGCCAACGCCATGCGCGCGCCGGGCGAGGCGCCGGGCTTGATGGCGCTGGAGATCGCCATCGACGAGACGGCGGAAAAGCTCGGCATGGATCCCGTGAAGTTCCGCGTGCTCAACGATACCCAGGTCGATCCCGAGCACCCCGAGCGCAAGTTCTCCCAACGCAATCTGGTGCGCTGCCTGGAAGAGGGTGCGCAGCGCTTCGGCTGGAACCGGCGCAACGCCAAGCCGGCCCAAGTCCGCGAGGGTCGTTGGCTGATCGGCCTCGGCGTCGCGGCGGCGTTCCGCAACAACATCAACATGACTTCGGCCGCGCGCGTGCGGCTGGCCGCCGACGGCATCGTGACGGTCGAAACCGACATGACCGATATCGGCACGGGCTCCTACACGATCATCGCCCAGACGGCGGCGGAGATGATGGGCCTGCCGGTCGAGAAGGTGCGCGTGAAGCTGGGGGATTCCTCGTTCCCGGCATCCGCGGGCTCGGGCGGCCAATGGGGCGCCAACAGCTCGACCTCGGGCGTTTATGCGGCCTGCACCAAGTTGCGCGAATTGGCGGCGCAGCGCCTGGGCCTGGACCCGGCGGCAGCGGAGTTCGTCGATGGCGAAGTGCGGGCGGGCAATCGTTCCGCAGCTCTGGCGGAAGCGGCGAAGTCCGGAGAACTCGTTGCCGAGGAGACCATGCAGTGGGGCGATCTGGCCAAGACCTTCCAGCAGTCCACCTTCGGCGCGCACTTCGTGGAGGCGGCGGTCGATTCCTACACCGGCGAAACACGGGTGAGGCGGATGCTGGCGGTCTGCGCGGCCGGGCGCATCCTCAATCCCAAGACCGCGCGCAGCCAGGTGATCGGCGCCATGACCATGGGCGTCGGCGGCGCGCTGATGGAGGAACTCGCGGTCGACAAGCGCTTCGGCTTCTTCGTCAACCATGACCTTGCCGGATACGAAGTGCCGGTCCACGCCGACATTCCGCACCAGGACGTGGTCTTCCTGGACGAGGCGGACGACAAGGTCTCGCCCATGAAGGCCAAGGGGGTGGGTGAACTCGGGCTCTGCGGCGTGGGCGCGGCGGTCGCCAACGCGGTCTACAACGCCACCGGCGTGCGCGTCCGCGACTATCCGATCACGCTCGACAAGTACCTTGCGAAGCTGCCTGCCATTGCCTGACTGACCAACGCCTGACTGGATCGCCGCTGAAGATCTCCGCAACCAGCTCCGGCGCTGACGGGAAATAGAAGTGCATGTAGCTCGCCGTGAGCGGGCCTTGCCGGAAAATCCGCTCGCCCTTGCGCCCATCCGGCGTCTGGGCGAGCGCGATCGGCGGAAGAGTCGTTTCGAGCTGCGAATAGTGGAACGTGTGTCCGCGCACCGCGTGGCCGTGCAGTTCCGCCTCCTGCATGCCCAGGCCGACGAGGCGCTTCTGCATGGTCGCGCGGGCGGGCAGCAGGCCCAGCATCGGCGCGCTGCCGCCCGCTGCTTCCGTGAGCCTTTCGCAGGCATAGAGCATACCGCCGCATTCGGCCAAAATCGGTCGGCCTGCCGAGAAATGGGTGCGGATCGCCTCGATCATCGGGCGGTTGGCGGATAGCGCCGCCAGATGAAGCTCCGGATAGCCGCCGGGCAGCCACAGCGCGTCGCAGTCCGGCAGCGCAGCGTCCCGCAAGGGCGAGAAGAACGACAGTAGCGCCCCCGCGCGCTCCAGAAACTCCAGGTTGGCACGGTAGACGAACGCGAAAGCTTCATCGCGGGCCACGGCGATGCGTCGCCCCGCCAGTGTGGCAGGCGGCGGTGATAGGGAGGCGGGCGGCGGAAAGGAGGCTGGGTCCGGCAGCCACAAGGCGCTCTCGGGGATAAGGTCGGCGGCGCGGTCGATGCGGGCTTCGAGGTCTGCGATCTCGCTTGCCTGCACGAGGCCGAGGTGGCGCTCGGGCAGGCCCATGCCCTCGTCACGCCGCATGGCACCCAGCCATCGCACGCCGCCTGACCCCGCACCTTGGGGCATCCCGCGTTCCAACAGTTCGGCGTGGCGGTCGCTGCCGACGCGGTTGGCGAGCACGGCCGCCACCTTCACGTCCTTGCGATAGGTAGCGAGCCCGTGGACGAGCGCGCCGAAGGTCTGCGCCATCGACGAACCATCGAGCACGGCCAGCACGGGAAGGCCGAACAGCCGGGCCAGATCGGCCGAGGAAGGTGTGCCGTCGAACAGGCCCATTGCCCCTTCCACCAGGATCAGGTCCGCCTCCCCGGCCGCCTCGTGCAACAGCGCGCGGCACTGGTCCTCGCCGCACATGAACAGGTCTAGCTGATGGACCGGCGCCCCGCTGGCGACTTCGTGGACCATGGGGTCGAGGAAATCCGGGCCGCACTTGAACACCCGTACCCGGCGGCCGGCGCGGACGTGGCGGCGGGCGAGGGCGGCCGTGACCAGGGTCTTGCCCTGTCCCGACGAGGGTGCGGTGACGAGCAGCGCCGGGCAGGCATTCGCCGGTATCCCTAAGGAGGGAGGAGCAGATATCGCCTGGACGGGCAGGCTTGGCAGCGATTGATCCACAGTTCCCCCTTCGACGCAAACGCACGCATGTCGTCACGCGAAGGTGCCCTCTTCTGCGAGAGAGCAGGAACTTCGTCCGCCCGGTACATCCCGCCCGCGCGAAGGATCGACGGCGAAGGGCCGGTTTCCTGACTTTCCGGATCCTCGCGCCTTCCGCCGCCTTCTCGAAGCGGCCGCTTCAATGGCGTGGTGGCGGGGCGCATCCCCGGTTACAGTTGCGGGAGCAGTGCCGGCGGCCACG
>NZ_DAMDBA010000054.1:25464-35051 GCF_032093395.1 Novosphingobium sp.
CCGTGGTCCGGACTTCCCGATTAAGCCCTTGCGGGCACCCCTTGCACTGGCTGGACTATGGCACTTGGCGGACCTGTGCAAGGGCCCGGCAGGCACCCCCTCTTGCACGACGCAGCGCCAGCCGATAGGGGCGCCCCTGCGACAGGTTCCCCGCGAGGGGATCAAAAGGGAACGCGGGTTCAAGACCCGGGCTGCCCCTGCAACTGTAAGCGGCGAGCCGTGCGGCCATTTCGCCATTGGGGGTGCAAATCCCTGAGAAGGCGGCCGAAACGGCATTGACCCGTGAGCCAGGAGACCTGCCTGTCGCAGTCGTTCTTCGACCGGACAGGGTGAGCCGGCCGAACGGGGCATTTCCTCGCGAAACGACAGCCACTGCCGTGCCCGCAAGCGGCGCGAAAGGGCCTGTCGTCGCGTCTCGCGACCGCATGTCCTTCGCCTGCCTGTTGAGCGCGGCCGGGTTCGACGCTCGCTTGAAGGATATGCCGTGAACTTCCGAATTTCTGCCGCCAGCACTCTTGTTCTTGCACTGGCTCTCCATCCCATGGCCGCGTCTGCCGAAGAGGCGGCCGACGCCTCCACTGCCGACCGGATCGTGGTCAGCGCGCTGCGCACCCCGGTCGCCGCCGATCGCGTGGCCGATAGCGTCACCTTGCTGGGCGAAGCGCAGATCGTAGCCGCTCAACCCATCGCGCTTACCGACATGCTGCTGCGCACGCCCGGCATCAGCGTTTCGCGCAACGGCGGCTACGGCACCACCACCTCGCTGCGTATCCGGGGGGCTGACGCCGGGCAGTCGGTGATGGTGATCGACGGCATGCGCCTGTCCGATTCGTCCTCGACCGCAGGCGGATATGGCTTTTCGAACTTCTTCGTAGACGATGCCGAACGGATCGAAATCCTGCGCGGGCCGCAATCGATCCTCTGGGGCAGTGACGCCATCGGCGGCGTGGTCAACGTTCGCACCCGCCGCCCGACCGAACCGCTGGAAGGCAGCTTCGCAGTGGAAGCGGGAACCCACGACACGGTGTCCGCCCGTGCAGGGGTGGGCGGCACGTCCGAGGCGGTGGACTGGCGCCTCTCCGCCTCGCGCTTCACCACGGACGGCATTTCGGCTCGATCGAACGGCACCGAGGATGACGGCTACCAGCGCAGCGCCGCCAGCGGCACTCTGACCTTTCGTGTCGCGCCGGGCGTGTCGCTCGACCTGCGGGGCTACTGGTCGGATTCGCAGAACGATTTCGACGGCACTTCGGGCGATTCCCTGGCCTATGGCCGGACGGAGGAATGGTCGGGCTATGCCGGGCTCAACTTCACCATGCTCGGCGGCAGGCTGGCGAACCGCGTGGCGGTGCTCCAGACGGAAACGGACCGCCAGAACTACGACCCCGTCCGCTCGATCCGGCAGATTACCTTCGATGCCCATGGCCGCGTGCGCCGGTTCGAGTATCAGGGAACCTACACGTTCTCCGACGCGGTGCAGGCCGTGTTCGGCGCCGAGCGTGAGGAACAGCGGATGACCACCGCCTCCCCGTCGAACAGCGCCACGCCCTATGTGCTGACGCCGGAAAAGGCGGATACGGACAGTGTCTATGGCGAGTTGCGCGTTACGCCCGTCGTGGGCCTCACCGTCAGCGGCGGTGCGCGCTACGACCACCAATCGCGCTTCGGCGGCAACACGGTGTTCAGCGCGGGCGCCGTCTACACGCCCAACGGCGGCGCCACCGTGCTGCGCGCCAGCTATGACGAGGGCTTCAAGGCCCCGTCGCTCTACCAGCTGTTCAGCATGTATGGCGTGAACGACCTGAAGCCGGAAAAGGCCAAGGGCTGGGAAATCGGCGCCGAGCAGGGCTTCGGCGAGGCGCTGCGCCTTTCCGCGACATGGTTCGAGCGCGATACCGACAACCTGATCGATTTCGCCTATTGTCCCACAAGCGGCGCCCTGCCGGATGTGTGCTATGTTCCCGGCACCACCACCTCACGCTTCGGCTACTATGCCAACGTCAAGGCCAGCCATGCGCGCGGGCTGGAACTGGCGGCTTCGGCCCGGTGGGGTGTGCTTTTCGCCGAGGGCAATTACAGCTGGATCGAGGCCGAGGATCGGACGGAGGGCAGCGCGACCTACGGGCGCCAGCTCCAGCGCGTGCCGCGTCACCTGGCCAACTTCGAAGCGGGCGTGGACTTGCCGCAGGGTCTGCGAGCGAGCGTCGCCGGGCGCTATTCGGGCGAGAGCTATAACGCCGCGACCGGCACCGCGACGCTCGACGACTACTGGCTGGTGGACTTGCGCGCGCAGTGGCAGGTCAGGGAAGGGCTGATTCTTCAAGGACGTATCGAAAACGTGGGCGATGAGAAGTATGAGACCGTAAGCGGCTATGGCACGCTCGGCCGCACCGTCTATCTGGGTCTGAGGAGCCGGTTCTGATGCTGTGTCCCGTCGAACCCGGCCCGTCGGTGGTGGTGTGCAGCACCTGCCGTCACTCGGCCGAAGCCCGTGAGGATGACGAAGGCCGTCGCGGCGGCGCGCGGCTGGCAGAGGCGATGCGCGCGGTGCAGGCTTCGGACACGGCGCTTCAGGGCGTGGCGGTCCAGGAAATGGCCTGCCTGTTCGCCTGCCAGCGCCATTGTACGGTGGCGATCCGCGCGCCGGGCAAGCTCGGTTACGTGCTGGGAGACTTCGCGCCGGACGGGGAAGCGGCCCGCGCGATCCTTGAATATGCCGTGCGCCATGCCGCCAGCGAGCACGGGCAAGTGCCTTTTCGCGAGTGGCCGCAGGGCGTGAAAGGCCATTTCATCACCCGGACACCGCCCGAAGGATACGTGGGCACATGATCCGATTAGAGGACCGTGCCGCCTTCGTCGCCGCGCTGGCCGACCTGCCCGCGCCGGACCGCGAGGCGGCGGAGGCTGCGCGCGGGCGGCAGGCCAGGCTGACCAAACCGGCCGGTTCGCTGGGGCGGCTGGAGGACATCGCGGTGTTCATGGCCGGGTGGCAGGGACGGGAGCGTCCGCGCGCGGAGCTTATCCGCGCCGTCGTTTTCGCGGGCAATCACGGTGTCGCTGCGCGCGGGGTCAGTGCCTATCCGCCCGAAGTCACTGCGCAGATGGTCGCCAATTTCGAGGCGGGCGGGGCGGCGATCAATGCCCTGACGGCCGCGTGCGGTGCCGAACTTTCCGTGGTGCCGCTGGACCTCGATCGCCCGACCGGCGACATCACCCGAGAGCCCGCCCTGAGCGAGGCGGAGTGCCTGGCGGCGCTCAATGCCGGGGCGGCTTCGGTGGCGGCAGGCAGCGACCTGTTGTTCGTGGGCGAGATGGGCATCGGCAATACGACGCCCGCCGCGGCATTGGCGGCGCGGGTGTTCGGGGGCGAAGTCGGGGAATGGGTGGGACGCGGCACCGGCCTCGATGATGCGGGGATCTTGCGCAAGGCCGAAGCGGTAACGGCGGCGCTCGCCCTGCACGGGCCGTATTGCACGGATGCCTTCGAGACCCTGCGTCTCCTTGGCGGGCGGGAAATCGCGGCCATGGCGGGCGCGGTGCTGACGGCGCGCCACTTGCGCGTGCCGGTCCTGCTCGACGGCTTCATCACCTGCGCGGCCATGGCGCCCCTGTTCGCGGACAATAAGGCGTTCCTGGCGCATTGCCTGGCCGCGCATTGCTCGGCCGAGGCCGGACACGCCCGTTTGCTGGATCGCTTCGGGCTGGACCCGCTGCTCAACCTGGGCATGAGGCTGGGCGAGGGATCCGGCGCGGCGGTGGCCGCCCAGATCGTGCGTTCGGCGCTGGCGGCCCATGGCGGCATGGCCACTTTCGAGGAAGCAGCTGTGGCCGGGGTCGGGGCTGGGATCGGGGGCGCGTGAGCGGAATCCTCGTCCATCTGATGCGCCATGGCGCTCCGCAGCAGCCTGGCCTTCTGCTGGGTCATCGCGACGATGCGCCGACGCCTGCGGGGGTGGCCCGCTGTGTCACGCGGGCAACGACGCTCGCTTTCGACCGGGTTGTGTCGTCCGATCTGCGCCGGTCAAGCATCCCGGCCGCGCAGATTGCGGTCATGCGCCGACAGGGCCACGATCTGGACCCGCGCTGGCGAGAACTCGATTTCGGCGCGTGGGACGGGCTGGCTCCCCATCAGCTCGACCCTTCCGTGCAGGCGCGGTTCTGGGACGATCCGGAGGCTTTCGCGCCACCGGGCGGCGAGCGCTGGTCGCACCTCTGCGCGCGAGTTGGCGATGCACTCACCCAGATCGATCGCGCCAGCCTGATCGTCACCCATGGCGGCGCCATGCGCGCTGCACTGTCGGTGCTGTTCGGTTTCGACCATCGGCAGGTCTGGGCCTTCGAATTGCCTTACGGTGCTTTCGTCAGCCTGCGTGTCTGGCCTGGCGATGGGCTGCCCGCCGCGCAGATCATCACGCTCGACAGTGGAAAGCCGGCATGAAGCGGCTGGTGCTGGCCCTTCAGTTCCTGACCCGCCTGCCGCTACCGGCGGTTCGCGCCGAGCCGGAGGATTTCGCGAAATCCATGCGCTGGTTTCCGGTCGCGGGACTGGCGGTCGGCGCGGCCGTCGCCGGGGCCTGGTGGCTGGGGGGGCAGAGCGGCGACGCATGGGTGGCGGCGCTGCTCGGGCTCCTGGCCTGGGCGGCGATAACCGGAGCGTTGCACCTCGACGGCCTTGGCGACGTGGCGGACGGCGCAGGCGCGGCGCACAAGGCCATGAAGGACGACACCCGTCGCGCGCGGCTCTCGGCGGTCATGGCCGATCCGCACGCCGGCAGTTTCGCGGTGGTGGCGATCGGCCTGCAACTTCTGGCCAAGCTGGTGCTGCTCCACGGTCTCGCACCGGATCAGGGGTGGGCGCTGCTGTTCGTGGCACCGCTGGCGCGCATCGCGCCCCTGGTGTGGACCCTGGCGCTACCGCCGCTGCATGAAGGACTGGGCAGCCGTTTTCGCCAGGCTGTAAGCTGGTGGCATGTCGGCCTCTGGGCTGTGCTTGGTGTCGTCTGCGGCCTGCTCGTCGCGCCGCCGTTGCTGGCCGCGATCGTGGCAATACCTGCCTGGGGCTGGTGGCTGCGCCGCAGGATCGGCGGTATTTCGGGAGACGGCCACGGCGCCGGGATCGAGGTGGTGGAAACGCTGCTGCTTCTGGCCCTGGTAGCAGCGCGATGAGCGGCGCTTTCGTTTTTCACGGCGGCCGGGTGCGCGAGGCGGCGCAGGTCTACGGCGGTGCTCCGGAGGACTGGCTGGATCTTTCGACCGGGCTCAACCCCCGGCCATGGCCCGCTACCGGAACGATCGACTGGGCCGCCTTGCCGGACCCTGACGCGCTGGCCCGGCTCGAAGCCGTCGCCGCGCGCCATTTCGGGGTCGCGCCGGAACTGTGCTGCGCGGTGCCGGGGAGCGAGACTGCGCTGCGCCTGCTGGCCAAGGCGCTCGACCTGCCCGGACGTTCGCTGGTGCCGGGCTATCGCACCCACCGGGAAGCCTTCTTCCCCTCCCGCCCTGCGCGGTTCGGCGAGCAGCCCAGCAAGAGAGAAGTTTTCGTCTTCGCCAATCCCAACAACCCGGACGGCGTGCTGCGCGATCCCGAGGCAGTCGTCGAATGGGCCGAGCGGATCGACCAAACCGGTGGGTTCCTGATCGTCGATGAGGCCTTCGCCGATTGTCACCCAGGGGCCAGCGTCGCCCACGCGGTCGCGCCGGGGTTCCGGATGATCGTCCTGCGGTCCTTCGGCAAGTTCTTCGGCCTGGCCGGTTTGCGACTGGGCTTCGTGCTGGGGCCGCCCGCGCTCATGCTGCTGCTGCGGCAGATGCTGGGAAGCTGGCCGGTTCACGCCGCCGCGCTTTCATTCGGAATCGCTGCCTATGAGGACAGCGCGTGGATCGCCCGGACGCGGGCCGAACTGCCGGCCCGCGCCGAAGCGCTGGACGCTTTGTTGCGCCGTCATGGCCTGGTGGCGGAGGGGGAGTGCCCGCTGTTCCGGCTCGTCACCGGCTGCGATGGACAGGCCCTGTTCGAGCGGTTGGCCCGCGCCCGTATTCTCGTGCGCCCCTTCTCGGAGCAGCCGGGCTGGGTACGCTTCGGAGTGCCAGCCGATCCCGCCGCGCTCGCCAGACTGGACGATGCGCTGGGGCGAGTAGCGTGATGATCGCGCCGGTCGCCTGCGTCGCGATGGCGCTGGAAGGCGCGCTCGGCTGGCCGGGACGGCTTTATGATGCGATCGGGCATCCCGTAGGGCTTTTCGCGAAGGCGATTTCCGGCTGCGAGCGCAAGCTCAATCGCCCGGACTGGTCGGACATGGCGCGGCGTGTCGCCGGGCTCGGCGCCATGCTGGGCCTGATCTGCACCGTGCTGGCGGGCATGGGACTGGCGGTCTGGCTGGTGCGCGGGTCGGCAGGGGCTTGGGCATGGCTGCCGCTGGCGGTGTTGGCTTGGCCCGCGCTGGCGGCGCGCAGTCTCGACGATCATGTCAGCCCGGTGCTCGCGGCGCTGGAGGCGGGCGACCTTGCTCGGGCGCGCCATGCGGTCGGCATGATCGTGGGCCGCGATACCGCCGCGCTGGACGAGGCGGGCGTCGCCAGCGCCGCCATCGAAAGCCTGGCCGAAAGCTTTTGCGACGGCGTGGCGGCGCCGCTGTTCTGGCTGCTGGTGGGCGGCGTTCCGGGAGCCTGGGCCTACAAGGCGATCAATACCGCGGACAGTCTGATCGGCCACCCGGAGGAGCCGCTGCGCGCCTATGGCTGGGCGGCGGCGCGGATCGACGATCTGGCGAACCTGGTGCCCGCGCGATTGGCGGGCGTGTTGCTATGCCTTGCAGGCGGTGGCGGCTGGCGGGTCATGATGCGCGACCATGCGCGGCATGCCTCGCCCAATGCCGGTTGGCCGGAGGCGGCGATGGCGGGAGGGCTGGGCGTGCGGCTCGCCGGGCCGATCGTCTACGACGGAGTCCTTGCCTCCAAGCCGTGGATCGGGGAGGAGGGCCGTTCGGCGGGAACGGCGGACTTGCGGCGGGCGCGGACGATCTATCGCCGGGCCTGCCTCTTGCTCTGGCTTGGCGCGCTGGGCGTAGAGGGGGGAGTGGAGGCGGGAGTGGCATGGCTGGCTTGATGTTGCAGGGGACCGGCTCGGACGTCGGCAAGTCCGTGCTCGTGGCAGGATTGTGCCGTGCTCTCTCCAACCGTGGGCTCAGCGTGCTGCCGTTCAAGCCGCAGAACATGTCGAACAACGCCGCCGTCACGCCAGAGGGCGGAGAGATCGGCCGGGCGCAGGCGCTGCAGGCGCTGGCGGCGCGGGCACCGCTCCATGTGGACATGAACCCGGTGCTGCTGAAGCCACAGGCGGATCGGACCTCGCAGCTCGTGGTTCACGGCGAAGTGCGCGGCACGCTGGGCAGCGCCAACTTCCGAGAAGCCCGCCGGACGCTGTTGCCCGAAGTGATGGCCAGTTATCGGCGGCTGGAGGCGCGCTGCGACCTGGTGGTGGTGGAAGGCGCGGGCTCGCCTGCCGAGATCAACTTGCGCGCCGGGGACATCGCCAACATGGGCTTCGCGCGCGAGGCCGGGGTGCCGGTGATGCTGGTGGGCGATATCGACCGGGGCGGAGTGATCGCCGCCGTGGCCGGTACGCGGGCCGTGATCGATCCCGAGGACGCGGCGATGATCCGGGGTTTCCTCATCAACAAGTTCCGGGGTGATCCGGCGCTTTTCATGGACGGCTATGCGGCGATCGAGGGGCTTTCCGGCTGGCGGGGCTATGGCGTCATGCCATGGACCGCCGCGGTGGGTCGCCTGCCGAGCGAGGATGCGGTCGTGCTCGAACGCGGGTTGGGTGGCGGTTCGGGCAAGTTGCTCGTGGCCTGTCCGATCCTGCCGCGCATCGCCAATTTCGACGATCTCGATCCGCTCCGGCAGGAATCCGGGGTGGAGGTGGCGATGATCCCGCCCGGTACGCCGATCCCTGCCGAGGCGTCGCTGGTCGTCCTGCCGGGCTCCAAGGCGACCATGGCGGACATGGCCTTCCTGCGCACCGAAGGCTGGGACATCGACGTGCTGGCGCACCATCGGCGCGGCGGCATGATCCTGGGTATCTGCGGCGGCTACCAGATGCTGGGGCGTTCGATCGCCGATCCGCTGGGTATCGAGGGCGCGCCGGGGGAGATCGCGGGACTTGGCCTGCTCGACGTGACGACCGTGCTGGGAGATCGCAAGGCCCTGCGAGAGGTTTCGGGCGTGGCGCTGGGGGCGGAACTGGCCGGCTACGAGATGCACATGGGCGTTACCGAGCGGGGTGATGCCGCACATTTCGCCATGCTGGGCGCCCCCCGTGACGGCGCCCCCGACGGCGCCCCCGACGGCGCCATCGACGCCTCCGGGCGGATCATGGGAACATATTGCCACGGCCTGCTCGCCTCGACCGGGCTGCGCGCGGAATTGCTGGCGCGGCTGGGCGGGAACAGCGACGGGCTTGATCATCACGCCGGGGTGGATGCCGCGCTGGACGAACTGGCAGCCGAGATGGAACGGCATCTCGACATCGACGGCCTGCTGGCCCTCACGGGGTATCGCGCATGACCTGCACTCTGGTTCTCGGCGGCGCCCGCTCGGGCAAGAGCCGCCATGCGCAGGCGCTTGCGGAAGCGGTGCCGGGGCGGCTTGTCTATATCGCCACCGCGCAGGCGCTGGACGATGAGATGGAGGCGCGGATCGCCCGCCACCGGGAGGATCGTGGCCCCCGATGGTCCACACGTGAGGCGCCGCTGGATCTTGCCGAGGCGATCGAGCGCGCGGCCGAGGAGGCAGACGCGGTGCTCGTCGATTGCCTGACGCTCTGGCTTTCCAACCTGATGATGGTGGACGTGGCGCTGCAGCCTCGCTTCGATGCGCTTTGCCGCGCGATTGCCGCCTGTCCGAAGCCGCTTGTGCTGGTCGCCAATGAAGTGGGGCTGGGGATCGTTCCCGATACGCCGCTGGGGCGCCGGTTCCGGGACGAGGCAGGGCGGCTCAACCAGCAGGTCGCGGCGACGGTGACGCACGCCGTTTTCGTCGCCGCGGGATTGCCGCTGACCTTGAAGTAAGGTGGCAAGAAAAAAGCCGCTCCCGGGTTAAGGGAGCGGCTTTTTTTCGTCATCCCGGACTTGATCCGGGATCGCTGTCGGCCTTGAGGCGCTAGCCATCGAGCGAGGCGCGGCTTGGCCAGCGGTCCCGGATCAGGTCCGGGACGACGTGTGTGCTATGGCTACCTCAGAAGTCCATCCAGTCGTCGGCGGTGGCCAGCGCCTTCATCGGCTTACGGGCCGCGGCGGGCTGGAACGTCGTCACTGGCGCCGTAGGCACCGCGCGCGGCGTGGCCGGCGCACCGGAACGCAGGCCTTCGCGGCCGGTGCGGAACATCGCGGCGCGATCCGACAGTGAGGTGACTTCGCTGTTGAGGTTGCGCGCGGCGGCCGAGGTTTCCTCCACCATCGCGGCGTTCTGCTGGGTGGCCTGGTCCATCGTGCCGATCGTGGCGCTGATCTGGGTGATCGTCGAGGACTGGGCCTGGTTGTCGCTGGCGATGTCGCTGAGCAGGGTGTGGACTTCGGTGACGTCGC
>NZ_DAMDBA010000055.1:0-16048 GCF_032093395.1 Novosphingobium sp.
CCTACCGGGGGACCGATGAACTCGATGCCTTCTGCGGCCAGAGCCTCGGCGAAGGAGGTGCGCTCGGACAGGAAGCCATAGCCCGGATGGACGGCTTCGGCGCCGGTCTGCTTGCAGGCCTGGATGATCTTGTCGGCGATCAGGTACGACTGCGCAGCAGGCGCGGGGCCGATGTGAACCGCCTCATCGGCCATCTGCACGAACGGTGCGCGGGCATCGGCGTCGGAATAGACGGCGACGGTCTGAATGCCCATGCGCCGCGCGGTCTTGATGACGCGGCAGGCAATCTCGCCCCGGTTTGCGATGAGGATTTTCTTGAACAACCCCGTAACTCCCAAGTCAGTCGCCGTGCATGAAGAAGCCGGCGTCGATCATTAAAACCATCGCAACGAACAGGGCGACGAAACCGGTCATCACCGCCCGGAGACTCAGCGCATTTCCTTCTCGTCGTCGTCACCCTGAACTTGTTTCAAGGTCCATCCCGCCGAACAGACCGTTGGTCCGAGCGGCGCAATGGATGCTGACCCGACAGGGCGGCGAAGCCAAACGAGTTCAGCATGACGGGGGTGAAGGGGTGCGCGGTGCCCCATTCGTTATTCCGCAGCTTCCAGCTTGGCGCAGCCCTTGGGCATCCGCTGGGCTTCCACTTGCGCCTCGGTCAGTTCGATCGCCATCGGCTTGATGCCGAGACGGGCAAACATCGCAGCGTCGTTGTCGTCGCCCGCGTTCGGCGCGGTGAGCAGTTGGTCGCCGGTGAAGATCGAGTTCGCGCCAGCCATGAAGCACATCGCCTGCGTCATCTCGGACATCGATTCGCGGCCCGCCGAGAGGCGCACCATCGACAGCGGCATGGTGATGCGCGCGACCGCCACGGTACGCACGAATTCCACATCGTCGATCTTGGCGAGCGGCGTGTCGGCCAGCATGTCGCCCAGCACGGTGCCCTTGACGGGAACCAGCGCATTGACCGGCACCGACTGCGGGTGATCCGGCAGGGTCGCCAGCGTATGGACGAAGCCCACGCGGTCGGCGCGCGTCTCGCCCATGCCGACGATGCCGCCGGAGCAGACGTTGATGCCCGCCATGCGCACGTTCGACAGCGTATCCAGGCGATCGTCCATCGTGCGCGTGGTGATGACCTGATCGTAACGCTCGGGCGAGGTGTCGATGTTGTGGTTGTAGTAGTCGAGACCCGCTTCGGAGAGCATGTCCGCCTGATCGGGCGTCAGCATGCCCAGCGTCATGCAGGTTTCCATGCCCATGGCGCGCACGCCCTTCACCATTTCGATGATGGCGGGCATGTCGCGGTCCTTGGGGTTGCGCCAGGCGGCGCCCATGCAGAAGCGGGTGGAGCCCTGATCTGCCGCCTGCGCCGCGCGCTGGAGCACCTGCTGCACTTCCATCAGCTTGGTCGCCTTGACGCCGCTGTTCGCCGAAACCGACTGCGAGCAATAACCGCAGTCTTCCACGCAGCCACCGGTCTTGATCGAAAGCAGCGTCGAAAGCTGCACTTCGTTATGCGGATGGCTGGCGCGATGCACTTCGGCTGCACGGAACACCAGTTCGGTGAACGGCAGGTCGAACAGCGCCGCGATTTCCTCGCGGGTCCAATCGGTACGGGGGCTGATGGCGGTCTCGGTCATAGTCATTCCTCAGGCGGTGCGCGCGGGATGACGCGCGGCCAAACCCCGGTCATAGGGCCAAGCGCGGCGTCGATCCAGCGTGGCCATCCTTATTCCGCCGCTTCCAGCGAAGAACCGAGCGGCGGCATGTTGTGGCCGAGCAGGCGCAACACGTCGGCCGCGCATTCCACCACGTTGGAGCCGGGGCCGTAGATGCCCTGCACGCCGGCATTGCGCAGGTATTCGTAGTCCTGCGGCGGGATGACGCCGCCGGCGATCACCTTGATGTCGCTGCGACCGGCTTCGCGCAGTTTCTGGATCAGTTCGGGGATCAGCGTCTTGTGGCCCGCCGCAAGGCTGGATGCGCCGACCACGTCGACCGCACTATCCAGTGCCAAGACCACGGTTTCTTCCGGAGTCTGGAACAGCGGGCCGGAAACGACGTCGAAGCCCATGTCCCCAAAGGCGGAGGCGATCACGTTCGCACCGCGATCATGGCCGTCCTGCCCCATCTTGGCGACCAGTAGCTTGGGCTTGCGGCCGAGGCGGCGTTCTACCGCAGCCACACCGTCCAGCACCTGCTGCCAGCGGCTGTCGCCCTCGTAAGGCGCGGCATAGACGCCCTTCACCGGGGTCGGCTGGGTGCCATAGCGCTGGAAGCTGTCTTCCATGGCCGAGCTGATCTCGCCCAGCGTGGCACGGGCGCGGGCGCACTCGACCGCGAGTGCCAGCAGATTGTTCTCGATGCTGGCAGGCGCGGCGGCACCATCGCGCAGGGCCTTGAGCGCAGCCTGACACTTGGCCTCGTCACGATCCGCCTTCATCTTGTTGATGCGGGCGATCTGGCCTTCGCGGACCTTGGCATTGTCCACTTCCAGCGTTTCCAGCAGGTCTTCGCTGGCAAGGCGGTACTTGTTGACGCCGACAATCACGTCATCGCCCCGATCCACGCGGGCCTGACGGGCGGCAGCGGCGGTCTCGATCATCGCCTTGGGCCAGCCCGCGGCGACGGCCTTGGCCATGCCGCCTTCGGCCTGCACGCGCTCGATGATCTCCCAGGCCTGGTCGACCAGTTGCTGCGTCAGCGATTCAATATAATACGACCCACCCAGCGGATCGACGACATTGCACATGCCGGTCTCTTCCTGGATGATGATCTGGGTGTTGCGGGCGATGCGGGCCGAGAAGTCGGTTGGCAGCGCGATCGCCTCGTCCAGCGCATTGGTGTGCAGCGACTGGGTGCCGCCCAGCATCGAGGCCATCGCCTCGATCGTGGTGCGGATGACGTTGTTATAGGGGTCCTGCTCCTGCAAGCTCACGCCCGAAGTCTGGCAGTGCGTGCGCAGCATCTTCGACCGTTCGTCCTTGGCGCCAAGCTCCGCCATCACCCGGTGCCACAGCACGCGTGCGGCGCGCAGCTTGGCCACTTCCATGAAGAAGTTCATGCCAATGGCGAAGAAGAACGAGAGGCGGCCCGCGAACTTGTCGATATCGAGGCCCGATGCCACGCCGTACTTCACGTATTCCGCGCCGTCGGCGATGGTGAAGGCAAGTTCCTGCACCTGCGTCGCACCGGCTTCCTGCATGTGGTAGCCGGAAATCGAGATCGAGTTGAACTTCGGCATCTCGCGGCTGGTGTAGCCGAAGATGTCCGAGATGATCCGCATGCTCGGCTCGGGCGGGTAGATGTAGGTGTTGCGGACCATGAACTCCTTGAGGATGTCGTTCTGGATGGTCCCGTCGAGCAGCTTGCGGTCGACGCCTTGTTCCTCGCCGGCAACGATGAAGAAGGCGAGGATCGGGATCACCGCGCCGTTCATCGTCATGGAGACCGACATCTTGTCGAGCGGAATGCCGTCGAACAGGATCTTCATGTCCTCGACGGAATCGATGGCGACGCCGGCCTTGCCCACGTCACCCACGACGCGCGGATGGTCGCTGTCATAGCCGCGATGGGTGGCAAGGTCGAAGGCGACCGAAAGGCCCTTCTGCCCCGCCGCAAGGTTGCGGCGATAGAAGGCGTTCGATTCCTCGGCGGTCGAAAAGCCCGCGTACTGGCGGATGGTCCAGGGACGACCGGCATACATCGAAGCGCGCACGCCGCGCGTGAACGGCGCGAAGCCGGGCAGGCCGGGATCGACGGTCACGTCCTCGGCAGTGTAGAGCGGCTTCACCGCAATACCCTCGGGCGTGTCCCAGGTCAGGTCCTTACCCTTGACCTCCTTGTCGGCGGCTGCCTTCCAGTCGTTGACGTCTGCCATCTTCGGCTTCCTGCATCGTCGTCCCGGACTTGATCCGGGACCGGTGTCTGTCTTTAGGCGGGCGCTGTCTTCGGGGCGCCCTGCCGCGAGTTGGGCCGTTTTAGGCCAGCGGTCCCGGATCAGGTCCGGGACGACGTGAAACTTAATGCGCTCCCTTGGGCGTTTCCATGATCTCGGTGAGCTGACCGCCCATGTCCTTGGGGTGGACGAAGAAGATCAGCGTCCCGTGCGCGCCCACGCGCGGCTCACCCAGCACGCGCTTGCCAAGGCCTTCGAACCAGGCCTTGGCGGCATGAATGTCCGGCACTTCGTAACAGATGTGGTGCTGGCCCCCGAGCGGGTTCTTCTCCAGCCACTTGCCCACGGCGGAGTCCGCCGCAGTGGGCTGGAGCAGTTCGATCTGCGTACCGGCAGTACCTTCTTCGCCGGGCGTGTTGACGAAGCAAACGCGCACCTGCTGGCTTTCGAGCACGAACGGTTCGGTAATGTCGGTGGCGCCCATCACGTCGCGATAGAACGCGATCGAGGCGTCGAGATCGGGCGTGGCGACGCCGATATGGTTGAGACGGCCCAGCTTCACGCCACATTCTCCAGCACCAGGGCGATGCCCTGCCCGCCGCCGATGCACATGGTGACAAGGCCGTACTTTCCGCCCGTGCGCTTCAACTCGTACATGCACTTGATCGCGAGCATCGTGCCGGTCGCGCCAACCGGATGGCCGATGGAGACGCCCGAACCGTTCGGATTCACCTTCTCCGGATCGAATCCCAGCACCTTGGAAACAGCGGCGGCCTGAGCGGCGAACGCCTCGTTACTCTCGATCACGTCGATCTGATCGAGCGAGAGGCCCGCGCGCTTCAGCGCTACCGGGACCGCCTTGATCGGGCCTTCGCCCATATAGGCAGGCTCGACGCCGGCATGCCCCCAGGCGACGATCTTCGCCATCGGCTTAAGGCCCCGCTTCTCGACTTCCGAAGCGGTCGCCAGCACCACGGCGGCAGCGCCGTCGTTGATGCCCGAAGCGTTGCCGGCGGTCACCGCGCCGTCCTTCTTGAAGGCCGGCTTCATGCTGCCCAGCGTCTCGACGGTGGTGTCGGCGCGGACATGTTCGTCAGTGTCGAAGACGGTTACGCCCTTGCGGGTCTTCACTTCGATCGGAAGGATCTGGTCCTTGAAGCGGCCTTCCGCGATCGCACGTGCGGCGCGCTGGTGGCTGGTCGCGGAGAGTGCGTCCATATCCTCACGGGTGACGCAATGGCGCTCGGCCACGTTCTCCGCCGTGATGCCCATGTGGTAGCCGCCGATGGCGTCCGACAGGCCGACCGTCAGCGCGTCTTCCTGCGTGTTCGCGCCCATCTTCTTGCCCCAGCGCACACCGTGGTCATGATAAGGCACGTTCGACATCGATTCCGCGCCGCCCGCGACGGTGATCCTCGCCTCCCCCAGCTTCATCATCTGCGCGGCCGAAACGATCGCCTGCACGCCCGATCCGCAGAGGCGGTTGAGCGTCAGCGAGGGTACTTCGAACGGCACGCCGGCATTGATGCCGATCACGCGGCTGAGCATCTCGTCCTTGCCGCTGGTGGGCATGACCTGGCCGATGACGATATGGCCGACGTCCTCGGGAGCAACGCCAGCGCGGGCCAGCGCCTCCGTCACCACCTTGCCGCCAAGATCGGATGGCATGAACGATTTCAGCGAACCGCCGAAGTCACCGACTGCCGTGCGCACGCCGCTGACGATGTAGATGTCTTCCATTGCCTGTTCCCAATCTGGTTGTTCGATGCGTGCCGTCTTTCGCGGCATGGAAGGGATCGCGGAACTCTCCAAAAGTAGGTGTTCCGCAGTCCCGTGGCGTCATCACAGCGGCCCCATCACAACGGAATGTTGTCGTGCTTCTTCCAGGGGTTTTCGAGGTTTTTGCTCCGCAGCTTGCGCAGCCCCAGCGCGATGCGCTTGCGGGTCGAGTGCGGGTAGATCACCTCGTCGATGTAGCCCCGGCTCGCCGCCACGAAGGGATTGGCGAAGCGGTCTTCGTATTCCTTGGTCTTCTCGGCAATGCCTTCGGGCGAGAGGCCGCGGAAGATGATCTCCACCGCGCCCTTGGCGCCCATGACCGCGATTTCGGCGGTCGGCCAGGCGTAGTTGAGGTCGCCGCGCAGGTGCTTGGACGCCATGACGTCGTAGGCACCGCCATAGGCCTTGCGGGTGATCACGGTGATCTTCGGCACGGTCGCCTCGGCATAGGCGAACAGCAGCTTGGCGCCGTGCTTGATGATGCCGTTGTGCTCCTGGTCGGTGCCCGGCAGGAAGCCCGGAACGTCCACGAACGTGATGATCGGGATGTTGAAGGCATCGCAGAAGCGCACGAAACGCGCCGCCTTCTTGGAGGAGTTGATGTCCAGCACCCCCGCCAGAACCATCGGCTGGTTGGCGACGACGCCCACGGTCTTGCCCTCGATCCGGCCGAAGCCGACGATGATATTGCCGGCATGCAGCGGCTGGACCTCGAAGAAGTCGCCCTCGTCGAGCGTCTTCCGGATCACCTCATGCATGTCGTAAGGCTGGTTGGCAGAGGGTGGGATGACGGTGTCGAGGCTTTCCTCGGCGCGGTCCCACGGATCGGCGCAGGGACGCTCGGGCACTTCCTCTCGGTTGCTGAGCGGCAGGAAGTCGAAGAAATCGCGCGCCGCCAGCAGCGCCTCGATATCGTTCTCCAGCGCGAGGTCGGACACGGAGGTCTTGCTGGAGTGCGTGACCGCGCCGCCCAGCTCTTCCTGGGTGACGACTTCGTTGGTGACGGTCTTCACCACGTCCGGCCCGGTGACGAACATGTAGGAGCTGTCCTTCACCATGAAGATGAAGTCCGTCATCGCCGGCGAATAGACCGCGCCGCCCGCGCAGGGGCCCATGATCAGCGAAAGCTGCGGCACCACGCCCGATGCGAGCACGTTGCGCTGGAACACTTCGGCATAGCCGCCGAGCGAGGCCACGCCTTCCTGGATGCGCGCGCCGCCGGAATCGTTGAGGCCGATCACCGGCGCGCCGACCTTCATCGCATTGTCCATCAGCTTGCAGATCTTCTGCGCGTGACGGTGCGAGAGAGAGCCGCCGAAGACGGTGAAATCCTGGCTGAACACGAAGACCAGTCGCCCGTTGATCGTGCCCGATCCGGTGACGACGCCGTCGCCGGGGATCTTCTGGCTTTCCATGCCGAAGTCGGTGCAGTCGTGCTCGACGTAAAGGTCGAATTCCTCGAAGCTGTCTTCGTCGAGCAGGATGTCGAGACGTTCGCGGGCGGTCAGCTTGCCCTTGGCGTGTTGCGCGTCGATCCGCTTCTCACCCCCGCCCAGCTTTGCGGCAGCGCGGCGATTTTCCATTTCGGCGATATTGGCGGACATCCGGGTTCCCTTGGCAAGTGACCTTGACGGCACGAATTATTGCCCCTGCTAGGCAGGTTGGGCGGTTCAGGTCAATAGTTTTAAGTGATCGGTTAAACCAGAAAAGTGGCAGGTTCATGCGGATTTCGCCCCACCGATGCCTTTTGCTCCCGTCCATCGCCTATGCGAAGACCACGATGTTCCACCTGCCGGCCCCGATTTCTCGCTGCATAGCAAAAAGGGCGCGGCGACCTAACGGCCGCGACGCCCTTTTTTCCATCGGACCTGGATCCCCAAGCGTCCTATTTCATCAGCACGAGCTCTTCGGACATGGTGGGATGTACCGCCACGGTCGCGTCGAAATCGGCTTTCGTCAGCCCGGCCTTCACCGCGATAGCCGCTGCCTGGATGATCTCCGGCGCGTCCGGCCCGATCATGTGCAGGCCCACCACTTTCCCGGTCGTGCCCTCGCAGACCATCTTGTAGAGCGACCGCTCGTTACGGCCCGCAAGCACGTTCTTCATCGGGCGGAAGTCGCTGGTATAGATCTCCACCGATCCGAGTTGCTGGCGCGCCTGCGCTTCGGTGAGGCCGACCGCACCGATCGGCGGATGGCTGAACACGGCCGAGGGAATGCAGGAATAATCGAGCGTCGTCGGCTTGCCGCCGAACACGGTGTCGGCGAAGGCCTGCCCCTCGCGGATCGCGACCGGGGTAAGCTGCACGCGGTTGGTCACATCGCCCACGGCGTAAACGTGATCGATGTTGGTCTGCGAATATTCGTCCACCTTGATGGCGTCCTTCTCGTCGAGTTCCACGCCAACGTTCTCAAGGCCCAGGCCTTCGACATTGGGCACCCGGCCAGTGGCGAACAGAACGCAGTCGACCTCGAGCGGCTCGTGATTGGTCATGGAGACGGTCAGCGAGCCATCGGCGTTCTTCTCGATGCCGCGGAAGTCGGCGTTGAAGCGGAAATCGATGCCCTTGGTCAGCGAGATCTGCAGCAGCCGGTCGCGCATCGATTCGTCGTAGCCGCGCAGAAGCTGGTCCGAGCGGTTGATAAGCGTCACCTTCGAACCGAACTGGTGGAAGATCCCCGCGAACTCGTTGGCGATATAGCCGGCGCCCGCGATCAGGATGCGCTTGGGCAAGGCGTCGAGATGGAAGGCCTCGTTCGAGGTGATGCCGTGCTCGTGACCAGGACAGGACGGGATCAGCGGGCGGGCGCCGGTGGCGATCAGAATGACTTTCGCGGTCTTCTTCTCGCCGCTGGCCAGCGTGATCTCGTGCGGACCGGTGATCGTGGCGCGCTCGTGGAAGATCTCGACCTTGTTGTTCTCAAGCGTCTGCGTGTAGATTCCGTTGAGGCGATCGACGTCGCCCAGCACGTTGTCTCGCAGCTTGATCCAGTCGAAGTGGCACTGCGGGATGTCCCAGCCGAAGTGGCGGGCATCTTCCAGATCTTCCGCGAAATGGGCGCCGTAGACGAGCATCTTCTTGGGCACGCAGCCCCGGATCACGCAAGTGCCGCCGACCCGGTACTCCTCGGCCACCGCTACGCGTGCGCCATGCGCTGCCGCGATCCGGCTTGCGCGAACGCCGCCAGAGCCCGCGCCGATGGTGAAGAGGTCGTAGTCGAATTCTGACATGCACTTGGCTCCTGCTGCGCCGGCTTTCTTCCGGGCACCGCGCATATGGGGCAGGTCAAAGCCGATTGCCACCGGGCGATTTGCCCGCAGCCCCGGCTCGGTCCGAAAGCTCCGCTTTACACGGCCCAAGCAACGAACCGTCGGAACGACCGCCCAACCGAGCGCAATTCAATTGTCAATCATTTCAGTTGAGTTTATAGAGGGCACATCAAATGCCGCTCCCCTACAGGACAGCCTGCGCTGGCGGACCCCGAAAAACTCCTCGATCGGGAGAAGAGAGAATGGCACGTACGCAAACACATGCCGCGTCCTTCGCGACGCACGAACAGGAACCGCTCGTCCTGCTGATCCCCGGCCTCGACGGCAGCGGGCCGGGACACTGGCAGCGCCGCTGGGCGGAAGAACTGGACAATGCCCAGATGGTCGATCTCGGCCTTTGGGAGAAACCCCATCGCAATACCTGGATCAATCGCCTGAACCATTCGGTTCAGCGCGCCGGAAGGCCGGTCGTTCTCGTAGCGCATAGCCTGGGCTGCCTGCTGACCGCCTGGTGGGCGAAATTCGAGCAGCCCGGCACCTCTTCGCCGGTGCTGGGCGCACTTCTCGTCGCGCCGCCGGAAGTGGATTTCTTTCCCCGCGACGACCGGTTGAACGGCTTCGCGCCGACCCCGAGCGACGCCCTGCCCTTCCCGTCGATCCTGGTCGCCAGCCGCAACGATCCTTGGATCGGCTTTCCCACAGCACGGCTACTGGCCCGCCAGTGGGGCAGCGCTTTCGTGGATGCGGGCGAGACCGGGCACATCAACGCGGATTCGAAGATCGGCAGCTGGGAAGACGGCAAGCGATTGCTGGCCCAGCTTACCGGGCGCCGCGCTTCTGCCGAAAGCACCCGCCATTCGTTCCCTGCGGATCGGCCGGAAAGCCTCGAATACCGGTCCTGACCGGATTGCTCCGGGTTGAGCCGGCGACAGGTCCAAGCGACCTGCCCCCGGCTTTTTCGTCAAGCAATGCCAGAAAGCTGGAGCAGCGCTTCGGTCGAAGGATCGAAGGCAGTGCCACCCTTCTCGATCTGCTTGGCGATTTCCTTGCCCAGTTCCACGCCGAACTGGTCGAAGGGATTGATCCCCATCAGCACGGCATTGGCAAAAGTGCGATGCTCGTGGAAGGCGACCAGCGCACCGAACGTCGCCGGGCTTACTTCGTCGAGCAGGATCGTCGCCGAAGGGCGGTCGCCCGCATAGGCGCGGGCCGGATCCTCGCTCGCCTTGCCCGCCATCAGGGCCGCGCCCTGCGCGAAGCAGTTCGAAAGCAGGATGCGGTGATGGGCCGGGTTGAGGTCGTCTCCCGGCGCGATCGCAGCGATGAAGTCCACCGGCACGAGGTTGGTGCCCTGATGGAGCAGCTGGAATACCGCGTGCTGGGCATCGGTGCCGACGCCGCCCCAGGTGATCGGCGCGGTCGGGCCGTCGACGGGCGAACCATCGTACTTCACGCTCTTGCCGTTCGATTCCATCTCCAGTTGCTGGAGATAGTCCGGCAGCAGCGCCAGGCGTTCGTCATAGGCGAAGACCGCGCGGGTCTGGCAGCCGCGCAGGCGTGTGTAGTACTGATCGGCGAAAGCGGCGCGAAGCGGCAGGTTGGCGAGGCCGTCGGTATCGCGGAAATGGATGTCCATCGCCGCCGCGCCGTCCAGCAGTTCCGCAAAATCGGGCCAGCCCAGCGCCATGGCCACCGGGAAGCCGATCGAAGACCACAGCGAATAGCGCCCTCCGACGCTTTCGGAAAACGGCAGGATGCGCGTTTCGTCCACGCCCCATTCGACGGCCTTGTCCGGCGCGGCGGTGAGGGCCACGACGCGGCCGTAAGGGTCTTCAACGCCATTCTCGCGCATCCATGACAGGACGCTTTCGGCGTTGGTCATCGTCTCGATCGTGGTGAAGGTCTTCGAGGCGACCGCCAGCATCGTCGTCGCCGGATCGCACCTGGCGAAGGCGGCTTCCAGCGCGCAACCGTCGATATTGGAGACGACGTGGACTTCCACCATCGCCCCGTCACGAGCCAGCGCATCGATCGCCAATGCCGGGCCGAGTGCCGAACCGCCGATGCCGACATGGATCAGGTGCTTCACCTCGCCCATGGCGCCGCGATGGATGGCCTCGACGATGGCCGCCATACGCGCGTGGTTCTCGAAAGCTGTCGCCACGCTCTCTTCATTGCCGACGCCGCGTTGAGCGGTATGTTCGGCAGCGCGGCCCTCGGTCGGGTTGACGATCTCGCCCGCGAAAAGCGCGGCGCGCCGTCCGGCGAAGTCCGTGGCTTCCGCCAGTTCCTCGAAGGCGGCGATATGGGCGGCATCGAGGTGAGTCTTGGACCAATCGAACCGGATCGCGCCGGGGCTGGTCTCGTCACCCAGTTCCAGGCGCGTCGCGAGCAGATCCAGTCGGGCCGGATCGGCGTCGAAAAGCTCGGCAAGCGTCGGTTTGGGCAATCCTTTCAGCTTGTTCCATACCGTTTCGCTCATGCCATGGTTCCTTTGTTCGGGTTGGGGCCAGCCTTATGCCCAGCGGGCAGCCCAAGGCCAAGTGCCATTCTTGCGGCCAAGCAAGGCATATACACGACGTTTTCGGTCGATACGGATGGGCTTTGGCTCGGTATCGCTCTTGACGTGAGGCCCCGCGCGCAACAAGGGTTTTGGCCATGAGCGACATCGAAACCGCGACTTCCGGCCACACCCCCGACAAGTCCGCCCCACCGCCCTCCGGTCCCCTTTCGGGCACTGGCGGAAAGCCTTCCAAGAAGGAGGCGAAAAAGGATGAGGGCTTCTTCTCCTTCCTGCTCTGGCTGGTGCTGGGCGTGGTGGTGCTGCGCAGCTTCATCATCTCGCCCTTCAACATCCCCAGCGAGTCGATGTTGCCGCGCCTGCTGAATGGCGACTATCTGTTCGCGTCGAAATGGTCCTACGGCTATTCGAAGTATTCGCTGCCCTTCAGCCTGCCGCTGATCCCCGGTCGCGTCTTCGCCAGCCAGCCCGAGCGCGGCGACGTGGTGATCTTCAAGGCCCCCCCCGGCAACGACGTGGACTACATCAAGCGGGTCATCGGCCTTCCGGGTGACGAAGTTCAGGTGAAGGCCGGCCAGGTATTCCTGAACGGCAAGGCCGTACCGCGCGCCAAGCAGCCCGATTTCGTGCTGCCGGTCACCGCGAACACCCGCTGCTACGCGCCCGAATTCGAAGGCAAGGATGCCTCCGGCGGTCCAGTCTGCAACTACCCGCAGTTCCGCGAGACCTTGCCGAACGGCAAGAGCTACAACGTGCTCGACCTTGGCCAGACGCCGCAAGACGATACCGGCGTCTACATCGTGCCCGAAGGCCACATGTTCCTGATGGGCGACAACCGCGACAACTCGCTCGACAGCCGCTTCCCGGCGATCGAGGGTCAGGGCATCGGCATCGTCCCGCAGGACAACCTGGTGGGCAAGGCCGCCGTCATGATGTTCTCCACCGATGGCGACGCCGAATGGATCAAGCCCTGGACCTGGTTCACCGCCGCCCGCTGGAGCCGGATCGGGAGCGTGATCTGAGTGCTTGAAGCTAAAGACCGCGAATTTCTCGCCGAAATCTCCGGAGCGGCTCCTGCCGACGAGGCCTTGTGGCTGGCCGCCCTCACCCACGGCAGCACCGGCGAGAAACGCAACTACGAACGACTGGAATTCCTGGGCGACCGTGTCCTCGGGCTCTCGGTCGCCGAATGGCTTTTCGAAAACAGCGAAGAGGCTGAAGGCCGTCTCTCGCAGCGCCTCAACGCGCTCGTCAGCCGCCAGACCTGCGCCGAGGTGGCACGCCGGATCGGGCTTGGCCCTCACATGCGCCTCGGCAAGCAAGCCCGTGACGACGGCGGCCTCGACAGCGACAACATCCTGGGCGACGTGATGGAAGCGCTGATCGGCGCCTGCTTCACGGAAAGGGGCTTCGAAGCGGCGCAACAGATGGTGCGCGGGCTCTGGGCCGAACCGATGCAGGGCAAGGCGGGCAAGCGCAAGCATCCCAAGTCGGCCCTCCAGGAGTGGGCGGCCGGAAACCGTCGCCGCATGCCCGAATACAAGCTGGTCGAACGTTCCGGGCCAGATCACGCCTCGCAGTTCACGGTCGAAGTGGCCGTCCACAACGTGGGTGCCGCGCGGGCCACCGCCAATTCCAAGCAGGACGCAGAGACTCGCGCTGCCGAGGAATTCATGAGAAAATTCGGGTAAGACGGCGATCGCCCCGGCAACGGGCGGTCGAGGACACAAATTCGGTTCGCGCGTGTTATGGCGTGAACTGTCCCGAAGAAATGCAGATTGCAGGCGCAGATGCCTGACCGAAGGAAATGAAATGACGGAAAAATGCGGACTCGTCGCCGTGATCGGCGCGCCGAATGCGGGCAAGTCCACGCTGGTCAACGCGCTGGTCGGGCAGAAAGTGGCGATCACCTCGGCCAAGGCGCAGACCACGCGCGCGCGCCTGCTGGGCATCGCGCTGGCCGATGAGGTGCAGATCATCCTGGCCGACACGCCCGGCATTTTCGCGCCCAAGCGCCGGCTGGACCGCGCCATGGTCGCCGCCGCCTGGGAAGGTGCGCAGGAAGCGGACGCCGTGCTGCTGGTCGTAGACCCGATCAAGAAGCGCCGCCATGAACTCGAACCCCTGCTTGAGGCGCTGGCTACCCGGTCGGAGCGCAAGATCCTGGTGATCAACAAGGTGGACGCGGGCGCCAAGGAACCGCTTCTGGTGCTGGCGCAGGAACTGACCGGCAAAGTCCAGTTCGACGAGGTATTCTTCGTTTCCGCCCTCAGCGGCGACGGTGTGCCCGAACTCAAGACCCATCTTGCCGGCCTCATGCCGGAAGGCCCCTGGCACTATCCCGAAGATCAGGTCTCCGACGCCAGCGAACGCCTGCTCGCCTGCGAGATCACGCGCGAGCAGCTCTACAAGCAGCTCCACGAAGAACTACCGTACGATGCCGCCGTGCGCCCCGAAGCCTATGAGCAACGCAAGGACGGTTCGGTCGAGATCCGCCAGCAGATCGTGGTCATGCGCGACAACCAGCGCGCCATCGTGCTCGGCAAGGGCGGCTCCAAGATCAAGGCGATCGGCGAGGCCGCCCGCAAGGAACTGGCCGAAGTGCTGGGCCAGAAGGTCCACCTGTTCCTGCATGTGAAGGTCGAGGAAAACTGGGCCGAAGCCCGTGATCTCTACGAAGAGATGGGGCTGGACTGGGTCAAGTGATGAAGCGCTTCACGTCGACGGCGATCGCTGCCGCCGTACTGATTTCCAGCGGCCAGGCTCACGCCAAGGCGCAGGCATCGGCGCCGCCGATGCCCCAGGCTCAGCCCCAGGCCCCGGCCAAGACTCCCGATTCCGGGCAATCCGCCATGGTCGACGAGAGCCTTGCAGGCCAGCGCTACGTCGCGATCGGCTCGTCTTTCGCGGCCGGTCCGATGCTGCCCCCTGCAAAATCTGGCGCGCCCGCACGCTGCGGCCAGAGCATGAACAATTATCCGACGCTGCTGGCAGAGCGTTTCGGAATGATCCTCACCGACCGCACCTGCTCGGGCGCCACGACCAACAACGTGCTTGGCCCCTGGGGGGAGATCGCACCCCAGATCAATGCCGTGACGCCCCAGACGCGGCTGGTCACGGTGACGATCGGCGGCAATGATCTCAACTACATCGGCAACCTCTTCACGGCCACCTGCCTCTACCGGGCCAGCCAACTGCCTCCGGGCAGCAAGCGGGCGGCTTGCGGTGCCGTGAAGGTGCCTACCGAAGTCGACTATGCGCGCGACGAGATGCAGATGATGGAAATCGCGCGTCGCATCCGCACCGTGGCGCCGCGCACCAGACTGGTCTTCGTGCAGTATCTCACGCCGCTGCCGCAGCCCGGATCGCTTTGCGCCGCAACGCCCGTCAGCGAGGAACATGCCGCGACCACGCGCCGCATCGGCCAGCGGCTTTCCGAAATCACCGCCCGCGTCGCCCAGGCCTACAACGCCATCGTCGTGGAAATGAACCAGACCTCGGCAGCGCATACGCCCTGCGACACGCTGCCCTGGATGATCGGTTCGCCGGAAGGCTACGACGGCAGTCAGGGCCTGCAATGGCACCTCAACTTCGCAGGAATGCAGGCAACCGCGAACGACATCGCCTGGTCGCTGACACGCAGCGGGGTCAAGGCGCCCACCCCAACGCTCACCCTGCTTCCGCAAACCGTGCAGACTCCTGCCCCGGTCATTGCCCCGCCGCCGCCCCGCCCGGCTGCGGCCACATCCAGGCCGAATGCGTCGAAAGGCGCCAGCACGTCTCGGCCCAAGCGCTGACACGAACCGGGCAGCGGCCGATGTCGATGCCCGGTTCTTTGCAGCCACGGCTGAGTTCCTAACCGCCGCGGCCGAGCAGCGAGTCTCGAAACCGCAATCCCGGCACGGCATTCCCCCCTTTGAAATCACCTGCCCGGACATTCCCGGGCCGGGAACTCGAAGGGCGCAACCATGACAGCCACGATGCCGGAGGCGGCCAGACGCACCATCGCCCGGCCCGCGATACCCTCGCCGCTGCTATATCTGGCTTGCGGGTTCGCGCTGCGGCTGCCCATGTTCGGCAAGCTCGCATTTCAGTCGGACGAACAGTTCTATCTGCTCGTCGGTCAGCGCATGGTCGAGGGCGCACTTCCTTTCGTGGACATCTGGGATCGCAAGCCTTTTGGCCTGTTCCTGCTCTATCGCGGCATGGCGGCCCTGCCGTTCGATCCGGTTCTGACATACCAGATGGTCGGCCTCGGCTTTTCCTTACTGACTGCCCTCGTGATCGAGCGCATGGCGCGGACCATAGCTCCACCCGCCGCGGCGGCGGCCTCGGGGCTGGCCTATCTTCTCTATCAGCCGGTGTTCAACGTGGCGCTTGGCCA
Source organism: Novosphingobium sp. (assembly GCF_032093395.1). Classification (GTDB taxonomy): domain Bacteria; phylum Pseudomonadota; class Alphaproteobacteria; order Sphingomonadales; family Sphingomonadaceae; genus Novosphingobium. Next base: position 15,857 of record NZ_DAMDBA010000055.1, read on the forward strand.
GTCGCCGGTCTTCTACAATCTCCCGGTCGCGCTGGCGGCCCTCCTGGTGCTCGGTGCCTTCCGCCGCCCGAACGATGTCGCGCTGTTCCCGCGCGGCCTGCTGGCGATGCTGCTCGTCGGCCTGGCGTTGCAGATCAAGTATACCGTCGTCTTCGAAGGGATCGGCTTCGGCCTGCTGCTGCTAGCCTGCGG
>NZ_DAMDBA010000055.1:16058-24657 GCF_032093395.1 Novosphingobium sp.
ATCGGGAAGGCTGGCCGCCGCCACGGCTTGCACGGGCGGGATTTGCCTGGGCAGGCACGGCCCTGGCTCCAACCTTCGCAGTCTGGGTGGGCTATGTCCTCCTGGGTGAGGGCGAGGCGTTCGTTCAGGCCAATTTCCTCTCGATTTTTGGCCGCGGCGTAGATCAGGCCGACGCCTTCGCCCAGTTGGCAAAGGAGTGCCTGGCCCTCATCCCCTTCGCCCTGGCCATATTGCTCGCACCCCGCCGCCTCGCGCCCCGAGATCTGCAAACGCCGGCGATGTTGACCGTCGTCCGCATATGGGCGTTGGTCGCGGTGCTGGGCTTCCTGGCGTTCGGAACCTGGTACGATCACTACCTCGGGCCGGTTCTGGTACCGCTGAGCGTTCTGGCCGCACCAACCCTGGGTCGCCGCGATCCAGGCGAGCGCTGGTATGCACGGCTGCTGCTGGGTTTCGGGCTCCTCGGAGCTATCGTCGTTCCCGCCCTGCAGATACGCGAACGCGGTACGGCCCGCGATTTCGAGACGGCGAGCGCGGCGGTGAAGCGCGAATTGCACGGCCGATGCCTCTATGTCTACGAGGGCGACAGTGCGCTCTATCGAACGACCGGCGCCTGCATACCGACCCGGTTCGCCTATCCCAGCCACCTCAATGCCCTGAACGAAGCCGCAGCCCTCGGCGTGGACCCGGTCGCGGAAGTCGAGCGGATTCTGGCCAGCCGCCCCGGCGTGATCGTTCTCTCGGAATCGAGCCGCCCCAATCGGCCCAACCTCGCGACCAAAGCCCTGATACGCAACGCTCTCGCAGGCTCTTACGAGCGCTACGAGGGCGTGGTGATCGGTACGCGAAAGTTCGGCCTCTATCGCCTGAGGCCGTGACCGTCAGCGCGCCTTGGCGATGGAGAAGCCGTGCTGCCGCGCGGCGTCCTTGGTCGATTCTTCGGTGCGATTGAGCGCCTTGGCGATCTCCTTCAGACCCTTGCCCTTTCCGGCGAGGGTCTGAAGCTTCTGAAGCTCTTCCGGCTTCCAGGGCTGCTTGTGCTTGGCGATCTTGTCGCTCATTCGGCGGCTTCCTTCTTGGCCTTCGCAGGCGCTTTCTTCGCAGCAGGCTTCTTTGCCGACGTTTTCTTCGCCGTGGCGGGCTTCTCGCCACCATCCTTGGCAGCGGCCTTCTTCGCCGGAGCCTTCTTGGCAGCTGCCTTCTTCGCGGGGGCCTTTTTCTTCGCGGGGCCCTTGGCGGCTTTCTCGTCGATCAGCGTGATCGCCTGCTCGGCCGTCAGGTCTTCCGGCTTCTGGTCGCGAGGAAGCGTGGCATTGGTGGTGCCATCGGTGACGTAAGGACCATAACGGCCCGCCAGCACCTTGATCTCTCCGCCCGAAGTCGGGTGAGCGCCCAGAACCTTGATCGGCTCGGCCGCCGCGCGCGATCCGCGACCGCCGGCACCAGCGGCCGCCTCGGCAAGCTTGGTAACGGCCATGTTCATGCCCGTTTCGAACACTTCGGCGGTCGAGCGCAGGCGTGCGTACTTGCCGTTATGGGCCAGATAGGGACCATAACGACCGATGCTGGCCGTGATATCGTTGCCCGTTTCCGGATGCGGACCGATGGTGCGCGGCAGGCTCAGCAGCTTGATCGCCCATTCCAGCGTCAGTTCGTCGATATCCTTCGGGATCGAGGCCCGCTTGGCCTCCTTGCCCTCACCGAGCTGGATATAGGGACCGAACCGGCCCGAACGACGCACGATCTCCAGTCCGGTTTCCGGATCCTTGCCCAGACCTTCGTCCTCGCCGCCATCCGCAGCGCCGCCGGGCTGCGCGAACTTGCGGGTGAACTTGCACTCCGGATAGTTCGAACAGGCGACGAAAGCGCCATAGCGACCACCGCGCAGCGACAAGCGGCCTTCGCCGCACTTGGGGCAGAGGCGGGGATCGGTGCCGTCCGCCTTGGGCGGGAAGAGGTAGTCGGACAGGAACTCGTCCAGCGCCTCGGTCACTTCCGAGGGCTTTTTCTCCATGACCTCGTCAGACTTCGGCTTGAAATCCCGCCAGAAGGCTTCGAGCAGCGCCTTCCATTCCTGGCGGCCACCGGAAACGTCGTCCAGCTCGTCTTCCATGCCCGCAGTGAATTCGTAGGCGACGTAGCGCTGGAAGAAGCGCTCGAGGAACGAAGTGAGAAGTCGGCCCGATTCCTCTGCGAAGAAACGGTTTTTCTCAGTTCGGACGTAATTGCGATCCTTGATGACCTGGATCGTTGCCGCGTAGGTCGAAGGACGTCCGATGCCCAGTTCTTCCAGGCGCTTCACCAGGCTGGCTTCCGAGAAGCGCGGCGGCGGTTGGGTGAAGTGCTGCTCGGCGGTGACACCCTTCTTGGCGGGCATGTCGCCCGCCTTCATGAACGGCAGCAGGCCCGAATCGTCATCGTCGGACTTGTTGTCCTGGCCTTCCTCGTAGACGGCCAGGAAGCCCGGGAACTTCACGACCTGGCCGGAGGCGCGCAGCTCGTGCTGGCCGGTGCCGTCGCGCAAGGTCACGGTGGTGCGCTCCAGCGCGGCCGAGGCCATCTGGCTGGCCATGGCGCGCTTGAAGATCAGGTCATAGAGGCGCGCCTCGTCGCCCGATCCGAAACGGTCCTTGGTGAACTCGGTGGGGCGGATCGCCTCGTGGGCTTCCTGCGCGTTCTTCGCCTTGGTCTGGTAGATGCGCGGCTGCTCGGGCAGGTAGTGGCCCGAGAAACGATCGGTGATAGCCGCGCGGGCGGCCGAGATCGCGCTCGGGTCCATCTGCACGCCGTCGGTACGCATGTAGGTGATCGCGCCCGCTTCATAGAGGGTCTGCGCCACGCGCATCGTCTGGCTGGCCGAGAAGCCCAGCTTGCGCGCAGCCTCCTGCTGGAGCGTCGAGGTGGTGAACGGCGGCTGCGGATTGCGCTTGTGCGGCTTCGTCTCGACCGATTCGACCTTGAAGGCGCCGCTTTCGACGGCGGCCTTGGCGCGCATCGCCGTGCCTTCCTCGCCAATGCTCAGACGGTCGAGCTTCTTGCCCTCGAACGCTACCAGCTTGGCGGTGAAATCGGTGCCGTCATGCGCCATCTGCGCCGCGACCGACCAGTATTCCTGCGGCGTGAACGCCTCGATCTCGCGCTCGCGGTCGACGATCAGGCGCAGCGCCACCGACTGCACGCGGCCGGCCGACTTGGCACCCGGCAGCTTGCGCCACAGCACCGGCGAAAGCGTGAAGCCGAACAGGTAGTCCAGAGCGCGACGGGCGAGATAGGCGTCGATCAAGTCCTGATCCAGCTCGCGCGGCTGGGTCATCGCCTTGGTGACGGTGTCCTTGGTGATGGCGTTGAAGGTGACCCGCTGCACGTCCTTGGGCAGCGCCTTGCGCTTGGCCAGCAATTCGCGCACGTGCCAGGAAATCGCCTCGCCTTCGCGATCAGGGTCAGTCGCGAGGATCAGGCGATCGGCCCCCTTCGCGGCGTCGGTGATCGCCTTCACCTGCTTCTGCTTGTCCCCGTAAAGCTCCCAGTCCATCTCGAAACCCTCGTCGGGTCGGACGGAGCCGTCCTTCGGCGGAAGGTCGCGGACATGGCCGTAGCTGGCGAGAACCTTGTAGTCCTTGCCCAGGTACTTCTCGATGGTTTTCGCCTTCGCCGGCGATTCTACGATGACTAGCTGCATTCTTTCAGACTCTGTGTGCCCCTGAGCGACATGCGCCCTGTCTTCGCGCATATACGTGTACGCATAGGGTGGGAAGCGATTGGGGCACTCGTCAAGCGCGTAAGTGCCCGATATTCATTTCGGCCGCGTTTCCGCGCTTGCCCGCCATTGTCAGGCCAGACTGACCCGCCCCCCCGCATGCCGCACCAGCCTGCCGCCGATCTCAAGTTCGAGCAGCGCCATCTGAACCGAGGGCGCATTCGTCCCCGACTGGCGAATCAGCTCATCCACCGCGATGGGCGCCGTGGTCAGCAGGTGAGCGATGCTGATCTCGGCGCCCTCTTCTAAGCGGACCTGCGGTTCCGCCCCCTTCCCTTCGGACTGGAACCGCGATCCGGGCACGCCGTCGAAGCCGGAAAGCAGTTCGATGACGTCTTCAACCGACTGCGCCAGAACCGCGCCGTCACGAATGAGCTGGTTGCAGCCATGGGAGCGCGGATCGAGCGGCGATCCGGGCACTGCCATGACCTCGCGCCCCATTTCCCCTGCCAGGCGCGCGGTGATCAGCGAGCCCGATTTCGGCGCGGCCTCCACCACCAGGGTTCCGGCGGCCAGGCCTGCTATGATGCGATTGCGCGTGGGGAAGTGCCGGGCGAGCGGCTCGGTTCCGGGAGGCTGTTCGGCCAGGAGCAGGCCTTCGGCGGCGATTCTCTCCTGCAAGGCGCCGTGTTCCGGCGGATAGGCGATGTCGATCCCGCTGGCGATGACGCCGATGGTCGCGCCGCCCGCCAGCGCGCCGGTATGCGCGGCGCCGTCGATCCCGCGCGCGAGCCCTGAAACCACGGTGAAGCCGGCCGATGCCAGCCCATAGGCAAACTCCCGTGCCAGTCGCACCGCTGCCGCCGAAGCATTGCGCGCGCCGACGATGGCGACCGCCGGGCGGGCGAGAATGCCGGAATCGCCCCGGAACGTAAGGATCGGCGGCGCCCCCTCGCAGTGGGCCAGCAGGCCGGGATAGTCCGGAGAATCGTGGAAAAGGTAACGCGCGCCTGCCTTGCGCGTGGCGACGATCTCGGCCTGGACCCGCTTCTCCGCCGCGGCCTCATAAGGCCGCCCGGCGCGACCGGCCAGGTCGGGCAGCGCATGAAGCGCCGCCTGCGCATCGCCGAAGCGGGCGAGCAGCTGCATGTAAGTGACCGGCCCGATGTTGGGCGAGCGAAGGAGGCGGATTCGCGCGAAGGCTTCCTCCTGCGAGAGCACGCTTCCCGCCTCTGCCGAGAGTTCCTGCTGCTGGGCCCCCTCCGCCTCGCTCACGGCTTTTTGCCGCTCCCCACTTTCGGCTCCGTGCCGGCCCGCAGACGGGCCAGGTTTTCGCGATGCAGGAAAACCACCAGCACGGCGATGACCGCCAGTACGCCAGCGGCCTCGCTTTTTCCGAGCAGCAAGGCGGCAAGCGGCGCGACGATCGCCGCCGTCATCCCGGCGACCGAAGAGATGCGGACGATGAGCAGCAGCCCGACCCAGGTCACCGCATAGGCCAGCCCGATCGGCCAGGCGAGGCCGAAGGCGATGCCCGCCGTGGTGGCCACGCCCTTGCCGCCCTTGAACCTCAGCCAGACCGGGAAGCAATGGCCGAGGAAGGCGCCAAGCGCCGCCAGCCAGGTCCATTCCGGAAGGAAGCGGGCAACGATCAGGACAGCGGCCAGACCCTTGAGCAAGTCCAGCAGCAGCGTGGCGGCGGCTAGGCCCTTACGGCCCGTCCTCAGCACATTGGTTGCACCGATGTTGCCGGAGCCTATCGCGCGCAAATCGCCGGCGCCGGCGATCCGCGTTATCAGAAGGCCGAACGGCACCGAACCAAGGGCATAGCCCAGCAAAAGGGCGAGAATCCAATCCATCACCGCTTCTTAGAGCCTGCGTGGAAATTGGCCAGTGCTGCAATCGGCCGAACCACGCACGATCACGCCATTCCGGAGCATTCTCCCCGGCTTCAGCGGATTTGTCGCGCCGAGTTGCAGCTTTGATCATTGCCCTTTGCCGAGCCGAGCGACTAACAGAAAGCAAGATCCAGGAAAAAGCGATGTCCTCCCCCCTTCTTCATGCGTCGTCCCCGGCTTTGAACATGCCTGCTCCGTTGGATGCAGCCTCGGTCGATCCGGGCGCGCCGATCCTGCTATTCGACTCGGGCGTGGGCGGCCTCACCGTGCTTGCCGAACTGCGCAAGGTGCTGCCCCAGGCCCCGGTCATCTACGCGGCCGACATGGCCGGGCTGCCCTACGGCACCAAGACCGAAGCGCAGATAACGGCGCGGGTGGCCGGTCTCCTGGGCCGAATGACGGAGCGCTTCGCGCCTCGCCTCGTGTGCATCGCCTGCAACACCGCCTCGACGATAGCGCTGGGCATGGTGCGTGAAGTGCTGGAAGTGCCGGTGGTCGGCACGGTGCCGGCGATCAAGCCGGCCGCCGCCATGACCCGCAGCGGCGTCATCGGCCTGCTCGGCACCCAGGCCACCATCCGGCAGGCCTATGTCGATCGCCTGGAACAGGAATTCGCCGCCGACAAGCGCCTCCTGCGCTACGGCGGCCCCGGCCTGGTCGAGGCAGCGGAGGCAAAGCTCCGTGGAGAGCCGGTCGATCCCGCCGCCATCGTCCGCGCTGCCGAAGCCCTGCGCGCCATGCCGGGCGGCGAGGACATCGATACGCTGGTTCTGGCATGCACCCACTTCCCTCTGCTTGAGGAAGAGCTGATGCAAGCCTTCGGCCCTCATGTGCGCTTCGTCCATGGCGCCCAGGGCATTGCCCGGCGCATCGCCCAGTTGACCGAGGGACAGGAATACGCTCGCCAGCGACCCGACCGCGCGCTATTCACCGGGCCGGGAGAATTCCCCGGAGCGTACGGCGAAGCGCTGGCGCGTTACGGGTTGCCGGAAGGCGGAAGGTTTTGACGCCAAGATTCAATCTGCTGCTTCTCATTCTGCTGCTGCTTGTCGGCGTACCGCTTTACTGGTTCCAGTTCGACGCCAGGGCACCCGGCGCCAGGCCCGTTCCGCTCACGATGTCCCGGCTTCGCGAACTGGCGGATCGCCTTCCGGGACCGGCGCCGGAGGAATTGCGGCAGGAAGTGCTCGGCTATCGATCCGAGCTGTACAACAGGATCGCCGCCGGGAGCGGCCTTCGCCCCATCAGGCTACCGGTCCGGGCGTTCGAAGCCATCGTGCCGAGGCGGGCACCGATTCTGATCGATGCCGGCACCACGCCCGCCGAAGCCAGAAAGCGTGACCTTCAGAATTTCGACATCGCCGCGCAGCACCGCGTCGACGGTCGCGCCAGGACCGCGGCGCTGAAGCTGGTCCTGTTGGACCGCCCGCTCCATCGCGGCAATTCCGCGCTGGTTTCGCCCAAGGCCGCCCCTCTTCCGAACCTTGATGGTGGCGAGCCGCGGGCGGTCGCTCCGGGCGTCGTGGCCATTCCGCTGGAAGGCCTGCCGGACCGTGCGATGATGGTCTATATTCGGCTCGAGGACGGCCGCGAATTCCTCTTCACCGGCGACGTCGCCACCGTCGATGCCAACTGGGTGGAAGAGCGCCCCCCGGCGCGCACTTTCTCGACCTTCTTGAAGAGCGACGAGCGCCGCAGGACGGTTTCGTGGCTGATGACCATCAAAGCCTTGAAGCGCGCCGCCCCCGCGATGATCGTGGTCTCGGGACATGAGCCGCGCAACGTGCCGGGCATTGCAAGCGGGTTTGCAAAAGATCGATCACTGCCAGCGGGACAAGCGGCTGGCCATGTCCCGAACGATCATGTATTTGGCCGCATCAACGGGTAAAAGCCCAAGGACGGCAAGTCCCTCACAGGCGAACGCAGGAAGTGCCCAGGTGAACTACGAACACATTTTCGATCAAGCGATCGAACGCCTCCATTCGGAAGGCCGTTATCGCGTTTTCATCGACATCCTGCGCAACAAGGGCGCCTATCCTAACGCGCGCTGCTTCGCCGGCCACAATGGGCCCAAGCCGATCACCGTCTGGTGCTCCAACGATTACCTTGCGATGGGCCAGCACCCCAAGGTGATCGAAGCCATGGAAGAGGCGCTGCACGATGTCGGCGCCGGTTCGGGCGGCACCCGCAATATCGGCGGCAACACGCATTACCACATCGAGCTTGAAAGCGAACTGGCCGATCTGCATGGCAAGGAAGGCGCGCTGCTGTTCACCTCGGGATACGTCTCGAACGACGCCACGCTCTCGACGCTCGCCAAGCTCCTGCCGGGCTGTGTGATCTTCTCGGACGAACTGAACCACGCCTCGATGATTGCCGGCATCCGCAATTCGGGGTGCGAGAAGCGGGTCTGGCGCCACAACGACCTCGAACACCTCGAGGAACTGCTGGCGGCAACCGATCCCGCGCTGCCCAAGCTGGTGGCCTTCGAGTCGGTCTATTCGATGGACGGAGACGTCGCGCCCGTCCACGCGATCTGCGACCTTGCCGAAAAGTACAACGCTCTCACCTATATCGACGAAGTCCACGCGGTCGGCATGTACGGCCCGCGTGGCGGCGGCATCACCGACCGGGACGAAGCCGCGCACCGCATCGACATCATCGAAGGCACGCTGGGCAAGGCTTTCGGCGTGATGGGCGGCTATATCGCGGCCGACCAGAAGGTCATCGACTGCATCCGCTCCTACGCGCCGGGCTTCATCTTCACCACCTCGCTGTCGCCGGTGCTGGTTGCAGGCGTGCTCGCCTCGGTGAAGCACCTCAAGAGTTCCAGCACGGAGCGGGAAGGCCAGCAACGCTCGGCCGCGCTGATGAAGCAGATGTTCCGTGACGCGGGCCTGCCGGTCATGGATTCCACTACGCACATCGTGCCGCTGATGGTGGGCGATCCGGTCAAGGCGAAGAAGATCAGCGACATCCTGCTCGCGGAATATGGCGCCTACGT
>NZ_DAMDBA010000055.1:24667-34752 GCF_032093395.1 Novosphingobium sp.
GGTGCCGCGCGGCACCGAACGCCTGCGCTTCACGCCCGGCCCGGCCCATACCGAAGACATGATGCGCAGCCTTACCGAAGCTCTGGTCGAAATCTGGGAACGCCTGGAAATGCGCCTGGCCGCCTAAGCCTTTCGCAGGCCCAACGAAAACTTTCCCGAAGGGCTCCCCGGCAGGCCGGTGGAGCCCTTTTCATTTGCCGGACCGTCCCCAAGTTCACCCGGTCGCCCCCGCACTCCGATGCGCCTCCCCCACCCCCTCGGGGCGACGAGATGACCAGAAGGACTTCCATGGCCAAGCTGTTCGAGCCGATCACCATCGGCAACCTCACCCTCGACAACCGCATCGTCATCGCGCCGATGTGCCAGTATTCCGCCGAGGACGGTCGCATGACCGACTGGCACGCGATGCACCTCGGCAACCTTGCGCAGTCCGGTGCCGGCATTCTCACGATCGAGGCTTCCGCCGTCAGTCCAGAAGGCCGCATCTCCTATGCAGACGTCGGCTTGTGGGACGACGAAACCGAGGAGGCCATGGGCAAGGTGCTGGAAAGCGTGCGCCGCTGGTCCGACATGCCGATCGCCATTCAACTGGCGCACGCCGGTCGCAAGGCCAGCACAGCCAAGCCCTGGGACGGCGGCAAGCAGATTGCGCCGGACGCCGAGAACGGCTGGCAGACGGTATCCGCATCCGCCCTCCCCTTCCTGTCGGACGAAAACCCGCCCGAAGCACTCGACGAAGCGGGGCTCGCGCGCATCCGCGACGCCTTTGCCGATGCCGCCCGCCGGGCCGCTCGCCTCGGGATCGATGCCGTGCAGATTCATGGCGCGCATGGCTACCTGCTCCACCAGTTCCTCTCGCCGCTTTCGAACAAGCGCACCGACCAGTACGGTGGCAGCCTCGAAAACCGTATGCGCTTCCCGCTGGAGGTCTACGACGCCGTGCGCGCCGCCTTCCCGGCGGACAAGCCGGTGACGATGCGCGTCTCGGGCACCGACTGGGTCGAAGGCGGCTGGGACATCGAACAGACCGTGGCCTTCGCCAAGGCGCTGGAAGCGCGCGGCTGTGCGGCCTATCACGTCTCCAGCGGCGGGCTCGACGCCGGGCAGCAGATCCCGGTGGGGCCGAACTACCAGGTGCCGCTCGCCCGCAAGGTGAAGGAAGTGGTGTCCATGCCGGTGATCGCCGTAGGCCTCATCACCGAACCAGAACAGGCGGAGGCGATCGTCTCCACTGGCGAGGCGGACATGATCGGCCTCGCCCGCACCGTGCTTTACGATCCCCGCTGGCCCTGGCACGCCGCCGCTGCGCTCGGTGCGCAAGTCAAGGCCGCGCCGCAGTTCCTGCGCTGCCAGCCGCGCGTCTACAAGGGCTTGTTCAAACAGGCTTGAGGGGCGTGAAACTGTCGTCGTCCCGGACTTGATCCGGGACCGCTGGCCGTGAACAACCCACCTTGCGGCAGGAATTCCACGGCGCGAGCTATCGCCTCAAGAACTGCCAGCGCTCCCGGATCAAGTCCGGGACGACGATATCAAAAAGCCCGCCGGAACTTGTTCCGACGGGCCTTTTCCATAACCATACCGCTCAGGTCAGCGCAGCGAAACCACGTTGTCCGATACGCGCGGATCCTTGCGCTCGCCGGTGTAGAGGCTCGCCATCGGCTCGTCCGAGACGTTCAGCACCTCGCCGGTGCCGAAGCCGTTGAATGCCGTGCGCATGGCCGCGCCATAGGCGCCGAGCATGCCCACTTCGATCCAGTCGCCCGCCTTGATGTCGGCGGGAAGCATGAACGGGCCTTCCATGAAGTCGGCATCGTCGCAGGTCGGGCCGTAGAACGAGAAGCCCTCGAGGTCGTCCGAGCGTTCGCCGCCAACGGCAGCTTCGCGCGAGATGCACTTCACAGGGAAGCGCCAGGCGACGTGGGCGGCATCGTAGAGCGCGCCATAGGCACCCTCGTTGATGTAGAGTTCGTCGCCGCGACGCTTTTCGACCTTGACGATCATCGAGCTGTACTCGGCCGACAGCGCACGACCGGGCTCGCACCACAGTTCGGCGTTATAGGCGATCGGCAGGGCTTCGAAGTGGCGGTGAATCACCTGGAAGTAGTCTTCCAGCGGCGGCGGCTCCATGCCCGGATAGACCGAGGGGAAGCCTCCACCGACGTCGATCATGTCGATGACGACACCGGCGTCGGCAATCGCAGCGCGGGCGCGCTCGAGTGCCTGGACGTAGGCGAACGGCGTCATCGCCTGCGAACCGACATGGAAGCATACGCCCAGCCAGTCCGCAACCTGACGGGTCGCCTGGAGCAGTTCACCGGCGTCGGCCAGATCCACGCCGAACTTCGAGGCCAGGCTCAGTTCCGAATACTCGGAAGAGACGCGCAGGCGCACGCAGAGGCGCAGGTCGGTGGCGCGGTTGCCATCGGCATCGGTGGTCGCGTCGAGGATCTTTTCGACTTCCTCGATCGTGTCGAGGCTGAAAGTCCGAACGCCATGCTCGAAGTAGGCTTCGCGAATGGCGCTGGCGGTCTTCACCGGGTGCATGAAGCACAGCGTCGCGTTGGGCAGAGCCCCGCGAACCATGCGCACTTCACCGATGGAAGCGACGTCGTAATGCGTGATGCCGTTGGCCCAGAGGATCTTGATGAGATCCGGCGAGGGATTCGCCTTCACCGCATAGAGCGCCTTGCCCGGAAACTTCGTGGCGAAGAAACGGGCCGCGCGCGCAGCAGCGTGCGGGCGGTTCAGGATAACGGGTTCGTCGGGCGCGATTGCGCGCGCTACAGCCGGTGCGTCAAGAAATTCGAGCAACTCAAGGGACCCCCAAACGGAATTGTTAACGACAAGAGCTGCCTTGCGGTTTGGAAGTCCCCATGGGGCAGCGAGGGGCGGGATATAGGGCTCCCAAGCTGAATCGCAAGTGAAAAAAGGTCCGTTTCACAGAAACGTCATATAAGGGATTCGCGCGGATTTTCACCTAGCCTCTCCGTTCAGTTTTATCGTCATTTTACAGACGGTTGATCGAAGAATTTCAGCGCAGCCGCACGTCCTGAAACGACGACCGGCACCAGCGGGATTCAAGAGGCTAAATGCAGAGGCGCCCCGACCGGTTCTCTCGATTCGTAGGAACGAGGACCGGGCGGGGCAATCGCGGGACAGGTCGAGCCGAAATCAGCTCAGGCGGCTGCGGAAATCCTCGTAATCGAAGCGGCGAATGCATTCGAGCGAGTCCGTTTCCGAGTCCCACAGCCAGATCGACGGCAGCGGCACGCCGTTGAAGGTCGTGGTCTTGACCATCGAGTAATGCGCCTGGTCGAGAAACGCGAAGCGCGCGCCCGGCTCGGCATCCACCGGCAGGATGTAGTCGCCGATCACATCCCCCGCGAGGCATGACGGGCCGCCGAGACGCACGGGCTCGCCCTCGCCTTCCTGCTTCTCGCCCAGCATGGCCGGGCGATAGGGCGCCTCGATCACGTCTGGCATGTGGCAGGTTGCCGAGACGTCCACGATCGCCACCGGCATGCCGTTGAACGAAGTATCGAGCACCGTGCCGACGAGAATCCCGGCATCGAGCGCAACCGCCTCGCCCGGTTCGATGTAGACTTCGGCGCCCGTGTCTTCCTGAAGGTCGATCAGGAATTCGACGAGTTCGTCGCGCTGATAATCGGAACGGGTGATGTGGTGGCCGCCGCCCAGGTTGATCCACTTGAACTGGCCGAAGAAGGGCTCAAGATGATCGAAGGCCTTGTCCCAGGTGCGGCGCAGCGGTTCGAAGTCCTGCTCGCACAAGGTGTGCATGTGAATGCCGTCGATCATCTCGACGTGCTCTTCGGTGAGCTGGTTGATCGGGAAGCCCAGCCGCGAATGCGGCGCGCAAGGGTCGTACTTGGGCACTTCGCCCTCGGCGTGCATCGGGTTGACGCGCAGGCCGATGTCGAAGTCCTCGCCGCGCGCGCGGGCGGCCTCGATCTGCGCCCAGAAGCGTTCGATCTGCATCGGTGAATTGAAAATCACATGGTCCGAAAGCCGCAGGATCTCATCGAGATCCTGCTCCTTGTAGGCGGCGCAATACGTCGCGATCTCGCCATCGTAGAACTCGGAGGCGAGGCGCGCTTCCCACAGGCCCGAGGTGCAGACGCCGTCGAGATACTCTCCGACGATCGGCGCGGTCGACCACATCGAGAAGGCCTTCAGCGCCGAAAGCACCTTGGCGCCCGATCGCTCACCGATATCGGCAAGGATACGCAAGTTGTCGCGGAGCTTGGCGGCATCGACCACGAAGCTGGGGCTGTCGACGCGCGACAGGTCGAAGTGGGCAAAGGCTCCCGGATCGCCGGCGCGAGTTTCCATGTTCGTTCAATCCTTTTCGGATGGCTCGCGAAGAGCCGAATTTGCACATGACACTGGCAGATGGCCCTGCCCGGCCCCAGCTTCAAGAATGCGTCAGCCGAACGGCCCCTTGAAGATGAACCACGCCCCTGCCCCGACGAGCGCGAAACCGACGATCTCGTTCAGGCCCGGTTTCTGGCCGAACAGCACCCAGGCCACCAGCACGAAGGCGGTCAGCGACATGGCCTCCTGAAGGACCTTGAGCTGTCCCAGCGAATAGACCTGACTGCCGATGCGATTGGCGGGCACGGCCAAGCAATATTCGAAGAAGGCGATGCCCCAGCTCATGGCGATCGCCACCCACAGCGCCTTGCCCGGCATCTTGAGATGCAGGTACCACGCCGTGTTCATGAAGAGATTGGAGCCCGCGAGCATGGCCACGGGCGCTATGAAAGTCCAGTTCATGGCCGCTCAGTCGACGCAGATCGCGGCGACGGCCTTGCCGTTCCTGACTTCGGCATAGCAACCGTAGAGCCTGTCATCGGCCTGACAGGTGCCGCTCGCGGGCTTGTCGGGCGAGACCGCGCCGGCGCTGCCGACGCACTTGCCCTGGCACTGCGCGGAATCGCTACATTGCTTGCCCGCGTCGGCATAAGCATGGACGCATTGCTCCATGCCCAACATGCCGCGGCGCTGCACGGTGCCGCCTTCGGCCAGGCAGGCGGCGCGATCCTCCGCGCCCATGTCGCGGTTGTAGCTCTGGTTCTCGCCCTTCTCGCCGCCCGACGGCGGAACAGGCCGCTGCGGACCATCCTGCGGCGCGCAGCCAACCAGCGCGAGCGCGCCGAAGGCCGCGACGAGGACGGTCCGCAGCACCCGCATCAGAACGCCAGCGGTCCGTCGAGCTCCTCGACCGTCCAGGGCAGGCCATGCTGGTTGAGCATGTCCATGTAGGGATCGGGATCGAACTGCTCGATGTTGAACACGCCCGCACCGCTCCACTTACCGGTCAGCAGCATGGCCGCGCCGATCATCGCCGGAACGCCGGTGGTGTAGCTGACGGCCTGGTTGCCGGTTTCGGCATAGGCGTCCTCATGGTCGCAGATGTTCTTGATGTAGAACGTCTTTTCGCCCGAACCATCGAGTGCTTCGCCGGTGGCGATGTCGCCGATATTGGTCTTGCCCTTGGTCGTCGGGCCGAGCGAAGCAGGCTCGGGCAGCACGGCCTTGAGGAACTGAAGCGGGATGATCTCGACACCGTTGTAGATCACCGGGTCGATGCGGGTCATGCCCACGTTCTGAAGCACGGTGAGGTGCTGGATATAGGCATCGCCGAAGGTCATCCAGAAACGCGCGCGCTCCATCTCGGGGATGAACTTCGCCAGGCTTTCCAGTTCCTCGTGGTACATCATGTACATGTTCTTCGGGCCGACGGCCTCGAAGTCGAACTCCACCTTCTTGCCCATGGCCGGAGTCTCGACGAATTCGCCGTTTTCCCAGTGACGGGCCGGAGCGGTGACTTCGCGGATGTTGATTTCCGGGTTGAAGTTCGTCGCGAAGGCCTGGCCGTGGTCGCCGCCGTTGCAGTCGAGAATGTCGAGCGTGCGGATGGTCTTGAGCTTGTGCTTCTTCAGCCACATCGCGAAGACCGAGGTGACGCCCGGATCGAAACCCGAACCGAGCAGCGCGGTGAGGCCCGCTTCCTTGAAGCGCTCCTGGTAGGCCCACTGCCAGTGATATTCGAACTTCGCCACGTCCTTGGGCTCGTAGTTCGCGGTATCCATGTAGTTCACGCCGGTCGCCAGGCACGCGTCCATGATCGCGAGATCCTGATACGGCAGTGCGAGGTTGACGACGAGTTCCGGCCCGATCGAGCGGATCAGCGCGCTGGTCGCCGCCACGTCGTCGGCGTCGATCGCATAAGTGCTGATCGAGACGCCGGTGCGCTCCTTGACCGAGTCGGCAATCGCCTCGCACTTGGAAACCGTGCGGCTGGCGAGGTGAATGTCCGAGAAGATGTCGGGATTCATCGCCATCTTGTGGACCGCGACCGAACCGACGCCGCCTGCGCCGATCACCAGAACCTTGCTCACCAATCTGTCTCCTTAACGCGATGCTCGCGAACAGCCGCATATAGAGGCCCTGTGTGACAACTCAACTGTGAGGATTTTGGTCCGGTCTCACGACCGGCAAAAACGGGCATCCGCCCGTTTTTGTGCGGCACCGGCCCACGCCCCCACCCGACCTCCCATCCAGGATACACTGTTGTGGGAGGTCGGGTGGGGGCGTGGGCCGGTGCCGCAAGCTCGTCACGGATGTGACGAGCGCACCCGACAAAACTGTCATAATCCGCCATCGTCCCGTCATCGCCCGGTCACCCGCCAGAGGCATTGGGGCCGCACAAGTTTCACACGGCCTCGGGGGACCGCAGAACCATGTCGAATGCCCATCCCGCTTCCAAGCTCATCGAAGGCGCCGTCGTCCGGCAAGAGACGAAGGCGGGTGCCCGCCTGCTCGACAAGTCTTTTGCCCTCGCTTTCAAGGGGCTGGTCTATGCGCAGATCTGGGAGGACCCGGTGGCCGACATGGAAGCGCTCCAGATCGGCCCCGACAGCCGGATCATCACGATCGCCAGCGGCAGCTGCAATGCCCTGTCCTATCTCACCGCCGATCCTGCCGCGATCACCTGCGTCGATCTCAACACCGCGCATATCGCGCTGGGCCGCCTGAAGATCGCCGCGATCCGCAACCTCACCGACTATGCCGACTTGCGCCGCTTCATCGCCGAGGCAGACCAGCCCGGCAATGTCGCGACCTACCGCAACCGGCTCGCGCCGCACCTCGACGAAGCGACCCGCCGCTACTGGGAAGGCCGCGACCTTGTCGGCCGCCGCCGTATCAAGGGCTTCACGCGGGGCATCTACAAGCAGGGGCTGCTCGGTCATTTCATCGGCGCGGCCCACGTCCTTGCCAAGCTCTACAAGATCGATCCCAGCGAAATCCTCGGCGCCGAGACGCTGGAGGAACAGCGCCGCGTGTTCGACGAGCGCTTCGCCCCGATCTTCGAACGCAAGCTGGTACGCTGGCTGACCGACCAGCCCGCCTCGTTGTTCGGCCTCGGCATTCCGCCTGCGCAGTACGACGCTCTGGCGGGCGGCAACCGCATGGCCGACGTGCTGCGCGCGCGGCTTGAAAAGCTCGCCTGCCATTTCCCGCTCAACGACAACTACTTCGCCTGGCAGGCCTTCGGGCGCGGCTATGGCCGGCAGGCGGAAGCGCCCCTGCCGCCTTACCTTCAGGCGGCGAACGTGCCCCAGGTGCGCGAACGGCTGGGGCGCCTCTCCTTGCGTCATGCGAACTTCACCCAGGTTCTCAAGGAAAGCGCCGAGGCCTCGCTGGATCGCTATATCCTGCTCGACGCGCAGGACTGGATGAGCGACGCGCAGCTTACCGAACTCTGGAGCGAGATCACCCGCACCGCCCGCCCCGGCTCCCGCGTGCTGTTCCGCACCGCTGCCGAACCGACCCTGCTCCCCGGCCGCGTGCCCGAGGAAATCCTCGCCCGCTGGGACTATCGCGAAGCCGAATCGCTGGCGGCGACCCGAGCGGACCGTTCGTCGATCTACGGCGGCGTCCACCTCTACGTGCTGCGCTGAGGCCTCCGCGATGAACGGAACCGCCGCCGCGCAGGACCATGCCGCGCTAATGGACAAAGTCTATCGCGGCCAGCGCCACATCTACGATTTCACGCGCAAGTACTACCTCTTTGGCCGCGACCGGCTGATCAGGGATCTCGACGCGGCGCCGGGCATGGCGGTGCTGGAAGTGGGCTGCGGCACGGGGCGCAATCTGGAACTGATCGCCGGTGCCTGGCCCGGTGTGGCCTGCCACGGCTTCGACATCTCCAGCGAGATGCTCAAGAGTGCCGGTGCGCGCCTCGGAACGCGGGCGCGGCTGGCGCAGGGCGATGCGACGCGGTTCGATTCGAGCGTCCTGTTCGGTCGCGGCGGTTTCGACCGGGTCGTGCTGTCCTACACGCTTTCCATGATACCGGGCTGGCAGGCCGCCCTGGGCCAGGCAGCCGCCGCGCTGAACCCGGGCGGCGTGCTTCATGCCGTCGATTTCGGCGACCTCTCCGGCCTCCCCTCCCCCTTGCGCGGCGTCTTGCGGGCCTGGTTGGCGAAATTCCACGTCAGCCCCAGGCTGGACCTGCCGCTGGTCGCGGCACGTCTTGCCGAAGAACAAAGCCTCAAGGTCGAGGTTCTGCGCGGACCGCTTGGCTATTACCAGATGGTGCGGCTCGCCCGGTGAGGCTATGCCTCGCACCATGACGTCAAGCCACGATCGCCGTCCGACCCGTGAAGGGGTGGCTCTGGCCGCCCGCAAGGTCGCCGAGATATTACCGCGCACGCCGCTGCTGCCGCTGGAGGTCGATGGCCGCACGATCTGGTGCAAGGCCGAGAGCCTCCAGCCGGTGGGCGCGTTCAAGATCCGTGGCGCCTGGCATCGCCTGACCGCCCTGGGCGAGGCCGAGCGTGCGCGGGGTATCGTCGGCGTGTCGAGCGGCAATCACGCGCAAGGCGTCGCTTGGGCGGCGCAGCGGCTGGGCATAGCGGCCACTATCGTCATGCCGGTCGATGCGCCTGCGGTGAAGCTGGCCAATACCCGCGCCCTGGGGGCGGAAGTCGTGCTCTATGACCGCCCCGGCGGCGAGGATCGCGACGACGTATCCCGGCGACTCTGCGAAGAACGCGGCGCGACGCTGGTCCATGCCTATGGCGACCCGTGGATCATCGAGGGCCAGGGCAGCGCCGGAATTGAGATCGCGGCGCAGATGGCGGAGATCGGATGCGACGGTCCCGATCAGATCGTCGCGCCCTGCGGCGGGGGCGGCCTCGCCGCCGGGCTGGCGCTGGCCTTGCCGGATGCGGCGGTGCTTCCCGTCGAGCCGGAAGGCTGGGACGATGTCCGCCGCAGTCTCGAGGCGGGCGAGATCCGCCGCGTCGCCGCCGACGCGCCACCCACGGCCTGCGACGCGCTGCAAACTCCCGCAACCTGGCCGATCAATTTCGAGATCCTGAAAGCGCGCTGCCCCTTCGGTCTTGTCGTGACCCCGGCCGAAGTGCGTGCGGCACAGCGCCTCGCCTTCGCCCGCCTGCGACTCGTCATCGAACCGGGCGGAGCCGCCGCGCTGGCAGCGGTGCTCGCCGGCAAGGTGCGCGTAACCGATCGTACCGCCGTGGTGCTATCCGGCGGGAACACCGATGCGGCAGCTTTCGCCTCGGTGCTTCAGGACGAGCGCTGACCCTGGCAGTGCCGTTTCGGGACGTCCACCCTCGCGGCGGGGTTCTGGACGTCGCCCCTCCTCCGGACTAATCTTGCGCAGATGAATCCAGGATCGGGAGAATGTGGATGAGCAGCCGCATCAGGTCTTTTCATGGCGCCCCGATGCGCTGGGGTTTCATCGTGCTGGAGACCCTGCTCGTTCTTCTGACCCTGGCGGCGCTGACCGACAATCTGCTAGATGCGGATTGGGGCTTGAGCTGGTCGATGTTCTTCGCAGGCATGATCGGCAGCACCTGGGCGCTGGTGATCTACCAGCTGGTCGCGGCGCTGCTTTCCGAGAACGACCGCATTCCCTGACCTCGCCGCCGGGCTTCGCCTTCGGCCGCAAGGATGCTAGAGCGGTTTCCGATCCGGCTGCACCGGATCAACCGCTCTAAGTTTCTGGTTTGCCGCATTTTCCGAGTCATCAG
>NZ_DAMDBA010000056.1:0-25960 GCF_032093395.1 Novosphingobium sp.
TGTGCGTATCAACGATGCTTTCACGATCCAGAACATCAACATCGAAGGGCTTGGCGTCTCGAACGTCCCCACACTCGGGATGAGAGCTTGGCTCTCCACCAGCACGGTTGGCAATGTCGGCCTACCGCTGATCGCTCAATTCGACGTGGTGTTCGACGTGACCGCCGGATTCGTGTGGCTCCGGCCACTCGGTCCTCGTCGTCGCCTGCCGATGCTGAAGGACCGTAGCGGCCTTGGCCTCGCAGCCTCACCAACGGCGCTCACCGTTGTTCATGTGGCGGCGAACAGTCCCGCGGAAAAGGCTGGCTGGGCGGTCGGCGACCGGATCGTGGCGGTGAACGGCCATTCGATCGATGCGAACTATACGCGTGGGGAGCTCTGGCAAGTGCGCTCCCGGCCTGCTGGCACCCTCGTAAAGCTGACGATGGCCTCGGGTGATGTGCGCGAGCTCAGGCTGGCCGATTATTATTGATCGGCTTGAGGGTGGCCTTTGCCGATCGCCTTCATGATCCGACAATCGGCCATGCGCGCCTTGGTGCAGCTCTGGCTGAGCATTGCCAACTCATCCCGCAACACCGCGAGTTGCGCCAGTCTCTCCTCCACATCCTTGAGGTGCTGAGCAGCGATAGCTGAGGCGGCACCACAATCCTGGTCCGGGTTCTGCGCCAGCCCCATCAACGAACGGATCTCGTCGACGGAGAAGCCAAGCCGGCGACCGTTGCGGATGAAGTGCAAACGCTCAATGTCACTGGCATCGTAGGTTCTGCGACCCGACGCCGTGCGAGGGGCGGATCGGAGCAACCCGATCGACTCATAAAAGCGGATCGTCGTCACCTTCGTCGAGGTCTCGCTGGCGAGCTGCCCAATCATCACCGGCTTCATCATGCCATCCTTGCTTATGCGAACGTGTCGCACATTTCGCTTGCTTCTACAGCGACTGGAGGTGGTAAGGAAGGCCGCATGAATGCTTCTACCGAAAGCTGCGGGTGCCACGGGGAGCCCGCGCGCGCGCAAACCGATCCGGCCTATCGCCGTGCGCTGCTGACCGTCGTGGTGCTCAACCTCGGCTTCGGAGTCGCCGAGCTGTTCGGCGGGTTCATCGCCGATAGCCAAGCGCTGAAAGCGGATTCCCTCGATTTTCTCGGGGACGGGTCGATCAGCCTTATCGGTCTTCTCGCGCTTGCCTGGTCCGCACGGGCGAGGGCAAAGGTCGCGCTGACGCAGGGGTTGTTTCTCGGTGCGCTTGGCGTGGGCGTAATCGGTTTCGCGATTTGGCGCGCCCTGAACGCAACCGCGCCCGATGCCGAACTGATGGGCACAATCGGCGTTGTCGCGCTCGCGATCAATGTCGTGTCCGCCTTGGTGCTTGCGCGTTTCCGGGAAGGGGACGCCAATGTTCGCGCGATCTGGCTGTTCAGCCGCAACGACGCGCTCGCCAACGTGGCGGTGATCGCCGCGGCCGGTCTGGTGGCGTGGACAGGAAGCGCCTGGCCGGACCTCGCCGTCGCCGGCCTCATCGCCCTCCTGTTCCTCCACTCCGCTTATGAAATCGTCACTGGCGCTCGGCGCGAATTGGGAGAGCGGTAGTGTGTCTGCTCGCGTTGATCCGGGCAATGCTCTCGTTGCGGCTGCTCTCCGCGCTCGCGGCGCTGCTGATCCCTGCTGCGGCAATCGCCGAACCCGGCGACGTGCAAACCGCATGGCGGCTGCTCGACTATATGGCCGTCGATTATGGCGGCGCGGTCGCCAACGGTCGGATCAAGAGCACGTCGGAATATGCCGAGATGACGGAGTTCGCCGCGTCGGTCTCGACACGGCTTCAGGGCCTGCCGGCGAAGCCGGAGCGTCAAGCCCTCATCCAGCGGGCTGCCAACCTCCAGGCGGTGATCGCGGAAAAGGGACCGACTGAACAGGTGGCAACATTGGCGCACGGGCTCGCGGCCGATCTGTTGCGCGCCTACCCGGTGCCGCTCGCGCCCGATAAGGCTCCGAACCTCGTCTCCAGCGATGCCCTGTTCCGACAATCCTGCGCGTCCTGCCACGGGATGACGGGCAACGGCCGTGGCCCTGACGCCGCCAAGCTCGCTACGCCCCCGATTGCTTTCACCGATGCCGAGCGCGCGCGCCAGCGCAGCGTGTTCGCGCTCTATCAGGTGGTGACGCAAGGCATCGACGGGACCGCGATGCAGAGCTTCGCCGATCTGCCCAACGATCAGCGCTGGGCGTTAGCATTCCGAGCCGGGAGCTTCGCCTTCACGGATGCGCAGGCGCGCGAAGGCGAGCGGCTTTGGAAATCCGACCCGACCCTTCGCCGGCGCATTCCGGACCTGAAAACCCTGGTCGCGCTCACCCCGGCCGCGCTCGGCGCGGCGATCGGCGACGCCAAGGCTGACCCAGTGCTCGCGTTCCTGCGTCGTCATCCCGAACAGGTGATACAACAGGCTCCCGGCTCGCTCGCGGTCGCCCGCGCCAAACTCGCCGAAAGCGTGGCGGCTGCGCGGCGCGGCGATGCGCGCATGGCGAAAGAGCTGGCGCTGTCGGCCTATCTCGATGGGTTCGAGCCGATCGAGCCAACACTCACCGCGCGCGACGCGACGCTGATGGGTCGAATCGAGGGCGCGATGGGGGAGTTCCGCGCCTCGATCGACCGGGGCGCGTCGCCCGATGATCTCGCGGAGAAGGTCGCAGTACTGGGCGGCCTTTTCGACGATGCGGAAGCGGCGCTCGCGCCTGATGCCGCCACCGAAGCGTCCACGTTCCTGGGCGCGTTCACGATCCTGCTGCGTGAAGGGCTCGAAGCCCTGCTCATCGTTGTCGCCATGATCGCGTTCCTGCGTAAAGCCGAGCGCGGCGAGGCGCTGCGGTACGTGCATGGCGGCTGGGTCAGCGCGATCATCGCGGGCGGGATCACCTGGGCGGTCGCCACCTATGCGATCGGGATCAGCGGTGCGAGCCGGGAGCTGACGGAAGGGTTTGGCTCGCTGTTCGCCGCGGTCGTGCTGCTCTCGGTCGGGATTTGGATGCACGGCAAGGCGCAGGCCGATCAGTGGCAGCGCTATATTCGCGAGAAGATGTCGCGGGCGCTCTCGGGCGGGTCGGGCTGGTTCCTGTTCGGGCTGGCGTTCGTCGTAGTTTATCGCGAGGTCTTCGAGACGATCCTGTTCTATGCCGCGCTTTCGGCGCAAGGTGACAACGGGATGCTTCTCGCGGGGGCCGGGTCGGCGATTGGACTGCTCAGCCTGATCGCTTGGGCCATGCTTCGCTACAGTCGCAAGCTGCCGATCGCGCAGTTCTTCCGCTATAGCTCCTGGCTCATGGCGGTCCTGACCGTCGTGCTGGCGGGTAAAGGCGTCGCCGCGCTCCAGGAAGCCGGCCTTATCAACATCGCACCGCTCGCGGACGTGCCACGGCTGTCGATGCTCGGCGTGTTTCCCACTTGGCAATCGGTGCTGGCGCAACTCCTGATGGCGGTCGCCATTGCGGTCGGGTTCGCCTGGAACGGGCGCGACCGATCCCGCTCGGGTTCCGGCTCAGTGACCCTTGGTTCGAATTAGTGCAATGACATGAAAACCCTTCCGTGATAGAGGCAAGCTAGTGCGAGCCTTTTTGCCTTTCCTGACATGCCTGATGCTGGTCCTGACCAGCTTCTCCGGCATGGCCCATGCCGCCGATCTGGCGGGGGGAAGCATCGCGGGCGTTGAGTTCACGGTCCATACCGCCGGTGACATCGATCAGGTGCCATCGGACTCGGACAAGAATGTCCCGCATCATCACAATTATTGTCACGGACACGACGTCGGCGCGCCTGCGCGCACGACGATGGAATATACCCCCGTCCTCACAGTGCCCAAGCCGACAATCTCCGCCTCTGCGTCGCTCGACGGCCGCACCGGCATGGTCCATTTGAGGCCCCCCCAAGCCTGACGTCCGATTTGGGCGTGCGTTGGCGCGCCCCTGTCGATCATCGTCAGGAGTCCTATTTTCATGAATCGTATCCTCGCGGCCATGCTGGCCGCAGCGTCTTGCGCCACGATGGCGCAGGCGCAGGTCGGACCGTCCGCGCCTGTTGCGCAGGATGCGCCGGTCTACACGCTTGACCAAGCGGTCAGTGCAGCGGGCGGTTCGGCCCCTGCTGCGGAAGCGGCGACAGCTGGAATCGACGCGGCCCGTGCAGGTCGCACAGTCGCCGGCTTGCGGCCCAATCCGGTGGTTCAAGGCCAAGTCGAGAATGTCATCGGCTCCGGGCCGTATCGGGGGGTCCGCAGCGCGGAAACCACGGTCGGCTTTGCGATCCCGATCGAGCTAGGCGGCAAGCGCGGCGCCCGCGTCGCGGTCGCCAATGCGCAATTGTCCCGGGCCGAGATCCAGGCCGCGATCATCGCGGCGGATGTCCGGCTTCAGGTAACGCAGCTCTATGTCGAAGCGGTCGCGGCCGATCGCCGGGTAATGACAGCCCGCGATCAGGCCCGGATCGCCAGCGATGCGCTGCGGGCCGCGAGCGTTCGCGTGCAGGCAGGGCGGGCATCGCCACTCGAGCAACAGCGCGCGGATGTCGCGCGTATCAATGCCGACGCCAATGTGGAGCGGCAGCTTCGCTTGGCCGAGGCGGCCCGCGCCAATCTGGCGCGTCGGATCGGACGGCCGATCGACGGCCTGCTCGATGACACGCTGCTCGATCGCCTTCCCGGTGTGAACGTCTATGGGCCGTTGGCACCGGTCAACACGACCGGCACACTCGCGCTGGCGGCAGCCAACGCGGATTTCTCCATTGCCGAAGCCGGCGTGCGGCTCGCGCGCGCCAATCGCGTGCCTGACCTGAACGTCGGGCCGTCGATCCGCCGCCTGGAAGCGACCAACGACATGGCGGCGGTGTTCAGCGTGTCGATCCCGATCCCGGTGTTCAACAATGGTCGCGCCGCGATTGCGCAGGCGACCGCGCAGCGGACCCAGGCGGATGCGCAGCGCCGCGTGACCGCGCTCGACATCGAACAGGCGATCACGGACGCGCAGGCGCAGGCGGCCAATGCCGCAACGACGGCTCGTGCGGCGTCGGGGCCGGCGCTGGCGGCTGCACAGGAGGCCGCCCGCATCGCGCGGATCGGCTATCGCGAGGGCAAGTTCGGCCAGCTCGAATTGCTCGATGCTGAACGCACGCTCGCCGAAACGCGGGTCGCCGCGATCGACGCGCTTGCCAATTACCAGAATGCCCGCGCGCAAGTGGAGCGACTGACCGCTCGTGCGCCCAATGGGGGGAATCAGTGATGAAGAGCTTTTATCTCGCGGGCGCGGCGTCGCTCGCCCTGCTCTTGGCTGCCTGCGGCGGCAAGGATGGCGGAAACGAGGCAACTGCCGAAGGCGCAGCTGCCAATGAGACGGCAGCGGGCACGGAAAAGGGCGGTGCTGAAGGCGGTCATGCCGGTGAAGGCGTCGTCACATTGGGTGCCGACCAGATCGCCACAGCGGGCGTCCAGGTCGGACGGCCGATCATCGGCGGGGCCGGGACGATCGAGCTGCCCGCGATCATCGAGGGCGACCCACAGGGAACGCAGGTCGTCTCGGCCGCAATTGCGGGACGCGTGGTCGCGCTCACCCGTAACCTCGGCCAATCGGTCGGACGCGGCCAGACCATTGCGGTCATCGAAAGCCGCGAGGCGGCGCAGATCAAGGGCGAGGTCGAGGCGGCGCGGGCGCGGCTTCAGCTCGCTAATTCGAACCTCGCGCGCGAACAGCGGCTGTTCGCGCAGAGAGTCTCCCCTGAACAGGATCTGATCGCCGCCCGCACAGCGGCGACGGAGGCGCGGATCGCCCTGACGCAGGCGCAGAGCATGGTTTCGGCGGCGGGTGTCGGCGGCGGCGGGCTCAACCGGCTCGGCATTGCCGCGCCGATCTCGGGCCAGATCATTGCGCGCCCCGTGACGCTGGGACAAACGGTCGCGGCGGATGCCGAACTCTATCGCATCGCCAACCTGAGCCAGGTGTCGATCGCGCTTAATCTCAAGCCCGAGGATGCGGGCCGGGTGCGTCCCGGCAATACGGTGCTGGTGAAGGCGGCAGGCCGTCAGGCGACCGCCCGCGTGACCTTCGTGTCGCCGGCGCTTGATCCGCAGACGCGGCTCGTGCCTGCGCTCGCCACCCTCGACAATCGCGGTGGCGAATGGCGGGTCGGCGAGCCTGTGACGGCAGCCGTGCAGCTCACGGGCAGCGGCGGGAGCGGGGCGGTCCGCGTGCCGACGACGGCGGTCCAGAGTTTCGAGGGCAAGTCGGTCGTGTTCGTGCGCACGCCCACCGGCTTCAAGGCGACCCCGGTCCAGCTCGGCGATGCGTCGGGCGACACGGTGATCGTCCGGTCGGGCCTGACCGGCAACGAACAGATCGCCACCACCGGAAGTTTCACGCTCAAGGCCGAGATCGGCAAGGGCGAAGCGAGCCACGAGGATTAAGCCATGATCGCCCGTATCGTAACCTGGGCGGTCGAGAAGCGCTGGCTAGTCCTGCTCCTCACCGTCATCGTCGCCGCCATCGGCGCCTTTTCCCTCTACCGGCTACCGATCGACGCGGTGCCGGACATCACCAACAATCAGGTCCAGATCAACGTCCGCGCGCCTGCCCTCTCGCCCGAGCTGGTCGAGAAGCAGGTGTCGTTTCCAATCGAAACCGCGCTCGCCGGCACCCCCGGCCTGGAATATACGCGCTCGTTGAGCCGCAACGGCTTCGCGCAGATCACGGCGGTCTTTTCGGACGCGACGGACATCTATTTCGCCCGCCAGCAGGTGGGCGAGCGTCTGCGGGGCGTGCAAGAGAATCTGCCCGACGGCGTGAACCCTGAAATGGGTCCGATCGCGACAGGCCTGGGCGAGGTGTACATGTACACCGTTCGTCTCGATCATCGCGAGGACGACAAGCACAAGCCCGGTGAACCGGGCCAACAGCCCGATGGCAGCTACATCACGCCAGAGGGCGAGCGACTGACGACCGAAGAGGACAAGGCGACCTACCTGCGCACCGCGCAGGACTGGATCGTGACGCCGCTTCTGAAGACCACACCGGGCCTCGCCGGTGTCGACTCGATTGGCGGTTACGCCAAGCAGTTCCTCGTCGTGCCCGACGTGCAGAAGCTGGCCTCGCTCGGCATCACGCTGACGGACCTGGGAAATGCGCTGGAGCGCAATAACACCAGCGTCGGCGGTGGCTTCGTCAATCGCAATGGCGAAGGTCTGGCTGTTCGCTCGGATGCGCTCGTTCGCAATGCCAGCGAGTTGGCCAGGACCGTGATCGCGACACGTAACGGCGTGCCGATCACGGTCGAACAAGTTGCGACTGTGAAGACGGGTCAGGCGATCCGCATGGGTTCGGCATCGGAGAACGGTACCGAAGTCGTCGTCGGCACGGCGATCATGCGGATCGGCGAGAACAGCCGCATCGTGTCGACCGCGGTCGCTGAGAAACTGAAGACGATCAACGCTTCGCTGCCTCCTGACGTCGTAATTCAGCCGGTGCTGAACCGCACCGAGCTGGTCAATTCGACGATCAAGACGGTCGCGAAAAACCTGTCCGAAGGCGCGGTGCTGGTCATCGTCGTGCTCTTCCTGCTGCTCGGCAACTTCCGTGCGGCCCTGATCGCGGCGTTGGTCATCCCGATCACCATGATGCTGACAGGCTTTGGTATGCTGCGCGCTGGGGTCTCGGCCAATCTGATGAGCCTTGGGGCTTTGGACTTCGGTCTGATCGTCGACGGCGCCGTCATCATTGTCGAAAACGCGCTGCGCCGGCTTGCCGAGCAACAGCATCATGAAGGCCGATTGCTCAGCGTCAAGGAACGGCTCGCGACCGTGGCAGCCGCTGCGCGTGAGATGATCCGTCCCTCTGTGTACGGGCAGGCAATCATCATCCTCGTCTACGTACCGCTGCTCACGCTGACCGGCGTGGAGGGTAAAACGTTCGGACCGATGGCGCTGACCGTCATCATCGCGCTCGCCTTCGCCTTCATCCTCTCTCTCACCTTCGTGCCGGCGATGATTGCGATCTGGCTGTCGAAGAAGGTCGAGGAGAAGGACGGCCGCATCATCACGTGGCTGAAGAAGCGCTACGAACCCGGTCTCGACCGGGCCATGAAGCGCCCGACGCTGACGATCGGTGCGGGTGTGGGAAGCCTTGTGGTGGCGGCGCTTGCTTTCACTACGCTCGGCTCGGTGTTCCTGCCGCAGCTCGACGAAGGCGATTTGCTGATCCAGTCGCTCCGCATTCCGGCAACGTCGGTCCAGCAGAGCCAGGCGATGCAGGTGCCGATCGAGCGGATGATGTCGAAGCAGCCGGAGGTGCAATTCGTCTATTCCAAGACGGGCACCGCCGAGCTGGCGGCCGACCCGATGCCGCCGAACGCGACCGACATGTTCGTCATCCTGAAGCCGCGCAAGGATTGGCCGGATCCTGAGCTTCCCAAGGAGGAGCTGGTCAGCCGGATCGAGGGTAATCTCGCGAAGATTCCGGGAAATGCCTACGAGATCACCCAGCCCATCCAGATGCGCTTCAACGAGCTGATCGCCGGCGTGCGCGGCGACATCGCGGTGAAGGTGTTCGGGGACGACTTCAACCAGATGAACCGGACGGCCGAGCAAATCGCGGCGGTGCTGCGCAGAACGCAAGGCGCAGCGGACGTGAAGGTGGAGCAGACGACCGGTCTTCCCATGCTCGACATTCGCGTCAACCGCGACGCGATGGCGCGGTTGGGCGTTACGGCTCAGGATGTGCAGGACACCGTGACTGCGACGATCGGCGGGCGAACATCGGGCCAGATCTTCGAGGGCGACCGTCGCTTCCCCGTGGTGATCCGCCTGTCGGAGGCGCAGCGTGCCGACATCGGCCTGCTCCAACAGGTGCAGGTGCCGGT
The DNA here is from genome assembly GCF_032093395.1 of Novosphingobium sp. Classification (GTDB taxonomy): domain Bacteria; phylum Pseudomonadota; class Alphaproteobacteria; order Sphingomonadales; family Sphingomonadaceae; genus Novosphingobium. Next base: position 8,888 of record NZ_DAMDBA010000056.1, read on the forward strand.
GGCAGGCGGCGGCTATGTACCGCTGTCCAGCGTCGCCGAGATCAAGGTGGTCGATGGTCCGAACCAGATCAGCCGCGAGAACGGCAAGCGGCGCGTGGTGGTGCAAGCCAACGTGCGTGGCCGCGACGTCGGATCCGTCGTGGCGGATGCGCAGGCGGCGATCGGCAGCCAACTCCGGCTGCCTGCCGGCACCTATCTCGAATGGGGCGGCCAGTTCGAGAACCTCCAATCGGCAAGCGAACGGCTGAAGCTGGTCATTCCGGCTTGCTTCATCTTGATCCTGCTGCTCCTCTACGGGGCGTTGGGATCGGTCCGCGACGCCGCGATCGTGTTCACCGGCGTGCCTTTCGCGCTGGTGGGCGGCGTCCTGTTGCTGTTCCTGCGGGGCATGGACTTCTCGATCTCGGCGGCAGTGGGCTTCATCGCCCTCTCGGGCATCGCGGTCCTCAACGGCCTCGTCATGGTCAGCTCGATCCAAGATCTGATCCGATCAGGGATGAGCCGCGAGGAAGCCGCGCATGTTGGCGCGATGCAGCGTCTGCGACCCGTCATCATGACCGCGCTAGTCGCCAGCCTCGGCTTCGTGCCGATGGCGCTGGGCGAAGGCGCCGGCGCAGAGGTTCAAAAGCCTTTGGCGACGGTCGTCATCGGCGGTCTGATCTCGGCGACGCTTCTTACGCTGTTCGTGCTGCCGACACTCTATGCCCGGTTCGGGCAGAAAGTGATCGAGAAACCCGAGCACTACAATGAGGAGCATGAAGGGGACGACCACGGTCAGACCTTCGTGAACAACTTGGCCTGATGGATGGGCGGGGCGATCCGCGATCGCCCCGCCCATCTCTGGGAGATGGGGATATGCCTCGCACCATAACCAGCTCGATGCTTCACGGCGGGCCACTGCGCATCTGGTCGGCACTCACCGATCCGGATCATCGCCGGGCGTGGAGTCCGCTCGTATTTCTCGATGATCCGTCCCGGCTCGGCGACACAGAATGCACCTTTGCGATCCAGGGCATCACCCGGCCAATTCGGACGCCAGCACGGATTGATCGATTCGATAAACCGCACGCCTTCGCTTGGTCCTGCGGCATCCCCTATCTGTTCACGCTCGAAGAGCGGTACGAGCTGGCGGGGGACGATGGCGGCACCAGGCTAACGCATAGCTGCACGCTGCGCGGGGCGCTCTCCCTGCCGTTCGCGGCGATGATGTTGCGCCGCCTGCGATCCCTGATGGTCGAATCTGACGATCGCCTCGCAACCTATCTCCGCTGGCGGGTAGGTCAGCCTGCCCGGGCTATCAATCGTCAGCGCGTCCCCTTCCGCTACAGGAGGAAGGCGCGATGATGATGCACTGTAAGCGGGTGCTGCCCGCCGTCATCCTCGTTGTCGGGCTCGCGGCGTGCTCGGAAAGAAAGCCGCCAGCCCCGCCAACGGAGCAGCAGATCCATTCGTCCGACAGCGCCGTGGCGACCGGGGAAATGGGGCGGCATAGATATCGCTGTTCCGACGGGGAACCGCTGTTCGTCGATTACAAGGACAACGGCCTGCAGATCGATTTGCGGCGCTCCAACGGGGGACCGCCGATGATGCTGACCGCGCCAGCGCAGGGCCTGCAATATGTCGGCGAAACAGCCACCGCGACCTTCAAGGGGTCGCAGCTCACCATCGTGGAAGGCGATGGCCGTACCCGGATCTGCGAGCGGGAAGGCACGCGATGAACTGCCCTGCCTTCGAACGCCACAGGGCGCTTCGTCGGAAGAGACCGATGTCTGACACGTCGATTTCAAATGTGACAACCTTGTGCGGCCTGAATCGGGCCGGTCTGGCGATCGCGCGCCTCGGCGTCGTTCTCGTCTCCGGGGCGGTTATAGGGGCGTGTAATCCAGCGCCGACCCAGCCTACCGAGCCGGCGCATGAAAAGCATCTGACGTCGAAACTAATCGCGCAGCGCATCATGTACTGCGACGACGGCACACGCGCCGATGTCGACTTCATCGATGACGGCTTGAAAATGGCCGTCACCTGGCTGCCGAAGGGCAGGACCGAGATCCTGCGCGCGCAGCGAACCGGTGACGAGTTTCGCGGCGACCATTCGCGGGCTGTCGTGGCGGGCGGATCGATCGCGTTCACGCGACGCGGGAAGATCCGCGTCTGCCACCGAACCCCGGAGGAGTCCTAGGAAATGCAGGCACTGCTCTATACGCTTGCGCCTGTGCTGGCGGTCGTGCTCGGCGCGATTGTCGCGAGCCGCACCAAGTTGAAACCTGGCCTCGTGGCGGGCCTACAGCATCTCGCTGCCGGCGTCGTGTTCGCGGCGGCAGCGACCGAAATCCTGCCGCAGGTCAAGCATGAGGCATCGCCCAGCGCGACGTTGATCGGCGGGGCGGCGGGCGTCGCGACCATGCTGGGGCTCAAGGCTCTTGAGGCCCGCTTCAAGGGGCCGATGGCGCTACTCGCCGCGATCGGCATCGACATTCTGGTCGACGGCCTGGTGCTCGGCCTTGCTTTCGTGGCGGGCGAGAAGGCAGGTCTCCTGCTGACGATCGCGCTCACTCTGGAAGTGTTATTTCTGGGACTGACGCTGACCGACGAGCTGGCGGAAACCTATCGCTCGCGCTTGCGCATCATCGTGATCGTCTCGGCATTGGCCCTGCTGCTGCCGATCGGCGCGCTCGCTGCCGTGCCGGTCGCCGCGCTGTCGCCGGTGATGATCGCCGGCTTCCTCAGCTTCGGGCTGATGGCGCTGCTCTACCTCGTCACGGAGGAGTTGCTGGTCGAGGCGCACGAGAAACCCGACACCCCGCTCATCAGCTCGATGTTTTTCGTCGGCTTCCTGGCCCTGCTGACACTTGAGGAGATGATGGGATGATCCCGGGCAACGACAACAATGGCGGGCAGGAGCGCCGCACACTGTGGATCGTCCTGCTGCTGAACGCGGCGATCGCTGCGGGCTTCTTCGTTTCCGGCTTCTTCGCGGACTCGAGCGCGCTGATCGCCAACGGCGTCGACAACCTGTCCGATACGGCTGTGTATGCGCTGAGCCTTGTGGCGCTCACCCGGGGCCAGACATGGAAGACACGCGCCGCGGTCGCTTCGGGCGTCATGCTGCTGATCTTCGCGGGCGGCATCTTGATCGATGTCGGACGGCGCTACGTGCAGGGCAGCGAGCCCATCGGACCTACCATGATGGTCATGTCCGCGATCGCCGGCGTCGTGAATTACCTCTGCCTGCGGCTGCTCCAGCGCCTCAAGGATCCGGACGTCAATCTCCGGGCCGCAACCACCTTCAGCTTCAACGACTTCATTTCCAACGGCGGCATCCTGATCGCCGGCGTGCTGGTGCTGTGGTTGGGTACCAATTGGCCGGACCTGCTGGTCGGCTTCGCCACCGCCATCATCGCCATCAAGGGCGGTGTCGAAATCCTGCGCGACGCGCGCGCCGAAACCAAGAAAAGCGAAAGGAGGTCGTCATGAACGACAAGCTCGAACTCGACATTCCAGTGTTGTTGCCGGACCTTCCTGACGCGGCCGATGCCTGCCTGGACCGTCTCGTATCAACCCTGTCAAAGCGCGAAGGTGTCGAGCGGGCGCATGTGATCTGTCTCGACGGCAACACGCCAGCGGCGCTGTGCATCCATTTCGATGCCGCCAAGCTGCCGCTGCCACGGTTGCGCGAAATGGTGCGCGCCGCAGGTGCCGAAATCACCGAGCGCTACGGCCATGCGATCTGGCAGGTGACGGGGATCAACCACGAACGTCGGGCGCGCACGGTCAGCGATGCGCTGTGCGCCTTGCCCGGCGTGGTCCAGGCAAGCGCCAGCACCAGCGGGTCTGTCCGGGTCGAATATGATCGCCGCGAAACCACCGAAGAGGAGGTGCGCGCTGCGCTTCGCAAGCTGAAGGTGAGGGTGGGCAAGCGGGTCGCTGCCGATGAACATGCCGGCCACGACCACGGCCCCGGGGGCCACGGCGCGGGCGAAGAGAAGCACGGCCCCGGCGATGGCCACGACCATAGCCACGCCGAATTTCTCGGCCCCAATACCGAGCTGATCTTCGCGCTCGCCTGTGGCGCGCTGCTGGGGATCGGCTACGCGATCGAGAGGCTGGTCGCTGGCGCGCCCGAATGGCTGCCGACCGCCTGCTATATCGCAGCCTATTTCTTCGGCGGATTCTTCACGCTGCGCGAGGCGATCGACAACCTCCGGATGAAGAAGTTCGAGATCGACACGCTGATGTTGGTCGCTGCGGCCGGCGCCGCTGCGCTGGGCGCATGGGCCGAAGGTGCGCTGCTGCTGTTCCTGTTCAGCCTCGGCCATGCGCTTGAGCATTATGCAATGGGCCGCGCCAAGAAGGCGATCGAGGCGCTGGCGAAGCTCGCGCCCGAAACCGCGACCGTGCGACGCGGCGGGCAGACCAGCGAAATCCCGGTCGAGCAGATGGTCGTCGGGGACATTGCCATCGTCCGCCCGAACGAGCGCCTGCCTGCCGACGGCTTCGTCATCAAGGGCACCAGCGCGATCAACCAGGCCCCGGTCACGGGTGAAAGCATCCCGGTCGACAAGGTGCCGGTCGCAGATGCCGCAGCGGCACGCGCCAAGCCCGATGCAGTCGACGCGGAAAGCCGGGTTTTTGCTGGTACGATCAACGGCGGCGGCGCGATCGAGATCGAGGTGACACGCCGTTCCAATGAAAGCGCGCTTGCCAAGGTCGTGAAGATGGTGAGCGAAGCGGAGACGCAGAAGTCGCCGACGCAGCGCTTCACCGACCGGTTCGAACGGATCTTCGTGCCCGCCGTCCTGGTCCTGTCAGTGCTCCTGCTGTTCGCATGGGTGGTCGTCGACGAGCCGTTCCGCGACAGCTTCTATCGCGCGATGGCGGTGCTGGTGGCGGCAAGCCCGTGCGCGCTCGCGATCGCAACGCCGAGCGCGGTCCTGTCGGGCGTTGCCCGTGCAGCGCGGGGCGGCGTGCTCGTGAAGGGCGGTGCACCGCTCGAAAACCTCGGGTCGCTCAAAGCGATCGCTTTCGACAAGACGGGCACGCTGACCGAAGGTCGTCCGCGCATCACTGATGTCGTGCCCGTCGATGGCGCCGATGAAGGCGAGTTGCTGGCGCTGGCTGTCGCCGTCGAAGCGTTGAGCGACCATCCCCTGGCCCAAGCGATCGTCAAGGACGGCCGCGAACGTCTGAACGATCGTGCCGTGCCGACTGCCGGCGACCTCAAGAGCCTGACCGGTCGGGGCGTCACCGCGAGCGTGGATGGCGAGACGGTGTGGATCGGCAAGGCCGAGATGTTCGGAAGTGAGGGCATTCCGGCGCTGGGGCAGGGCGCGCAGGACGCAATCGCGAAGCTGCGCGAGAACGGCCGCACGACAATGGTGGTCCGCAAGGGGGACCGCGACCTGGGCGCGATCGGCCTGATGGACACGCCTCGCGAAGCTGCCAAGACCGCGTTGCGTCGGCTGCACGAGATGGGCGTGTCGCGGATGATAATGATCTCCGGCGATCACCAGAAAGTCGCCGAAGCGATCGCCGACGAAGTCGGGATCGACGAAGCGTGGGGCGACCTCATGCCCGAAGACAAGGTTGCCGCGATCAAGAAGCTCGCCGGCGAAGACAAGGTCGCGATGGTGGGCGACGGCGTGAACGATGCGCCGGCGATGGCAAGCGCCACGGTCGGCATCGCGATGGGCGCGGCGGGGTCGGACGTTGCGCTGGAGACAGCCGACGTGGCGCTGATGGCCGACGATCTGGCGCACCTGCCATTCGCAGTCGGTCTTAGCCGCCATACCCGTGGAATCATCCGGCAGAACGTCTTCGTCAGCCTGGGTGTCGTCGCCTTCCTGGTGCCTGCTACCATCCTCGGCCTCGGCATTGGGCCAGCGGTGGCGGTTCATGAGGGATCGACGCTGCTCGTCGTCATCAATGCGCTCAGGCTGCTCGCCTACCGCGATCCGGCAGGGAAGGCGGCATGAAGTGGCTGATCGCCTTCGACCTCGACGGCACGCTTGCCGAGAGCAAGCGGCCGTTATCGGAGGATATGGCCGCAATCCTCGCCCGATTGCTCGCCATCACGGATGTGGCGGTGATCTCGGGCGGGGACTGGCCGCAGTTCGAAAAGCAGATCGCCTCGCGCCTTCCTGCCGGCGTCGCGCTCGACCGTCTCTGGTTGATGCCGACCACAGGCACGAAACTCTATCGGTTCATCAATGGCGCTTGGCGCGCGGTCTATGCCGAACTGTTCGACGACGCGGAGAAGGCGAAGATCCGCACGGCCTTCGATCAGGCGCTGACCGATGCCGGTCTCGCCGACGAACGTATCTGGGGCGAACGGATCGAGGACCGGGGCAGCCAGATCACCTTTTCGGGCCTGGGGCAGGCAGCGCCGCTGAAGGAAAAGGAAGCGTGGGATCCTGACCGAAAGAAGAGGACCGCGTTGCAGGCCACGTTGCGCGCGAAGCTGCCGGAGCTCTCGATCAATCTCGGTGGCACGACATCGATCGACGTGACCAGAGCAGGGATCGACAAGGGCTATGGCCTGAAGCGCCTGAGTGCCGAGAGCGGTGTCCCGCTCGACGGGATGCTGTTCATTGGGGATGCGATATTCCCCGGTGGGAATGACTATCCCGCTGCTGAAATCGGCCTCGACACAGTGAGGGTGCGCGACGTCGCGGAAACCACCGCCGTCGTGACCGCCATCATCGCGTGTCTGCACCGATAGGATCAAGATACATGGTCGGCTCCATCGCGGAATGCCGCATTGTCAAAGCTCTGGCTTCTGTCGCTTAGGACAGCGCTTCCTAAAACGAAAAGAAGGCAATGTGCGCGTCTCCGCGAACAAAGCCTCCAGCGATCAATCTAAGAGATTCCGCCGCGCTTCTCAATCGTAGGGGGCGTTTGCGGGAGGGGGCGGAATCCTACGCTAAGGATTTGGGCCAGCGATATTCCCCGGTTGGATTGATGTGTTCCCATCCCAACGGCGAGACGTGGGCGAGTAGATCAGGCGCGATATGGGTACCGCTGGCGGCCCGGGTATTGACGACCTCGCCGAGCTTCATGGTGTTCCAGAATATGATGATGGCGGCGAGCAGGTTCATTCCGGCGATGCGATAGTGCTGGCCTTCGCCGGATCGATCCCGGATTTCACCTCGGCGGTGGAAGCTGATGGCGCGCTTTAGGGCGTGGTGGGCCTCACCCTTGTTGAGGCCGATCTGAGCCTGGCGCTGGAGGCCGGCATCAAGAATCCAGTCGATCATGAACAGGGTTCGCTCGATGCGGCCCACCTCTCGCAATGCGAGGGCCAGCTCATTCTGGCGCGGGTAAGAGGCGAGCTTGCGAAGAATCTGGCTGGGGGCGACGATCCCCGCTGCGATCGTCGCCATGATGCGCAGGATGTCGGGCCAGTTGCGCTCGATGAGCGGTTCATTGATCTTACCTCCGACCAGCGCTCGCACATTGGCCGGCGTCGCGTTGGGCGTGAAGGCATAGAGTCTTTTCTGAGGGAGATCGCGGATACGGGGGGCGAACCTGTAGCCGAGCAAGGCGCAGGCGGCGAACACATGATCGGTGAAGCCGCCCGTGTCGGCAAAATGCTGGCGAACGCGGCGGCCCGCGTCATTCATGAGCAGCCCGTCCAGGATATAGGGAGCCTCGCTGACCGTTGCCGGGATCACCTGGGTTGCGAACGGCGCATATTGATCGGACACATGGCTGTATCCCTTGAGGCCCGGGACGTTGCCATATTTCGCGTTGATCAGATTCATCGCCTCGCCCTGCTCGGTAGCAAGGAAGAACTGCCCGTCGCTGGATGCCGATTGCCCTTGTCCCCAGAAGGCGGCCATGGGCAGGGCGGCGTGGGCCTCCACGATCATGGCGAGCGCCCGATCATAGGCGCTGCCTTCGACATGCCAGCGCGCGATCCGCAGCAATTCCCAGAAGCTGTGCGTGTTGGTCGCCGCCGCCATCTTGCGCAAACCGAGATTGACGCCTTCCGCCAGCAACACGTTCATCAGGCCGATCCGGTCGCTGCAGGGCGCGCCGGTGCGCAGATGCGTGAACGCCTCGGAAAATCCGGTTCGCTCATCGACTTCCAGCAACAGATCGGTGATCCTCGCGGGCGGGAGCTGTTGATAGAGATCGAGCACGAGATCCTCGGCCCCTTCGGGCGTGTCGGCCCTCAGCTTGTCGATGTGCAGCTTGCCGTTCTCAATGATGCCGCCTGGGATCGTGCCGGTTCGCGCCGCGCGGCCAAACTCCTTCAGCCGTGTATCCAGTCGAGCCCTGCGCTCGGCCAGCCATTCGCCGGGTCGCAGCGGCACGGCGAGCCGCGCGGTCTGCTCTATCGCCTGTGGCGGGACCAGAAGCTGCTTGAGGTCGCCATAGCGGCGCGATCCCGCCAACCATATGTCACCGGACCGGAAGGCGTCGCGGATGTGGAACAGCACCGCGATTTCCCAAAGCCGGTGGTCGCCGCTGGGCTCAGCGCGAAGATGACGATGCCATTTCGAGTTGGGACGTAGAAAATCCACCGGCGGATCGACCTTGATCCCGTTACGCAGCATCGCAACGGCCGCCAGAAGAGGCGTGGCGATCGGCGCCGCCTGCATGTCGAGCAGGCGCAGCATCCTGGGCGCGTAGAGGCGGAAACGGTGATAGCCGTCCAGCACACGGCTGAGCGGGTCGGCCGCGAGCACGTTGGTCAGCGCGGAGGCCGTGGCGACAAGGGTTCTGAACCGTTCCCAGCCAGGCCCGGTGGCGATTATCCCGTCCAGGGCCGTGCCATCGTCCTGCGCTCCAAGCAAAGCACCACCGATTTCGGCAAAGGACTTCAGCGTGTCCCGAACGGCCGCCTTTTCGTCGGCGATCCTGGTGTTGCAAAGGCGTTCGGAGGCCCGATAGAGACGGCCTACGATGCGATCGTGGGTCTCCACGATGACATCGGCCAGCGATGACCGCCATTCCAGGGTGCAGACAGCGAGGATCGCAAGCCGCCTGTCTTCGGGCAGATCACGCATGCCGTCGGCGTAATAGCGCTCGCCCTGCCGGCGAAGCCGGGTCACACGATGCGCCGGCACGCCGTCCAGCAAATCCGCCGGAAGATCGAACCTTTGAAGATATTCCAGTCGATCCATCAGCCGGTTAGCGGCTGCTGAATTTGCGCCAACCTCGAACTGTCGCAGCCATACGAAGCGCGTGACGCGACCATCCACCGTATCCTCCAACAGGTGAGCCAAATTCTCGCTCAGGGTTGGCGTGATGCGATGGGCGATAAGATCCTCGATCCGGCGCTCGGCCTCAACCAGCGCATCGGCGCAAAGGCGCTCGATCGTCGAGGAGCCGGGAAGGATCGTGCGGGTGCGGCGACACTCCGCAACGAAGCGACGGGCAAGATCCTCATTCGATGTCGCTGCCTCGGCTTCCCGAGCGATCCATTCGCGCAAATCCCGTGCGCCCCGCCCCGAAAAGGAGCGGGGCTGTTGAAAATTGCGCCGCTGGCACCCGGTACGGTTGGGGGCGGAATGACACCCCAAGGCATAGCGATCCCGTCCCACAAGGATCGACAAACGGGACGCCCTAACCCTTCCCCAAAACCCGTCGCCGGGTGAGCGGTGAGACACCTGATCCACGAATGGGTAAGCAAGACTTGCGACACGCCATATATCCGCTATGCTAGAATTATGGAAACTGGTTCGGCCATCGCTGCACTGGGTGCTCTTGCGCAGGGCACGCGCCTCGATGTGTTCCGCCTGCTGGTCCGCCACGAACCTGCTGGAATGGCGGCCGGCGCAATCGCCCGTCAGCTCGACGTGCCACAGAACACCATGTCGGCACACCTCGGCATTCTCGCCCGCGCTGGCTTGGTCCGGTCTGAGCGCCATAGCCGATCGATCATCTACCGGGCCGATCTGGACGGCCTGCGCGCGCTGACGCTGTTCCTCGTCAAGGACTGCTGCGCCGGCTCGCCTAAACTGTGTGCGCCACTCCTCGCCGAACTCGCCCCCTGCTGCTGAAAGGACGCCCCGTGGCCGTCGATATCGTCATCTATCACAACCCCGCGTGCGGCACGTCACACAACACCCTCGCCATGATCCGCAATGCCGGCATCGAGCCGCATGTGGTCGAGTATCTGAAAACCCCGCCCGCCCGCGCGCTGCTGGTCGCACTGATCGACCGCGCCAGCATGACGCCCCGCGAGCTGCTGCGCGAGAAGGGCACACCCTATGCAAAGCTGGGCTTGGGCGACACGTCGCTGTCTGACGACGCGTTGGTGGACGCGATGATGGCGCATCCCATCCTCATCAACCGGCCGCTGGTCGTCTCGCCGATCGGCGTGAAGCTGTGCCGACCGTCCGAAGCCGTCCTCGACCTGCTGCCAAGCGGCCAGCTAGCCGCATTCGCCAAGGAAGACGGCGAACAGGTGGTCGATGCGTCAGGCCAGCGCGTCGCCTGATGCTCCTTGCCGTCCTGATCTTCGTCGCCACGATCGCGCTCGTCATCTGGCAGCCCAAGCGCCTCGGCATCGGGTGGAGCGCGATGGGCGGGGCGGTCGTGGCGCTGCTTGCAGGCGTCGTCACCCTGTCCGACGTGCCGGTGGTATGGGGCATCGTCTGGAACGCAACCGCCGCGTTCGTCGCGATCATCGTCATCAGCCTGTTGCTGGATGAAGCCGGGTTCTTCGAATGGGCGGCACTGCATGTCGCGCGCTGGGGCGGGGGGCGTGGTCGCCGGCTGTTCGTCCTGATCGTGCTGCTCGGCGCAGGTGTATCCGCGCTGTTCGCCAATGACGGTGCGGCGCTGATCCTGACGCCGATCGTCATCGCTATGCTGCGGGCGCTCGGCTTCAAGGACAGAGCCACGCTGGCGTTCGTCATGGCGGCGGGGTTCATCGCTGACACCGCCAGCTTGCCGCTGGTCGTCTCGAACCTCGTCAACATCGTGTCGGCCGACTTCTTCGGGATCGGGTTCGGGGAATATGCGTCCGTGATGGTGCCGGTCGATCTGGTGTCGATCGCCGCTACGCTGGGCGCGCTGCTGATCTTCTTCCGGCGCGATATACCGCAGGATTACGATGTCGCGGCGTTGCGCGCTCCTCATGCCGCGATCCGGGATGCCGCGACCTTCCGCGCCGGCTGGATCGTCCTCGCGCTCCTGCTCGCCGGCTTCTTCCTGCTTGAACCGCTGGGCGTGCCAGTCAGCGCCGTTGCCGCTGCCGGCGCGATCCTGCTGCTGGTGATCGCCGGGCGAGGCCATGTGATCCAGACCGGCAAGGTGCTGCGCGGAGCGCCGTGGCAGGTCGTGATCTTCTCGCTCGGCATGTACCTGGTCGTCTATGGCCTGCGGAACGCAGGGTTGACCGACCATCTGGCAGCGCTGCTCGATCGCACCGCGCAAGGCGGCGTGTGGGGTGCGGCGCTGGGAACCGGCCTGATCGCGGCCGTCCTGTCGTCGGTGATGAATAACATGCCGACCGTGCTGGTGGGCGCGCTGTCGATCGACGCCGCGCACGCAACCGGGGCGGTCCGGGAAGCGATGATCTACGCCAACGTGATCGGCTGCGACCTCGGCCCCAAGCTGACGCCGATCGGCTCGCTCGCAACGCTGCTGTGGCTGCACGTCCTGGGACAGAAGGGCATTCGGATCGGGTGGGGCTATTATTTCCGGGTCGGGGTGACGCTCACCGTGCCTGTCCTGCTCATCACACTGGCGGCGCTCGCGCTGCGAATTGGGATTGCCTGATGCCTCTGCGTGACCTTGCCGACCCCGATCATCTGCCAGCGCTTGATAGGCGCTATGCGATCGATCGTCCCGCCCTTGGGCTGGGCGCTGGTGATCCGCCGCCCCGCATCCTGCTGCTCTACGGATCGTTGCGCGAACGATCCTATTCGCGCCTGTGCATCGAGGAGGCGGCTCGCCTGCTCCGCTTCTTCGGCTGCGAGACGCGCATCTTCGACCCGGCGACGCTGCCACTGCCCGACCAGCACGCAGGCAACGATCACCCTGCCGTCCACGAGCTGCGCGAGCTGTCGATGTGGTCGGAGGGACAGGTGTGGTGCAGCCCCGAACGCCACGGCCAGATAACCGGCATCATGAAGCTGCAAATCGATCACCTACCGCTCAGCATGGGCGGGATGCGTCCCACCCAAGGCCGCACGCTGGCTGTCATGCAGGTGTCGGCGGGATCGCAGTCGTTCAACAGCGTCAACACGCTGCGCGTTCTCGGTCGTTGGATGCGGATGGTGACGATCCCCAACCAGTCGTCGGTCGCCAAGGCGTTCGACGAGTTCGATGATGCAGGCCGCATGAAGCCGTCGAGCTATTACGACCGGATCGTGGACGTGATGGAAGAGCTGGTGCGCTTCACCGTACTGCTGCGCCCACATACCACCCAACTGGTCGACCGCTACTCCGAGCGAAAGGAAGCCGGTGTACCGATCGATCCGGCAACGGACCTGTCGGCCATCGCCGTTGCTCCGGGGCGCTGATCGCCATTCACGCAAACGACCCAATCGAAGCCTAGGTTACAGCCATGCAGAACATCGCACCCATCGATCGTCGTTCCTTTATGGGCCTGACCTCACTCGCGTTTTCGGGCCTGGCGCTGAGCGGTTGCGCGACATCGAGCCTTTCTCGTTCATCGATCGCGGCAGGCTATGGCCCGCTGGAGGCTGACCCGCGCCAGCTCCTCGATCTGCCGCGTGGCTTCTCATACCGCGTCATTTCCGCCCTGGGCGATCCAATGGACGACGGTCTGCGCGTACCGGATCATGCCGATGGCATGGGAGCGTTCCGGCTCGATGCGCGCCGGGTAGCTTTGGTCCGCAACCACGAGCTGTCGCCGAAACATGGCAGCATCGGTCCGTTCGCGTCCGCTCGCAGCACAGGGTCCGGCTTCGACCGCGGAACGGACGATAGCTGGTTGCCGGGCGGAACGACGACCCTCGTGTACGATCAGATGACCGGCCAGGTTGAGCGCCAGCATCTAAGCCTCGTCGGCACGATCCGGAATTGTGCAGGCGGTATCACGCCGTGGGGAAGCTGGCTCAGTTGCGAAGAAGACGTGTCGCGCGCGGGAAATGGCTTGCGCGAGGATCATGGCTGGGTGTTCGAGGTTCCTGCCGCGCACGCGGGGCGGACCGAGGCCGTTCCGATGCGCGCCATGGGGCGCTTCAACCATGAAGCAGCCGCCGTCGATCCGCGGACCGGCATCGTCTATCTGACCGAAGATCGCGACGACAGCCTGTTCTATCGGTTTCTTCCTGCATCGCCCGGGCAGCTCGCGCGCGGAGGTCGCTTGCAGGCGCTGGCGTTCGTGGACCAAGCGCTCGGCACCGACAGCCGCAACTGGGACACACACACGCTGTCCGTCGGGCAGTGGGCCGATGCCCGCTGGATCGATCTCGACGGCACCGACAGTGCGAACGACGACTTGCGGAAGCGTGGCAATCTGGCAGGCGCCGTGCGTTTCGCCAGAGGCGAAGGCATCCATTTCGGGTCGGGCGAACTCTACTTTTGCTGCACCTCCGGGGGCGCGGCGAAGTTGAGCCAGATCATGCGCTACAAGCCGTCCGCCAGCGAGGGTCAGGTCGGCGAAGCCGACGCGCCGGGCAGGCTTCAGCTCTTCGTGGAGTCGACGAGCACCGCCATGCTGAACTTCGGCGACAATCTGACGGTCGCGCCGAACGGGCACCTTATCGTCTGTGAAGATCAATATACCGAGGTGGTCGACAACCACCTGCGCGGAATCACGCCGCAAGGGGCGGTCTATTCCTTCGCCCGCCTCCATGCGCAAACGGAGCTGGCCGGCGCGTGCTTCTCACCGGATGGGCGGACGATGTTCGTAAACATCTACAGTCCCGCCAAAACGCTGGCGATCACCGGCCCTTGGCACGCCGTCACCGCATAGCTTCGGCTGACGATCCAATATGCTTCCCCGGTCTCAATCACTGCCGGGGAAGCATCAACAGATTACGCCGCACCGTCTCGCTCAGTGCCCCGCGCGTCTTCCGAACCAGCGCCGGTCGAGCGACCAATCACCTGGCCCGACGATCAGCAGATACAGGCAGCCAAGGAGCATCGTCAGATCGGCGCGGGACTCATGCTGTGCGCTCCAGAAGCCGTAGCGTTTGAAGTCGGGGAGACTGAACGGCCCGAAACCCTCGCCGAGCAGGATCGGGAGCTTCGTCGAAACCAGCGCCACGATCATCGTGACAATCAGGGGAATCGTCGCCCACCTCGTAAATAGGCCGAGGATGATGAGGGCACCGCACACCAATTCCACCACGCCGACGAACGGCCCCATGATCTCGGCCCCGGGAATACCGATCTTAGCAAAGCGTCCAGCGCCGAGGATGTCGGGGAAAATAAGCTTCTGGATGCCTTCGGGGAAAAACACCACCAATCCCACCGCAAGACGGATCAGGATTGTCCATGGGCTGGCGTTGCTCTCAGCCCAGCGTGATCGCATCGTCATCGGTGATTTCATCCTTTTCTCTCTTTGGTTGCGACCCACCTTGAGGCAGCTCGGCCACCCAGCTCGCCAGCGATAAGTGACACCGCCAGCAGGAGCGTAGCGGCCACGGGTTCCTTCACGAGGAAGAACAGGCTCCCCCCACGACGAGGCCAAAAACGTTCACGCCGGCCCACGCCCATTCCGGCTTTGATATGCGTAACAACGACATCAGGCGTTCAGCAGGGCACGGCGTCCATCAACGTGGTCGTGTATGGGCGAAGCCATGTTATACCTCCGGTGAGACGAAAGGGACGATCGAAGTACGTGAGGGACCGTAAACCGACATTCGCAACGACGCTATCGGTTTTCGACATCGAAGTTCGTCTCTATAGCTCGCAGGATGATGATTGATGGATCACCGCGAGCTGTTGTCCGGCTTCGTGCGCCTGCACATCCTGCTTCATGCGGCCGACGCGCCGATCTATGGCCAGTGGATGATGGAGGAGCTGGCGCATCACGGCTACCGTCTGAGCGCCGGAACCCTGTACCCGATGCTGCATGGCATGGAGAAGAAGGGCTATTTGACCAGCCACGAGGAACGGCACGGTCGCGCGGTCCGCAAATTGTATGTCGCGACCGATCTTGGACGCGAAGCTTTGGAGATCGCACGCGGGAAGGCGCACGAGCTGTTCGGCGAACTGGTGGAAGGGCATGGGCGTGAGCGGCGCCCGGGAAACGATACCGCCTGATGCCAGCCGGGTCGGCGAGGTGTTCCTCGCCTTCCTCAAGCTCGGCCTCACCTCGTTTGGCGGACCGATCGCCCATCTCGGATATTTCCGCGACGAGCTGGTGCTACGTCGCAAATGGGTCAGCGAGGAAGCCTATGCCGAGCTGGTGGCATTGTGCCAGTTCCTGCCTGGCCCAGCGTCCAGTCAGACCGGCTTCGTGCTTGGCCTCCTGCGCGCAGGTCCGCTTGGCGCGCTCGCGGCGTGGACGGCGTTCACGTTGCCGTCCGCGCTGCTTATGCTGGCCGTGGCATCCGGCGCATCAAGCCTTCAGGGCGCCGTCGCGGCCGGCGCCATTCATGGCCTCAAGCTTGTTGCCATCGTGATCGTCGCCCAGGCGGTATGGGGAATGGCGCGGTCGCTTACTCCCAATCTCCGGCGCGCGGTGATCGCGATAGCGGCTGCCCTCGTCCTCGTCCTTTCGGGCGGGGCGATCGGGCAGGTCGCGGCCATCATCATCGGCGGATTAGCCGGCCTTGTCCTATGTCGCGATCTGGCGGCATCTCCCGGCGATGGCCCGCCGGTATATCTGTGCCCGTTTTATGTGACGCCCCCTAGAGGCGGGCGCATCGGTCGAGGCTGACTGCGCCCATGCAGTGCCGGGGGCAGCGATAGTTATTACCGAAATTAGATATATATGTTTCATCGAATCAATCATGATGATACATATGCATCATGATAAGCG
Organism: Novosphingobium sp.; assembly: GCF_032093395.1. Classification (GTDB taxonomy): domain Bacteria; phylum Pseudomonadota; class Alphaproteobacteria; order Sphingomonadales; family Sphingomonadaceae; genus Novosphingobium. The sequence goes on from NZ_DAMDBA010000056.1 coordinate 24,804, forward strand.
ATGACGCATCCGATTTCTGGCTGGCACTTCTTCACCAGTTGCCCGCAAAGCCGCCCTATCTTCGCGTAAAAATATGGCGCCGGCTGCAAGCCATCGGTGCGATTCCGCTTAAAAATGCGGTTCATGTGCTTCCACGTCGGACAGTTACGGAAAGCGCCTTTCGCGACCTACTGGGAGAAATCATCTCCAGTGGCGGCGAAGCGACGCTGATCGAGGCACGTATGATCGAGGGACAGAGCGACGCTGACCTTCGCGCGCTGTTCGATGCCGCGCGCGACAGTGACTATGACGAGTTGGCACAGGCGGCGCGAGCACTGCTTGACACCGGACCGCCGTCTGGCGCGGAAATCGCAAAGCTCCAGCGACGACTAACTGAGATCGTCAGCCTGGATTTCTTCGATGCCCATGGTCGCCAGAACGCAGAGGCTGCGCTGCGCGAACTGGACGAGAAGCGTTATGCTCATCCCGATGTTAGTCGCAGCAGCGAACCCGCACCGCTGTCGGCAGGGGATCTCCGGAAACGAACCTGGGTAACACGGCGCGGCGTCCATGTGGACCGCATCGCGTGCGCCTGGCTGATCCGCCGCTTCATCGACCCTGATGCCACCTTCCGGTTCGTCGATGCCCGCAGCCATGAGCCACAGGCAGGCGAACTGCGGTTCGATATGGCCGATGCCGAGTTCACCCATGAAGGCGACCGGTGCAGCTTCGAGACGCTGCTCGTCCGCGCAGAGCTGACGGATGACATCGGCCTCGTCGCCATCGGGGAGATCATTCACGATCTCGACATCGGCGACGGCAAATATGGCCGCCCGGAAACTTCCGGCCTCGGCGCGATGCTGTCGGGCGTATGCGCCTCGATCGACGACGATCTGCAACGGATCGCTAGCGCGGGAGACGCGCTCAACCAGTTCCACGCCTATTTCAGCGCCCGAAAGGCCGAGCGATGACTGCGATCACCACGGAATTGCCGGATATGTCTCAGGTTCCGGCAAAGGATCACGGCATCCCGTTCGGGGAGGCGGTGAAAGTCTGGGCGCGCATTGCATCGCTCAGCTTTGGTGGTCCCGCCGGGCAGATCGCGGTGATGCACCGCATTCTGGTCGATGAGAAACGCTGGATCGGGGAGGAACGCTTCCTCCATGCCCTGAACTATT
>NZ_DAMDBA010000056.1:25970-34101 GCF_032093395.1 Novosphingobium sp.
GCATGTTGTTGCCGGGACCGGAGGCGCAACAGCTTGCCGCCTATATCGGCTGGCTCCTGTATAAGACGAAAGGCGGACTGGTCGCCGGCGCTCTGTTCGTCCTGCCTGGCTTCCTCGCAATCCTGTGCCTGAGCTACATCTATGTGCTGCTCGGCCATTCCCCGGTCGTGATGGGTCTGTTCTTCGGCCTCAAGGCGGCGGTGCTCGCCGTTGTGCTTCAGGCTGTCGTGCGAGTTGGGTCACGCGCGCTGAAGAACAATGTCATGCGCGGCATAGCGGCGGCGGCGTTCGTCGCCATCTTCTTCCTCGACGCGCCCTTTCCCGTCATCGTTCTGACGGCAGCGCTCGCGGGCTATGTCGGTGGGCGGCTCGGCCTGCCTGCTTTCAAGGGCGGCGGCGGCCACGGTCCGTCGAGCGGTAACATCGTGCATGACCGCGATACGGCTCTGGGCGAAGGTCTTCCCGACCATGCCCGGCCGAATCTTGGCTGGTCGCTCAAGATATCCGGCGCCCTGCTTGTCCTCTGGCTCGCGCCGGTCGGCATCCTGTTTGCTTTGCTCGGCCCGGACGATGTCTATACCCGCATCGCGACCTTCTTCAGCCAGATGGCGGTCGTAACGTTTGGTGGGGCCTATGCCGTCTTGGCCTATGTCGGGCAGGAAGCGGTCGGCACCTATGGCTGGTTACAACCGGGTGAGATGCTGGATGGCCTTGGCCTCGCGGAAAGCACGCCGGGACCGCTCATCATGGTGACGCAGTTCGTGGGTTTCCTTGCGGCTTTCCGCGAGGCTGGCGGGCTGCATCCGCTGGTGGCAGCGACCCTCGGCGCGATCCTGACGACCTGGGTGACCTTCGTGCCTTGCTTTCTCTGGATATTCGCAGGTGCGCCGTTCGTGGAGCGTCTGCGCGGCAATCTCGCGCTGTCCGCCTCGCTCGGCGCGATCACCGCTGCAGTCGTTGGTGTCATCCTCAATCTGGCGCTCTGGTTCGCGATCCACGCGCTGTTCCGTCAGGTTCACGCGGCGACTATCGGCCCGGTTTCCTTCGACTTGCCGGTCCTGTCGTCGCTTCATGTACCCGCGCTTGTCCTCGCCATCGGTGCTGCGGTGGCGGTGTTTCGCTTCAAAGTCGGCATGATTCCGACGCTTCTGGCGACGTCTGCCGCCGGCATCGCCCTTTATCTGCTCACGCCCATTTTCTGACGTCCACCTTTCGAAAGGAGACCCTGATGAAGTCCATGCGATTGTTGAGCCTGCTCGGCCTTCTGGCGCTGAGCGCCCCGGCACATGCGGCCGAACCCTGGGAGCAGGCAATCGCCACGTCCTTCGGCAAGGCCGGGACGGAGATGCCGGGCGGCGTCTACCGCATCGCTCTGCCGCGCAGCGATCTCAAGGTGACGCTGGACGGCGTCGCCCTGAAACCCGCCCTCGCGCTTGGTTCCTGGCTCGCGTTCATGAGCCATGGGAATGGCGAGGTCATGGTGATGGGCGATCTCGTCTTGACCGACACCGAGGTTAATCCGGTAATGGCCAAGCTCGTGGCGAACGGGTTCGAGATCACCGCTCTGCACAACCATCTGCTGCGCAATAGCCCTCACACCATGTATATGCACATCGGCGCGAGTGGCGATCCGGCGAAGTTGGGCAAAATCCTCCACGATGCGCTGGCGTTGAGCAAGACGCCGCTGACGGCTCCTGCGACTTCTGCGCCGGCCCAGCCAGATGCGATCGACCTCGATACGGCGTCGCTCGACAAGATCATGGGCTACAAGGGCAAGACCGGGGCGGCGTCTATGCCTATGGCATTCCGCGTGCCGAAGCACCGCGCGACGGCGGCATGGCGCTCCCACCCGCCATGGGATCGGCCATCGCGATCAACTTCCAGTCCACAGGCGATGGCAAGGCTGCCATCACCGGGGATTTTGTGCTGGCAGCTTCAGAGGTTAACCCGGTCCTACGCGCGCTGCGTGAGAACGGCATCGAGGTGACTGCCCTGCACAACCATATGCTGAACGACGAACCGCGCATGTTCTTCATGCATTTCTGGGCAAATGACGATGCGCAGAAGCTAGCGACGGGCCTGGTAGCGGCGCTCAGCCATGTGGCTGTTACCCCAAGTACGCGCTGAGGCTAAGGCTGCGCGTCCGAAATTCTCAGATCAACCCGCGCCAATGGTGCTGCCTCTGGCGCGGGAAGGTCTGCTTAAAGGAACGGGATTGAATATAACGGATGGCAGAAATTGGCGCTGAGCTGCCGTCTAGGACATGCAGGGTGTGCCATGTGGCACACCCTAGCGTCCCCCAATCGAGCGGGACTTCTGCAATATCTGGTCTTGAGCCATTTCCCTGACGCGCTGATCCTGGCGAGCCTTGACCCCGACACCTGAAATTGTCTCTCCTCGCCCATGAGAGCCAGGTCGCGCCTTTGTCGTCGCGTCGCGACAGGAGGGCGTCGAGCGTCGCGCATTCGGGTTTACTGAGATCCCCGGCGAGCACGTCATGGACCAGATCCCCGGCCTGCTGCCGCGCCCGCCGCACGATCGCCTCGACCACCGTCACGGGCGGCAGCAGCAATCGCCGGCGGCGCATCTCGTCGATGACGATACCGGCAAGCCGCGAGGGCCGGGTGGTGGTCTGCGCGATCGGCATGGCGAATGCGACCAGCGCGTGAAAATCCGCGCGACTGAAAACGCGATGACCGAAACGGCGCGACAGGTCGGCGAGGTGCGTCCGCCGCGTTTCGTCGCGGCGGGCATAGTCGCGCCATGACGCGGGCGACACATCCAACTGACGGGCCACGAACGCGAGGATCGGCATGGGCGGCGCTTCGCCGGCTTCCAGCACGCGCCCGGGCCAGCGGAGATACAGCATCAGCATCGCATAGCCGAGGCGGGTGGCGTCGCCGCGCCGGGATGCGATCAGTTCAAGATCGTCACGGGTCAAGGTGAAGTGGCGGGCGATTTCGCGTTCATCGAGCGACGAATCATAATGCTCCGCAAGCATCTCGCGGGTCAGCAGGTGTCTTCTGGCCAAGCTCGAACCCCTCCATGTCACTGTCCGTCAGACGTCCGTTGGACGGTCACCGGGAATGTGTCCGTCAACTCTGGACCTTCGATGGCGATTCGGACAAGATCGCATGATGATGGGAAAACGGACAGTATGGGGCGGCCCGTGGCGCTGATCGGCTATGCGCGGGTCTCCACCCCCGACCAGAAGCTGTCGCTCCAGCATGACGCTCTCCAGCGGGCAGGATGCGATCGGGTTTTCGACGATCAGGCGTCGGGAGCCAGGACCGACAGGCCGGGCCTTGCCGAAGCACTGGCCTATTTGCGCGCCGGCGACACGCTGGTGGTATGGAAGCTCGATCGCCTCGGCCGCTCGATGAGCCACCTCATCGAAAAAGTTGGTGAACTGGCGGCGCGAGGCATCGGGTTCCGCTCGCTCACCGAGAACATCGACACCACCACGCCGGGAGGGATGCTGGTGTTTAACATCTTCGGCTCCCTCGCGCAGTTTGAACGTGATCTGATCCGCGAGCGCACCCAAGCGGGTCTGCGAGCCGCGCGCGAGCGCGGCAGCAAGGGTGGCCGCCGTCCTGTTGTTACACCTGACAAGCTACGCAAAGCGCGGGCGCACATCGCAGCAGGCCTTACTGTGCGCGAAGCCGCCGCCCGGCTCAAGATTGGCAAAACCGCCCTTTATAAAGCGTTGGAAGGCGCAAAGGCGTAATAGCTATGGCCCCAAATATCGATCCGATCCGTCATCATGTTACACAATCCCGCGTAAACGCACGCATTCGGGTTATCATCGGAATCTACATAACCTGTTTTGGGATTGGCGTTTTCAATCATGCGCGAGACTTTGCAGCATACGGATGGAGGCCCTATGATTGGGGGCCGTTCCTACTAGAGGTATTCTGGTCCTTACTGATATTCTTAGACGCGCTTGCTATTATGCTACTTCTTTCGCGTTTCAGGCGGGCGGGCTTGGTTCTGGCCGCGTCAATTATGATCGGTGATGTCGCTGCAAACACCTACGCTCTGATAGCCTTGAGCATTCCGGCATTTGGTTTTTCGGTTCCGCTTCAGGCAACGTTCCTGGGCTTTGTCCTTGGCTCGCTACCGTTCGTTTGGCCCGTAAAACCTGCTGGGTGCGGTAAGCGGTAGCCCCTGCGGCCGCCTTAGCCCAGGTCGTACTGCATTCGTTCGTCTCTCGCGTACGTAAAATTCACTTTCGTGTAGTCACCCCATCTACGGATACAGAATGTTCCCCGGACGGGGACCGTATGCCAGGGCTTTCCGCGATTGGCTTCTCGCCGAAGCCGAGCAGGCACGCTCAAACGACGACCTTGCCCGGCGCTTCATTGCCCGCTGCCGTGAAACCATGACCATCCTGCCGGCGATCACGACAATCGAGCGTTTGTGCGCGGACGCGCTCGTCGCCGCCGAACGTCGGATCGAGAAGCGGATCGCGGCCCGTCTCGATCCCGTCGCCTGTGATGGGCTCGACCGACTGACTACCGAGATGCTGCCGGGGGCGATCAGCCGCTTCATCTGGCTGCGCCGGATTGAGCCGGGCAACAACTCCGCCGCGGCGAACCGGCTGCTCGACCGGCTCGAGTTCCTGCGCGCGATGAACCTCAATGATGGTATACTTGCCGGTGTTCCACCGCATCGCGTCGCCCGGCTACGCCGGCAGGGCGAGCGCTACTTCGCCGATGGCCTGCGCGACCTCGGCGCCGATCGGCGCCGCGCTATCATGGCGGTCTGCGTCATTGAATGGGCCACGGCGACTGCGGATGCGGTGATCGAAACACATGACCGGATCGTTGGCCGCACCTGGCGCGACGCGAAGCAACTGCATGACGCGCGGGTCGTAGAAACCAGAGGCGCTACCACTGCGACTTTGAACGGCTTCACTGCACTCGGTCAATCATTGCTCGAAGCGGATGGCGACGGCGCGTCGCTGGAAGATGCGGTCGCGGGCGGGGCGGGATGGGAACGGCTCACCAGCCTCGTCGCTACGGCCAAGACGTTGACGGACACCTTGGGCGATGATCCGCTGGCCTATGTTGATCAGGGGTATCACCGCTTCCGTCGGTATGCCCCGCGCATGCTGCGATGCCTCGACCTCAAAGCTGCGGCGGTTGCACGGCCTTTGCTGGACGCGGCTACCGTCATCGCTACCAAGGGCGCAGTTCCGGCGGCCGACGATTTCTTGCGCCCGCATTCCAAATGGCGGCGACAGTTGCGGGCGAAGGGCGATGATGATGCCCGCCTCCGGGAAGTCGCGGTCATGTTTCACCTGCGCGACGCGCTGCGCTCGGGCGACATATGGCTCGACCGCTCGCATCGATATGGTGACCTGCGCCACGTCCTCTTGCCGATGGCGGTCGCGCATGCCGCGAAGCTGGCGGTCCCGTCCGACCCGCATGTCTGGCTGGCTGACCGCAAAGTGCGTCTCGCTGATGGCCTTGCCCGGCTCGGTCGCGCCGCGCGCAGCGGTACAATTCCGAAAGGCAGCATCGAGGACGGCACGCTGCGCATTGATCGGCTCACCGCTGACGCGCCGGATGGGATCGAGGATCTGGTGCTTGATCTGTATCGCCGGCTGCCGCCCGTCCGCATCACCGATCTGCTGCTCGAAGTCGATACCGCGCTGGGTTTCACTGATGCCTTCACGCATCTGCGCACCGGCGTGCCATGCGGCGACCGAATCGGCCTGCTCAACGTCCTGCTTGCCGAGGGCCTGAATTTGGGTCTGCGTAAGATGGCAGAGGCTTCCAACACTCACGACTATTGGCAACTCTCCCGTCTCGCTCGCTGGCACGTCGAAAGCGAGGCGATCGACCAGGCGCTGGCCAACGTGGTCGCGGCGCAAGGGGCGCTGCCGATGGCCCAGGTCTGGGGTATGGGCAGATCCGCATCGGCCGATGGCCAGTTCTTCCCCGCCGCACGGCAGGGCGAAGCGATGAATACGATCAACGCCCGCTACGGCAACGATCCCGGCATCAAGGCCTATACCCACGTCAACGACCGCTTCGCGCCGTTTGCATCGCGGACCATTCCAGCCACGGTCAGCGAAGCACCTTATCTACTCGACGGGCTGACGATGAATGAGGCAGGGCGACGGATCGAAGAGCAGTACGCCGACACTGGCGGGTTCACCGATCATCTGTTCGGGATCAGCGCGATGCTCGGCTGCCGCCTTGTACTGCGCATCCGCGACCTCCCATCCAAACGACTGTACGTGTTCGACCCTGCCGCGACGCCGAGCGAATTGCGCCCGCTGGTGGGCGGCAAGGCGCGTGAGGCGCTGATCGTTTCCAACTGGCCCGATCTGTTCCGCTGCGCCGCCACCATGAGCGCTGGACAGGTCGCGCCGAGCAGCATCTTGCGCAAGCTCGCCTCCTATCCGCGCCAGAACGATCTTGCCTCCGCGCTGCGCGAGGTGGGCCGGATCGAGCGGACGCTGTTCATCATCGAATGGATACTCGACGTCGGCATGCAGCGCCGTGCACAGGTCGGCCTCAACAAAGGCGAGGCACATCATGCGCTGAAAAATGCCCTGCGCATCGGCCGTCAGGGCGAAATCCGCGACCGCACGACGGAGGGTCAGCATTACCGGATCGCCGGCCTCAACCTGCTCACCGCCATCATCGTCTACTGGAACACCCTGCACCTTGGCCATGCCGTTGAGGCCCGGCGCCGCGAAGGGCTCGATACCCCCGACCATCTTCTCGCCCATATTTCGCCGCTCGGATGGGCACACATCCTCCTCACTGGCGAGTACCTTTGGCCCAAGGACGCCGGCGCTTAGGGTGTCATTCCGCCCTCAGCCGGAACCGACCCCGCCCAGCCGCTCGCAAGCGTCGCACCAAGTGAGAGGAACAGGCGTCGCATAGCGCGCCTCGGCATCATGATCATGGATATCATCCCCTCATGACGGAGGCGGCGCGCCAACATGTGATGCGCCGCTCCCGGAGTGGGTTAGCCCTTGTCCGACTTGCCTGCGCCGCGCATGCAGTCGGCGGCGCTTGGCTGCACCATCACGCAATCGCAGCTGGCCATGTCCCGGCTCTGGGGAACCCATATGCGAACACGCGCGGGGCCAGTCGCCCGCGGACCATATTGCGGCGCCGACCGCCATTCCCAATGGCCTTGCGGCGTGCTGCTCGCGTCGGCTGCAAGCGCAGGCACGGCGAGACTGAGAGCCGCCACGAGGGCGGCCGAAAGCATCGTTTTGATCATTACGAAGACCTTTGACTGAAAAGAAGGAAAACGGGCGCACGCGCATCGATCGACGCGCGCAGCCCGTGCTCGTTCAATCAGGCAAGGCTGGTGGGAGGATCCGGCTCGGGCACAACCGCCTTGCCGGTCAATATCCTGTCGGTCGTCCAGAAGCTGGGCGCATCGTAGACACGCGCAGGCGCAACGCCGCCTGCCAGGTCAGCTGCGACCAGCGGGATCACGCACCCCATCGCGGCGATGCAATCGAGTGTCAGGCCCTTGCAGGGCTTTTCGCGGGGCGCGGGCTGCTGCTTGGCCATCATCGCCATGCAGTCCGCATCCATGCCCTTGGCCAGCGGCGCGCCGGCCGCCTGCGGCACGCTGTGCGCCGCCGCCATCTGGGCTCCGAAGAGACCGGACAGCGCTCCGATGACGAGCAGAAGGGCGAGCAGGCGTTTCACGAGCCTCGATATTTAGCGGGTTTAGCAGGCGCAGCCAACCAAAGTCTCGTGCCGCCCGGATTTTCAAGTGCGGGCTGACGATTCCGTCAGTTCCGCGTCAATAATGATCCGGCCCGGGGAAGAAGATCGGCTGCGGCCTCTACGTATATCGAGGCTGGACCCGGGACCGTAGTCCCAAGCCTGAAGAGACGCTCTTCCCCTCGGCAGGTCCGGGCGGTGGCTTACCATCCAAGGAGGTGAATATGGTCAGGAAAACTCTCATGGTCGCGCTTGCCGGCATTTCGATGCTTGCTGCCGTCCCCGCAATGGCCCAGGGCATCGGGCACAGCTTGTTCATGCGCGGCTCGATCGTCGACACGGGCAGCAACGGCACGGTCGTGTGCATCGGCAAGGCCGATGGCGCCGAGGTCGGCCAGAAGCTCGAGGTCTATCGCGTCGTGACC
>NZ_DAMDBA010000057.1:0-10271 GCF_032093395.1 Novosphingobium sp.
TAGTACGTGCGCGAAACCAAGGGGCCGGGCTGCGATCGCTCCAGCGTATTGAGGAACGCGGCGGCGTTGGACGGATGGACAACGCGATCTTCGTCGCCGTGGAAGATGATGGTGGGAAGGGGGCGCGGCGCTCTGCCGGTTGATCGGGCCCGACCCTCCCCACGCATGGCGGCGAGCGCCGAGGGTAAGGTCCGGATCGTGCCACGCGCGACGCCAGAATGGACGCCGACCGCCGTGAACAGGTCCGGATAGGCCGCTCCAATGATCGCGGCGGCCGAACCACCCGCCGAAATGCCTGCAATGAAGACCCGTTTCGGATTGCCCGCGGCAAGGGCGATGACATGGCGGGTCAGCGCCACGATCAATGCCGGTTCTCCTTCTCCGCGTGCCTGGTTCTTTCGTCGGTGCCAGTTCCAGCACCGCGCCAGATTAGCCCGCTGCGACTGCTGCGGATAAAGAACGAGGCAGCCAAGTTCGTCTGCGAGCGCATTCATGCCGGTGCCGGTCGCGAAGTCGGATGCGGTCTGCGAGCAGCCATGCAGCATCACGACGAGAGGTCGGTTCCGTCTCTTGGGGCCCCGCGGCGTGTATAGCCGGAAGTGGATCGTGCCGTGCGCGCACTCGAATTCATGCGCGCCGAACGTCCCGGGCGCCGGGCGGGGTTGCCGGGCCGCCGCCGGCTTTGCGCCGGTGCGTGGGGGGTTCTTCGGCGATCTGCTCCTCCTGGGCGCAGGAGGCTTCAACTCGTCCTGCATGGCGACCAGCGCCGACATCGGGCGGCCCTTGCGGACGAGGCGTGCTGCCTTCGAAAGCATCTTGAACAGATCGGCCATCGCACCTTGATTAGTCTTAGTTGCTTGCACTGAAGCTACACAAGCGACGAACATCGCAAAGCCCGTGTCGGATGTCATTCTTCGACCATGAGCTCGCCGTTTCCTGATGGAGATTTTGGGCATCTTAAGCAGGAAAGCAGATGGGCCGCGCCTAGGAACGGAGAATCTGAACGCCACGCGGAAATCCTGGACCGGCCGGTGGAGAAGCCGACTTTCGTGTTCGGCCTGCCGCGCACAGGAACGACACTGACAATCAACCTGCTGAACGAAGACCCGGCGCGGCGCTGCTTCCTGCGATGGGAAGCATTCGCTTCGGTGCCGCCGCCCCAGCCCGAGGAATTCTACGGCGGTCCGCGTTACGATGATGCCCAGGCTCAGTTAGACCATGCGCTGAACGTCATGCCGCACATCGCGGCAACCATCACGAGGACGCCGGTAGTCCTTGCGAATGTCAATTTTCGATGGCGCCCAGCTTCGTCTCGCAAGTGTTCGATTCGCAGTATCGCATCCCCAGCTACCACCGCTGGTTCCTGGATAATGCGGATTATATGCCCGCGTTCCGTCATCAGAAGCGCCTGCTGCAACTGCTCCAGTCACAGGCGCCGGGGCGCTGGACACTGAAATCCTTGGCATCCTCTATATCTGGACGCGTTGCATGAGGTCTATCCCGACGCCCGACTCGTGATGACCCACCGCGATCCAATGGGTACGATGCGCCGCCTCTCCACGCACTGCGGCGACGAATTCAGTACGGAGGCGGAGGCCAATATGCAGCGCTATCTCGAAACGAAACCCAAGGACCGCTTCGGCAAGCATACATACAATCTGACTGATTACGGCCTCACTGGCGACGAGATTCGCGAGCGCTTCTCAGATTACTGCGCCGATTACGATGTGGCGTTGAGCCGGGCCTGATTTGCCCGGGAAATGCCAACCCGAATGCGGCCAAAAAAGCATGGCGTGATTCGGGTGAACGAAAATGTGCGCGATGCGATTCGAGCGATCGTGCCAGGCGACTGATAGATTGTCGGAAAAACTGACGAAGGCCCCGATCCGGCGAGGCCAATAGCCTCGCTTCGAATTGCGAGCCTTCGACGGCAACTAACATTTTCGGCTATTCAAAAGTTTCCTTCGGTTGATCAATCTTCAGTGACGAAGATAGCGCGTGCGGGGCACTGATCGGCCGCCTTGCGTACCAGCTCCTCGAATTCGGACGGAACTTCGTTCACCAGCACTGATGCGTAGCCATCTTCGTGCAGTTCGAACACTTCGGGGCAGGTTCCCACGCAGATGCCGAAGCCCGCACACAGGTCTGTATCGATGCGGACCTTCATTGCGACGGCGCCTCGCGCGGATCGAACTCCAGGTTGATATGCGTAAGTCCGCGCAGAATGAAAGTCGGCAGGTAGCTATAGCGGCGCGCGTCGGCCGGACCATGAACCTTCTCGGAAATCCGGATGTCGCTGGTTCGATCGAACATACGGTTGAGGCTGACGACCGCCTCCGCCCGCGCCAATGGGGCACCCGGGCAGGCATGACGACCGGCGCCGAATGCCACGTGCAGGCGGGCGTTTTTCCGAGCCATGTTGAATTCGCCGGGGTTTTCGAACTTCCGGGAATCGCGGTTGGCGGCGCTGTTCGAGATATACAGGAAGCTGCCCGCCGCAATGTCGACGCCGCCGAGGGTGGTCGGCTTCTTGGTCAGCCGGAAGTCGCCTTTCACCGGCCCTTCGATCCGAAGGCATTCCTCGACGAAATTGGGGATCAGGCTGCGATCATCGCGCAATTTTTGCTGCAAGTCGGGTCGCTCGCCGATCACCTTGAAGGCATAGCTGAGCAGGCGCACGGTGGTTTCCTGTCCGGCGGCGAACAGGTTTGCGGCGATCCGGGCGACATCGAGCGGCTCTGGAACCGCCCCGCCCGGGAAAGTCGCGTTAGCGAGCCCGGTCAGGATGTCCTCCCTGGGATTGCGCCTGCGATCTTCGATATAGGCGGAAAAGGTATCGTAGAGCCACTGGAGCGGCGAATGATGAACCCCGCCATCGGTGCCGCCCACCACAGCGCCGCCGCTCTCCTGTTCCACCCGGATCAGATGGTTGCGAAATTCCACCCTATCCTCAGGCGGCACGCCCAGAAGGTCAGACACGACCAGAACGGCGAAAGGCTGGGCGAACGCGTCCATGAATTCGCACTCGCCGCGAGACAGAAAGGTATCGATCTGCTCGTCAGCCAGCTTCCACATGAACTCCTCATTTTCCCTGAGGCGCTTCGGCGTGATCAGCGACATCAGCAGGGACCGATGCTCGGAATGCACTGGCGGATCCATCGTCGGCAACTGGTCGCTGAACGGTGTCTGATCGCGGTATGCTTCTATCAGTTCGGAAATGTCTTCGTTCTCGTGCCCTTCCAGCGGGATCGGGCAGCCAGCGAAGGGCCCGGTTGTCGACATGCACGACGAAAAGCGGGCAGGATCATTGTAGACCTCAAGCGCTTCGTCATAGCCGGTCACCATAACGATACCTTGATGCGGCTCACGGAACACCGGAGACTGATCCCTCAGATAGTCGAAGTAAGGATAAGGGTCGCTCACGAAGTGATCACTTCGGAAGAAATCGTGTTGGTTAAAACCATTGTTCGGAGTGGTCATGGTCTCTCCTGTAGCTCGTCGCCGGTTCTGCTCTCGTCGACAACTGCCGGCTGGCCTTGTGCGCTGTATATGAATGGCGTCACGCGCCCGTCGCGAGTCCAATTTCAGAACTTCATATTGATCGCCAGAACGATTGCCGGGATTTGCCGCACTGAACCGCACCGAGATTGCCGGAGGCCAGTTTTCTTAAATTAAAGCAGCCAGTCGGATGTCGTCCAGCATGGCGTAATAGCGTTGATCGTTTCGGCAAAAGCGTTTTCGTAGCTGTCGCCTACGCTGCCGACGGACGGCTCGATGACGGCTTCAGCAAGGCGCTCGGTCTACTTGATGGACACGTATTGCGATCCGCGATCGCTGTGATGGACCAGGCCGCCCCGATGAACGGGCCGTCGGTCGTGGATAGCCTGCTCCAGTGCATCCAGGACAAAGCTGGCGTGCGCCGTCCTGCTGACGCGCATCGTGCCCGACGGAGCAGGGCCGGCTGCAGGCGAAAACACCCGGCTACTCGGGTTCGACGAAGGTCAATTCCAGCGGTACGCCGTGCGGATCGAGCAGAAATATCTGCGCTACGCCTGGGCTGATATGGTCGGCTTCAGCATATTTGATGCCGGCATCGTCCAGGCGGGCTTTCATTGCCGGCCGGTTGTCACAGCGCAGCGCCACATGATCGATACTGCCGGTGTTGGAGCCCTCGGGCTGCTTCATTCTGAGATGAATTATGGGATTTCCCTCATCATCGAACAGCCAATGAGCCTGATTTCCCATGACGACGGGCCCCAGCCTGTAGGTAAGGCCCAAAGCGCGCTCGTAGAATCGGGCGCTTCGTTCGGGATCCGTCGTCCTGATATTCACGTGATCGATACCGGCCACCGCCATTGGTAATGCCCCTCTGAATGATCTTTTGGGTTCGGATCGGTGTTCCCAAACGCGCTGCGCTCAGTCGCGAGAATGGCGTGGAACATCGGCCTTACGACGAGACCGACGTCTTGAGATTGGCACCCGCGGGGCAAAATGTCCTGCAGGATCGGAGCGCTAAAACTTCGATATCGCCAGAGCGCACAGCCGATCGTCGCGATCCGTCAAGTCAGGGCGGCGAATCCACGCGATTGTGTCTCGAAAGGCGGATTGCCTGCGGAGATCCGCCGGTCGGCCAACAGGACAAATGGGAGATATGGCATGGCGGAAAGTGACGCTCAGGTAACGATGGACATTAGCGATGTCGAATGGCGATTAGGACACCAAGTCGGCGGCGGGGAACTGTGGGAACCTTGCAACAAGACCGATATCCGCCGCTGGGTCATGGCGATGGACTATGTGAACCCGCTGCACTGGGATCAGCGCTTCGCGCAGGAGACAAAGTTCGGAGACATCATCGCCCCGCAATCGATCTGCGTCGCGCTCGACTATGGCCACGGCAACAACCAGGCCTGCGTCGGCCGGATCGACGGCCAGCACATGATCTTCGGCGGCGAGGAATGGTGGTGGTACGGCACGCACGTCCGGCCCGGCGACCATCTCAGCCATGAGCGCATCTTCACCGGCTACAAACTCACCGACACCAAGTTCGCCGGCCCGACGCTGTTCCAGCGCGGCGATACGATCCACCGCAACCAGCGCGGCGATCTTGTCGCCAAGTCATGCCCGACGGTGATACGCTACCTGGCCAAGGAAGCGGAAAAGCGCGGCATGTACGCCTCCACTGCCGGCACGCCGCACAAGTGGACGGCGGTTGAACTGGACGAGATAGACAAGATCCGCCGCGATTGGTTCCTTTCGAACCGTGAGGGCAAGTCGCCGCATTTCGAGGAAGTCTCGGTGGGGCAGAAGCTGCCGCGCCGCGTGATTGGACCGCATTCGATCGCCAGCTTCACCACCGAGTACCGCGCCTTCATCTTCAACATCTGGGGCAGCTTCTACTGGCAGGGCGTCGAGGGCGTTCCCGATTGCTGGGTCAATCAGGACATGGGCTGGATCGACGGCTTTTCCTTCGACGAGGTCGGCGCAATGACCGATCCGCGTCTGCGCGATGGCCTCTACCTCGGCCCCTCGCGCGGGCATATCGACGATGGACGTGCCAGCGAGATCGGCATGCACCGGGCCTATGGCTACGGCGCGACGATGGCAGCCTGGAACACTGACTACCTCGCGTTCTGGGCCGGGCATGACGGTATGGTCCGCCATGCCAAGAGCGAATTCCGCGGGCCAGCCTTCGAGGGCGACGTCACCTACATCGAGGGCGAGGTGATCGAGAAGATCGAGAAATCCGAATGGGGCTTCCCGGTCGTGCGGATCGAAGTGCGGATGACCAATCAGGACGGCAAGATCGTCGTCACCTCGGTCAACGAAGTCCAACTGCCGCACTGAGGAGCACGGACATTGTCTTCGCACGATTTCGTTGTCGATCGCTCCGTCTCCATCGCGCGCGGGCTTCCGCTTAGCGAGGAGGCGGGGTTAGGAGAACGGACGCTTGGCGGCTTCCTGTGGGACGTAACGTCCCGCTACGGCGGCCGTGAAGCGCTGGTCCACCGTCTTGACGACGGGTCGCGCGAGCGATGGAGCTATTGCGACCTGTGGGACCGATCGCGGGAGGTGGCCAAGGCGCTGATCGCGACTGGACTGGGCAAGGGGGAGCGTGTCGGCATCCTCATGACCAATCGGGCGGAGTTCCTTTCGGCAATGTTCGGGGCGGCGCTGGCGGGCGGCGTCGCAACGCCGCTTAGCACGTTTTCGACCCCGGCCGAGCTTGAATATCTGATCGGGCACTCGGCGGTATCGTATTTGCTCTTCGAGGAGAGCGTGCTCAAGAAGGACTTTCTTGAGATCCTTTGCGGGCTCGATCCGCAGATCGCGGCGAGCGCACCCGGTTTTTATGCGTCGAGCCGGTTCCCGTTTCTGCGAGAACTCGCCGTGGTCGGCGGGGAAGGGGGAGGTACTGCTCGTTCCTGGCGTGCGTTTCTGGTTCTAGGGCTGGCGGTGCCGGATGACAGGCTGGACGCGCGCATGAAAAGCGTGGTTCCGGCAGATCCGGGCGCATTGTTCTTCTCGTCAGGCTCGACCGCCCGTCCGAAAGGTATCCACGACACCTACCGCCATACCGTCACGAGCAAGCCGTTTTGCGCAGGCTTTGCCGATCCCGGATGCCGCGCCGGTGACCAATGCCGTATTGTTGGGTCATCGCTTTCTCACCTTTCCCATGGACAGTGCACCCAGAGAAAAGACCCGGTCGGCGAAGACCGCCGACCGGGCAAGGAGGGAGCGCAAATTGTGTTGAATTCAGAATTCTTTCTGGACGCCGATCTGGAAGATACGTCCGAGAGTGAAGGCGACACTGGGGTCGTATCCCGCTTGGCCGACGTTCTTGTAGACCGGAGGATCCCGATCGAAGACATTGTTGACGTTGAAGGTCACCGCCAATCCGTCGGTCAGCCCGCTGCCCTTGAACGCATATTTGAAGAACAGGTCGACCGTGTCGAATGACTTGATCCGGGTCTGGCCAAACGCCGATGGCTGTCCCGCATCGCCGCGCTTGTAGCCGGCTGAATGATACCATGTGGCTTGCGCGCGGAACCCGTGGATCGTGGTTCCAAGGGTGGACATGATCCTTGCCTTGGGCGTGCCGAATGCCAGTTCGTCGACGACAGCTGCCGTCGGGCTCATCTGGGAGTCCTGCGTGAGGCGAATGTTCCCGGCCACCCGGGCGTCGAACGATGCGAAACTCGTGTCGAGCACATAGCTGACATCGAAATCGATGCCGGTCAGCGTGGACGTGCCGAGATTGCGCACGAGGGTGTCGAGAACGACGCCGACCGGAATGCCAGCCCCGCCGGCAGAACTCACAAGGGCCTGAGCCGCCGAAGTGGGATTAAGGACCGTGAAGCCGGCATTGGCGGGGTTCTGTAGGCCCGCAACAATGGCCGCCAGTTGCTGTCCGCTTGGACGGAAGATCCAGAGATTGGGGAAGTTATTGTAGAAGTCAGTGAGACCGGTTCCGGTCACGGGTCGGCCGATCGTCCCCTTGAGATCGATGTGATAATAGCTTGCATCGAGCGTAAGCCCGGGAATGAACGGAGGTTCGATCGTGGCACCAACGGCCCAGCTCTTGGCGGTTTGCGGCGTCAGGCCGGTGACCGAACCGTTGCCGAGGAATACGCCGGTCTCGCCGGGTGCAAAGCTGGATCCGGGCGGCGGGGCCAGAAACTGGCCCGGCACGAGGTTGGCCGACGCCGTAAGCGGCCCTAGCTGATCGACAGGCGAGGGTGCCGTGAACGACTTGCCCCAATTTGCCCGAATGGAAAGCCAGTCGATCGGCTTGTAGGTCACGGCGAACTTCGGATTGAACGTGTCGCCGAAGTCATTGTACTTGTCGTACCGGGCCGAAGCGGAAAGCAGCAGGCTTTCAAGTCCGGGGCCGGCATCGTTGAAGATCGGCGCTTGCACCTCTCCGAACAGCGATTTGACCGTCTGGGTGTATTTGACGATCGGCAGGGGCCTCAGGCTGGCGTCCGTGGTCTGGCGCGCGAAGTTGTCGCGCATGTATTCGCTACCGACCGCGACCCGGACGTCGCCGCCAGGAAGCTTGAACACCGGGCCGTCCGCGATGAACCTGTAGTCGTAGAGTTCATTGCGGCCAAATCCACGCTCGTGTCCGTCCAGGATATTTGCGAGCACCGAGGGTGAGGTCGAGGCAATGTCGTAGGGATTGAGCGTCCCTGCGGCGAGTGCAGCGGCCTGCGCAAGCGGGTCGAGGACATTATTGTCGTAGGTGACCTTGCTGCGACCATAACTGAATAGCGCACGGGCCTGCCAGTCGCTGCCGAGTTTGGCCGTCAGCGTCGGTGTAACGCTCCACGATTGCAGTTCGGTATCTTGGCGGTTCGAGCGTTCACCGTCTACGGGTCCGTAATTGAAACGGACCGTCTGTGTCCTGCCGCTGTTGGCACCGCCCGTGTTACGGTAGAAGGGATTTGCCGAGGTTACCGTGACCGTGCCGGTCGTGCTGCCCACAGCGCCAAGCGTGCCGCCGAAACCTGTCGTCTTGCGATTGGCATAGTTCGCGGAAACGTCTGCGCTCAGCCAATCACCGAGGTCCTGGGTGAGGCGCGCAAATGCGGTGTTGAGTTCGTTGCGCGGATAGATTGCCTGGTCTTGAGAAGGGTCGCAGGTATTGGGGTCGCCCGCCACCAGGCCGTTTCCGGAGTTTACGTAGGTGGTCGTTCCGATGGTAGTCGTGGGATCGGCGCAATTGCGTCCGACGGGCACGCCGGTGTTCCAGTCGATACGTCTCACGTAATCGCGATCCGATCCGAAGATCGCATCGTGCCGCGCGTAGTTGTAAGCGACATAGAGGCCGCCGCCGGTCCATTTCTTGCCGACAAGCAAGCCTGCATCCCATGACGTATAGTCATCGCCGAAGCCGACGCGACCCTCGACTTTGACGCCGTCATAAGTCTTGCGGGTCATGAAGTTGAGCACGCCGCCAAGAGCATCCGAACCGTAGACCGCCGAGCCGCCGTTGAGCATCGCCTCGACCCGCTCGATGGCGATAGGCGGGATGATGTCCGGATCGACAGCGATCTGCTGGGTTCCTGCGCCGACCACGCGGTGTCCGTCGATCAGAACCAGCGTCTGCGCGCCGCCGCTGGTATTCGCGGCGGGCAGCGCGCGCAGGTTCGGCCGGGAAATCGGATTGCTGCCGTTCGAGCCGGACACGGACGATACACCGGCGGGAACCAGCCCGAAGAAGTTGCTGACCTGGGGAATGCTTGCAAGGATTTCGTTGGTGCTGGTGCCGCCCGTGGCTTCGGCCTGCTGTTCATTCATGCCGACGACGTTGGAGCCGGCAGGAGCGATCCCGCGGATCAATGTACCGGTGACAACGATCTCGGAGTCCGCCGTCGCTTGAGCCTGGGATGTCTGTCCTGGATCGCTCTGAGCGTGCGCCGTTGCTGTCGCTACCGCGCAAATTGCAGCGCCGGTGGCAAGCCGGCACGAGTAAGCCTTTAAGCTCGAAAGCCTCATAGTCCTCACCCCATCATTGTTTTTTATAATTAGGGCACTGTATTATCGATTCCTGAATGTTGCAATGATCTTCTCGGTTCCGGAAATACGAAGAGGTGTACGAAGGCATAGGAGGTGAACTAGCGAAATAGCCTGCGTGAATTCTCGCTTTCCCATTGCTGCCGAATGGTTTTCAGTCGCCATTGCCGCCGAGCGTTCAGTCGGCAGCTCGCATCATAATCGTCAAATATGATACTAAATGGTGAATTTGCTCGTTGGATTGTTCGAGGGCGGCGGTTGATTTCAGTACGTGCAATCCGGGCATCATCGCTCCAGCGAAGTTCGTCCGAACACGGCGAGTGTCGCGATCCGTCAAGTGCAAAGGCAGTGCTCGGTTCTATCCAGTGGCAACGCAGAAGGCGCTTCGGCTGGCAGACGAACGGGCGCCCGACGAGATAGCGAGCGGGAACCGCGACGCATCCAGGGAGGATTTCATGATTGGCCTGAATGCCGCGCGATCTGCGTCCATTTTTGCGATCGCATGCTCGATGGCGAGCTGGCCGGTAATGGCGCTGGCTCGGCAGGCCGCAGGCGACAAGGCGACCGATCCTTCCGATCGCTACACGGTGGCGTTGTTCAGGGACAATGTGACCAACCGTCGTTTTCAGACGCAGGTATTGTTCAATACGTTGGGCACCGGTACCGTCTGGAATTCGCCGGTTACGTACGGCATCGAACTCGGCGCGAAGTTCCGATGAAGGCTCTGTGTCTCATCGCGCAATCGGGCGAGGGGG
>NZ_DAMDBA010000057.1:10281-33933 GCF_032093395.1 Novosphingobium sp.
ATCGGCTCCGGCTTGGGCAATGTCCCTCGGTGCCCATCGGCCCTGGAGAGATCCGGGTTCGCGTGCGCGCAGCTTCGCTGAACTTCAGGGACGGCCTCGTCGTCGCAGGGGTTTTTCCCGCACCCGATGGTTTGATCCCACTGTCAGACGGTGCGGGCGAAGTCATCGAACTGGGAGAGGGCGTTACGCGGTTCGAGCTGGGCGACCGCGTGATCAGCCTTTTCCATCCCAATTGGGTTGACGGTCATATCGATCGCGCCGAGCTGAACAATTCTCCCGGCGGACCGGCCGATGGCTTCGCATGCGAGGAAGTCGTCCGGCCAGCCCGGCATTTCACGCGGGCACCCCGGAACCTCTCGTTCCTCGAAGCCGCGACGCTCCCCTGCGCCGGCGTGACGGCATGGCGCGCGGTCGTCGCAGACGGCGGAGTTAGGCCCGGGTCGCGTGTACTTATCCTGGGAACGGGCGGAGTGTCGCTATTTGCGCTGCAATTCGCCAAGGCAGCGGGCGCAACCGTCATTGCCGTCACTTCCTCGCGGGAAAAAGCGGATCGCTTGCACCTTCTTGGCGCGGATCACGTGATCGACCGAACCGCTACGCCGGAATGGAGCACGGCGGTGCTCGACCTGAGCGACGGTCTGGGCGTGGAGCATGTGATCGAGGTGGGCGGTCCCAACACGCTGGCGCAAAGCTTCCGGGCGGCGCGAACCGGAGCGCATGTCGCCATCATCGGGGCTACGGCGGGCTTCGAAACAGACACGATGCCTTTCGCGATCGTGCAGGCAAAGCGGCTGCGCTTGCAGGCCGTTACCGTGGGCAGTCGGCGGGACCAGCTCGACATGGTGCGCGCGATAGAGGCGCATGACCTGCACCCGGTGATCGATCGGGCCTTCCCACTTGAGAGATTTGCAGACGCGGTGGCGCACATGCGCTCGGGCACTCAGCTCGGCAAAGTCTGCCTGGAAATCTGAGGGGATTGAGGCGTGCCACGATTCAAACGGCAAATGGTACGATTTCCGAGAAGGACCTCGGCCGGGTCCTGATCCATGCGATATCCCGGCTCGATGACTTGAAAGCGGCCGGTTTCGATACGATCATCGATCTTACAGTTCTGGGGCCCCGGATTGCTCCACGATATCGCCGTGGAGCCAATGGCCGGGCACTTCGTTGCCGATATCGTCGAGGGTAACCTAGACCAAGCCAGGCGCGGCCAGCTTGGCAAGGAGGGGAAAATGAACCCAGAATTCACTCTGCTCGCCGATCGCGAGGCAATTCGCAATTCCATTGCCCGCCTGGCACGCGGCGAGGATCGTCGCAGCGCCGAGCTGATCCGCTCCTGCTGGTGGCCCGAAGCGCACTTCGACTACGGCGTCTATTCCGGCGACTTCGAAGCCTATCTTGCCTGGGTCGTCCCCGGCGCGGATGCGATCAAGGACACGCAGCATCTGATCGGGCAATCTTACATCGAACTCGACGGAGACCGGGCATCGGTGGAAAGCCACGTCTTCTACCACCACGTCGACATGGGCGAGGACGGGATCGATCGGCGGGCTATATTCGATGCCCAGCGTGGTAAACTACGCGGTTTCGAAGTCCGGGATGATCGGCTTCAACAACATCGTCGCGATAGAAGGCGCGGCTCGGGGAGTGAAGTCCAACATCATCCTGCCCGGCGCGGTGACGCGCATGGCCGAGGGCCTCGACATCTCGCAGTATCCGCCAATGGGGCCGGAACTCGTGGCGTCCGTTGTCGGGTGGCTGGCGCATGAGAGCTGCTCGGTTACAGGCGAGATGTACGTCTCCATGGGCGGCCGCGTCGCCCGTGCCTTCATTACCGAGACGGAAGGTCTCTACCGGCCGGACTGGTCCATCGATGCCGTTGGCGAGAATATCGATGCGATCCGCGATTCCATCCTCTTATGAACGTTCCATCCCGCTGAGGACGGCTTTTTCGCAGCACATGGCGAAAAGCTTCGACTTGGTGCGCGCCGGTTAACGGCGCGCACTCTTTGCCGGTCAGGGCGCTGCTTTGCGGGTCAGGAATCCCTGCATAGAAAGCCACGCGGTGAATTCGTCTAGCACGAGCGTCGTCGTCGTGTTTGGCTTTCCGAGCCCGAAACCATGGCTGCCCTGCTGGTAGCCATGGATCTCGACGGGCCGCTTGGCTGCTAGCCAGGCCTGCGCAATCGGAAAGCCCATCGAGGGAAATAGCGGATCGTCGAGAGCGATCGCATCGAACATTGGTGATGCATCTGCCGGAACGTCGATTTTTGCCTGCGGGCCATAGATGTACCCGAAGAAGGCAGGCCGCTCGCCCGGCTTCGCGGCAAGCACGGTCTGGAGCGACGTCATGGCGCCCGCCGAAAAGCCGATCATGCCGACGCGAGCGGGATCGATGCCCCATTTGGTGGCGTTTTCTCGCACCATCTTCAGCGCGGCAAGGCCGTCCTCGGTTGCCTGCGGATTGGTCAGCACCGGCTGCCTGGTTGGATCGGCAATGCCCGCCATCATCTTGGCCCAGACATATTTCCCAGCTTCCGCTTCGTCCTTGGGCGTAGGCAGGAGGCGATACTTCAGCACGAACGCGGCAATACCGCGATCTGCAAGGGCCTGCGCGACGTTCCAGCCCTCATGCGACATGGAAAGCGCCATGAAGGCACCGCCGGGCGCCACGATCACGGCGGCGCCGGTCGCTTTGGCCGGATCGGGTAGCACGGGGGTCAAAGTAGGCCGAGTTACGTTGCGGACTGCATAGTCCTTGCCGAAGTATTGGGCCCAGTTCTCGCTATCGACAGATCCGGGCGTTTTGGCGCCGTAGAGCGGGATGGCGCCCGTCTCGACCGGCGCGTTTGCCGGAGCCGGCGCGGGATAGTCGGCGGGCTGCGCCGCCGCACTACCTACTGCAGCCATACAGGCCACTGCCAAGGCAACATATGCCAACTTGCCCATTGTCATTCCGCATCTCCCCTGTTTTGTGAGAACGGGATGACATGCTCGAACGCATAGGGTCAAATAGGCTTTTTTGGCAGTGCCATAGCCATATTCTATGCTTGAGACCCGACCAATGCGGACGAGCAGGCCTCGATAAGAAATGGATCGGCAGCTGCCGCCAGAGACCGGGTTCCAGGGGCGTGCGGTAAGATTGCCTGCAGCAGATCGACGTCCTTGCGCAGCAGAGCGGCTCCGTGCGCAAATGCACCTGGTGCAGGCAAACGGGCATAGACTTCGAAGCCGAAGCTTCGACCACTGCTCGCCTTGATGAGTGCGGCCAGTGCGTCAGGCGCTATCCCAAGCAGGGCTCCGGCTTCCATTGCCGCGTGAGCAAGGCCCATGTTGGCAGCCATCAGCGAATTGTTGACGATCTTGGCACGCTGGCCCGAACCGCTCGCGCCAAGGTGTACCAGGGTGCCGGCAAAGCTCTCGAACACTAGCCTCGCCTGTTCGAAGGCTGCAGCGGTGCCGCCGCACATGACCGTCAACGTGCCGGCAGCGGCCGCGCCGCCTCCGCCGCTTACCGGCGCGTCGACGAACGCAACTCCGCGGGCCTCGCAAATTGTGGCGAGAGCCTCGCAGCTTTCAGGTAGGATCGTCGAGTGGATCGCGAGCAAGCTGCCCGGGCGCATCTCCGGGACCAAAGCGTCGCAGATCTGAGCCACTCCGGCATCGTCGACAACGCAGATGCCGACATGATCGGCATCCGCAGCCAGAGCGGCAATATCGTTGGCGGCCATCGCCCCCATGTCCACGAAGGATGCGAGGGCTTCGGGCCGCCTTGCCCAGACGGTCAGCGGGAAGCCGGCGGCAAGCATGCGTTCCGCCATCGGGCGGCCCTGGCTCCCAAGGCCGATGAAAGCGGTCTTCAGCATTTTCGGATTTTCCTCACGCATCCCAGGCGAGGCCTGCCTTGAAGTTCTTGATCATCGCCATGACCGCACCCTGGATCACCGAGGCTTTCGGCCATCCGGCATGCACAGCATACTGCAGCACGAACTCCTGAAGCTCGTCAGGCTCGCAGTTCCCGCTCGCCATGGCCGCGTAGAAATGTGTCTTGATCGGCGTTGTGGCGCAGCTCTCCGAAACGCCGACGAGGGTGACCCACCGCCGCGAGCGTTGGTCGAGGCCTGCGCGCTTCCACATCTCGCCGAACACGAAATTGTCGATCCCTGCCTCGAAGTAGGGTGTAACCGGCGGCGGGCCGGGAAAGCCCATGACGGCGTCGAACTCGTCGATACCCTGCTGGATGCGTTCAGCGGGGTTCCACGGCTCGATCCGGATCGGCGCAAACGGGCAGGGCGGGAGGGCGAGTTCTTCTGCGACTCGCGTGACGGCTCTGTCGAGCTCGATACCGCGTGACCATCCCGTATAGACCGCGAGATGCAGTGCGGCCTCTCGCAGTTCGATCTGGCTCAGATCGCTGCCCGCAAGGGCTCCGCGAATGTAGTCGTCAAGGACATCGACGGGTCCGTTGCTGGCTGCGGCACTGGCGATGGCGACGAGGTAGCGCGTCCGTATGTCAAGGCCCGGGCGGCTCCAGATTTCCGCAAAGATGAAGTCCCGCCAACCGGCCTCAACCGGGCTTGCTGGGGGAGGCAGGTCGCGGCCGACGACGGCCTTCCCGACAACTTGGCCGCGCTCGATGCGTTCCTTGGGATCAAGCAATTCCATGAGATTGTGTTCCTCTGGCGAGTTGGGCTCAGGCCTTGATGGAATCGATGACGTCCTGCGTGATGCCGGGACGCCCCGGATCGCCTGCGAGGAACTCCTGGTGCTTCTTCTCGACGAAAGCGTCAGGATCCGCAGCCCACTGCGTCAGCGTTTCCCAGGCCTCTTCATGCGTCGGGATGAGGATGCGGCCGGCTTCCATTCCGTCCGACAGGACTTTCGCCGTGTGCTGCTGCGTCATGACGCTCAGATGGCTGCCGGGCGCGCGCATCACATAGTTCTCGCTGAAATGCTTCATGGCATCGGGCGAGCTTGTCATGACGGGACCGGGGCAAAGGCAGCTCACCCGAATGCCGAACTGCTTCAGGTAGAGCGCGAGGTTCTGCGACATCGAAATCACTGCTGCCTTGGACGCGGCGTAGTGAACCCGGCTCGCGGCGAAGGGATAGAGCCCGGCGAAGCTGCCGGTATTGACGATATGGCCCGATCCGCGCTTCAGCATGCGCGGCACGATCAAGTTGTTGGCGCGGACCATGCCGAAGAGATTGACGTCGAACATCCGCTGCCATTCCGCCATCGGGATGTCTTCCGGATTGCCGCCCGAGAGGATTCCGGCATTGTTCATGTGGATGTCGAGAGGTCCGAGCGCTTTTTCCGCCGCATCGATGGTTGCGACGACCGAAGCATCATCCAGAACATTACAGTGAAGCCCCACAGCCTCGGTGCCGGCGTCTCTCAGGATCTGTGCGGTCTCTTCGGCCCCTTCGAGGCTGATATCGGCAACGGCAACGCGCGCCCCGCGGGCAGCCCATTCCTGGGCGATACGCCGGCCGATGTTCTGGCCGGCACCTATGATGAGTGCGGATTTACCCGCGAAAGTCTCGGACATTCCTACCTCTCCCATTCCGTTCTCGGGGCGCACCTTTTGCTGGCGCCCTATTTGTGCAGGCCGTTTACCGGCCCGTTCGCTCGGTTCCGATCCTTAGATTTTCATCGCGTAAAGCAGATCCGAAGCGGCCTTGATGCCGTCGCGAAGCTCATTTTCATTGGTTTCGGCAGTGTAGTCGGCCGGCACGACCTCAAGGTCGAAGACGCCTTCGTACCCGGCGTCGAGGATGTCGCCGAGCATGCGCTCGAGCGGCAAGTCCCCCTTGCCGATGTGCGAACGTCCGCCGGCAGATGAAATCGCGATATCGCCGATTTGCGCGAGCGCTAAATGCGGCATCGCCCGCTTCACGGTTTCGCGAAGGCCGCGCTCCGCCCAGTTGTTTCCGAAGTCCGAAACGATGCCAAGGCCAGTCACCTCGGCAATTTCGATTGCGTCGGAGAGGCTTCCGCAGAAGGATACATTGGTACGGAGGGTCGGCTCGAACGCCGCGATGACGCCGCGTTCCTGGCCATATTTGACGGTTGGAGCGACGGCCTCAGCAAACAGGGCGAGGTCCTCGTCCCAATCGCAGCTGACGGTCCGGCCGGTCGTGAAGTAGATCGAGTGGCCTTTGCGGCTCGCCACGAGATCGATCATGGCGCGGTGGACGGCGCGCGTCGAACTCCAGGTTGCGGGATCCCCAAGCTGGAAACCTGCTGTGATCAGCGTGCTGATGTGAATGCCGGCATCATCGAGAGCGTCAAGGTGACGCTCGGGGTCGTCCGCCACCTTGTTCATGAGAAGCCCGGCATGCTGCACGCCCATGTCCTTCCATAGCGCCAGTTCGCGCTCGAAGGGCCACTGGAACGAGCACATCGCATCGACGGAAAGGCGAGGGTGCATCATCAGTTGTCTCCCGCCAGCGCTGCTTCGAGGCGCCGGATTTCACTTTCAAGCCAGCGCACTTCGCTGAAGTTTTCCCGGCCCGCCGTGTCGAGGATGAGCCTCTGCGCATAGAGCTGGATTTCAAGGGCGCGGTGATAGTAGGGGGATGCAGGGGCAATTGCCTCGGCAATGTGCAGCGCCTTTAGAGGGGCATTGTCACCGAAGTACTTGGCGGCGAGATCGAGTGCTGCTGCATCGCCGCCTGCAAGCGCAATGAGGTCAGGCAGCACCGACTGGGGCGGTACCGAGTAAAGCTCGGTCGAGGATTCGTAACGGAACCACCCCAGATGTTCCTCCCAGATCGCGCGAACGATCCAGGGAACCTTGCCATGTCCTTGCGGGATCACGAGCTCCGGCGGGAGTTTGATCGTCTCCATCAGCTCCCACAGCGACTTGCCCGCGTTCATCCCCTTGAAAGTCTCGTCGCGCAGATACTGGGTGGCATCGCGCATCTTGGTGAGGCTGGCGCGAATGTTCGCAGCGCCGCGCACCGGTTCGCCGTGACCGGTGATCAGCACCTCCGGATTGAGGTCGATCACCCGCTGGACGCTGTCGATGTACCACTGGACGTAACGGTAGCGCTCGCCCCTGACGGTGTAGAGGTTCGGCACATGTCCGAAGAGCGGGCCGGTCATGTTGCCGGTGAAGACGATCTTCTCGCGGGGTAGCCAGACCACCAGCGAATCGACCGTTTCACCGCCCGGAACCGAATAGAGCTCGAATCGGCGGCCACCGAGTTCGAAGGTGTGCGCGTCGTGAAACGTGGTCGTCAGGACGGGCTCGGGCCGTTCGGTCAATTCCTGCTTCTGGTCGCGGCTCCACAGACGGCGAGAGCGCGCGCCCATGGCCTTGCCGAGGTCGCGGTACTGGGTGCGTACGAAAGGAAGGTTGGCCTGCCCGATCGTCTCCACGCCCGCAGCATTGAAGGTCGGCCAGCCACCGATGTGGTCTTCATGGCTCTGGGTGAAGACGATCTTGCGGATCGGCTTGTCCGTCACGGCATCGAAGCGGCGCTTGTTCTCGGCGGCGCTGTAGATGATGCCGGTGTTGATGAGGACGCTGCCCGCAGGCGTCGTTACCAGATAGAGGTTCGAGACGTCCTTCGACATGTAGATGCCGTTGCCCAGATCGACGGCATCCTGCTTGCCCAAGCCGTCGTTGATGATCTGGGCGTTAAGGGGTTGGTTGGCATCGCGAGTGATCGATTGCATATCTTTGGCTCCCGCCGTGGTGGGAATGGTCAGCAGCGCGATGAATGCCAACTCGCATCGCAAGTTCTCATGCCACCGGCTGTTTGATCGCATCATTTCACTTCCTGTTTCACCTGAAAGCGATCGGTGTAGAATGCGAAGCGTTGGCGCAGGGCAGGGATGTCCAGACTGAAATCGCCGGCAAGGTCATAGACGACGCGTCCGTCCTTCCCGCGCGGATGACTGTCCATGTAGGCGCGCATGTCGGCGATGCTCTCCTCGCTCGATTCCAGCTCGGCAAACCCAAGCACCCGCTGGGCGGTGCCGATGTCGTCGGCGATGACGTCGCCAAACAGGATGTCGAGTCGCTGACCGACAGGAACGGCATCCATGTCGCGCAAGTACGCCCGTAGCATCCGCTCGATACGATCGACCCAGTAGGTGACATGGGCCTGGATGTCTGGCTGCTTCTGGTGTGCGAGCACCGAGAGTCCGCGCATCGTCAGCACCGATTGCAGCAGTGCCAGCGGATCGCGGTGGATCTGGACGATGTAGGCGTCCGGATAGTTGGCGATAAGTGCGGGGATCTGCTCGCTGTGCTGATTGCCCTTGAGGATCCAGCGCCGTTCCGATGGGAACTGCAGGGCGATCGCTTTGAGCATGCGCTTGCCATAGGCGTAGTGCGGGGTCTGATCGTGCCCGAGCAGGTAGTCGCGCCACGCCGGCACCTCGGCCATCCATTCCCACTGGTAGGTCGTGAAATCGGGCATCTGCAGCTCGTTCTCGCCGCAGGCATGATCGGGCGAATGCTCGTGCATCGCCGCCATGATCGCGTTCTGCTTCATCCGGTCCCAATGCGCGCTGGAGCGCACCCAGCGCGGATCGAGCCCGTCCTCGCCGGCCGTTTCACCAGGCGCCAGTACCGCTTCCGATCCGAGGTAGACCGGGAGATGACGCAGTCTCCGATCAGCGGCGATAAGGTTTTCAAGATGCGTCGTGCCGGAGCGCGGTAGACCGACGATGATGATCGGACGGTCGATGACTTCGGCGTCGACTTGCGGGTGGCTGTCGAGGAATGCCTTGTTCTTGAGCCGGTTGGCTGCCTGCTTGACGCATGCGCTGCGGAACTGGGCTTTGGCGAAGCGCCAGAGGTTTGCGTTGGCCGCGACTTCGTCGGCGAGCACGGCGAGACGTTCGGTGAAATCCATCGGGCCGAAATCGCTAAGGCCCGTCTGTGCTTTGGCATCGGCAAGGATGCTCTCGACGCTCATGTCGAGCGGCTCGGCTTCGGCAGCTTCTAGTGCGGCCTGGCGCTCGGGCGCGATCTTGGGGGCGCGGAACTGCTCGACCCGGAAGACCTTGGTCTGGACCTTTTCGGCGTCCTTGATGGGTGCGACGCTCATGCCCGGCGCTCCGCAGAGGTGTTGAGTTTGCCGGCGTTGGCCATCCAGCCGCCGTCAACGCGAACGAGGTCGCCCGTGTGATACCGTGAGGCATCGCTCATGAAGTAGACGCCGATTCCTTCGAAGTCGGCAGGGTTGCCGAAGCGCGGGATCGGACAGCGCTCGCGTACCTGACTGCCGAGCGGGGAATCCGGTCCCTGGTCCTTGACCGTTTCGCTCTCGGTATAGCCCGGGCAAACCGTGTTTGCGCGAATGCCGTATTTGCCCAGGTCGACGGCGATGCCGCGCGCCAGCGCCGCCATCGCGCCCTTCGAAGCGTTGTAATGCTGCATGCCGATCGATCCGGTGACGGCCGAAAGGCTGGCGCAGAACAGGATCGATCCGCCCGGATCGCCGGCTTCGGCGCGGGTTCGCATGTGCCTTGCCGCCTCGCGGGCGAGGTAGAAGGCGCCGTGCTGATTGACCGAGAGCAGGTCGTGCCATGCTTCACCGGTCATGTTGGTGAAGCAGCCCTGGTTCTTCATGAGACCCGCGTTGGCAATGGCGCCGTCGACACGTCCCATTTCCTCGCCCGCCTCGGCGAAGGCTTCGATCACGCGGGCCTCGTCGGCGACGTCGACCACTTGCGTGAAGACATTGCCGCCGAACTCCGCGAGTTCCCGGGCGGCCTCTTCGTTTCGATCCTGACGGCGGCCCCAAATGACGACATCGCCGCCGGCACGCGCGATCCCACGCGCAAAGCCGAGCCCGATGCCGGCATTGCCGCCGGAAATCACGACGACGCGGCCGCTCATGTCCCAAGGAAGACGTGACATGTCTCTCTCCAAAATGAGTCCTGTTTGGTTATGGAGCACGCGATGCGCCCCGACTCTTGTCGATGTTCGTTTTAAAAAGGATACTCAAAGACTGTCAAGCATGGCATAGGGCTGCCCGTATCGCCCAGACGAACAGACTGGACGAAGCGACCGGTTTCGTGTTTTGAAAATGCGGGATGGACAAGCGCAAAAGCAAAACGGCTCTCGACGCCGCAGCGGACAAGTTGAGAGAGATGGTCCTTGCTCGCGAGCCAGGGGCTTACATTGGTCGGGAAGAGGCCCTGATTGCCGAGCTTGGCTTTGCGCGAGCCACGGTTCGGCAAGCTGCAAGACTGGTGGAGCGCGAGGGTTTCCTTACGGTTCGTCGTGGCAATTCGGGCGGTTATTTCGCGTCCCGACCAGACTCGTCGACCATCGAATCCATTGTCAGCATGTACTTGTCGATGATGGATGTGCCGCCCGAGGATATTACCGTTATCGCCACTGCGTTATGGGTTGAGGCCATGCGCAAGGCAGCCCGCGCTCCCCATGATCTGATCGTTGAGAGAACGTCTGACCTTGTGGAGCGCACCCGGGCAGTTTCTGACGATGCAGGGTTCAACGAGGTCCGCGAACTCGAGCGTGAGACACAAGACGTCGTTTTCGGACTTGCCGACAGCGCCTACATCAAGCTGATTTTCGACATCAACGTCGCGTTTTCGCGCAGGACCTACCAGGGGCCTGCCGCAGACGATGTCTCACCGGAGCACCGCCGCTTCGTCCAGAGCTGGCGCAACGCCCGGCTGATGGAATTCGGGGCACTGTTTCAGGGGGACCCGGAGCTTGCCGTTATCGCCAGCCAGTACAGCCGCAAGGTCTGGGCGCGCCGCATCCGGGCGCGTTTCCAGATGAAGGAAGTGCAGGAAGAGCTCGACTGATCAGGAGTGGGTGAGGGCGGCGCTCAGCCCTCCGTCGACCAGTAGGTCGGTGCCGCTGATGAACGCAGCACGGTCCGACACGAGGAATTCCACCGCGTCTGCGATCTCGTGCATCGACCCTTCCCTTTTGAGGGGGCTTCGGGCGAACATCCGCGCCTTGTTCGGGCTTTCCGCATAAGCGCCTTTGCCCATGGGGGTGGCGATCATGCCGGGCGATAGGGAAACGATGCGAGCTCCTTTCTGCCCCCAATCAGCCGCCGCAGAACGAGCAAGCGTCATCAGTCCGATCTTCGAGAGTGCATAGGCTGCCGACGGGGTTGCCACTTGCACGCCAAGATGGGCTGCAAGGCGAGGGGCCAGTTCCGGATTCGTCGGATCTGAAAGGATCTCGGCGGCCGCACTGTCGGCGCTCGAAAGGTGGGCGGCCATCGAGGCGATCAGCACTGCGCACGCACCCGGTAGCGCAAGCGGTAGGAGCTCGCGTGCGACAAGTGCCGGGCCGCGCAGATTGACGTTGACGATCGCCGCAAAATCGCCAGCAGCAATCGATAGGCCGGCGACATGGACGAGGGATCTGAAGCCCCCTCGCTCGCGGATCACATTGCCAAGTTCTGCAACCGAGGTCTCTACCGTCACGTCGCAGCCCAGCGGCGTGGCCTCGCCGCCTTCCTCGATAAGCGCGGCCGCCTGGCGGGCGGCCAAGACAGCGTTTATGTCGGCAAGGACGATGTGATGGTTTTGCGCCAGGCGCCGGGCAATGGCCATCCCAAGGCCACCTGCTCCCACGACGATCGCGAGCGGTAACTCGCTGCGCGTTCCTGCATACTCCGAAGACATCATGCGATCCTTACCCTGAAGCAGACCTCAAGCCGCAACCGGAACCTGTGCGTTCCAATCCGGATAGCTGCGCAAGCTGAAGACCAGGCCGCCGGAAATGAGGGAAATGGCAACGCCAACCAACAGAAGGGGCGTGTAGCTGCCGAAGTGATCGTAGGATGCACCTGCGGCCAGCGGACCGATGGCCGATGCAAGCGCAATGACGCTGGTCATGAACCCGAAGATCGTCCCGTAATTGCGCATGCCGGCATACCTTGCCGTCAAGTAGCTACAGAGCTGGATCTTGGTGCCAGCTGCGTATCCGCTGATCATGATGCCGATCACGATGGTCACGGGGGTTGCGATCCCCGACATCAGCAGGGGCCAGCCCACTGCCGTTGAGGCAAGCGTGATGCCGCCGACGATCCGGGCATGATACCGATCGATCAAGGTCCCGGAAATGAGTTTGCCCATTACACCCGCGACACCGGACAGGCTTACCAGCCAGGCAGCTTGGGTCCGGCTCATACCCGCTTCGACGAGGATCGGAAACTGGTGCACGACGACGGCTATCGTGACGGTCAGAACGAGGAAAGTCGCTGCTGCGACCTTCCAGAGGGAAACGTCTCGCCAGGCTTCGCTGATACCGAGGCCGGGTAGGCTCACAGAAGCAACACTGACATCTGCAGGCTGAAGTGTACGCTGGCGCGCCCGGTCACGCAGGTCGAACAAGAAGAAGACAGACAGCAGCAGCGCGAACCCACCCCACCCCAGGCCAAGGACTACATAGGCGGTCCGCCATCCAAACATTGCGATGAGATAATTGGAAAGCGGCGGTGCCACGACTTGCGCAAGAGCCGTGCCGGACATCGTCACCCCTAATGCCAGCCCCTTGCCAACCCTGAACACACTCGCAATCGCAGTGGACCACAGGGTCGATTGAACGAGAAGTGCCACGACGCCCCAGGCGATCCACAGACCCAGCCATTGGGTCATAGTGCCGTTGACCTGCGAAAAGGCCGCGATTGCAATGCTGGTCAGGACAAGCCCGGGCAAGGCCAGTCGGCGTGATCCGTGACGGTCGATCAGAATGCCGATGAATGGCGAGCACAAGATCGACAGTATCGAGGCGATGGCCATGCCGAGCGACAGTTCGGTGCGGCCCCAGTGGAACTCGGCGCCGAGCGGATCCATGAAAACGCCGGCTGCCGCGGTCATGAATGACATGAACGAAAAACCGATGCAGGCCGCAAGCACCATCGGCCAGTAGCGACGCCATTCCGCGCGCGCCGTTTCAAGCTGCTCCAAGTCCAGCTCTCCCATTTTTAAGCGCCGCTTCGCGCGGTCGTTTGTGCGCAATGTTGTGCTGCATAGATGAAGCGGAGTCTACTGCAAAAGGGCACTGTTATAGATGTAGGTGCAGATCTTCGCTCGGGCGTTACGGTAAAGCTTTATCGGACAAATCTGACGGTGAGGCGTGTAAAAGCAACGATATGGATCGAGATTCATCGCACACTCGATCAGTTCATCGCTTTCGCCATCGACTCTTCCTGCCGACTATTTTGCTGAGTTATCGATTTAGAGTGTCCTAAATAAATCGAGACGCAGGGAGAGAGAGTTGATGTTGCCTACCAGTTTGCGCGCGCGCAGGTTTACCCTCGCGGCGGGTGTCGCTGCGATTTCGCTGCTGCCCGCATGCGCCTTCGCGCAGGAAGACGATGCACGGCCCAAGGCCTCCAGCGACAACGAGATCGTCGTGACCGGCACTCTGATTCGCGGGATCGCGCCGGCCGGCTCGAATGTCGTCGGAATTACCGAAGAACAATCGAAGGTATCCGGAGGCACTTCGACGAACGAGGTTCTGGCCAGCCTGCCGCAAGTCTCGAACTTCTTCGGCATCGTGCCGGCCGGCGTCTCACCGGTTTCAGGCGCAAATGCGAGCAATCCGATCGCGCGCCCCAACCTTCGCGCGCTGCCCGCCGCGAACACGAGTGGCGGTGCCCAGACCCTGGTGCTGATAGACGGCCACCGCGTGGTAGGCGCCGGCACCCAGCAACTCGCGGTCGATCCGGACATCATTCCGCCCGCAGCGGTCGAGCGTGTCGAAGCGATGCTCGACGGTGGATCGGCGGTCTATGGTTCGGATGCCCTGGGCGGCGTGCTCAACTTCATGACCCGCAAGACCTATGATGGCGTCAAGATCGACGCGCGGGTCGGCATCGGCGACGACTACACCTCCTACGACACCGGCTTTATCGCAGGCAAGAAGTGGGACGGAGGCGGGCTCTACGTCGCCTACAATTTCTCCAAGCACGACGCGATCTACGGATCCGATCGCAAGTGGGTGAAGCGGATCGACTGGAATACCGGCGTGCCCGTTGGGCGCAACTGCGCGAATCCGACGGTTTCGGTCGGAAGCAACACCTATCTGGTCTCGGGCAAGAGCCTCGTCGCAGGCAGTCCCAATACCTGCGATCCGTCGGATGACACCGCGATCTATCCCGCGGCAGAACTGCACAGCGCAATGGCGCGCTTCACGCAAGATCTGGGCAGCTCGCTCAGTGTCGACATCACCGCGCTCTATGCCAACCGGCAGACCCGAGGGAACGGCGGTGCTCTTGGAACGCTGGGCAACACGACCGGTACGGTTACGATCAGCCCGTCCAATCCCAACTATATCAGCACCGGCGGCGGCGATGCGGGCAAGACGCAGACGGTGCGCTTCAACTATGCCTCGGTCGATGGCGATCGCTCGCAGACCCAGAAGACCGATCTGGAGACCTGGAGCATATCGCCCTCGCTGACTTATGACATGGGTTCGGGGTGGCAGTCGCGCGCGCTGTTCAGCTATGGCAACAGCCGCGTTTCGTACCGGAACAACCTGATCGACCCGGTCGCACAGGCGGCAGCGCTCGCAAACGGCACGCTCAATCCCTACGATCTGGCAGCGACCGATCCCGCCGTACTCTCGAACATCCTCGACGGATACGAGCAGGGCTACGGCCGAAACGAGCTGTTCAACTATCGCTTCATCGTCGACGGTCCGCTCTTCAAACTTCCCGGCGGCGATCTGCGAGCCGCGCTCGGCGCTGAATACATGCGCGACATCTTCCAGCGCCAGACCACCGATGCCAGCCTGAGGTGGCTGCCCCGCGACGATTACACCCAAACGGTGAAATCGCTGTTCGGTGAACTTCAGGCTCCGATCGTGACGGGGGGCGGGGCGGGCCTTACCGAGCTCATTCTCTCGGCCTCGGCGCGCTACGACAAGTACAACGACTTCGGCGATACCTTCAATCCGAAGTTCGCGCTGACCTACAAGCCGATCGACTGGATCTCGATCCGGGCAAACTGGGGCAAGTCGTTTACGGCACCGTCGCCGGTCGATCAGCTCGGTCCACAATCCGCGACGGCCACCCTCATTCCAGGCCAATATCTGGCGCCGCCGCCGGGATATTCGTTCGCGACCGGCGAAACCGGCGTCTATCTCGGGAACGGTTCGGTCACCGGCCTGACCCCGCAAAAGGCCAAAAGCTGGTCGATCGGCGCGACCATCGAGCCGCCTGTGGTCGATGGTCTGACGCTTAGCGCGTCCTATTACGTCATCAATCTCAACGGGACGATCGGCCGCCCGGTGACCGGAACGGGGCTCACCGACTTCTACAACAATTTCCCGAACCTGTGGACCTACAGGCCCACGGGCCAGCAGTTGGCCCAGATCCTCGCCGGCCTTGCCAATCCGAACAACATCGGGTTCACGTTGCTCAATCCGACATCGACGGATCAGGCTCTGGTTAGTGTTGGGGGTAGCGGCGCGACGCCGGTCGGCGTTGCACTCGATACCCTGGTTCGCAACCTCGGCAAGACGGACCTCAGCGGCATCGACTTCGACGCGAGCTACGTTCTCGACACCAGCTTTGCGTCATTCGACGCGCGCATTGCCGGCAATATCCGCCTTAAGCAGGACACCAAGGCCAGCCCGACCGCGGCTCTCGTCGACGACCTGATGTACGGCCAGCCCAAGACCAAGTTCACGGCCTCGGTCGGCGCGACGATCGACAAGCTGCGAGCGCAGGCCACGCTCTACCATGTCTCGGGCTTCGAACGGGCTGACCAGGGTCAGGCGTCGGCGTTCGGCCAGACCCGCATCGGCGCTTTCGATACGGTCGATCTCTACTTCCGCTACACCTTCTCGGGAACGGGGATCACTGACGGACTTGCTCTCTCGCTCAACGTCAAGAACGTGCTGAATTCCGTCCCACCGGTCTACAAGAACGTCGGGCAGAACGGCTACGATCCGAGTAACGCGTTCACGCTCGGACGCGTTTTCCAGCTCGGTGTTGAAAAAGCGTTCTAAACAGTGGGTGCCCCTTGGCAAAGCGGCGAACCCCGCCGCCTTGCCAGGGCTTCCCCTGCAATCGCAGTCGCGGCTTGGCGCGGGAGTTGAGTTGCCTGGTATCACAGGTGTTCAATCCGAAAGGCACTAATGAGATGGCGCTCTCTTCAGCAAGCGGACGCAAACAGCAGATTAACCATCAGGCTCGAGATCCGGTCGCGCAATGGATGGCAGAATCGGCCTCCCAGATGATCCAGGCGCGAATATTGCGGCATGGACCAGAGTCTCGGGGTGCGGAAGGCACGCGCGCACTGCCAGGCTCACGGTTTAAAAAAGGGTTGGCGTACTTACGCAGTCCTCCTTTCCGTAAACCAAGGTGATTGCCATCGGTCTTCCCTCAGGCCGGCGCGGCACAAGTACCGAGAACCCCTTGTGTCCGTGCCGAAGCTCGGAATTCAGCCGGCGCAGCATGGCTTCAACCCGGCGCCGCTGCGATGAACGGGATCTTTCACTCCAGCCGACAATTAAGGCGTGTACCTTTATGGCCGCTGAAAGCATCGCCGCCATCGTCATGTTCTGGATCTGATTATCAGTACGAACCCATGTCGCTTTGTGCAACGCATCCAACGAGGCATCAGCATGGGCATCGAGATCAATCGCGGGGTGGGTGGTAAAGGCGGCCTGCCCGGTCGGCTTCGAGCTTTGGTTTGGAATCCGGAAAGAGGCCGTTCATTTTACCCGGGAGATTGGGCTTTACATACCATTCGGCCGGGAAGTCGGCTGCATGGACACCGTTTTGGTCGCGAAGGACGAGACCCGAGCTGGTTTTCTCCGTGAACGGAACCGAATGACTTCCGCGGCGATCGGCCAATTGCGCGAACAGCGCCTTTCGCAGCGCGATCTTCCTGTCCAGCCAGGCAGGATCATCAATGAGGTTGTGCATCTCCTCGGGGTCGTGGGCGAGGTCGTAAAGCTCTTCCGTATCCCACACGCCCTGATACTGGATGTACTTCACCCGGTCGCGGGTGATGGCGAACGTGGTAGGGGTCTGCGGGAAGCTCCATTCCCAGAAATATTCGTAGACGAAATCGCCCGGATGCCATGCCGCAGCCGGCTCCTTGCCTTCGACGAGGCTGAGGAAACTGGTGCCCTCCATCTGCGAGGGCCGCGAGACATGGGCGACGTCGAGAAAGGTCGGAGCGAGATCGAGGTTGCGCACGGTCGAGGCAACGATCTCGCCCTTGGGAACATGGCCCGGCGCCCAGACCAGCATCGGCACCCGCACGGAAGGTTCGTAGGCATTGCGCTTGTCGATCAGGCCGTGTTCGCCGAACAGAAAGCCGTTGTCCGAATAGAACACCACCATGGTGTTCTTCTCAAGATGGTTCCGGCGCAGATAGCCCAGCACGCGTCCCAGGCTATCGTCCACGGCGCTGAGCGTGCGGTAGTAGCTGCGGATCGTCTCGGTCAGCGAGGCATCGGTGTGATAGGGGAAGTCGGCGCCGTGCCAGCTGTTGCGCTGGTTGCGCACCCAGATCGGCTTGCCCCGGTTGTTATCCTTGGTGTCAGCCATGCTGGCGGGAAGGGTTATCCTGAGATCCGCGTACTGAGCCTTGTGCCGTTCGGCGGGTACGGTGTCGGAATGGACGGCCTTGTGGCTGAGGTAGAGGAAGAACGGCCTGGAAGGATCGCGACCATGTTCCAGCCAGTCCATCGCATAGTCGGTGAGTTCGTCGGTGATGTAGCCGCGCCGGTCGACGCGCGTGCCGTCGACGTTGAGCGTCTGGCGTTTGCCTGCCGCGATCTGGGCGGGAGAGAGTTGATCGGTGGACAGATAGGTGCCCTGGCCCTTGAAACTGACCCAGCGATCGAAGCCGGAGCGCGGGGCATCGGTGTCGTTGCCCATGTGCCACTTGCCGAAGAAGCCGGTCTGATACCCCGCCTGCTGGAGATAGCGGGGGAAGAAGACCAGGCCCTGTTCCGAAGAACCGTTGTTGTCGATCACGCCGTGGTTGCGCGCGGTCATGCCGGTCAGGATCGTCGCCCGGCTCGGCGAGCACAGCGACGAGGTTACCACGGCATTGGGGAAGTAGGCGCCGTTCTTCGCGAGGTAATCGATGTTCGGGGTCTTGAGGCCCGGCGTCAGGAAACCCATGGCGTCGAAGCGCAAGTCATCGACCAGCACGAAGACCATGTTCATCGGCCGCTCCGCAGAGCGATCGACGGACGCCTCGGCGTCTGCCTTCGGCGGCTGCGCGACAAGCGGAGAGGTCAGGGCGCCGAAGGCAAGCAGCGCAGCGCGAAAGGCTTTTAGGCGAGGCGTCATGGCGTCAATCCTGATGGCCATTGCCGCTTGTGGCGGCCTGCGGCGCAGCTTGAGGGGCAGGCGTGCGGAAGCGGGCGTACCGTTCGCGCGCCGAGGCGAGCCGCGCCTGCATTTCGGCGACGACTTGCGGATGGCGATCCGCCACGCTGTAGCTTTCCGAGGTGTCGCGGGCGATATCGTAGAGCTGGGGATATTTGCCGTCGGTCGGGAACAGGCGCCCGCGGAAGTAGTCGGCGGCGACGAATTTCCATTGCTGGGTGCGGATCGCGACCGGCTCCTCGTCCTCGAAGAGCACGAGTTCGTCGTGGGGCGAAAGCGCCGTCCTGCCTGCGAGAAGAGCGCCGATATCCCGGCCGTCGAGTTCCACTCCGGCCGGAAGCGCGGTGTCGGCAAGTGCGCAGAACGTGGGCAGGAAGTCGATCGACATGCCGATCGCGGATGACCTGCGGTCGGCGGGAACCGTGCCGGGCTGCCAGGCGATCATCGGCACGCGGTAGCCGCCGTCATAGCCGCCTCCGCCCTTGCGCTGCCGGAGACCGCCCGCCGATCCCTCGAACCAGGGGCCGTTGTCCGACGTGAAGATCACCAGCGTGTCGCGTTCGAGGCCGAGGGCCTTGAGGCGGCGGAGCAGGCGGCCGACGATATCGTCGATCTCTTCCACCACGTCGCCATAGGCACCTGCCTCGGAGCGTCCGGCAAAGGGCTTTCGCGGGTACTCGGGCAGATGGGGCGCGCTCAGCGCAAGTTCGACGAAGAAGGGACGCGCCGCGTTCTCGCCGATGAACTTTTCGGCTTCCTCGTAGAACCGCTGCTGAAGGGACGGGTAATCAACCGCTTCCTCGCGGATCGGCCCGTCCTTTCGTACATCGAAAAGCGAAAGCGGGCTCATGTCGTGGCTATAGGGAATGCCGAAGAAGCGGTCGAAGCCGTGATGGGTCGGCAGCCAGTCCGGTCCGGTATGGCCCAGATGCCACTTGCCGAACAAGCCGGTGGCATAACCCGCCGGACGGAGCGCATCGGCGATCGTGACTTCGCTTTTCGGCAGAACCCGCGTGTCGCCGCGCAGGATCACCCCGCGTCCAAGGCCCGTGCGCACCGGATAGCGCCCGGTCAGCAGGCCCGCGCGCGAGGGCGTGCAGAGGTTCGCGGCGGCATAGAAATCGGTGAAGACGCTGCCCTGCCTCGCCATTCGGTCGAGGTTCGGTGTGGCGATGGCCCGGCCGCCGGTCGCG
This sequence comes from Novosphingobium sp., assembly GCF_032093395.1. GTDB lineage: Bacteria > Pseudomonadota > Alphaproteobacteria > Sphingomonadales > Sphingomonadaceae > Novosphingobium. Next base: position 29,792 of record NZ_DAMDBA010000057.1, read on the forward strand.
CCGATATCGCCGTAGCCCATGTCGTCGCACAGGATCACGATGAAGTTGGGCTTGCGCCGGGGAGCCGCAAAGGCGGTCCCCGGCGCAAGTGCCAGAACGGAAGATGTCGCAAGAAACTGGCGGCGATTCATGGGTTAACTCCCGAGGCGATCAGAAACGTACCCCCACCGATGCGCCGAAGTAGCGGTCCGCATCCTTGTTGTAGGTGGCGTTGAGGTCATAGGGATTGGCGGTCGTCGCCAGCAGCGAGTTGTGGGCGATGCTGGTCAGGTAGTTCGTGTCGAACAGGTTCTTCACGAACAGTGTCAGGCTGTAGCGTCCGTCGATCTGGCGCAAGCCGATGCTCGCATCTACCAGCGTGTAAGACGGCTGCACGAGCAGGGGGTCCTGCTCGACGGCGAAATTCTGTGCACTCTGGAAGCTGACGTTGACCTGGGCGAAACCTGCAAGATGGCCGCCGATCGGCGCCTCGTAACGGGGAGAGAGCGCAATGCGCCAGCGCGGGCTGGCGGGCAGTGCCGCGCCTCGCAGATTCTGCTGCGGCGTGGCGCCGGTCGCAGTGCGGTAGCAGACATTGATCGGCTTGCCGCTCATGACCTGTGCGGCGGCCTGATACTGGAGCGGACAGTTGAGACCGTCGATGTCGATGGTCGCGTCGAGATAGGTGACTGCCGCAGTGAGGCTGAGCCGTTCGGACGGACGTGCGGTGGCTTCAAGTTCGAAGCCCTTGCTGCGCGACTTCCCGGCATTGGTCGGCACGAACTGCACCACCCCGGTCTGCGGGTCGGAGCGGTTGGCCTGGACCTGAAGGTTGGTGTAGTCGGCAAGGAACAGTGCGCCGCTCAGGCTGAAGCTGCCGTCGGCGGTCTGGCCCTTGAAGCCGACCTCGTAGGCGTTGACGTGTTCGGGCTGGACCACGTCCTGGTTCGCGAAGTCGGTCGCGATCTCCATGTTGTAGCCCAGGCCCTTGTAGCCGCGCGTATAGGTCGCATAGACCTGTGCATTGCGGCTGAACTCGTATTGCAGCCCTGCCTTGCCAGTAAGCGCGGTATCGTCGGCGGTGATCGAGCCGCTTGTGTTTCCGTTCGAGGGGAAGATCTGGTCGCCAGCGACGATCGGCGCGGTGCGGGTTCCGCTGTTCGTGCCCTTCTCGTATTGCAGACGCAGACCGGCAATGGCCTTGAGGCCGCCGATGATCCTGTAGTCGGCCTGCCCGAATGCGGCGACGCTGTCCTGCTTCAGCCGTGCGACGCTGGATGCGGACTGCCAGACGATGTTCGCCGCATCGCAGGGCTGGCCGAACGTGCCTGCCGTGCAGCGCGCGCGCCTGCGATCGAACGGTCGATCGACGGTGCTATGCGAATAGTAGACGCCGGCAACGTAGTTGAAATCGCCGGTTCCGTTATTGGCGATGCGCAGTTCCTGGCTGATGGCCTTGAGGTCCACCTTGCCGTGGTTCTGGTTGAACAGGCTGTAGGCCGCCCCGGTGCCCAGGAACAGCGGCGTCGCGGCATCGATGCGGTCGATTGGCTGGTTCACTTCGAGCCTGTAGCGCTGATAGGCGCTGATCGAGGTAATCGTCGCCCCGCCGAGGTTCCAGTCACCCTGTAGCGAATAGGTCTGCTGGCTGGAGTTGGCGTAAGTCTCGGTATCGTCGCTGATCTCGCGGTTGGTGCGGCTGGGGGTAATCGGGCCGATCAGGCTTTTGAGGGCCGTCGTCTGGACGCTGGTCAGCGTCGAGGAGCAACACAGCGCATCGGTCTTGCGATACTCGCCCGCCAGCAGGAAATTGAGGTTGTCGCTCGCGTCCCATTCCAGCTTTCCGCGGAGGCCCCAGCTCTTGGAGCCATTGACCCAGCGGTCGGTCGCGACATTGCGGGTGATGCCGCGCACGTCGTTGTAGAACCCGGTCAGGCGTGCCCGAAGCTGATCGGTGATGGGACCGGAGACCGTGCCGCGCACGCGGTACTCGCCATGCTCGGCAACAGTGGCGTCGGCATTGCCCTCGAAATCGCGACTGGGCCGCGCCGTGGTCACGTTGATGAGACCGGCGGTCGCGTTCTTGCCGAACAGCGTGCCTTGCGGGCCTCTCAGGACCTCGACCTGCTCGATGTCCGCGAAGTCGGTGAATCCCTGCGCCTGGCGGACGGCGACGACGCCGTCGACGACCGTCGAGACCGAAGATTCGATGCCCTGCCCGAAGATCGAGGTGCCGATGCCGCGAATGCGGAAGCTGGTATTGGTGGGGTTGGACCCTTGCTGGAACGTCAGCGAGGGGATGGCGGCGACCAATCCGGCAGAATCGTTGATCTGCCGCCGTGCCAGAGCCTCGCCTCCGATCGCTGTCACCGAAAGCGGAACATCCTGAAGGCGCTCGTTGCGTTTTTGGGCCGTGACCACGATCTCGCCCTGTCCGTCAGCCTCATTCGTCCCCGTCGCCGATTGGGCAAAGGCCGGAGAGACCAAGCCGTTTGCCGCGACAACGACAAAGGCGGTCACGCCGAGAGAAAGGCGAGCGCGTGCGCCGGACAGGCCGGAAAATCGAGAGATAGACATGATGCCCCTTTTGCGAGCCGGATGCCGCGCGAGACGCACATGACCGGCTTTCGATGTGATTTTCGAAAAAAGAGGCCGGCTGACGTTGACGTCTCACAGGCCGTCAAACCCGTGGCGGGATTGCCCCCTGGGCCGCCGGACATGACCGGACGCTCATGCCCGGATTATTTGGTAAGGTCACTAAACTAATTCTTCGCGGCGGAAAAAGTGGCTTTTTCTGCCGGCGAGACGGTCGGATCTCGCCTCAGCCCCGGTAGATCTGCTCCAGTGCAAAGGAGGTGGCGCCGAGGCGATAGTCCGTCTGGGAAACAAGGCGCAGTTCGGTGATCGTGGTCTCGTGCAGTTCCGGGAGAAGTTCGCTTGCAAGGACCTTGTCGAAGGAAGGGCGGATCAGGCGCAACAGTTCGGGCCGATCGATGCCGATGATTACGCGCCCGGGATCCAGCCCGTTGATATGACTGGCCGTCGCCGCGCCGAGAGCGCGACCGGCGGCTTCGAAGACCGAGACAGCAGTCTCATTGCCGGCCAGCGCGTCGGTTTGCGCGGCGTGATACCAGTGATCGACCTCCTGGATGCTGCTGGCGGTGACTTTGGATGCCCCAGCATAGGTCTGAGCGATGGCGATGACGCTTGCATAAGCGATCGTGCAACCCGAACCGCCGCAATGGCATGGCCTGCCTGCCTCGAACGCCAGTTTGGTGTGCGCGAATTCGCTGCCGATGCCGTTGGCGCCCGTCTGGAGTTGGCCGTCGACATAACGCGCGGCGTTGATGCCCCGCCCTACCAGACCGATGAAGCTGAAGTTTTCCGATCCATGGCCGGATCCGAACCAGTGCTCCCCCCGGGCCAGGACCGTCGTACGATTGTCGATGGTCGTCGCAATGCCCAGGCGATCCTGGAGAAATTCGCCGAGGCCGAATGGCGCATGCGCTGAGCCGGGCGTCAACCAATGGACGATCCCTTTCCTTCGGTCGATCCTCGCCGGAAGGACCATGGCGAGATGTCGCAGAGCATGTGCGGGCAGGCCCGCGCGATCGACGATTTCGGCCAAAGCCTCGGCAAGCTGGTGTGAGAATTCCTGCGGGTTGCGCAGCGAACCAAGGCGCGCGCTGGACGAAAGAACCGCGGATCCTCCCAGATCGACCACCTCGAAGAGAACAGATCCGTCTGTCCAGACCAGCGCGCTCAGGGCGTAGGCCGCTCCGGGCACCAGCCACAGACCAAAGTTGGGGCGCCCGCGCCGGTCGCCGTCCTGTTTCTTCTCGATCAGGAAGCCGTTTTGCAGAAGATCCGCAGCGACCGGAGTTAGTGCCGCCTTCGTAAGACCCATCAGGCTCGCCAGTTCCGACCTCGAAATGCCATCGGATCGGCGGATCAACTTGAGGGCGCGCATGCGGGTGTTATCGGCACTGGTTTGGCTCATCGCAGCGAATTACTCGCGATGAGTCTGTTTCGGCAAACAAAGATCGGCAATTAATTGTTCGCTTAAGTCCTATGGGCGGCGGTGCAGCATGGCAAGCATCGAGCAGGTAGCCTCGCCCCGGCCATGGACTTCGCCGCCGGGGCGTTGCAGACAGAAGTCATGG
>NZ_DAMDBA010000058.1:0-33922 GCF_032093395.1 Novosphingobium sp.
GATCGCCGCGGTCGAGACGAGCTTCCCGTTCAACAGCCCTTGATCGCGGGCATAGGCCGACGAGAGCATCAGCGCGGCCGAGCTGCCAAGATCGATCATCAAGGGCACGGGAGGCAAACCCGAGACGGAAGCTCGAATGAACAGCTCCTGCTTGGCACCGCGCCCGAGCGCGACAGCGCGCCAGTCGGGACCGGCGAGAAACGTGCCTGACTTGACGACCGCCATACGCCTTTTCGCGAAATCGAGCGCGATGCAGCTACCCGTGAACATATCGGCACCGAGGAGGATATCGATCGGTCGTCCGAAGGCCGCCGACACTGAACTCAGATCACCAACGACGGCAAAGGGTAAGCGACGGGTTTCGCGGGCGAGCTGTACGTCGATGTCGCGGACCAGCAGCACCGGGGCCTTGGCGCTCAGCCCGCTAATCATGCGCCGCTCACCATCGTTCAAGCCGAGCTTCGCCGCGAGCGCCGTGCTCATGATCGACGCGCCGCTGCCACTGTCGAGCACCGCCCGCACCGGCACTCCGCGCACTTGTGCCGAAACAAGGAGGGTATCACCCGTGCCGACTTCCAGCGGCTCCCATTCGAGGTGAGCCGCACCGAAGTTCCACGAGCCCGCAGACCGGGAAGTCTGTCGCGCGAGCGTTGGAGAACCGAGCACCAAGCCGGTTCCACAGGCCACCAGCCGCGCCACTAATGAGCGTCGAGACATACCGATTGCTTCAACACGGGCCGTCAAAAAGCCACCTCCAGCCCCCCGTCCGCAGGAGAGCAAATTGCGGTTACATGCTCCAGCCACTGGAGGAGCAAGTGCTTTTGGTGCGCCCGAAAATCCTCAGAAGCGCTTGGAGAACTTTAGATGAAGGATGGTGCAGACCGCTTAGATGCCTTCCCGATAACGAACGGTTCCGGGGGACGCTGGGCCGATCGGGACCGCGAACGGTGTAAACGCTCGCGCTAAGTGGCGGCATTCTGATCGCGCTATTTGTCGGCGAGCGTCGCTACGCGGCTACCGGCTTGGTCTCGGCCGATCGCACATAGGCGTAGAGTTTTGGCTTGGAGATGCCGAGCATCGAGCAAATCTTGGCGATCGGCATCGTGTTCTCGTGGTAGAGCCTGACGGGCAGGTCGCGCTTTTCCTTGCCGAGTGCGGCCGGCCGGCCACCCTTCTTGCCGCGAGCGCGGGCTGCGGTGAGACCGGCCTGGGTCCGCTCGCGGATCAGGTTGCGCTCGAACTCCGCCAATGCCCCGAACAGGTGGAAGGTAAGCTTGCCCGACGTGGTGGTCGTGTCGATCGCCTCGTGCAGGCTCAGCAGCCCGACCTTTTCCTCGTCGAGGTAGGTCATCCATCCGATCAGATCACGGAGCGAGCGGCCGAGCCTGTCGAGGCGCCAGACCACCAGTGTGTCGCCGGCGCGAAGCAGCTCCTTCACCTTTTCCAATCCAGGGCGAGCGGCAGTCGCCCCGGAGGCCTTGTCGGTGATGACCTTCTCGCAGCCGGCAGCCTTCAGCGCATCACGCTGGAGGTCCAGGTTCTGCTCGGCGGTCGATACGCGGGCGTAACCGATTTTCATGCGTAGGGCCGGTGGCGCCCCGATCGGGCGCGGTTTGGGAAGAAAGTCGTCATCGGCAGGTCTATGTTGCCCTAGTTTTCTTTACCGGGTAGATTTACGTCGAACAGGCCGGTTTGGCAACGCGAGCGGACTCGCATGGCGATGGGCAGGCAAATCTCCGTTTTCCTTACCTGCGACACGGACCGTCGGCGGTGACGCATCCGGCGCTTGTCCCGCCGCTGGCGATCGAGCGCTACCGCGTCCTTGAACCGCACCTCGCCGATGGCATCCCGCTCGCGGACCTCGCCCGCACCGGCACGCTGAGCGAGCGGACGTTGCAGCGCTGGCTCGGGCGCTACCGTGCCGAAGGACTTGCCGGTCTCGCGCGTCTGCCGCGCAACGATCGGGGCAGGCTGCACCTGCCGGAACATCTGGTCGAACTGACCCGCACTCTCGCCACCAAGCGCCCGCGACCCCCGGTCGCCGCCATTCACCGAAAGGTGCAGGAACTCGCCATCGCGCATGGACACCGAACCCCCAGCTATGCGGCCGTCGCGCGTGTCGTCAGGGCGATACCGGCAAGCCAGATCGCCGCAGCCTCCGATCCGGCCGTCTACCGCGACCAGCACGAGCTAGTGCATCGGCGCGAAGCCGCGACCTCGAACGAGATGTGGCAGGCCGATCATACCGTTCTCGACATTCTCGTGCTCGATGATGCCGGAACCCCGGTGCGTCCTTGGCTGACCGTCATCGTTGACGATCACAGCCGAGCCATCGCCGGTTACTTCCTCAGCCTCGATGCCCCCAGTGCCCTCAACACGGCGCTCGCCTTGCGGCAGGCGATCTGGCGCAAGCCCAATCCCGAATGGATCGTCAGCGGCATTCCCGAACAGCTTTACGTCGACAACGTCCTAGGTCGCGAAGCAGCAGCAGAAAACAGCCAGCAAATCTCATTGCGCCGAGCGTGTCGGCGCTGATGCTTTTTTGATCCAGATGGCTTCCATCGTCAAGGAATGCGCTCTCAGCCATAGCAAACACAGGATCCATCGGCGCTGTGCGCCGTGGTCCTCACCGTCCTTAAAACGAGATGCGGATGCCAGATGGAAGGCCCGAACATTATCTACAGGGTCGCAGCAGCGCCCTCACGGCACGACAGAGAGGGGTCCTTCCATCTGGTGTCCGCCCGTTCGAGGAACGGACGGTACTCGGTGCCCGTCTTGATGACGGCGTGCGCGACGCGCGCCATCTTGGCGGTAAGCGCGGTCATCGCTTTGCGGCGGCGATCGGCGTCGTTGGGATGTCCGGCAACGTAGCGGCCGAGCTTGTCACGAAAACTGTTGTCACGCTGGCGGACTGCGATCTGCGCAGCCATCCAAAAGGTGCGTCGCAGCCTGGCATTGCCGTACTTCGAGAGCTTGGTTTTCCCGCGGAAAGTGCCTGACTGGCAGGTGGCGAGGTCGAGCCCGCAGAACTTTAGGAATTGGCGATGGTGGGCGAACCGCCGAAGATCGCCAGCCTCGGCGAGAATGGTCAGCGCGTTGATCGGCCCGATCCCCGGAATCATACGCAGCAGTTGATAGTCACGGTTCTCGTCGAGCAGGGCATGGGCGGTTCGCTCGATCTCATCGCGCTGCCGGATCAGGCTGCGAGCCTGTGCGATGACCATGCGGAACATGGCGATCGCCACGGAGCCTTCATCGACCGGGAGTGCGATGGATGCGCAGGCGGTCTCGTAGATGTCATTGATTAAACGGGCTTTGGAAACCTTGCGGCCGACCAAGGACCAAGCCTCTCGAGTGAAGGCTTCTTGGCCGAGCGACGTCATGCTGGCCGGTGTCGGAAATCGCTCGAGCAGAGCCAGAAACCAATCGGACCTGCTGTTGCCGGCAAAGCGCTCGATCTCCGGGAAATAGAGCGGCAGGTAGTGGGTAAGGATCCGGTGCCAGGTCTGGGTCTTAGCCTTGGAAATGGCTTCGTGCGTCTTCGACATCTCCTGCAGGTCATTGATCCCGGCTGCGAGCGGATCGACATAGCGCTGAGTGGCGCCGATCCGTAGCATGTGCAGGATCACTTGCGCGTCCTTGGAATCGTTCTTGTCCCAGCCATTGTGCAGTGCCTCTCGGGTGCGAGCCAGGGCGACCGATGAAATCAATCGCAGCTCGAAGCCGGCCGAGAGCAGGCGATGCGCCAAGGTGCGGTGGTAATTGCCGGTGGCTTCAAAGCCGACGATGATCGGATGAGCGATGTCCGCTAGGTCCGCGGCGAGCCGGTCATAATCTGTCTTCGTGGCCATCACCGTCATGCGGCGTCGGCGCCCACCCTCAGGGCGCTCGATCAGCACCTCTTGCCGGTGCTTTGACATATCGATGGCTACCAGCACTGCGTTTGCGGGAGTAGTGCTACGCTTGGTCATGGTCGGTCCGTCTCCAAAGGGTTGAGTCGACAACTTCACTTTAGAGACTTGCTGGCCGGGCATGGCCGCCTTGATAAAGCCGGCGGCCGCTACGCGCCCTTGCCTTCATCAAGGCATTAGGCCCATCCAAGAACCGCTTTCCAATGTGCTACGGCTCGGATTTCATCTCCGAGCATATCGAGCAGGCGTGCATCGCCCTCAAAATCCGCCTCATCCATTCGCTGCCGGGGCGTCCTCGCGGGCGCGGCAAGATCGAGCGGCTGTTCCGCACCATCAACGACATGTTCCTGCCCGACCTGCCCGGCCACCTGATCGCGGGCAAGCCGCTGTCGGCGCCAGTGCTCACGCTCGACGAGCTGCGCGCCCGCTTCGAGGCGTTCGTGTGCGGCGTCTATCATCGTCGCCCGCATGGCAGCACCGGCGAACCGCCGATCACGCGCTGGCAGAAGGGCGGGTTCCTGCCCGCAATGCCCGACAGCCTTGAACAGCTCGACATGCTGCTCGTGCACGTGCCCAAGCCCCGTAAAGTGCTGCGCGACGGCATCCGTCTGATGGGCAGGCGCTATGTCGAACCCACGCTCGCGGCCTTCGTCGGCGAGCAGGTCGAGGCGGTCTATGACCCCCGCGACCTGACCGAGATCCACGTCTACCACCAGGGCCGGTTCGTCTGCCGTGCGCTCAGCTCCGAGCACGCTGGGCACCCGTCGTTGCGCGCGATCCAGCGCGCCCGGCGCGGCGCGAAGGAGCGCGACAAGCAGGTGCCTGCCCCCACGGAGACCTTCGATGGCGACCAAGAGGATACGGCTTCCCGGCCCACCACCTACCGAGGGCTCCGGCTCTACGCCGCTGACGATTGAGTTCCTGGTCGAGCAGCCGTTCCTGGCGACCCGCGAACATGCCCAGTTCGTCGAGTTTGCCGAAGCCTGCGCGCACTACCGCTATATCGGCGTGTGTCATGGCCGGCCGGGCGTCGGAAAGACGCGATCGGCGCGCGAGTTTTCCAGCTTCCCCGACCTGGGGGAATATGCCGCGCTCCGTCCCATTGCCGCGCTCCTTGGCGAAAAGGTCGCTCGCTGCCGCGCCGTCTTCTACACCGTGTCGGTCAGCAACACGCCCAAGACGATCGACGCGGTGTTGGGCCTCAACCTCATTAAGCTGGGCTATGCCCGGCTGACGGTCGCGGGCGGCTCGCAGGACGAAATCACCCATGACGCCGCCCGCATCGCCTGCCCCCTCGTCATCGTCGACGAGGCCGACCGCCTGACCATAAAGTCGCTCGAACATCTCCGCGACATGGCCGATCGCCACGGCTTCGGGCTGATCCTGATGGGTATGCCGGGCTTGGAGAAGCGCCTCGCCCGCTATGCCCAGCTCTACTCGCGGATCGGCTTCGTCCACGAGTTCAAACCGCTTACCGAGACCGAAATGCGGCTGCTGCTCGCGACCCACGCCGGCGATTTCGGGATCAGCTTCGACCCGGCCCAACTCGACGCGATCGAAGCGCAGGCAGCCGTGATCCGCATCACGCGCGGCAACTTCCGGCTCATGGAGCGCCTGTTCGCGCAGATGCGGCGGATCATGACCCTCAACCGCGTCGAGGAGGTCACCGCTGACATCGTTCAGGCCGCGCGCGATTGCCTCGTCATCGGACCCGGCAACTGACAAATAGCGCGATCAGAACGCCGCCATTTAGCGCGAGCGTTTACACAGGATAAGATCCATACCGTTTCCGGAACCACTTTCTTGTTTCCTCTTCGAAATTGGACTGTGCTGATGAGTTTGAGCGATGGTGGCTTCGCTCATACACTACGCGCTACCAGGCCCCTGCCCGTTTCTTAGGCTTAACGTTGTAGCTCAAGACCCCGGGGGCTCAGCCTCCCTTCTCCGGTTCTTGCCGCTGCGCAAATCCCTCGATCTACCTGCCGCCGTCGTGTGGTCGCACGGCATCATCCAAAGACCTATTTAGGCCGTCATGACTAGCCAATCTTCGCCATAAGGCGCCCCGCCGCCCCCTGCTCTGCCGCGAGATTGCGATTATAAGCGAGCGGCATCCGCGGCGACTTCCACCGCAATGCATCCATGATCCCAGCCAGATCCTCTCCGCTCGCAAACAGATCCTGGTTCAGCCCGATCCGCGTCGAGTGCGCGCTGATGCCCTTGAGCAGCCGCGCCAGATCCTCGGCTGTGAGGTCGGGCAGAGCGCCACGATCGAACGCGCGCTGGATGATCGAGCGGAAGATCGGCCCGATCGAACCCGGGTGCAGCGCGACGGTGCCGATGTCATATTCGACCCGCGCCTTCACCGCAGGCCTGGGCAGCGTCTTGCGCAGATCCCAGGTCTCCCGCCCCGAGATGCTGTCGATCGGCCGACCGCGCACGGCGGCGCGCGCCTTGTAGCGCCGCACCTGCACCCGCCGGAACAGCGGCCCCGCCGTGATCCCGGCCGCTTCAGTCCAGGCCGCGATCGCCGACACGGTACGCGGGCTGAGATAGGCGGTTGCCCCCTCCCCGTCTTGATCGCCCTTGCTCCGCAGGATCTGCAGCAGCCGCGCCTCGGGATCGATCGCCTCTTCGATATGCTCGATGGCCACGGCTACCAACTCGGACGCACGCAGGCCGGTGTCATAGGCGGCAGACAGCAGCGCGCGATCGCGCAGCCCCGGCAGATCGTTTCCGCAGCTCTCGAGCAGCGCCCGGACGTTGAGACCACGCGCCTTGTCGCGTTCCACGTCGCGCACCGGCCCCTTGAACCGCAGCGGCCTTGCCTGCTTCTGCGCTGCGCCCTTCTCACGGCGCACCGCTTGCAGCCGCAGCTTCACCAGCGGCGCGGGGGTTGGGTCCTTGAGTTCGAGCAACTGATGGATCTTGGCGATCGACGCCTTGTAGCGGGATAGCGAGGCTGGGCGGCTCCCCTTGCCTGCCCGCGAGTCGAGATAGTCGGCCACCGTCTCGGCCGTCGCCGGCAGTGCAATCCGGTTGTTGCGCCTACACCACGCATCGAACGCCTCGACGTCGGACTTGAGCGCACGGATGCTATGGGGCGATGAAGCGGCCTGATAGGCGGCGATCAGGCCCTCGTTGACGGTGATGCGCTCGCCGGCGCGCATCTGCACGATCGTCCACGCAAGGTCGGCCGGCGCCCTGACGGCCGGCAGGACAGCCTCAGGCGGCGCTACGGGGATTTCTGGCCCTTCCCGGGCGGTTTCGGTGCTCACGACGCGCCTCGCTCCTCAGCCGCGCTTGTAGCCCACCTTGTCACTTAAAGAATACGGGCGGATGAGAAAACGGCCGAGTTGCATGGATCATGTACAAGAATACCTCCGGACGTTCGACCTGACAGCGCGATTCTGCTACAAAACGACCGGACCCGGCAACACGAGTTCCAGGCGAAAATCGGGGATAGGTCATGGCCGAAACAGGCACTGCCCTCACGACGGTTGATCCTATAGAATGGCGAAAAGCTTGCGAGCGCGAGCCTATCATTCGTGCGCTTGCTGGAGAGCCCCGGCTCGGACGCAAAGCAATTGCTGAGGCTGGCCTGAAGCTGAGTCTCAGCCGGTCACGAATTTACGAACTGCTCGCGAGATACCGAGAAAACCCGGTGACCAGTTCATTGGTCGATCATCACGATGGGTTTCCTAAGGGACGCTCCCGCCTCGCTTGCGAGGTCGACCGCTTGATCGATGCCAAGATAGAGAATTTCTATCTCAGCCGCCCAAAGCCCAGCATCGCACAACTGGTCCGTCAAATTCGCCTTTCGTGCCTGGAGCAGAATCTACGAGCTCCAGCACGACAAACTGTTGCCCGTCGGGTCAATGCCGTGGAACGGGCACGCCTGACAGGCGCTCGTGATGGGGCCAAAGCCACGGCAGACCGCTTCCGACCCGTAGTCGGCTCATACGAGGCGCAGTACCCTCTTCAGGTCGTACAGATGGACCACACGCTGGTCGATATCATCATCGTCGACGAGTATCTCAGGAGACCGGTCGGGCGGCCAACGCTGACCCTGCAGATCGACGTGGCCACGCGGGTGATACCCGGCTTCTACATTTCACTGGAACGACCTTCCGCGATTTCGGTCGGCATGGCGATCCGTCATGCAGTTTTGCCCAAGAATGATTGGCTGGCCGATCGAGAGCTCACCTTCGCATGGCCTGTCTTTGGCCTGCCAGACATCCTTCATCTCGACAATGCCTCGGAATTTCATTCACGCGCGCTGACTCGGGGTTGTCAGCAATTTGGGATCGAGCTTCACTACCGTCCACCGCGCACTCCGCACTTTGGCGGGCACATCGAACGCATGATCGGCACCGCCATCGGCGAAGTTCACCTTCTTCCGGGCACGACATTCTCCAACATCCAGGACAAGGGAGACTACGACGCCGAGGGCAATGCCTGCATGACCCTCAAGGAATTCGAGCGATGGTTCGCCCTTCAGGTGGGAATCTATCATCGCACCATTCACAGCTCACTCGGCGTCCCGCCGATGACAGCCTGGCAGGACGATCAAGGTAAGCGCGTTGCAGCCCTACGCCTGCCGGCCGATGAAGAACGTTTTCTGCTCGACTTCCTCCCGTTCGAGATGCGCCGGGTCCGGCGCGAGGGCATCAAGCTCTTCCACGTTTTCTACTGGCATGGTGCTTTGGCGACGCTGGTCGCGAACAGCGTTCATAAATTCCCGATCAAATACAATCCGCTCAACCTCTCGGCCGTCTATCTCGAACTGCCCGGCGGCGAGCATGTCACAGTTCCTCTTCGCGATAAGCGGCGTCCTGCAATTACCAAGTTCGAGCACGACCAAGCCCTGAGAGCGCTTCGAGAGCGCGGGCGAACCGCCGTCGATGAGCAGATGCTTTTCGAGATGGTGAGCACGCAGCGCAGGATTGTGCTTAGGGCCGTAGAGAAGACGCGCGGAGCTCGACGATCAACCCAACGCATCGTCGATGCGCTCATCCGCGGCGAACCGCCTGCGGCCTTTGTCCAGCACCAAGAGGCCAACGCGCAGCTGACACCGCCAAATCTCGACGGGCCGGTTGTACCACTCGCGATCGAGGAGCAGTCATGAACGTGCTCTACAGCCATATCTTCCCGGCTTATCGCGAGTATGCCGAACTGAATGATGAGGCCCGGATCGACTGGATGCGCCGCGACCGCTGGATATCGTTGCCACAGGCTGAGGCCGCGCTCCGCCACCTCGAGGATCTGGTAATCTATCCGCCGCGCGGGCGAATGCCCTGCTTGTTACTGTTTGGTGCCACCGGGATGGGCAAGACCGAAATTGTCAGCCGCTTCTCGAAACTTCACGCTCCTCAGTTCGATATCAGGACCGGGCTCAGCAAGATGCCGGTGTTGCTCGCGCAGATACCGCCAGAGCCGAGTGAGGAGCAATTTTACACCGAGGTGCTGACCGCGCTAAATTGCGTCGACCTTAGCCGACTGTCCGTGCGATCGATGCGAGCGGAAGCCAGGCAACTGCTTGCCGAAGTCGAAACCAAGGTGCTCGTCCTGGATGAAATCGACAAGATGCTCGCCGGCACTCCTCGCCAGCAGCGGGTGTTCCTCAATACTATCCGCTTTTTGACCAACGATCTGAAAATTCCAATTGTTTGCGCAGGGACCGAGGACGCGCGGATGGCGGTCCTGATGGATCCGAACCTTGCCGACCGGTTTGGGGCGTTCGAATTGATGCCATGGCGCAACGATCATGCCCTGCGCCAGCTGCTTGCGAGCTTCTCGGGCCTGCTGCCCCTGAGACGCCCATCGATGCTCGACACCGTCGAAGCGCGGCAACGCGTGCTGGCCCTCACCCAGGGTGTGACGGGCCGAATATTCCGGCTCATCGAGGCAGCCGCTGTCACGGCTATCCGCGATGGCCGCGAGATGCTTGATGCCGCAAGCTTCGAGGCCAACGACGTGACGCTTCCTCTCGTCTCCATGTTTACGTCGGCAGGCAAGCGAAGGACAATCGGCCGGGCGACCGTATGAGTTTCGTGGAGCCATTCGCGGATGAACTTCTCAGTTCATGGCTGGCGCGCGTGCGCGATCAGCGGGCTCCGGGTGAGCCTTTGCTGCGCGCCTATCGAAATCGCGCAGGCCATTGGCGGCATCCCGATGTAAACCCAAAAAAATCGATGATCGCTGAGCTTGCCGCAAGCGAGGGCTTCACGGAAAACAGTGTCGCCGAACTCGGTCTTTGCTATCGGTATCCGAGGATCACCCCGGATTTTGTAGCCTGGCACCACGTTCCATCCGATGATCCTAGCCGAGATTTCGCGCCCGCTCTTACCCTCCGGTTGAGCTGGTGCAGTCGTTGCCTTGCCGAGGACTATGCCGCTGGCCGCCCCGCCTATATCCGTGCGGACTGGGCCATGGCTGCGTGGGGCTTCTGTTTCCGGCACCACTGGCCACTCGTCGATCGATGCGTGTCTTGCGGGAGTAGTCATTGGGCGATTAAGCGGTCATCGCAGGGGCCGCCAAGATTGTGCTGTATTCGCTGCCGTCGGGGCCTCGAACGGGCGCACCCCAGGGCGCTCGAGCTTGAGCCAGCAGCGCAGCCCATCTGGATCAATATCGTAGCCTTTGAAGCCGCGCTGAGGGGTGCGCTTAGGGGAAAGGTCCCAGATCAATTTCGCTTCAACGACACTTCAGCCGGTCAGCTGCTCGAAGAATCCGCCAGAATCTGTCTACTGTTCGCAAGGGCCCACAGGCGCTGGAGACTGCGTGATAGACTCCTACATCGGTTTGCGGCGCCTGTGCTCACGCTCGATAACGTTTGCCCCAACGAGCCTTCCTGTGAAATGCCGCTCGCGCTTGCCAGCCCCTCAATGCGTCGTTGCCTTATCGCAATCTGCGCCGCGATGCTCGATGCAGACTGTGACCCAACGGCGCGAAACGAGGACGAGCCGGTTGTCGACGTATGGGCGCGGATGGTCGATAGCATCGCACTCCAACAGTTCATTCAAGATCGTCAGGCGTGCTCGCCGACGTTGAAAAGAACAGTGGAAGCAGCGTGCCATCGGAACGAACAAATCGAGCGGATGTCCGCGTTACGGAGCGCCTCGACGGCCTACAAAATTCTCTTCCGAGACGCGGCCGGAAATGCGTTATCTTCGCGTCATTGAGTACCCGCGAGCCTACGGAGGACAGGCGGATTGCGCCTGTAGCTGGCGCCCGCCTTTTAACTGCAGGTCTCCATCAATTCAGGAGTTTCGCGGCGCGCACCTGGACGCGGCGCTTCTGCTGGATTTCATCCATTCCATTCCGTCGCGCGATTGGGCAACATGCGCCCATTCCGGCCATCAGGCTTGCCTTAAATCAATCCTGAAACCAGCCATTCGACGGCATATTGCCTTCAGTACCTCGGCATCAGACCAAAAACCGATCGAATACGAGAGCCGCGGCGCCGAAGGCGGCGGCATCGCCCCGGAAAGTCGGTCCACCTGCCTCGGGAAAAGGGCGATCACGGCCTCGAACGGGAACCGAGTAGTAATTGCAACTTTCGATTAGGCGGGTGGCCAGAGGGCTCGGAATTCGGCCACCGAATATGATGGCTTTCGGGTCGAAGATTGAAGCGATCGCAGACACGACAAGCTCGGTGACTGGCCGAACGTCAGCCAGCCAACGCTCCACATAAGGCGCGTCAGGTGTATAACCTTCCAGCAGTTCGGCGATGGACTGATAACTTTCACCATCGTCGATCGCGTATTTTAGAAGGAGGGTGAGCGTAGGCCGCAACGATCGCTGCTCAGGCGGGATAAGCCCGGTGAACTCGCCCGCATTGCCATGGGCACCGCGCTGCAACGCGCTATTGCGGATCAGGCCACCGCCCAGCCCCTTGTCGATGTACAGATAGGCAAAATCATCATGCTCTCGGCCAGCACCGTAAATGCATTCGCCCATGGCCGCAGCGCTGCCGTCATTCTCGATCGAGATCGGCAGGCCAAGCGCCGCATGCAATTTGACCTCCAGCGCATCCACCGCCCAGTCGTCCATGCCGAGAGGCGCATTGATGCGCAGCGGGTCGGTAACGAAGAAGCCGGGCAACGCCACGCCGATTCCCGCGACGCGATCGGGTGCGATCGAGCCGGCCGAGGCGAGCTGGGTCGTGAGGGCCGCTATGCGCTGCGTCACCGCATCGAGTGCCGTTTCAGAAAGAGGCTCAACCGCCCGGCCTCTTTCCTGCCCGGTGATGTCGAGCAGGACCACGGACAGTTCCTCCGCGCGAACAGCGATGCCAAAGGCAAATGCCCCGTCAGCATTGAGCGAAAGGGGTAGGCTCGGCTGCCCCCGACTGCCCATCATCACTTTGGTGTCAGCCTCGACCAGTTTCTCCCGAAGCAACTGGTCGCATAATCGGCTGACCGTCGGGATCGCCAGCGAAGTTCTGCGCGCCAATTCAGCGCGGGACAGGGGCGAATGCCGCTGAAGCAGCGACAGGATGGCCCGCTCGTTTGCCGAGAGGGAACGGAAGCTGGGCATTCGTTCCGCCTCACGGCCGAAACGGATTGGGGGTTGGTTCATGGATGAAAGGCGCTCGCTGCCCGTCTGATAACTTAGTATATGTATGTTAGCTTTGACCTGTGGAAGCAAGGACGCGCTTGTCCCACAAGGCAAGCCCGATCAGCATGGCCAGAGCTGTCCCTACTGCGCCAGCCATCGCGGCGACCAGTGGTGGCCCTTCCCACGCTGTCGCGCCTGGCCCCCATTGTTGTAGCGAGAGGCCGACCACAATCATCGCAACCGACTGCCCGACTTTTGCCGAACCAGCGAAAGCCCCCATCGTGGCGGTGACGCCATAAGTGTCGTGAGATTGGGCTGCATGACGGGCGATGCCGGTCCACAACAAAAGGAAAAGGCCTCCCACGCTGGTGCCATAGCTCAATCCGGCCAGGATCATCGGCAGGCCACCGTGCAAGGCGACGCCGAAAAACAACGCAACGCTGGCGCTTGTGAGCATTAGGGCGGTGATGGCTACCCTTCGTCGTCCTGCCCTGCGGATGGCCACCATCCAGGCGAATTGCGAGATGGATGTACCAAAAGCCACCGATGTCAGCAGGGCCGCACCATCCCACCCGGAGGGCAGGATGAAAGCCGCCAGATAGGGTTCGAGCTGTGTGAAGATCGTGGTGCCGAAAGACAGCGCCATCATCATCAGGTGCAGGGTGGTCGCGGGTCTGCGGGCAGTTGGGCTAGCCTCGTGAAACGCGACTGCAGATGCTTCGCCCTTCAGCTTCCTCCGCAATGCAAATGCGCTTGCGAGGCTGAGGAATGCCATCAGACCGACCAGGAGGAGGAACGCCTCGATCTGCGCTTCGGTGGAGCGGCGGACGAACAAAGGTACGAAACTCGCCGTCAGTAAGATACGGGCGATGCCGCTGATGAACAGCCGGGTAGCTGCAAGTCTGGCCCGCATCCGGTCATCCCGGCCTGCAAGCGCGAGCAGACTGTTCTGCGGAATATCGTACAGGGAATAGGATAGCCTGAACGCAATCAGCGCCATAAGGCAGGCGGCCAGTCGCACATCGGTCGAAACCAGGGCGGACAGCCCAAAAAGGATCAGCGTGAATGAGCAAGAGGCAGCGCCCGTTGCCTGCAGATGCGCGGCCTGTGCTGCGGACCGCACAGTCGCGGCAAAGCGCTTGCCCAGGATCAGGTCCGCTGCCGCATTGACCACGTAGGAGGTAGCCAGGACCAGGCCCATTATCCATGGCGAAAGACCACAGACTTGGGTCAGATAGAAGGCAAAGTATATGTCGCTCGACGTCCAGAACAGCGTCTTGCTTGCATGTGCCAAGGCATAAGGAAGTTCCGACCCCCGCCAGCAATGGGCAAGACGCATGATCTGTATCCCTGAAGGTCGAGCGCCGAACCTTTACCGCAGATAGAATTGCCTGGCGAAATGAAACATGTCGTCGAGCAGGCAATATTCCGGCGCGCCAAAGGTGATGACCGGCGCACGGTGGGCCAGCTCTTTCTTCCATTCGGCGAGCGTCACCCGAAAGGCATGGTTCTCCAAAGTGGTGAGCCAGTCGACCGCATAGCCCATCGTCATGTGGAAACCATAGTCGTCCGGATTTTCGATTCCGATCCCCATACGGTTAGCAAGACGGCGGCGCAGGCGATAGAGCTTCGTGGCGGTGTCTGCATCTGCAGGCAGCAGTCTGATCGTCAGCGGTTCTTCGCCGGCAGCCGGTTCGGCCAGGTTGACTTTCATGCGGTAGGGCGCGGCATCGTCACCCAAGGCGAAATCGCGCAGCCTGTCGCCGACAAAATCGTTGCATGCCTGCATGCTGGCATCGAGCGGCATATCCGCCGGCCATAGTGGACGACGGCGATCCTTGTCGTTCGCGCCGCCGATCACGGTCATGTGATAACTGGAAGGCGGAAGCGCCGTCATCTTGCGGGCGAAGGGCATGGCAGGCAGTTGCCGATAGATGTCGAGCATGGCCCGAAAGGCTTCTGATCCTTCGCCCTGCTGCGGCAGGTGACAGATGATCGTGTTGCCCGCGAAGGGCATGACTCTGCCATCGGCAAAGAATTTGCGGCCGACATCGTGCGGTTTATCCGTCCGCGTGGTGCCGGTGGCCCAAGCAGGCGCAATAGCTGAGGCCACGGCGGTGCCGGCGATCATGCCGGCACCTGCAATCCATTCTCTGCGCGACATGCTCACATCCGCACCTTTACACCAAAGAGAAGCTGTGTCGGCAGTTCGATCGCCGACTGCAGGATTTCCTGGTCGTTGCCATGATAATATTCCTGGCCCTGCCCAGTAAGGTTGAGCGCGTCGAACGTCAGCGTCACGTTGCTGCTCAGGTCATAGGCGACCTGTACGTCGATATTGTCGGTCGGCTGCTGATAGCGGTTCGCGTAGAATCCAGCGGGCGTGAGGTTGGGATAACGATCGTCCCACAGGCTGCCGAGATGGTTCCAGGCGACGCGGCCATGGACCTTGCCCTTGTCGTAAAAGACCGAGAGATTGTAGATCTCATTGGGCTGCTGCGGCAGTGCGTCCAGCACGCGGGTCGATCCGTCCGAAAGGGTGAGCGGGAAGTTCGCCCGCGAGAAGGTGGCGTTGCCGCTGATTCCAAGACCGTCCAACGGTGCAGGCAGGAAAGTCAGGTTATAGGACGCACCCAGTTCGATGCCGTAGACGCGCACCTGATCGTCCGTGTTGCGCGCCTGCGTGACGAGCACTTGCTGGTCTACGCCAGCGACGGTCTGCAGCGCCCCGAAGCTGAAATAGTCGTCCTTGATCCACTTGTAGAAGCCCGCGATCGACAGGATGCCTCGGCCGCCATCGACATACCAGTCATGGCCGATATCGAGGTTCCATGCGCGGCGCGGCTTGAGCGCGGGGTTGCCTGTCGTCAGCGTTGGCGGACTAGCAGTGGTGTTGAGCACGCCGCCCGCAACCGAAGATGAGAGGAAGCTGGGGCGGCTGACCGTCTCGCTGACGCCGAGGCGCAGCTTGCCATTCGCCATGGTATCGACCACCAGCAGCGCCGAGGGGAGCCAGTTGGTGTAGGTCGTACCGGCAGCGATCGGTGCGTAAACACCGTTCGTCACCCGGGTGCCGCTCGAACCCGCGTCGGTGTGTTCCATCCGAAGTCCCGCGACGACATACCAGTTGTCGGCGCGATACTGCGCCTGCGCATAGGCGGCGTAGACATCCTCGCGGTTGGTGTAGGTACCGCCGGCCTGCGCAGCGGTATCGATCGTCGAGGTGGCGCCCGTCGCAGCGGCGAAGGCCGCATCTACCAAGGCAGGATCGATCTGAGGGATCGGGGTGTCGCAACGATAGCCGCACAGAGTTGCGCCGTCAGTGACGTCGGCCAGCGTGTAGCCAAGATTGCTATAATTGGTTCGGGCGAAGGTGGCCTTGCGGCGCACGGTCGTAATGCGGCCGCCTATCGCAGCACCAAAGCCGCGATCTTCCACATCGCTGTTGAACTTCAGGTTGAGCTGACCGTCCCAGCGCGTTTCGTCCAAGCCGTAGCGCTCCTCGCGATGAACATTCGCAGCGTAGCGCGAGGTGTCGTTCGCCAGCGTGGAGTTCACGGGCGTAAAACCCGGCACGGCTCCGCTTGTGTCATAGCTGAACTGCAGGTTGCGCTGGACGAACTCGTCATAAGTCTGCGGGTTATCGACGTTGCTTTTGGACCAGCTGAGCCCGCCTTCCAGCTTCACCGTGTCGGAGAACCGCTTATCGAAACGGCCATAAATGCCGCCCACATCGCGGTTCCATTCATAGCGGCCAAGGTTGATGGTCTGTTGGACATTACTGAGCGTGCCGCTCGTTGCGGTCTGGCCGCTGTTAGTGGCCGAGGTCTGAACGGCCGCATTGAGGTCGTGGCGATAGGAACGCTCGGTCTGGTGGAACCAATAACCGTTGATGAAGGCCGAAAAGCTGTCGTCCGGGCGCCAGTCGAAGCGTGCCTGAAGGCCGCCGCGCGTGCGCTTGTTGGCGTAGTTGTAGTAAAGCCGATTGGTCGGAACCGCATAGCCATTGCCGCCATAGGGCGTGGAGACGCGCGTGCCGTTGGCATCGTACCAGTTCTTGGTGCCGCCAGTCTCGATCTGCGGCACGTTGATTTCGCGCGTCCAGTAAGTGCCGGAGAGGTAGATGCCGAACTGGTCATCCGCGCCGAAACGCTTGCTGGCCGACAATTGCGCCTGTCCGGTGAAATGGTTCCCCCCGTCGCCCTTGCTGTCCAAGGTCGGGCCTCCGCTGACCGCTGCGGAAATCCGGCCCGATGGGAAATCGAAGGCGCTGGGCGTTGCGAAGTTGGTGAGGCCGCCGATGAAGTTGGCATCAGTCTCCGGCGTTGCTGATTTGATGACGTCGATGTGCGAGGCGATGTTCGATGGCAGCACTTCCATCGATATCACACGGCCGCTGGAATTGCTGGCGCCCATGTTGATATCGGTTGAAGCAAGGCTGAAGCCGTCGATCAGAAGGTCGTTGTAACCCTGGTTGAAGCCACGCACGATCACGAAGCGCGGTTCGCCCTGATAGAGCAGAGTGTTGACGCCCGTTACGCGCTTGAGCGCATCGCCAGCATTGAAGTCCGGCAACTGGCCGATTTCCGTCGCCGACACGGTATCAATGATACGATCGGCATTGCGCTTGAGGCGCACGCCACGCTCGGCAGACGCACGTAGGCCGGTGACGACGATATCGCCCCCGTCCGATGCTGCGGCATCGGCAGATTGCGCCACCGCGACGTTGGGAAGGCAGAGTATTGCCGCCATGGCTGTGGCGCAGGAGAATCGATACATATTGGCCCCTAGTTCAATTAACTAAGGCATAGTTAGTTAGTAATCATTGCAGTCTCGTGACACGTGCCCATCGCATCAAATGCGAGCAAAATAACGGTAAAATTGGCAAACATTTTACCGGAACCTGCCGGTCTCCTAACGGCCATTCCTGAGCTTCACAACGGTGAGGCCAATGGCGATTTCGGCACGGCGATCAAGCCGAGGTCGCGCGCCTGAGAAATCACCCGCCTCACCCCCTCAGGCGACCATTGCGTACCTCCGCGCGGCGTTAGCTCTCGCAAATCCTTGCTCAACCACATCGCGAGGCTGCGAAGAGTAGCATCTGGATCGTTGTTAAGCTTGTCGGCCACCAGCAATGCGATCCGACTGTCGGGAGCCAATCGCGGCGCCGCCTCGAGTATCACCCGATCAGCGTAGCCCGCTTCGACCAACGTTCGGCATGCCTTCACCAGGGTACGCTCGGAAAACGACCGCACCGGCGGCTTAAGCGCCTGAATACGCCGGAGCACCAAGCTCCAGGGTAAGTGCGGTCGCAACCGCTCGACGATTGGCAGCCATCGAAGCCGGCCATCGACCAATTCGTGAAGATGCTTTTCCTTCAAACTGTGGCGCAAGTCGCCTATCGCCGACGGGTCTCTCGCGCGCATCTTCGGATTTCCCGGTCTGGCGCCGCGCGCAACCGCGGCCTTCAGCCCTGCCCGCGTCCGCTCGCGAATAAGCGCACGTTCGAACTCCGCAAAGGCGCCAAGCATCTGTGTCATCAGCATCCCTTGCGGGCTGCTGGTGTCAATCGGATCATTGATCGAGCGAAAATACGCTCCCTTGGCGCGGAGCGCTTCGACAATTTCCAGCAAATGTGACAACGATCGTGCGAGGCGATCGATCCGCACAACCACGAGGGTGTCCCCCTGTCCCACCGCTGCGAGCGCGCTGGCCAGTTTCGGACGGCTGCGGCTAGCGCCGCTGGCCCGGTCCTCGAATATGGTCTCACAGCCTGCGCGCCGTAACTCACTGATCTGGGCGAAAGTATCCTGTTCATCGGTCGAAACGCGGGCGTAACCGATCAAGTGCATTTGTCACAATCCATCTAACGGGGGCAACCGTTCGGTTGCCCCCGTATGGTAACCGCCGAGGCTGCCTTTGACCATCGGCCTTGGTCGGATCACGCGTCTGCCACCGGTTTCGCTTGAGCCGGATGTACGGAGGTTAAGAGAGGCCCCCGCCCCGGCCAACCTTAGCCTGCGGGTAACGCCAGGAAGTGTTCCTGAAAACGACGGATCTCTGCAGCGCGGCATATTGGCGTCCGACGGTATTCTTCCCTGAATCCGGCCGTATTCTTTCGGCAACGGCAGCGAAAAATCACCGGTGCCGGAGAGTCCGGTCGTATCCCGAAACCGACACACCTTATAAAGAACGGTCAAATCCGCTTATGTGATAAGTGCAATTATCGTATGTGATGCGAGTACATTAGATCATTGAATTATATCAATTTATTTGGGATGATATGTCCCTCAGGTTTCCGCCAGCGCAGATTGATCGATCCACTGCGCAACTTAGAGCGTATCGAACCGGCGGCACTGCTGTGTAAACTTACGCGGCATCATGCGACATGCTCATTGGGCCACTCGACATCCTGCAGGCTGACGGCTGAGAGACCTGCCAGGATCACTCTGGCCGCCATGTTCACGCGATTGCGCGCTCCTGTTTTCAGCAGTATGTTGCTCATGTGCGTGTCGATCGTGCGCGGAGAAGCCGAAAGCTCCAGCGCTATTTCCTTTGAAGTTAGTCCTCGCAAGATCCAAAGCATGATCTCCTGCTCCCGGCGCGTCAGTTTGGGGTAATTTGGGTGGGCCACGACAATCCTGTATTTGCAATCTCGAGATCATGCGCAGGCGAAAGCGCATGATCCCGGTCCATCGGTTTCATCTCTAGGGTGATGAGCAACGCTCTTTGCGCTGTGCTTATGGCCAGAACTCGTGCGGCGTCTCCGCAAGGCTCGCGATAGCGCGGGCGGCCCGGGCCACGCCCAGAGCGCGATCGACGCGCGTACGATAAGGCGACCGTGCGTCCAGTGCAGCACCGTCGCCACGAAGAGCGATTGCGGGGCCAAAATCCTCCGGGACCAGCCAGAGCGAGCGGTGATCGCTCCAGAAATACATGCTTTCCCGCGACCAATCCGGATACGGTGCCGCGCACAAGGCCACATCCACCTGAACATCGACCAGTTCGCCGCAAGTCTCTCCCACCCTGATCAGAATATGATCCGCCGGTGGGCGGGGTAATGCCATCACCGCTGCATCCTTGACCCTGTGCAGTTCAGCGCCCTTCGAAGCGGTGACAGCGACCACCAGATCCTGATCCGGCAGGAACATGATGGGAAAAGGCGAGGTGGCAACCGTCAGCAATCCGTCCTGCCCGGTGAGAGCATTGAGACAATAATGGAGAGCAGCCGTTTCGGTACGCTCAGAGGCGCAGTGGTCGAGCATTTTTCAGATCCTTGCAGAACATGGTCAGTCGCCTTTTGACGACGACAAACCCCCGGCCCTTTCATTTGACCTTCAGGGTTCACCCTCCCCTTCAACCCTCCCCCCGGATCCAACATCTGCGCCTCAGAGGCCATTGCCTTTGGATCGGTCTGTGATACCGATCCCGTTCGGAATGGTGGCATGATCGGCGACCACGATCGGCATCGAGCCTGCCGCACCCTGCGCGTCCATCAGATCGCCAGCCTGTCGCGCGACACACAGGAGAAGCTGACCGCCCTCTGCTATGCTCGCCAGCCTGCGGACATCGGCCAAGATCGCATCCGAGCCTGTAGCGAGTTTCAACTGGTCATCGACGATGGAGAGACCGGCACTGCCTGCTTGCAGATAGTGTGAGACAAGCGCCCACAGGCCCGCGACCTCCTCCCGGTCCTGTCGAGGCATCTGCCAATAGTCCGGCGCCTGGCTGGTCTGCTGCCAGAGATCGTCGAGAATAGCGGACAGACGTTCGCCACGAGATTTTCGCGGCGGCCTTCTGTTAGGCTTTCGCTCGACAAAGGGAGTTAGCGGTTGCGGCTGTGCGATCCCCCTGCCCTGCCGGCCACTTTGCGCGGCGACCTTATCAGCCTTCGGTTCGATCGGAAGCGGGACAGGCACAGGTGGCGGTGCAAACGAGCGCGCCCGCGCCGCTGCCCGCGCAAGGTCCACAAGCCTCGTCTTTGGAGGCTTGCTCTCCCCATCGGCCATGGGCGGTGACGGGCCATCGATGTGAGGCCTATCGGGCTTTACGACCATCTCCGTCTTCACCGCCAGACTGTTCCCCGGCTTGGCCGGCGGATTAGACGATGCTGGCTCCGCTGTCCCTGTCGGCAGCGTGCGCGGGAGGTCCGCTGCCACAACCAACGGCGCGTCAGCACTATTGGTTATTGCTGCACCCGTATCTGTCCCCATGATAGCAACCGGCCGCATGGCCGGCGTCACGATAGCCTCTGGCATCGCATCACACGCAGCCGGGGCACGCATCAATGGCGCCGCGCCAAGCCTCGGCACGCTCGCCAATCGGTCGAGGGCACGAAGAGGCCGCGCATTACCCATGTCATGATCCGGACTATTCTGCAGCCAAAGCCGCGGCCGGCGCGGCTGCGGCACGGCCGGTGCGTCGTCATGAACGATCGGAGCCACCACAGGCCGTTTGCGGTACGCCTTCTCATCCTGTGCTGGTGCGGCCGCCGCAGTTGCATCAGGCACAGGACTTCCCTGCTTCGGCATCGCAGCGGGCGGTTTGCGCAGGCCCTGCTCATCATAAATGTCAGGCAACGCGCGCACCGGGGGGATAGCGCCAGGAATAAGATATTCGACCCGGTCCACCGCCTCTTGCAGGACCTCGCGCTTGCGTCCTTTTGCCTGAACCCGATGCAGCGCCTGCTGGAAATGCGGATGCTCGCGATAGACCTGATACAGGCTCTGTATCGCCGTGATCGGCGCATCGCCCCCGGCCCGGCTAGCCGCCATCAGCCGCTCCGCGCCATGGGCCTGCAGGAAGGCGATGAGGCGCCCGACCTCCGCGTTCTGCCGCGCCGCGATAAGCGCCAGCGCAGGCTCCGCGCGCTCGGACAAGTGCGGGGACATCAACACCGCTCTATCCAATGGCTTGAGTCCCAAAATCTCGATCCGCCCCTGCGCATCGGGTACGAGATAGGGGACACTCCAGCCCGCGCGTGCAGCCTCCTTCTGCGATCCGGACTCCAGATAGCCAAGCAGCGCATCGAGGTGGCGATGACCGGCAAGCGGGGTCGGATATTTCGCCTTCGGCAGCACCGATCCCGCTGCCCAGTCCATTCGCGCCCGGGCCCTCCGCCGATGGGCAATGACCCCGTCCAAATCCGCCACCAGACCAGTAAAAGCGCGCTCTGCCGCTTCGACCTGCAGACCATAGGCTCGCATGTCCTGCGCCCAGGGCTCGAGCGCTTGCTCGATCTCGTCGAGATGCTGCTGCGCCTGCCGGTGGCGCCGCCGGATATGCGGCTCGTTGCGCCGATCATCCCGGCTGGCCGTCCCTGCATCGAGCGCCTCAATCAACCGTCCGCAATTCTTCAGGAGGCGGCGTGCGGCGGACTCCGCCAGCATGCGATCAAGCTGAAAACGACCGAGATCGCCGTGCCCCTCAAGGATCAGACCTGAGATTTCGCGAGCGCGCTCCAGCTTCGCCGAAAGCAGCGCATCTGCGGCAGCATCGCCGACACTGTCCCGCTCAAGGCTGGTGCGGATCCCGGCGACGACCTGGCTATGCTCCCATCCCCGATCCGAGTTGGCGCGATCCAGTCGGCGATATGCTGCACTCCACGATCGGCGCGCATTGTCGATGTCGATATCCACCGCCACGCCGGCCGCGACAAGCCGCGCCGCCGCCGTGTTAAGGTGCACTGCCGGTGTCTGATCGATGCGCATATCGTCATAGGATCGCGGATCGAACGTCCGTCCGCACCCCTGCCCGGCAAGCCGCTGGTTGACCAGCCCCGCATAACGCTGCCGCAGGGCTGCCATATCGGCGGCGGCCAGGGCCCGATGATGGTGTCCGGCAACGTCCGCAGCATCCATCACGCCAAGCCGGACGGCCATGTCTCCTGGCCGCATTTTGTGCGGACTGCCCTGCTCCACACCAAAGCGCCAGACGCCGCCTTCCTGGCTGGTCAGGCTGGCATAAAAGAGGATATGCAGATGCACATTGCGGTCATCATTGCCCGCATCGGGCGCATGCACAACCAGCGTAAACCGCACGCCGATACGGTGCAGGAGCGCAGCCAGATCGTCGACGACATGGCGGATATTCTGAGCGCTCAGTTCGTGCGGTAATTCTACTTCGAGCCGCTCCTGCACCCGCCCTGCGCGTGGCCTTGGATAATGGACCATGCGCGCCTCGCGGACTGTGCCGAAGCGATCTCCCAGCGCCTTGGCCCAGGCGATATCGCGCTGCGAAACCAGTTTGATGACACGGCGATTCTTGCGGCGTATCCGGTGAGGGGGAGGCGTCGCGACCTCCCGCTGCAGCTTTGCGGCAATGGCGCGAGCAGCCTCCGCCACCGCCGGCGGCGTCCCCTCTTCCGCGGCCAGCGCTTCCCAATCGGCCGACGAGCCGGACCGCTCGAACAGCTCGACCCGCTGCTCGCCTGGTGTCCGCTCAGCCTCCGTCGCCAGCAGCCAGTAGCATTCCCGCTCCGCCGGATCGTCGCTGATGTTCGAGACCAGCAGGACCGCCCGCGATGGCGTATCACTCTCCTCTGCCCGCTCGGAGGGCGGGACGTCGAGATAGTGCTCGAATTCACGGGGATTGAGCGCCCCGTCGAAGCCCGCCGTCACATAACGCTCGAAACCGGCCGCCGCGTCGGCGCCCTCCTGCCTGCTGCCGTCGCTACCGCTGACCGATGCGCGCGTCTTGCCCACGGCTTTGATCGAAAGATGGAAGCTCGTGCCGCCGTCTTTCGACCGCGGGCGACCATCGAACGGCGCTCCTATCCGAAGGTCGTAGGGCAGTTGCCAGCGATTGCCCAGCATGGCCTTGCGCCGCTCGCGCGGCGCCTTGTCATCGCCGCCTTTGCGGCCAAATCTGACCGTACCGACCAGCGCCTGCTCGTCCAGCAGCAGCAGGAAGCGTCGGAGCGCGGCGGAGGCACGATCGACGGAGAGCGAATAGGACATGGGATCAATTCCGGGCGGGACAGGCGGTTAGTCTGGTCCGGATCGAGCCCTAAGGAAATACCCCCCTCGAACACCCAGCCCGCCTTCCGGAGACCTGTCGCAGGACCCCGTCCCGCCGCAGCGGAACGGCACCGGATTTTTCCTCCGGATCCAGCCAACCAGCGAAGAACAACGTCGCTGGCCCCGCCTCGCTAAGCGCTTTCGTGCCGCCGAAAGCACTTAGCAGTGTTGCGCATTTTCTGCCCTTTCCTCCCCCTCTCTCACACGGAGCGCATACATGCGCACGCGCGTCGCATACGCGCGCACATACAGGCGCAGTATGCGCGCCTGCCATGCGGGTGCACATGTGGGCGACAGCAGTCCGTGCATTTGAGCTTACCCCCAGGAGCCCGCCAGGGGGAGCCATTAGGCTGCATCTCACATGACGATGGAGCAATGACCATGACTGACGCCGGATCGCCCCTGACGCAAGAGGCCCACAAAGCTATTGCCGCCCTGATCGCGCGTATCGCCGTTCAGGCGAAAGAAGACCCCCGTTCCATCAAACGGGCCTCGGAACTGTTCGAGGGAGCCGTTCGGGCCGATGCGCTGCACGACCTGCTGACTGACATGGTTCCTTCGGCTATCGACATCGAGCAGTGGATGGATTGGCTCGACGGCGGTCTGGCGCCGGCGCCGGTCACGAAGCTGGCGGACCCGGATCGCAATCACAAGATAAAGGCCCGCGGCGCGCATTACTCGGCGGTTCGCAACCGCGACGCCCTGGCGCGGGAGGTCCTCGAGATGGAGGCGAAGCTGGCCGACAAACGGTCGCTGCTCGCGGAAGCTGAGCGGGCTGTGCTGGCAGCCGACAGCCACTTGCGCCAGGTGGTGGTCTATCGGCTCATGACCGACCTCAGCCGCCATCTGGCCGGGGTGTTCAGCATGGGTCCGGCATGGACGCTCATGCGCTCGGTCAGCAGCTATGTTCGACGCGACCCGGGCTATGAGAGAGGCCTGGATGAAGCAGCGCGCGCAAGGGTCGCAGCGCTCTATGATAATCTGGCGGAAGACAGCAGCGAGATGCTCGCCCTTCTCGATCGCTATGCGTGCGATACCAAGCTTGAGATCCGGCTCCGCGGAGCGATCCAGAAAATCCTGCGCGAGCATCACGAGCCTGTCCGACAGGAGCTTGCCGGTCGCAACTATGACGCGAAAAAACTGAGTCCCCAGGCCAAACGGCCGACGCGCCGAACCGAGGAGCGCAAAGCCATGGTCCGCGGCGACACAGGTGCCCTGAGCGATCGCCATGACGTCTTGCGCGGGCTCAGCATCCAGGGGATCGATATCCGGGATGCTGACGACGAAAATTTCTAGGGACACGGCCTTGGAACGGGTCCAGGGTGGGCTGCATGGTGAGGCAGGCAGCCCTCCTTGTCCCGTCCAGACAGACCCGCCCATCCGTCATATGTTATCGGGATGTGGGGGTAAAAATCTCGTCGATCAGTTCGGTGCAGGACTGCTTGTGGCGCACCAGAATCTGCAGCCAGTCCTGCATGACCATCAGGCTCCAGAAATTGCCATTTTCGAGCATTAGACAGGGTTCGCTGCCCGTGATCGCGGCATAGGCCGGGGCGTCGAACAACCAGTCGGCGGCGGCCTCCTCCGACCCACAGAGCGTTACCAGCGATCCCAATATCGCAAGGAACCCGGCCCTTCCGTCTATGCCGCCGTAAATGCCTCCGAGCCCGGGCGTATCGAGAATCTGATCGACGAAATCTGAACTGCCAGAGCCGATCTCGCGGACACGGTCCAGCATAGCCTCACTCACGCTGATTACGGTCGCGTCGTCGGGTTGCGACATGCCTTTGCTTTCTTCGATTGGTTGCTCTTACGGAGGCATTTTGCCGCGTCTGGGATGCCGCGCGCCAGCGCACATAAACGTAGGTAAGAATACCGAGAGAAATAGGGAGAGGATGCTGGCATAGGTGCATTGACGCCCCTTATCGCGCCCGCCCGAGCCGCGATGAAGACTCTGCCGTTGGTTAGTCACCGGGCGCGCTTAAGAGGATCCTATGCGCCATCTCCTTACCCCCGCCCTGGCCATGATTTTCGCCTCGCCCGCGGCGGCCTGGCGACACGAGGGACACCGGACTGCAGCCTGTCTCCAAGAGATGTTAGAGATATTCACGCCGAGGGTTACAGGGCAATGAAGCTCTGGATCCTGTCGGACCTTCACGTCGAACAGAGCCGCTGGGACCTTCCCAATCCACCACCTGACCATGACGTGCTGATCGCAGCGGGCGATATTCATTCGCCGCTGACCGAGGGGGTGCGTTGGCTCGCCGCCCGAGCGGGAGGCAAGCCCGTGATTTACGTCCCGGGCAATCATGAGTGGTACACGACATATCGACGTCGGTTCACGATCGAGGATGAAGCCACCCGTGCAGCCAGCGTCGCAGCCGACACCCTCGTTCAGCTCATGATCGATCGCACGGTTGTAATCGCGGGGGTCAGAATCATCGGCGCGACGCTGTGGACTAACTTCAGTCTCGACGGTGACATCGAAGCCGCCATGGCGTTCGCCGGTGATCAAATGAACGACTATTTTAAATGCTATAAAGGTGACATGCCCAACTTGCTGCAGCCAACCGATACGGCCGCTTGGCATGCACGGTCAGTGGCATTCATTCAGGGTGAGCTTGCTAAGGCCTTCGATGGTCCGACGGTGATCGTCACGCATCACGCGCCCCACCCTCGATCGATCCACCCCAAATATGCGGGCAATAGGATCAATCCGGCGTTCTCAAGCAACCTTTCCACATTCGTGGAACGCAGCGGAGTGGCCCTGTGGTGCCATGGCCATATGCATAACAGCTTCGACTATATCGCCGGAAGCACGCGGATAATCTGCAACCCCAAAGGCTATGGGCCGCGTACACCGGCAGGCCGCATCGAGAATGCGGCGTTCAACGCCCATCTCGTAGTCGAAATCTGACGCCTGCTTTGACGGAAATGCGTCGGAAGGTCTCTGGCCTGCGGATTCCGAGGATCGCGCGCATATATTCCGATCTGATGCCGCGCAGCGTTCCGATTTGATCGCGCGCAGGTGAAGCACCTGATCGTTGTGTGATGATGTCATCGTGTTTGTGTCGCGGTCAAGCCGCGGCTGCGGCGTGATGACGACGCATGGATTCGCCGGTGAGTTCGAGCCGGTGGGCGTTGTGAACGAGGCGATCGAGGATGGCATCGGCGTAGGTCGGATCGCCGATCAGGTCGAACCAGCGGGCCACGGGGAGTTGGCTGGTGACCATCGTCGATTTGCGTCCGTAGCGGTCTTCGAGGATTTCGAGCAGGTGGTGGCGAGCGTTGCCGTCGAGCGGTTCGAGGCCCCAGTCATCGAGGATGAGGACGTCTACCCTGGCGAGGCTCTTCATACGCGCGGCGATGCGACCATCGCCCTTGGCGAGCGAGAGGTCGTCGATCAGCCGCGGCAGCCGAGTATAGAGGACCGAGCGATTGTCGCGGCATGCCTTGTGGCCGATGGCGCAGGCGAGCCAGCTCTTGCCGACCCCCGCTGGCCCGATGATCGCGCAGTTCTCATGGGCAGCGATCCAGTCGCCCTTGAGCAGCATATCGAAGAGGCGCCGGTCGAGGCCGCGCACGGCGCGATAATCGACGTCCTCGGGCACGGCATGGTGGCGCAGCTTGGCATGACGCAGGCGGAGGGCAAGACGCCGGTCGTTGCGCCAGGTCGCTTCGTGATCGAGCAGCAGGGCCAGCCATTCGCCGTGACTGAGGCTGGCGGCATCGCCGTTGCTCTCCAGTTCGGCGAACGCATGGGCCATACCGGTCAGACCGAGCTGGTTAAGCTGCTCAAGTGTCGGGTGTTTCAGCATTCACAGGTCCTTTCAGTGATAATATCCGGAGCCCCGGATGTTGGTGTGGAGGATCGGCTCGCGCTCCGGGGATTTCGGCGCCGGGATCCTGTCGAGCCCCTTCTCGAGGATTGATTTGACCGAGGGGTAATTGCGCGCGCCGATCTCCAGCGCGCGCAGCGCGGCCGCCTCGAGGCGTTCAGCGCCGAAGCGCTTGGCAAGGGCGATGATGCCCAGGCACGAGCGGTAACCCTGCTCGGGATGGGGCCTATCCTCGATGATCTTCTCTACCAGCAGCGACAGCATCGGCCCGATCCGCGCTGCTTCCTCGCGGATCTTCGCCGGCGTCCATTCCCGGTAGCGCCTGTGGCTCGACGGCATGTGCTCCGGGATCGTCGTGTGCCGTCCGTTGCCGGACCCGCGCATGTGCACCGCGATGCGCTCGCCATCGAGGAAGATTTCCACGGTGCGCACGGTGAAGCGGGCCTCGACCTCGCGGCGGGCAAAGCGCCAGGGCACAGAGTAATGATGGCGGTCGAGCGCGATGTGGTAGTCGAGCCCGACCCGGCACCGCTTCCACTCGGCGTGAACCCATGGCTCCGCCGGCAGCGGCTTCAGGTTCGGCGCGTCGATTTCCTCGAACAGCTGGCGCCGCGTCTTGCCGAACTGGCGAAGCACGCGCCTCTCGTTGAGATCCGCAAGACATTCGGCGATCGCGGCGTTGACCTCGGCCAGGCTGTAGAAGATCCGGTTGCGCAGGCGCCCCAGCACCCAGCGTTCGACAATGCCGACGCAGGCTTCCACTTTCGCCTTGTCCTTCGGCTTCCTCGGCCGCGCCGGCAGCACCGCCGTGCCGTAGTGGCGCGCCAGGTCGGTGTAGCCGCGGTTGACCATCGGGTCGAAGTGGCAGGCCTTGATCACCGCGACCTTGGCGTTGTCGGGCACGAGAAGCTGGGTGACGCCTCCAAAGTACCGGAACGCGGCATTGTGCCCCTCGACCCAGTCAGGGAACTGCTCGGTCCAGGTCGCACAGGCGAACGACAGGCTCGAGCCGCCCAGCACCGCCACGAACAGATGGGCACCGCGCACCTCGCCGGTACGGCGATTGACCACGACCGGCACCGTGTCGCCGGCATAGTCGACGAACATCTTCTCGCCGCCGGCGTGGCTCTGGCGCATGACCAGCGGCAACCGGCCTTCCCAGCGGCGGAACAGATCGCACCATCGGCTGTACCGATAGCCGTCCGGGTGCGCGGCGTAGTATTCCTCCCAGAGGACCTGCAGCGTCACGTGCTTGCGCTTCAACTCACGCGCCACCACCGACCAGTCCGGTTCCGGCTGCTTGCGCCGCCCCGGCTTCACACCGGACACGCCATAAAGGCGCCCCTCCAGATCGGCGTCGGTCATCTCCGCCGGAACCGGCCAGGTCAGTCCCGACCACCCGAACCGCCTCAACGTGTCGCGGACCGTCGTAGGCCCAACGCCGACCCGCTCTCCAACCACCCGTGTCGAAAGCCCCGCATCCAGGCTCAAACGCAAAATCTCGCGCACATGGCGCATCGCTACCCTCCTCGTCGGCATCCATTTCCTCCGGCCGTTATCCGACCGGCGAAATGGCCCAACGATCAGGTGCTCCCCACCGCAAACTGCGCGCGATCATCTCGGAATGCTGCGCGGACAATTCTCGGAACGCTGCGCGCGATCATTTCGGAATCCCGCGCGCCTTCAAATCGGAATGCTGCGCGCGATGACCTCGGAATCCGCACTCTGGCCATCATCTCGCGCCTGAGCACAGCGCCTTCGACATCCACCACACAAACATGCGTGGCCTTGTCACTCACATCCAGTCCTGCATAGATCGGCATCAGTCACCCTCCTGCATTGAAGCGGTCGTCCGACTTCGTACCATCCAGGAGGGTGGCTACATCAATTACGCGGTGTCCCAAGAATTGCCGATCCGACGAGACGGCCGATTGCCACGGATATGACCCCATCGCACGAGCAAACTTAAAAAGTCGAAAGAAAACCTTGATTTAACCGATGCCTCTTATGTGGCAGGTGGGATCCGCGCCTCCGGCGGAATGTCAGGCGACCCTGGTGCCGGGCGCGGGTCTCGCATGACATGGAGGCAAGATGACGAACCCTGTTTTCAGCAGCACTATGGCCTATCTCGAATATCGCGACATGCCCAAACGGGCTAGCGATCCGGTCCATGAGGGGGATTGGGAGAATAGCGAACTGGGATGGCATCTGACCAACGAACTCGACCGTCGCGGCCTGTCTGCCCGGGATGTGTGGATCCTGGACAATGGTGCACCAGGCACTTTCGATTTGAGCGGGGGCTTCGGCATGATCAGCATGCCGGTCAGGCCGGATGCTGCCGATCTCGCCAGGCTGAGCACATTTCTCGATATGGTCGCTGCGGACGTGGGCGCCTATCGGATGCTGCGCCGGGCCGGCTGGGTCGATGACAAGACCGACCAGCCCGCATGGGGCGTGGTGATCACCGAAACCCTCGAAAGACTGGTGGCGCCCAGCGGCTTTACCCCGCTTGACCTCTGGCAATGGGATGTGAGCGGGCCGGATTTCACGCGCAAGGATTTCCTCAACGGTGAGGAACGCTCGGCTGACGGGCCTGACTCCGTAATCCCCGTCGCGGCCCAACTGACGCGCAAGGGATCAACCATGCGGCTCTACTATAGCGATGACGTTTTCAGCTTTTCCGAGATGAGGGAGACAGAATTGCTCGTTCGGGGGGCACCGGTGTTCAAGGTGGCCAAAGACAGCATTGTCGGCCGGCGCCTGGAGGAAGTCATTGACTGCTCCAGCGCGGTGCCTGGGCTGGTCGCGGATCGCATCATCACGCAGGCCGATATCGGAGACATTTGTACGACCTTCGTGTTGGATGTCCCGGTGCGTACGCTGGCGCCGATCCCGCATGAGCATCTGGTGGAACTGGGCCTCGAGGTCGATCCCGCCGATGCGGCACGACCCTGGTGGCTGCTGACGCCGCCCGAGAAACTGCGAGGATGGAAAAGCCTGGCGCTGGTTCACTCCGCGGCGGCCTGAAGACCCTGATGCGTTTATCCCACATTTTCGGGCATTGCGAAAATGTGGGATAAACTGCCTACAGGCTGTTTCCTTGCGCCCACCGATAGCCAGCGCAGCTTGTTCTGGACGATCCGGGATATGAACCCTAGTTATGGTCTGGAGGCCTGACCAGATCACGAGGCTCGCCTCCGCAATGAGCGGGGGCGCATATGAAACAGGGTCAGATCAATGCAGACAGCGATGTGCAGGCTCCTGCCGATGTCGAAGCGGTTCTGGCTTCACGGCCGAAGGGTGAACGATATACCGGGCTGACAGCGGCGCAAGCGGCTGAGGCCGCCGCGCAAAATGTTTTGCGTGGATCTGTCTCCCCTGCCCGCGTCGTGGATCTGGCGACCAATTTCATCAACGCGCTGCATGGCTACGCCCCCAATGAATTGCCGGGTGCGATCAAAGAGATCCGTGATTCCATCTGGCGGGAGCATTTCGAAGAAGGCGTCTACCGCCCTCATCGGACAATCTGCGGCGATATCGACCATCGCAGCTATATCGCGACCCTGCTGTCTCCGTCCGCCAGCCCGCATATTCTCGAGGCGCTCTATAACTGCCTGCCCGGCCATCTGCCGGAAGAACATCCCAGCAATCTCGATCAGCTGCGGGAGCGGTCCAAAGAACTGGACGACAATGTTTATGATCGCGTCATTCGGTCGAACCTGGGCAGCATATTGAAGTCCCTGAGACGTGGGCTTCTGCAAGGGCATGAGCCGCTCTTCCTGACGGAGGTGATCCGCAATCACGCGCGTTGCTTTGCCGTGCGCACGGCCCATGCGAAGATCGACATATTGCGCCAGCATTCCATCGCTCCACTGGGCGACCGCTTTTGCGGATTCCATGACTGGGCCCTGGTTGGTCATAGCTGCCTTGCCGCCCTTGCTGCGCCGGCAGCGATCATCCGCAAGTTGAACGAATTCGAAGAGGCAGCACTCTGCTCTGCTGACGAAGATAGTAGCACCCTATTGGAGCATCTTGTCGACGCGAAGCTGCTCCCTCCCGGCCCGGCGGGCAGGGCGATCATCAGTCTCGCACATGTCGTCGAGGAAAGGCTGAACACCACTCAGCCAGAATATGGCTATCATATGGGAGCCGCCCTCTCCATTGTGCAGCACAAAACTGCGGCGGTCGCATCTCTCAATAGAGGCGACATGAAGCGCGACGGCTCGTCCCGCATGGATTTTAGCACATTACGCATCGGCCTTTCGACGGCGGAAGCGAGCAGCTATGTCAGCCTCGAACTGCTCCGGGCCTTTGCGCATATCGATCTGTGCATCGAGGCTGTCCTGGACAACCGCCCCCTGCCCCTTCAGCCGGTCACAGCCATCAACAGGAGCCAGGTCGCCTTCCACGCGGTCCTCCTGCGGACCGAGGGGCGGCCAGACAAAAATGCTGCCTGCATTGGCCCTGGCTCTCGCAACGGCAGCGACGAACTGGACCGTGATCGCAAAAGCGGTCGCCTGCCTATGGCTTCCATGCTGGAAAAGATCGCTGTGCCCGCAATAGAGCGCGAGGCCCGTCATCATCTGTCCATTGATGCTGCGGCCTGGTTTGCGAGCTAGGCGTACATTTCAGCTTACCCCAGAGAGGCTTTCACCCTGGCGTATCTCTTCGTCCATGGGACAGCATCGCCACATCTCAGCAGGACGAATTTCTTCAGACCGCAAACCGGTGGAAAGCGGCGGCAACGCTCCCCATTCTATCGAAATTGACTCATTACTGGACAAATTGCTGCAATCGCTCGCCCGACAGGTCGCCACCGACTATGTTGAGGGTGGAGGAGAGCATCTATGACCCAGTTCGCCATTGGCTATGGCCGCAAGAGCTTCGACGATCCGGACCATCGCACCTCCTCGGTCGATGACCAGCAGGTGTTTGCGCAAGCCTATGCCCGTCAGCATGGCATGGAGCTCATCGCTTTTCACAGCGACGATGGCATCACTGGCGCCACGATGGAGCGCCCTGCTCTCCTGACCGCGCTTGCCGCTCTCAAAGCCGGCAAGGCGAAGATTCTGATCATCGAGGATGTGGACCGGCTCGGCCGCGACCAGGAGCATCTGTCCTATATGCGCAAGCTGTTCGCCGTACATGATGTGGTGCTCCACACTGTCGCGGCTGGGCGGATCGACGACCTCACCTTTGCCTTCAAGGGGATCATCGGCGAGCAACAGCGCGCCCGTATCGCCTATACAACCCGCCGTGGTTTGAAGGGCAAGGCGACGCGCGGCGGCTCGACCGGCGGCAAGACTTTGGGCTATGTCCGACAGGTTCTGGGTCTCGACGCTGCCGGTCGCCCGACCGACTGCCTTGCCATTTGCGAGGAGGAAGCCGTCCAGGTCCTGCGTATTTTCCGGCTCTATGCAGACGGCTACAGCCTCAAGGGTATCTGCAAAATTCTTAATGAAGAGGGCGTTCCCTCTCCACGTGCGCGGGAGCGGGGCAAATATAATAGCGGAATCTGGAACCCCACGACCCTGTCCGGCAATCCGGCGCTGGGCGAGGGCATTCTCAACAATGAGATGTACATCGGCCGCCGTATCTTCAACCGGCGCAAATGGGTCGAGATTCCAAACGACAATCGGGGTTTTACGCGCGTGCCGCGCCTTAACCCGGAAAGTGAGTGGATCGTGCGGGACGAGCCGGACCTGCGGATCATCGACCAGAGCTTGTGGGATCAAGTCAAAGCGCGGCAGAGCGAGGCCCGAATGGCCCGCGATGTGAAGTTCGGCATCACCGGCAACCCGCTGGGCGGAGCAAAGCGCCCCATGCATTTTCTCAGTGGGCTAGTCCATTGCGGCCTATGCGGACAGCCGTTCGTCAGCGTCGGCCCCCGTTGGCGCTGCAAGGCCGCAGCGCGCCAGGCCTGCAAAAACAGTTCGATCGCCGGCGCACATCTGGAAGACAGGGCACTTGCAGGCCTGCGTGATAAATTGCTCACCCCGGAAATCATCAGCCGGTTCGCTGTGCATCTGCAACGGGAACTGGACGACCAGATGCGGGTGGCTCATGGTCGTCGCGATGAAATGGAGGCAAGCCTTGCCGAGACCCGGCGCCGGATCGCCAAGCTGGTGAAGCAGCTGGAGGAGGAAGATGACCTGCCCCGCTCCGTCATGACGCGCCTTAAGGATCTGGAGCGTGAAGAAGAGCGACTGGAAAAGGAACTGACCAGTCTGCCAGAGCGGACGGTTGTGCGACTCCCTGCCAACTATGAGACTATCTACCGTTCCGCGATCGCAGATTTGGATCGGCATCTGACCATGCGCGAAGCAAGTGCGTCTCGCAATGCGATCCGTGTATTGATCGAAGGGATCGTTGTCCATGGCGGCGACAGCCGTGGCGGGAAGCACCGGCGCCTGGAACTGCGCGGCGATCTGTTTTCGATGCTGGAGTTTGCGGAGGCGGCTGTAAACAATAGGAACAGCGTGGCTCAGAACGCACGAAAGTCCCATCAGGACACTTCTGGGACTTTGAGTCGTACACCGTTGGTTGCGGGGGTAGGATTTGAACCTACGACCTTCAGGTTATGAGCCTGACGAGC
>NZ_DAMDBA010000059.1:0-28770 GCF_032093395.1 Novosphingobium sp.
TAGCCCGGCCAAGGCGTAAGTCACCGAATCTATGTCTGGACAGACAGTTAGGCCAAGATGCTCGAAATCATCTCCAGTGTTGACGACGAGGGTAAGGTCTTCCCCGGAGGTGACCGCCGCCAGTCCCGCCGCAAGTTTTGCGCCTCCGACCCCGCCCGAAAGCGCGAGTATGTGCTTTCCGCTCATCGGAACATGTCCTGCGCGATCGGCCTCAGGCCGCTGATAGCCCCCGGGCCGTCCTCAGCGGTCACCCAGCGGGCACAGCCTCTCACGAGGGCTACCGGAGTGCCTTCCGCGCCTTCGCCCATCGCCAGCGCCGCCATCGCGGCGATCGAGTCCGCTATGGCGATCACGGTAGCCTGAAGGGTGCGGCCATAGAGGTCCGTTCCCGTGCCGCGGCGATCTTCCAGCACGGTCAGTCCGGCGCAGCCGATCGCATTGCCCAGTGTGCCGATCCGCCAGGCCCGGCCCATCGAATCCGCGATCACCACGCCGACCCTTACCTCAGATGTCTTCCGAAGTTCGGCCCGCAGCGCCCGCGCGGAAGCGTCGGGATCCAGCGGCCAGAGCAGCACGCGCCCCTCGGCCGCGCCATCCACGTTCGAGGCATCGATCCCGGCGTTGGCCAGCACATGACCGGTGCGATGTGCCGCGATCACCGCCGCCGATGTGCCACGAAGGATCTGAGAACTCTCCTCAAGTATGGCCTGCATCATCCTGGGATCTCGGCCTGCAACACGAGAAAGCTCACGCGCTTCCTCAGAAGCGGAGAACCCCGCCAGATCGCGGGTGCGGCCCTCCACCTTGGAGACGATCTTCTGCGCTACCACCAAGATATCGCCATCGCGGAACTGATCGCCTTCAGCCTCCAAGCTTGCGCATATCGCTTGCGCAATCGACATTCCGGTAGCGAACATGGGCAATCCGGCGAGCGGTCGCACGGTGAGTTCTGGATTTCGCTGCATCGGCCCTTCCGAACGCCTGACTGAAGCCGCCACCGGAAACGAAAATATCGGTAACCACAATGACCGCGAACAAGAATTCGCGGGGGAGATAATCTGATGGCAGCTATCGCGGTGATCGGCGGAACCGGCGCTTTGGGCAAGGGGATCGCTCGGAGACTGGTCAAGGCGGGCCACCGCGTGACCATCGGCTCCCGTTCCGCAGACAAGGCCCGCGCGACTTCGGAAGAGCTGGGCGCTGACTATGCCGAAAATGCGGATGCCGCCAGGAACAAGGACATCGTCATTGTCGCCGTCCCCCATGGCTCCCAGGGAGATACGCTGCGCCAGATCGCAGGCGCGATAGGCACGGCAGTCGTCGTGGACACCACCGTGCCGCTGGTTCCGCCAAAGGTCATGCGCGTGCAGCTTCCTGCGGAAGGCAGCGCCGCCATGCAGGCGCGGGAGCACTTGGGGCCCGATGCGCGGCTCGTTACCGCGTTCCACAACGTTTCGGCCCATCATCTCGACAGCGACCATGCGATAGAATGCGACGTCCTGGTCTTCTCCGACGATGTGGAGGCGCGCCAGGTCGTAGTCGACCTCTGCCCCGGTATGGGCCTGCGCGGGCTTTCGGGCGGCGCACTGGCCAATTCGGCGGCAGCCGAGGCGCTGACCTCGATCCTCATCTACATGAACAAGACGTACAAGGCCGACGGCGCGGGCATACGCTTCACCAACCTTGCCGCAGCGCCGCAAATGCCGTGACGTGCTGGGCGCTCATCCCGGTCAAGGCGCCCGGTTTCGGCAAGACGCGGCTCGCGTCGGTCCTGAGGCCGCAACAGCGCGAGGCTCTGGTCGCGGGGATGCTGCGCCATGTCCTCAATACGGTGAGCGCCTGCCCGGCGATCCAGAGGGTCTGCGTACTCGGACCCCCGCGCCCGAATCTCGGCAAAGGAATCCTGCGCTTCGACGACCCCGGCCCGGACCTTAACGGCGCATTGGAGAGCACGATGGCGGCGATCACGGCCGCCGGGCCGGAGCGCATCCTGGTGCTTCCGGCAGACCTGCCATGCCTCGGCATGGCCGATGTGGAACGTCTCGCCAACCTCCCGGCCGACACCCTGGGCATTGCGCCCGATCGCCATCGCACCGGCACCAACGGACTCTCGATCCCGCTGCCCAGCGGCATCTGGTATCCTTTCGCTTTTGGTCAAGACAGTTTCTCAAACCATTGTAATAACGCTATAAATATTGGACTTAGCGTGGAGACGATCCTCTCGTGCGGGCTGGAGAAAGATATAGACGAGCCTCTCGATCTCGCTGATGCTGTTCGCGTTCTGAGGCGTATCTACGATCCCGAGAATGGTTCGGGGATCGACGAGTGGCCGCGCCAGGGAGGCCGAAAGCGGTCCGCTTGATGGGAGAATGCCGATGAACGCCAGCGTGGTGGACGGTAGCGTGGTGGACGGCAGGGCTATCGACCTGACCGGAAAAGTGGTCTTCGTCACCGGCGGGGGCGGTGGGATCGGACGATCGGTTGCGCTCTGCATGGCGGACATGGGCGCCGATATCGCTATTCTGGAAGCCATCCCCGAACGCTGCGAACAAGTGTCCGAACTCGTCGCGCAGCGCGGCCGGAAAGCGCTCTGCATCCCGGGCAATGCGATGGAGGTGGAAACCGTCCAGAACGCAGTTGCCGAAACAGCCCGTCATTTCGGACGACTGGACGTATTGGCCAACAATGTCGGCGGCGTCTCGCGGCGGCCCTTCGTCAACCTCGCCGAGAAGAACTGGCGGCGCCATATCGATCTCAATCTGGTGTCCAACCTCGCGGCGACTCAGGCCGCGCTGCCGTTCATGATCGAAAGCGGCAACGGCGGATCCATCATCAACGTCACCAGCATCGAAGCATCGCGGGCGGCGCCGGGCTACGCGGTCTACGCCGCCTGCAAGGCCGGGTTGAACAACCTGACGCGCACGCTGGCTGTCGAACTTGCCCACCATGGCATCCGCGTCAATGCGATCGCTCCCGACTATACGGTGACGCCGGGCACGCAAGGGCAGTTCGGCGGCGCCGTCGCGCCCGACCTCTGGCATCGCCCGACCCCGGCCCAGCAGGAAGCCATCCGCCGCCGCATTCCCCTGGGTCGACCCGGCATCGACGACGAGTGCGGCCGCGTCGCTGTGTTCCTGGCATCCGACATGGCCAGTTATGTCACCGGCGCGATCATTCCCGTCGATGGCGGCACTTGGGCTTCGGGTGGATGGGTCCGCAACGACCAGGACGATTGGATTCTCCCGCCCCAGCCGATCGATTGAACGAAAGACGGAAAAAGCCATGACATTCACGCTCAGCACCAGCCTGCCGTTCGACCGGATCGACAGGCCGGAAGAGTACGGCACGATGGAGGCCCTGCACGAAATCGCGCGCATCGTCGAACAGGCGGGCTTTTACGCCGGCACCGTCACGGATCATCCCGCGCCTTCCGCCCGCTGGCTGGATGCCGGCGGGCACTATGCCCAGGATCCCTTCGTCATGCTGTCGATGCTGGGGGCGGTCACCACGAGGCTGCGTCTCCAGACCAACATCCTCGTCCTGCCCTATCGCAATCCTTTCGTGGTGGCGCGGGGGGTGTCGACGCTCGATCATTTCACGCAGGGGCGCGTGATCCTCGGCCTGGGCGCCGGGTACATGAAAGCGGAATACAAGGCGCTGGGCGTGGACTTCGATGCCCGCAACGATCTGATGGACGAATATATCACGGCGATGAAGCTGGCCTGGACCGGCCAGGACTTCAGCTTCGAAGGCACGGGCTATACCGCGCTGGGCAATCGCATGTTGCCGACCCCGGCCCAGAAACCGAACCCGCCCCTGCTGGTCGGCGGAAACTCCAAGCGCGCCCTACGCCGCGCCGCCGAGATGGGCGATGCCTGGCATCCGTTCTTCGTGCCCAAGGCGGTGACGGACACGGCGCGCACCGCCAATCTGGAAGGCGACGAGGATATCAGCGAGGCGATCGCCTACATGCACGCCCATGCCGAGAAGATCGGCCGGGCAGAGCCTCCGAAAGTCATCGCGTCCTCCACTTACGCCATCAAGCAAGGCTGGAGCGCTCAGGAAGCGCTGGACCACTTCGCGCATCTGAAATCTCTCGGAATTCATGGCGCCGGGGCGACCGTCCACGCCGAAACGCGCGCCGAATACTGCGATCTGGCGCTGCGGTTCGGCGAAGAGGTGATCGCCCGAATCGATTTCTGACGATCAGGTCACCACGTCGGGCGCGCTGCGCCCGACGTGGCGCGCAATCCCGGCGATGGCCTGCGCGGCAGCGATCTGCGGCTCCAGCATCGTTCCGGTGTCTGCATCCAGCTGTCCGGAAACCGGCTCGTAACGCTCCAGGTAGACGCGCAAAGTCGCGCCCTGCGTGCCGGTGCCCGAGAGACGGAAGACCACTCGGCTGCCATCCTCGAACAAGACCCGGATGCCCTGGTTTGCGCTGACGGACTGATCGACAGGATCGGTGTAGGCAAAACTGTCGGCATGAGCGACCGTAAGCGGTCCGAACTGCTGGCCCGGCAGAGTCGCAAGCGCGCCGTTCAGTTCGACCATCAAACCCGCCGCAGCCTGGCTGTCCACAGCCTCATAGTCATGGCGCGCGTAGTAGTTGCGCCCGAACCGAGCCCAGTGGGTACGGGCAAGCTGATCGACGCTGATGTCCCTTGCGGCGAGGATGTTGAGCCAGAGCAGCACGGCCCAGAGACCGTCCTTCTCGCGAATATGGTCGGAACCGGTGCCGGCGCTCTCCTCGCCGCAGATCGTGACCATCCCCGCATCAAGGAGCGTGCCGAAGAACTTCCAGCCGGTCGGCGTCTCGAAGCACGGAGTACCCAATGCCTCTGCCACCCGATCTGCAGCGGCGCTGGTCGGCATCGAACGGGCGATACCCGACAGGCGCCCGCGATAGGCTGGAGCTATCTCGATATTCGCCGCCAGCATTGCCAGCGAATCAGACGGCGTGACGAACCGCCCCCGTCCGATGATGAGGTTGCGATCGCCGTCCCCGTCAGAGGCCGCGCCAAGATCGGGCGCGCCCGGCCCCATCATCAGGTCGTAAAGATCCTTGGCGTGGATCAGGTTCGGATCGGGATGGTGTCCGCCAAAATCCTCAAGCGGCGTACCGTTGATCACCGTACCCGTGGCAAAACCCAAACGGTTCTCCAGGATTTCGACGGCATAGGGCCCGGTCACGGCGCTCATTGCGTCGAAGCGCATCGTGAAGCCACTGCCGACGGCCTTGCGGATGGCGTCGAAATCGAACAGTTCCTCCATCAGGTCGGCATAGTCGGCCACCGGATCGATCACCTGCACGATCATGTCACCCACGGTGACTTCGCCCGGCATGTCGAGGTCGATATCGTCGGCATCGACGGTCAACCAGACGTCGATCTCCTTCGTGCGCGCGAGAATGGCACCGGTCACGCTTTCGGGAGCGGGGCCGCCGTTGGCGATGTTGTACTTGATGCCGAAGTCTTCTTCCGGACCGCCGGGATTGTGGCTGGCCGAAAGAATCAGGCCGCCACTGGCGCCGTACTTTCGGATCACATTGCTGGCGGCCGGCGTCGAGAGGATACCACCCTGCCCCACGATCACGCGGGCGTAGCCGTTGGCGGCGGCCATGCGGATGGCCTGCTGGATCACCGTTCGGTTATGGAAGCGACCGTCGCCGCCGATCACCAGCGCCGCGCCGGAAGAATCCGCATCGGACGAGCGCGAACCGGATTGCGGCTTCACCACATCGAAGACCGACTGAATGAAATTCTCGGCGTAATTCGGCTGCTGGAAAATGCGCACTTTCTTGCGCAGGCCAGACGTTCCGGGCGCCTGTCCCTCGAAAGGCGTGGTCGGTACGGTGACGATGTCGGTCAAACCCAATCTCCAAGCAGGACGTTCACGCGAATGCGCTCGCCGGTATAGATAGCGCCTACGACAATCCGGTTGCACGTCCCTTAAGGCAAATCGCCATCTAAATCAGACCATTGTCACTCATACTGAAGATTCCCCCCCTGGCGACGACGAAATGGTCGTCCAGACTTAGCTCCAGCGCCGCCATCACTTGCCGGAAAGTGCGAGTGGACTGGACATCGTCGACGCTGGGCCGAGGATCTCCGGAAGGGTGATTATGCGCAAGGATCAGGCGACGTGCATCCAGGTCGAAAGCACGGCGAACCGTGCGGCGCAGCGGCAGATCGCAGGTCGATTGACGGGTTCCGACATGAATATCCTCGGCGATGAACAGCCCCTCGCCGGTGAGGAACAACACCATCACGCATTCTTCGCGTCGGCCCGATATGCGCCTGGCGAGATATTGTCGAAATGCCGGACTACCAAGATCGACGGGATGCCCCAGAACGGTTTCGCGCATCGCCACGGCCGCCAGATCTCGGGCGGCGACGATGACCGCCGCGATCGCAAGCCGATTCGGGCCCGGCTCGCCGATCTCCTCGGCCAGGGCCTGCGCGCTGGCCGAATAGATCGTGCTCAGGGAACCGAAACGGAGGATCAGGCGGCGTGCAGCGGCTTCGCTACCTTCGCCGAGGACGGGCCGGAGTATTTGCGCCAGGACGGATAGTTGCCCCGTTTCTTCTGCCGCCGCATGTGACACGCCAGG
Organism: Novosphingobium sp.; assembly: GCF_032093395.1. GTDB lineage: Bacteria > Pseudomonadota > Alphaproteobacteria > Sphingomonadales > Sphingomonadaceae > Novosphingobium. The sequence goes on from NZ_DAMDBA010000059.1 coordinate 6,614, forward strand.
CCCAGGGCCATTGCCAGCAGTTGGACGTAAGATGGAATGATCGACATCACCTGATAGGCGGTCGTGTGGATACCCACGTTCCCCAGTCGGTAGAAGTGACTCGAAAACGCGATGATCTGCGCCCCACCTATCCATAAGGGGTAGAACCTGTTGGCATGAAGCGCGACATAGCCGATGCCCAGCAGGCTCGACGTATCGATCGCCAGATGGACGACATCGACCCCGTAGAAGACCAGGAGATCGGACCCGCGGCCGAGATGGTAGATTCTGTCCACCACCACCATGCCCAGCATGATGCCGGCAAGGATCCGCTCAGGCGCACCGCCACGCCGCCAGGCCAAGAGGAACAGAGCAAGATAGACCGCATATTGCAGGTAGGCCCGCGCGCCCCAGGTCAGCATGCAAGCCCCCCATGGCCATGCCGCCGGAAACGCGCGGAACCCGCGATCGCGCCTGGGTCGCTTAGGCCGATCGCAACATCGTTGCGTCTTCCACCAGCTGCGCCTGGTTCGGGCAGGCTTCCGGCTCGTCGGCAATCGCGTTGATGTCGCGGCCGATTCCCAGGAGTTCCTGATGAACGCGGATCATGTCGTTCTGGCTTTCCAGCAATGTGCGCTGCGTCTTGGCAAGGCGCATGAGCGCCGTCTGCCCAGTGAAAGTAGCCACGCCATCGGCCTGGCGGGCAAGCAGCATCGATTCCATCAGGCGTGCCGAAGCAAGCAGGGCGGAATCCAGCGAGAGTTCGGCCTCGGGAAGCTGGCGCGCGATCCGGGCGGTGGCAGCGGAAATCGTGATCGACATAAAGACCCCCATCCAGCAGCATCGGCCCGTTCGATGCGCTTGAAAACGTCATGGCGGGAGGCTGGGTCAAAGCAGGCTGCTCAGCTTGGTGGCCAGGTCCAGACCGAACACCGCCACGAGAAGAAGTCCTCCGGCGATGGCGATCATGGCGGCCGTGCGGCTGAGACCCGCATTCGCTCCATCGAGCACCTCCGGGACGACCCGTGCGAAATTCTCCTCCTGCCAGGGCGCCGTCACCTTGAATGTGGCGCCGTCGGCAAGGGTGAGCCTTTCGACCAGTTCGTCCCGGCCCTGATCCTCATCGAACAGGGTGACGGCCGGAACCTGAGGATTCTTCTCTGGTAGCGGATTACAGGCCGCTGCCTGATCCAGCTGAAATTGCCTGTAAGCACGGGCCAATTCGGCACGGGGAGGAGAGCCCGTGCGGCTGCGGACGCCTTCGATGCGCTGGTTGACCGCGCTTTCGGAAATGCGCAGCTCCCAGGCGATTTCCTTGCTGGTGCGGTTTTCCGCCACGAAAGCCAGAACTTCGTGCTGCTTGGGTGTCAGGGACGGAAATACCGTCATGATGCGTTGAAACTGCGTCATGTCGCCGCCAGCGTCCAGTCGCTCAAGGTCCATAAACGCTACCGAACCACCCTCGTTCCGCCGCGCCCCACAACGCTGTCCGTGCCAGGCGTTTATAGGTCGTCTGCAAACACTCTATCAACCCATAGCAGGCGGCAATTTAACCACATCGGACACAGATGTGATGCTTCAAGAAACAAGCACACCGTTTGAATCGATTGTTGCCGCAATCGAATCGGCATCCGTGGCGTGTGCAACTTAGCTGGCCATCCTTAACCAACCTTGCTCACCTTTCGATTCGGCAGCTTCGATTCGATCTTCAAGCTGAATTTGATCGGAAATGGATCGATCATCCAGCGACGCGCCAGAACGAAAACGCCGCGCAAGAGCGCGGCGTTTAAATCGGTTCGACTGACAGAGTCTGGCAAAACGGCAGAACCGACGTGCGCAGCCCGGGGCCGCCGCCGCGCCGGATCAGCCTTATCTTCTGCTTACTCTTCGCCCATGCGCAGCGCAGCGATGAAGGCTTCCTGCGGAATCTGCACATTGCCGTATTCGCGCATGCGCTTCTTGCCTTCCTTCTGCTTTTCCAGAAGCTTCTTCTTGCGGGTGATGTCGCCGCCGTAGCACTTGGCGGTAACATCCTTGCGCATGGCCGAAATCGTCTCGCGCGCGATCACCTTGGCACCGATCGCCGCCTGAATCGGAATCTTGAACATGTGGCGGGGGATCAGCTCTTTCAGGCGTTCCACCAGCGCACGACCACGCGGTTCGGCCTGAGTTCGGTGAACCACCATCGACAGCGCATCGACCGGCTCGTTGTTCACGAGGATATTCATCATCACGAGGTCGCCCTCCTGAAGCCCGATCTGCTCGTAGTCGAAACTGGCGTAACCACGGCTGATCGACTTCAGGCGGTCGTAGAAGTCGAACACGACTTCGTTGAGCGGCAGTTCGTAGGTAACCTGGGCGCGGCCACCCACGTAAGTCAGGTCCTTCTGGATACCGCGACGGTCCTGGCAGAGCTTCAGGATCGAGCCTAGGTATTCGTCCGGCGTGTAGATCACCGCCTTGATCCAGGGCTCTTCCATGAAGTCGATCTTCACCGGATCGGGCATGTCGGCCGGGTTGTGCAGTTCCTTCACGGTGCCGTCGGTCATCGTCAGGCGATAGACCACGGACGGCGCGGTGGTGATGAGGTCAAGGTCGTACTCGCGGCTGAGGCGCTCCTGGATGATCTCCAGGTGCAGCAGCCCTAGGAAGCCGCAGCGGAAACCGAAGCCCAGGGCGGCGCTCGATTCCATCTCGAAGCTGAACGAGGCGTCGTTCAGGCGCAGCTTGCCGATGGATTCGCGCAGCTTCTCGAAGTCGTTGGCGTCGACCGGGAAGAGGCCGCAGAACACCACCGACTGCACTTCCTTGTAGCCCGGCAGAGCCTCGGTGGCACCCTGCTTCACGGTGGTGATGGTATCACCGACCTTGGCCTGCTCCACTTCCTTGATCTGCGCGGTGATGAAGCCGATTTCGCCCGGGCCGAGTTCCGGCAGATCGATGCGCTTGGGGGTGAAGCAGCCGACGCGGTCGACCAGATGGTCGGTACCGCCCTGCATGAACTTGACGTTGAGGCCCTTCTTGATGACGCCGTCGATCACGCGCACCAGAATGACGACGCCGAGGTAGGGGTCGTACCAGGAATCGACCAGCATCGCCTTGAGCGGCTTGGTACGGTCGCCCTTCGGCGCCGGAATCTTGGCGACGACCGCTTCGAGAATCTCATCGATGCCGATGCCCGACTTGGCCGAGGCGAGCACGGCGTCGGAAGCATCGATGCCGATCACTTCCTCGATCTCGTTGCGCACCTTTTCCGGTTCGGCTGCGGGCAGGTCGATCTTGTTGATGACAGGCACGATCTCATGGTCGTGCTCGATCGATTGGTAGACGTTGGCCAGGGTCTGCGCTTCCACGCCCTGCGCCGCGTCCACGACCAGCAGCGCCCCTTCGCAGGCGGCAAGGCTGCGCGATACTTCGTAGGCGAAGTCGACATGGCCCGGCGTGTCCATCAGGTTCAGCTCATAGGTGATCCCGTCGGAGGCGGTGTAGTTCAGGCGCACGGTCTGCGCCTTGATGGTGATCCCGCGCTCCTTCTCGATATCCATGTTATCGAGCACCTGCGCACTCATCTCACGGTCGGAGAGGCCTCCGGTACGCTGGATGAGACGGTCGGCGAGCGTCGACTTGCCGTGGTCGATATGGGCAATGATCGAGAAATTTCGGATCTGGGCGAGTTCGGTCATGGAAGCGCCGTTAGCAGCGCTTGGGGCGTTTGAAAATGCGTCTGTGAGCGCATTTTCAAGAGGCCTGTCAGCCCGCCTTGCGCATCAGCCCGGCATCGCCGCCATCCGGGCGCCGTTCGCCCCCCTTCGGCTCGGGCGCAAACAGGACCGCGCCGCTGGCATCCACTTCTAGCGGTCGGAGGAATTCCACGCCCATGCGATCTTCGCGACACCAGCGCGCCGTTGCCAGAACCACGTTGTCTCCAGCGAGGTGCAGGCCGAACTGCGTCTCCACCGGGACGTTCCAGAGGCCTTCCACCATGGCGCCCGTGCTGGAGATGTTCCGGATCGTGGCGTGATAGATATGGCCGCCATGCTCCAGGACGACCCGGCGCAGCATCGTCTGCCGGGGTGCACGAGCCGACCGAGGGCCAGCGGCGACAGCCGTCAACCCGCCTTCGAGGCGCGCCATGACTTCGTCCGAGCTCAAGGACTTTTCATAGATATAGCCCTGGACGTGGCTGCATCCAAGCAGACGCACGAGATCAAGCTCGTCCAGCGTCTCCACGCCTTCGGCCGTGGTTTCCATGCCCAGTGCTTCGGCAAGGCCGACGATGGAAGAGATGATCGCGCCATTGCGGCTGCCTTCGACGGTAGCCCCTCGCACGAAGCTCTGGTCTATCTTGATCTTGTCGAAAGGCGCCTTCTTCAGATAGCCCAGCGAGGAATAGCCGGTCCCGAAATCGTCGAGCGCCAGGCGTATGCCCACGTCCTTGAGCGCCGCGAACATGACTTCGGTGGACTTGTCCTCGCCCAGGAAGACGCTTTCGGTGATTTCCAGTTCGAGCCGCCCCGGATCGATGCCTGAATCGGCAATGGCTCTGGCCACGATCGAGGGAAGTTCGGGATTGGCGAATTGCAGAGGCGAAACGTTCACGGCCACGCGCACGTTGTGCGGCCAGCCGGCAAGGTCACGGCAGGCCTTGCGGAGCACCCATTCGCCGATCTCCGCAACGAGCCCGGTTTCTTCCGCCACGGGGACGAACCGTGCCGGCGAAAGGTAGCCGTGCCGGGGATGCTTCCAGCGGAGCAGCGCCTCGAAGCCGGTGATCTTCTCGGTCGTGGTATGGACCTGGGGCTGGTAGTGCAGTTCCAACGCGCCTGCGTCGATGGCGTCGCGCAGATCCTGCTCCAGCTGCTGGCGTTCGCGCGCATCGGAATGGAGATCGTCGTCGTAGAAGTGATGACGCCCGCGCCCGCCATCCTTCGCCGCATAGAGCGCCAAGTCGGCGTTGCGGATCAGCGCCTCCACCGTTGTGCCGTCCTCGGGGCACATGGCGATGCCCACCGAAGCGCCGATGGTGACGCGCGTACCGTCGATGGAATAGGGCTGCGACAGGGCCTCGATCACGCGACGCGCCAAGTGGCCGAGGCCCTCGTGCTGGTGGTAGCCCGGCAGGATCACCTGGAATTCATCGCCACCCAGGCGCCCCACGCGGCCCATATTGGCCACGGTCACCCGCAGTCGCTCCGCCACCTGCTTGAGCAGGGCATCGCCCGCAGGGTGGCCCAAGGTGTCGTTGACCTGCTTGAAACGGTCGAGGTCCAGCAGGAACACGGCGCAGGCGCGGTTCTCGGTGCGCGGCGAGTTGATGACCTTTTCCAGCCATTCCGACATCTGGAAACGGTTGGCGAGCTTGGTCAGCGAATCGAAGCGCGCCAGTTGGGTGACATGCTGCTGCGATTTGCGCGTCTCGGTCAGGTCGATGCCGGATCCGCGAAAGCCCAGGAAATTATGGAACTGATCCAGCACCGGCCGACCGCTGATCGACCACCAGCGTTCGTCCTCCTCATGCGTGGCGGCGCGAACCGCGACATCCTGGAACGAGGAGCGGGTCGAAAGATGGAAGGCCAGCGTGCGTTCGCTGTCATGATCTTCCGCGCGCAAGTGGAACAGGCCGAGGAACGGCCTGCCGTACAACTCGGACTGCGCCGTATCGAGCAGTTCCGCGATGCGCGGCGAAACATAGGCCACCAGCCCGCGCCGGTCGGTTTCCCAGAACCAGCCCTGCCCCGTCTCCTCATACTCGCGCAGGAGTTCCTCGGCGCGATGCCGCTCCCGCTCCTGCCCGGCACGACGCGCGGATTCCTCGCGGGCCATGCGCGCCTGCCGCATCGCCGCCAACAGGCCTATCCCTCCACCGGCCGCAAGCAGGCCCAGCGTCGCCAACGAACCCGAATGGATCGAGGCCCCCGCCCACAGGCCTACCGTTGCGGCAACGATCGAGGTCACGCGGCGTTCGAGCAGCACCGTCGCCAACAGGACGAGCAGGCCATAGCCCTTGATCGTCAAGCGCCAGTCCAGCGCCGCGATCTCGCGTGTCCACTGCGTGGCGGAAACGCCGAACAGCAGCATCGGCAAGGCCACCGCCAGCAGCATCAGCGGGTATCGCTTCCAACTGCGGTGGTCGAGACGCGCCTCCAGCATAGCCAGCGAGGGCGCGGCCAGACAGAGCAGCATGGCGGCGAAAGCCAGCGAAAGCGACAATGGGCCCGGCGCGCTGCGGGACGCCACGCCCAGCGCCACCATGATGCAGACCATGGCGGGCGCCATCAACTCCCAGCGCCGGGCGATGAAGAAATGAAGCGGGTCGCTGCTCGGCCCGCGCGGGCGCAGGAAGGCGAAGTTCGGAATGCCGGTGCGGATAGTGCTTTCGGTCTGATCGCCGGGGACGCGGATTTCCATCGCGCTTTCGCACGACTGGACTTTCAGCGCCTTCAGCCCCTTTCTTGCCATCCCATCGGCTATTGCCCGCCGGCCATTGCAAAAGTGTTAAGTTCCGGCAACCAAACCCCAAATCGCCGGATATGTCATCCAGCGCCCGCCCTGCCGGATTTCGCTTGCCGCGGATCGCGAAGCGTGTTTGCTTCAACCTTGGCGGGCGTGCTGATCCAGTCTCCGTCCGCTTGGGAGAAACATCCATGCGACATATCGCCATCGTCGGATCGGGACCGGCCGGATATTACACGGCCGAAGCAGCGCTCAAGCAATGGAAGGACGATGTCAGGGTCGATATCTTCGATTCCTCTCCCGTCCCTTTCGGACTGATCCGCACGGGCGTGGCCCCCGATCACCAGAGCATCAAGAGCGTGGCGCGGCGATACGAAACGACGGCCCTCAGCGATAACGTTCACTTCGTGGGCAACGTCATGGTCGGCCAGGACATCTCGATCGACGAACTGCGCGGTCTCTACGATGCCGTGGTGCTGGCAACCGGGGCGCCCAACGATCGCAGGCTCGGGCTTCCCGGTGAAGACCTGCCCAATGTCTACGGCAGCGCGGGTTTCGTCGGCTGGTACAACGGACACCCCCAGTTCGCGGAACTTCACCCCGATTTCAGCCATGACACGGCGGTGATCGTGGGCAACGGCAATGTCGCACTGGATGTCGCGCGGATCCTCGCCAAGTCGGGAGAGGAATTCCAGGGCAGCGACATCGTTGCCCACGCGCTTGCGGCGCTGGACGCCTCCCGGATCCGGCGCATCGTCATTCTCGGACGGCGCGGGCCGCATCAGGTGACGATGACGCCGAAAGAGTTGGGCGAGCTTGCCAAGCTGGCGCGGGCCTGCCCCCGCGTCGATAGCGCGGATCTGCCGCCGCTGGCGCAGGACGCGGCGCTGGATGCCGGGATGCGCAAGACCATGGGCCACTTGCGCAGCTTCGCCATGGGCGAAACCGCGAACGACAACGCCGCCGAGGGTGGCGAGATCGTCTGTCCCGGCCGCGATATAGCGATCGAGTTCGATTTCTTCGCCGCGCCGCGCGCCATCCTCGGCACCGATCGGGTCGAAGGCGTGGAAGTCGAGCGCACAAGGCTGGTGGAAGGCAAGGCGGTAGGCACGGGCGAAACCTATCGCATCCCCGCAGGAATCGTCATCGCCTGCATCGGCTACCAGACCTCTCGAATCCCAGACGTCCCCTATGACGAGCAGGGCGGACGTTTCGCCAATGTCGAAGGCCGCATCATGCCCGGCCTCTATTGCGTCGGCTGGGCGCGGCGCGGCCCGACCGGCACGATCGGCACCAACCGGCCTGACGGTTTCGCGATCGTCGAGAAGATCGACGCCGATCTCGGTGCTGCTGGCGGAACGGGCAAGCGGGGCCGCCCCGGCTTCGAAGCCCTTGCGGCGGAACGCGGGATCGACTTCGTGAAGTTCACCGAGTGGCAGAAGATCGACGAAGCCGAAGTCGCCAATGCCCGGCAAGGCGCCCCTCGCGAGAAGATCGTCGAAGTGGACCGCATGATCGCCAAGGCCCACCCCTCCGTCCTGGAAAGCTAAGCGCGCAACGAAAAAGGCCGGGCATCATGCCCGGCCTTTTCCTGTTCACTTGAGCCTGCGATCAGACGCGCATCGGCATCAGTACGTAGAGCGCGGGGCTCTTTTCGTCCTGACGGATCAGCGTCGGTGCGCCGGCGTCGGCCAAGTGGAGTTCCACCGTGTCACCGTCGATCTGGCCAAGGATGTCCTTGAGATAATTGGCGTTGAAGCCGATCTCGAAACCATCCGAGGAGTAGTCCGCCGGGACTTCTTCCGCCGCCGTGCCGTTGTCGGGCGAGGTGACCGAAAGCGTCACGCGGTCCTGCTCCAGCGCCATCTTCACGGCGCGGGTCTTCTCGGTGGCGATGGTCGCCACGCGGTCCACGCCTTCGAAGAAGCTCTTGGGATCGACCTTGAGCAGCTTGTCGTTCCCGGTGGGAATGACGCGCGTGTAATCGGGGAAAGTGCCGTCGATCAGCTTGCTGGTCAGCACCACGCCATGTTCGCCACCCAGCGTGAAGCGGATCTTGCTGGCAGAAAGGTCGACCAGCACGTTGGTGTCGAGCGCCTCTTCCAGCAGCTTGCGCAGTTCGCCCACGCATTTGCGCGGCACGATCACGTCCGGCATGCCTTCCGCGCCGTCCGGACGGGCCAGGGTGAAGCGCGCAAGGCGGTGACCGTCTGTGGCGGCGGCCTTCAGTTCCTCGTCCGAAACGTGGAGGAAGATGCCGTTGAGGTAGTAGCGCGTTTCCTCGGTGGAGATCGCGAAACGGGTGCGATCGATCAGCTGGCCCAGCGTGGCGGCCGGGATCTCGAAGCTGGTCGGCAGTTCGCCTTCGGCGATCATGGGGAAGTCGTCCCGCGGCAGGGTCGGCAGCTGGAAGCGGCTGCGCCCGGCCTTGACGACCATGCGGTTGTCCGCAACGTCGAGGCTGACCTGGCTGCCGTCAGGCAGTTTGCGCGCGATGTCGAAAAGCAGGTGCGCGGAAACCGTGATCGCACCGGCCTGTTCGACCGATACGGCGCCGAGTGTTTCGACGACCTGCAAGTCAAGGTCGGTCGCCATGATGCGCAACGATCCATTGCCCGAAGCCTCGATCAACACGTTCGAGAGAATGGGAATGGTATTGCGCCGCTCGACTACGGACTGCACGTGCGACAGGCAGCGCAGGAGCGTGGAACGTTCGATTGTGGCCTTCATGGCAGCCTCAAGTCCCCCTTGGTCGGGCTAAGGGATGCGCACATCCCGAATTTCAGGACGAATATCTCTAGCGAACGTAAAGCAACCGGCAAGCGCCTAATGCCCGTTCATCGGCGTTTCTGGGGATAAATGAGGGGATTTCAGGCGCTTTTAATCCGATCCGAACGCATTTACACTGTTCGCGAGGAAAAATGCTTCAAATGAACTTTTCTCTGCCAAATAGCCTCCAAGACCCGGAAACGCTTCACGCTCATGCCAAGCAGCTTACCGGCCCAGGTTCCTCACATGCCCCTTACCGTCCAGGATGAAGCGGGCGCTGCCATAAGCGGAGCGGGGCGCAAGGATAAAGACTTCGTAGACCACGTCGGGCGAAAGCCGCTTGGCCTGCACGTGCGGCCGCTCCAGCCCACTTCGTTTGTCGAGTACCGGCTTCCCCTTCAAGGCCTGCCCATAAACGAACGGAAACTTGTTGTCGCAACCCTTCAGCCAGTAGGACCAGTAGGAACCCTGGGCGATCTGGCCGGGATCGTCGCCCGCTTCCGCCTTGGCGTGCGGGCCGGATGACGTTCGGACATCCACCATGCAAAAGCGGTCCGGCCGGGAGAACCAGGTTCCGGTGGGCACGAACGTCAGGCGCCCTTCGATCATTTCCGCATGGAAATCGAAGTCGGACGAGCACGACTCCAGCAACAGGGCCCCCAGTGACAGGGCAAGCAAGCCTGCCACAAGGGTCGCACCCGGTTTCATGACCTTAGATCATCACCATGCCGCCGTTGACGTGGATCGTCTGACCGGTGACGTAGCCGGCCTCCTTCGAGGCCAGGAACACGGCCGCGGCGGCGATATCGTCGCCCTCGCCCATGCGGCCCATCGGGATGCGGCCGTTCAACGCGTCCTTCTGCGCATCGGGCAGCACGTCAGTCATCGCGGTGCGGATGAAGCCCGGCGCGACGCAGTTGACGGTGACGTTGCGGCTGGCGAGTTCCTGCGCGAGGCTCTTTGACATCGCGGTGATACCGCCTTTCGCCGCGCAGTAGTTCATCTGGCCGGGGTTGCCGGTGGTGCCGACCACCGAGGTCACGTTGATGATACGGCCGAAGCGCGCCTTCATCATCGGCTTGGTCACGGCGCGCATCAGGCGGAAGGTCGATTCGAGGTTGATCCTGATGACCTGGTCCCACTCCTCGTCCTTCATGCGCATGGCAAGGTTGTCGCGGGTGATGCCGGCATTGTTGATCAGGATGTCGATCTTGCCGAGCGATTCGAGCGCGGCGGGAACCAGCTTCTCCACCTGCTCGGGATCGCCGAGGTTGCAGGCGATGGCGACGTGGTCGACGTCCTGGACATGCTGCGGAGTGTGCTCGTCCAGCTCGTCGCGGAAAGCGCGCAGCTTTTCGGCGTTCGAGCCCGAGATGGCAAGGCGCGCGCCCTGCGCGGCCAGCGCGCGGGCGACGGCCGAACCGATACCGCCCGAGGCGCCGGTGACGAGGGCGGTCATTCCGTTGAGGTTGAACATCTTTTCAAATCTCCGTGACGCGCTCTCCCGAGGCGGGGAGCGCTGGCCCGCTGAACGGGCCTTTCTTCAAGCCTCCTGCGGTCCCGGGTCAAGCCCGGGACGTCGCGGATCAAAGGGTTTTGATCAGTTCCTCGATTTCGGCCATGGTCACGGCGGAAATCACCTCCACCTCGCCGGCCGAACGCTTGATCATCGGGCCGAGCACCTTGCCGCCGAGTTCGACGAACGTCTCGACGCCCGCCTCGCGCATGGCGATCGCGCTTTCGCGCCAGCGGACGCGGCCGGTGACCTGCTCTACCAGCAGGCGCTGGACTTCGGCGGGGTCGGTGACGACCGAGGCAGTGACGTTGGCGAACAGCGGCACATGCAGGCTGCCCGGAGGAGTCTTGCCGAGAGCCTCCGCCATGGCGTCGGCGGCGGGCTGCATCAGCGGGCAATGGAACGGCGCCGAGACCGGCAGCAGCACGCCGCGCTTGATGCCGTGATCCTTGACCAGCGCGATGGCGCGCTCGACGGCCTCGCGATGGCCCGAGATCACGACCTGCGTAGGGTCGTTGTCGTTGGCGACGGTGCAGACCTGACCTTCGGCGGCAGCTTCAGCCAAGGCGGTAGCCTTCTCGATATCGGCACCCAGCAGCGCGGCCATCGCGCCAAGGCCGACCGGAACGGCCGCCTGCATCGACTGGCCGCGCAGCTTCAGCAGGCGCGCGGTGTCGGCAAGGCTGAAGGCACCGGCAGCGCAGAGCGCGGTGTATTCGCCGAGCGAGTGGCCCGCGACGAAGTCCGCCTTGTCGGCCAGCGTAATGCCGCCTTCCTTCTCCAGCACGCGCAGGACGGCGATGGCATTGGCCATGATCGCCGGCTGGGCGTTCTCGGTGAGGGTCAACTCCTCTTCGGGGCCCTGCGTCATCACGCGGAACAGGTTCTGGCCGAGCGCATCGTCCACTTCCTGGAAGACCTCGCGCGCGACCGTGCTGGCTTCGGCGAGTTCGGCGCCCATGCCGACCTTCTGGCTGCCCTGACCGGGGAAAACGAATGCACGCATCTTGGCGGCTCCTTCTGTCCGGCGGGCTTCACGAATGTGCGCCCTGCCGATTTGCGAATCTCACTATGTGGCGCGGCGCGTTATTGACCTTGAAGCCGCTCGGCAAGCCCGGAGGGCGTTCTTTCGTCATACGACACCCGGAGCGCGCTCTTTCTTCAGACAGGCCCGAACGGCACGATGCGGTTCATGGCGTCATGGCCGATGTCGGCACCGCCGAGGTAGGGGATGGCATGATGGGCGCACCAGTGGCGCGCGATCTCTTCGGCCTCGACGCCGAACGGTCGATCGTTTTCGGGCACATCGCTGATGCGGCCGAGCCGCAGGCCGGCAACACCTCCAAGGTGCGCGGTGAGATGGAAGAACAGCCGGTCCACCGCGTAAAGATACTCGGATACTTCCTCCACCAGCACGACATGCCTGGCCAACCCCGGCATCAGCGGTGTGCCGCAGAGCATCGCCAGGGTCATAAGATTGAAGGCCACGCGTGGATGGCCGTCTCCGCTCAGCTCCATGTCCGAAGCGTCGCCGGTCAGCCACCGCAAGGCACGACGCACCGCCTCCGCGCCGCCCTCGCGCCGGATATCGGCCAGCATCGGACCATGCACCGGCTTGCCGACGCGCGAGCGATAGAGCCCGCCCAGCAGATAGCCGGCATCGGAATAGCCGAGGAAAGTCTTGTCCTGCGCGTCGTGCGTGAACCTGGCTATGGCGGCCTCTGCCACGCGGCAGGCGCCATAGCCGCCCCGCGCGAACCACACCGTGTCCACCGAGGGATCGTTGGCACATTCCACCAGCGCCGCGATACGCCGCGCGTCGCTTCCGGCGAAATGTCCCTCCACCTCGAAGCACTGCTCGTGAATCAATAGCTCCACATCGGGAAACTCCACGGCCGCCAGGGCGACGACGGCCTCCGCATCCTCGCGGGTGATCGGGGTGGATGGTGCACAAACTGCGATACGGGTCATCGCTCCTTCCTATCGAGGTTGTCAGGACGAACAAGGCCGCATACCGAAGCGTCATGACTTCCGTGCATAACGATCTCAGCAGCACCGATCTTTCCGGGCACCCCTGGTTCTTCTGCGGCATCGGCGGATCGGGCATGTTGCCCCTCGCGCTGATCCTCAAGGGCCACGGTGCACAAGTCGCCGGCTCGGACCGCAGCCGCGACCAGGGCCGCACGCCCGAGAAGTTCGCCTGGCTGGAAAGCCTCGGCTTCGAGCTGCATCCTCAGGATGGCAGCGGCATAACCGGCGCCGAGCAGACGCTGGTCGCCTCGGCGGCGGTGGAAGACACCGTGCCGGAAGTGGTCCGCGCCAAGGCATTCGGCTGCCCGCGCATGAGCCGCGCCGAGCTTCTGGCGACCCTGTTCAACGCCGCACCTTTCGGCATTGCCATCGGCGGCACCTCGGGCAAGTCCACCGTCACCGGCATGACCGGCTGGATCATGACGCACGCGGGCCGTGACCCAACGATCATGAACGGCGCGGTGATGAAGAACTTCGCCTCGCCCGACGCGCCTTTCGCCAGCGCCCGCGTGGGTCAGGGTGACGCCTTCGTGTCGGAAGTGGATGAAAGCGACGGCTCCATCGCGCTCTATCGCCCCAAGGTGGCGGTGCTGGGCAATGTCAGCCTCGATCACAAGAGCCTGGAAGAACTGCGCCAGCTTTTCGGAGACTTCCTCGGCCACGCGGAAGTCTCCGCGATCAATCTGGACGATGCGGAGACAGCCAGCCTCGCCTCTCATGCGCGGGCGCTGGTGACTTTCGGCATTGCGTCGGAAAACGCGCAGATCGGCGCGATCGACGTGGCTGAGGGGCCGACTTCGTTGACGGCCACCCTGCTCGATCGTCGCGATGGCAGTTCACATGCGCTCCACCTGAAAGTGCCGGGACGCCACAACCTCTACAACGCGCTGGCCGCCATCGCTGCCGCCAATGCCGCCGGAGTTTCGGTGGCCGATGCGGTCGAGGCGCTCGGCAGCTTCGTCGGCCTGGCGCGCCGGTTCGACATCGTCGGCACCTCGCCTTCGGGCGTGACGGTGATCGACGACTTCGGGCACAATCCGGACAAGGTTTCCGCCACGCTGGCGACCCTCAAGGCGCATCCGGGCCGCGTGATCGCGTTCTTCCAGCCGCACGGCTACGGCCCGCTCAAGCAGATGGGCCATGAACTGGCCGAAGTGCTCGCCACCAAGCTGGGGCCGGACGATGTGACGATCCTCTGCGATCCGGTCTACTTCGGCGGCACCGTGGACCGCTCCGAAGGCAGCGAACGGATCGTTCGCCTGATCGAGGCGGACGGCGGCGCCAATGGACCTGGGGCCGAATATGTGCCCTCCCGCGAGGATTGCGCCAGCCGCATCGTGGAGATCGCCCGTCCCGGCGACCGCGTAGTAGTGATGGGCGCCCGCGACGATACGCTGACGGTGTTCGCCAAGGACTTGCTGGCGCGGTTGTAGTTTCGTCGTCCCGGACTTGATCCGGGACCGCTGTCAGAGTCGAGCAGGCTCTCGGCGTGGCGGCGCCCAGACGCGAGGTTGCCCCTAAAGAATTGCCAGCGGTCCCGGATCAAGTCCGGGACGACGGTTTTTTTAGCTAAACCTTCAGTGCGCCGCGCCGCGCGCCTTGGCGATGAGGTGCACGACCACTGCGATCACGGCGCCCAGCACCAGCCCGACCACCGCCGACGCCACGGCGTAGCCCAGCCAGCCGAGCACGCCGCCGACCGGCCCGCCCAGCACGGCCAGCCAGTGCTGGAAGCCATGCGCCAGATGCGCCGGAGCGGGAACGCCCAGCTCCTCCAGGCCGTGGAGGATGATCCCGCCGCCGACCCAGAGCATCGCCAGCGTGCCGACCGAGGCCAGCACCGTCAGCACCTTGGGCATGCCGTTGACCAGCATGCGCCCGAAAGCCTGGGTGCCATGGCCTTGCTTCTTGGCGAGATGCAAGCCGATGTCGTCCATCTTCACGATCAGCGCGACCGCGCCGTAGACGCCTGCGGTAATGATCACGCCGACCAGCGCCAGCGCCACGGCGCGTGCGACAAGCGAGTTGTCGGCCACTTCCGCCAGGGCGATGGCCATGATCTCGGCCGAGAGGATGAGGTCGGTACGGATCGCGCCGGACACCCTGCCCTGCTCGAACGCGGCAACGTCCTGCACCGGTTCTTCCAGCGTCTCGCCGTGATGCGCGCCGCCAAGCTTCTCGATCACCTTCTCCGCACCCTCGAACGCGAGGTAGGCGCCGCCGATCATCAGGATCGGCGTGATTGCCCAGGGCAGGAACGCGCTCAGCAGCAGGGCGATCGGCAGCAGGATCACGAGCTTGTTGAACAGGCTGCCCTTGGCGATCTTCCAGATGATCGGCAGTTCGCGCTCGGGCGTGAAGTCGGTGACGTAGCCCGGCGTCACGGCGGCATCGTCGATCACGACGCCGGCCGCCTTGCTGCCGGCCTTGGCCACGCCCAGCCCCACGTCGTCCAGCGAGGCGGCTGCGGCACGGGCGATCACCGCGACGTCATCGAGAAGAGCAACGAGGCCGGAAGCCATCTGAAAGAATATCCCTCACAGTTGAAAATGCGAAGCGCAGCCATGCGGGGGAAAGTTCCGGCGATCAAGCGAAAGCGGACAAAGTCGTGAAAGCCAAAGGACTTGCGGGCCGCTTGCGACATTCTTCCCGGCCGAGGCCTTAACAGATCAGCGTCCCATCCGTTCTCAGCACCGTCCGGAAGAGCCCTTCCGCAGCAGACCAAGATCCTGACAACACAGACTTCTTCCAACTCTGGGGAAAAACCGATGTCCGTCATCAATACCAATATCAGCGCCATCCGCGCCTCGAATGCCTCGAACGCCGCGAACAAACTGCTCGGCACTGCCATGGAGCGCCTGTCGACCGGCAAGCGCATCAACTCCGCCAAGGACGATGCCGCCGGACTTGCCATCTCCACGTCGATGACGGCGCAAGTGCGCGGCATGAGCCAGGGCATCCGCAACGCCAACGACGGCATCTCGCTGGCCCAGACCGCCGACGGCGCGCTGTCGGAAGTGTCGAACATGCTCCAGCGGGTGCGCGAACTGGCGATCCAGTCGTCGTCGGGCACGTATCAGGACAGCGACCGCGATGCCATGCAGCAGGAAGTCACCGCCCTCACCGACCAGATCGACGACATCCTCACGCAGACCACTTTCAACGGCAACAACCTGTTCGCCACCACCGGCAGCGACGTGACGTTCGATATCCAGACCGGCGCGAACTCCGGCGAAACCGTAACCCTGACGTCGAGCGTGATCGACGGCAGCAACCTCAACGCCTCGGCGCTCGACGTCTCGACCAGCAGCGCCGCCTCGGACACGCTCGACTTCATCGACGATGCCCTGGAAGACGTGAACCAGACCCGCGCCTCGCTCGGCGCCGGCCAGAACCGGCTGGAATCGGCGATCAACAACCTGACGAACAACGTCACCAACCTGTCCGACGCCAAGTCGCGGATCGAAGACGCCGATTATTCGGCCGAAACGACCCAGATGGCCAAGGCGCAGATCCTCAGCCAGGCCTCTACGGCCATGCTCGCCCAGGCCAACCAGGCGCAACAGAACGTCCTCAGCCTGCTGCGCTGACGGCTCCGGACCCCGGCCCCGAACCCCGACAGGGTCGCAAGCGAAGAGACGGCGGGCCGCAAGGTCCGCCGTCTCTTGTTGGTCAGCCCTTATCGGCCCGCCGTTTTTAGCCGTCGCTCTTGCGCTTCGTGCACGATTTCGTATGTCCCGAGTTCAGCGTATCTCGGGGGAAATCCGCGTGAAAATCCGTTTCGTCATGATCGCCGCCTTGGCGACAGCACCCGGCCATGCTTTCGCCGGGGAGACCATTCTGTATCAACCGACGCCGTCCTGGGTGAAGCTTGCCGCAGTTCCGGCCTCGGGTGCGGCTTCAGGGGCGGGCGATGCCCCCTCCCTGCTCGTCTACGACACCCAGCAGCGCGTGGAGAACGGCCAGCTCTGGCAATATTCCGACACCGCCGCCAAGATCGCCTCGCCCGAGATGCTGGCGCAGTTCTCGACCATCGGGGCGCAATGGTCACCCGACAAGGGCGACCTGATCGTCCATGAGGTGGCGATCATCCGCAATGGCGAGACTCTCAATCTGCTCGCCAAGGGCATGAAGCTGGATGTCCTGCGCCGCGAGGAACTGCTGGAGCAGCGCCAGCTTACCGGGATGCTCAGCGCCACCGGCGCGATCGAGGGCCTGCGCGTGGGCGACGTGTTCCGCATGCGCTATTCTGTCACCATGCGCGATGCCGTGCTGAACGGGCGGGTGCAGTCGATCTCGGGTCTTCCTGCCCGCCCGCTGCGCCTGGACGCCGGGCATCTCCGCGCGATCTGGCCGGCCTCGGAGAAGGCCAAGTGGCAGTTTCTCGCTTCCGGCATCACCGCCTCGCCGGTGCGCCGGGGTGACACGATGGAACTGGACCTTGCCCTTCCCGTGCCGAAGCAACCCGAAATACCGGGCGATGCCCCGGCACGTTATGCCTCGCCGGGCCTGTTCGAGCTTACGACGTTCGCCGACTGGCCCGACGTATCGCGCACGTTCTTTCCGCTCTATCGCCCCAAGGGGCTGATCGCGGACGGTACGCCGCTCGCAGCGGAAGCGGACCGGATCGCGGCGGCCTCATCCGATCCGCTCGCCCGCACCCAGGCCGCGCTGCAACTCGCGCAGGATCAGGTCCGCTACCTGGCGCTGAACATGAACGCGGGCAATTACACGCCGCAGAGCCCGGAAGAGACCTGGAAGCTGCGTTACGGCGACTGCAAGGCCAAGACCCTGCTGCTGCTGGCCCTGCTCGATCGCCTGGGCATCGAGGCCGAGGCCGTGCTCGCCAGCGCGCGCGGCGGCGGCCATGCCTTGCTCAAGCACCTGCCCAGCGCCGCCGTGTTCGACCATGTGCTGGTGCGCGCCAGACTGGACGGACAAAGCCTCTGGCTGGACGGCACCGGCATCGGCAGCCGCCTGGACGACATCCACGACACGCCGGACCTCGGCTACGTTCTGCCGCTGCGCGCGGATGGCGCCGAGCCCGAACGGATCGTCACCCATGCCAATGCCCGCCCTTCGGTGGACCTCGCGATCACTTATGACGAAAGCACCAGTATAGACCTGCCGCCCGCGCTCGACGCGAAGCTTACCCTGCGCGGTCCGCAGGCGCTGTCGCTGGGCTTGGCCGCCAATGCTCTCGACCCCGAGCAGCGCGACGAACTGGTGCGCCAGCAACTGACCCAGGCCGTGGGCGAAGGCCTGTTCACCGATCTCTCGCTGGAAACCTCCACCGCCACGGCAACCACCGTGTTGAAAGGTCGCGGCATCGTTACAGGCGCCTGGAAGTCGAACGACCGCCAGACCGTCCGGCGGTTCAACGGCCTGCTGTCGCAGTTCAGCTTCGCGCCGGACCGCGCCCGCGCGGAATGGCGGGATATCCCCGTCGCCACCATGTCGCCTTTCGCGATCGCCTATCACGTCACGGTCCGCCTTCCGGACCAGGGCAAGGGCTATACCCTGGAAGGCGCACCGGAAATCGACACCACCCTCGGCGGCACCCGCTTCGTCGGCCGCGCCCGGCTCGACGGCGGCACCTTCGTCTATGACGAGCGGAGCGATAGCACCGGCGCCGAGATCGCGCCGGCGCAAGTCGCTGCCGACCGCGCCGCCACGGCCAGGGCCCAGGCGCAAGTGCCCCGGCTGGTCGCGCCCGACACCGCGACGCGGCGCTGGAACCTTGGCGATGCGCCGAAATCCACCAGCCAGCTGGCCACCGTCAACGCCCTGCTGGAAAAGGCTATGGCCGCGAAGGAGCCCAGCGCCGAAGTCTGGCAGACCCGTGCCAACCTCCGGCGTGGCACAGGCGATTTCAAGGGTGCGCGTGCCGATCTCGACCGCGCGATCGCGCTATCGGCCGATGCATCCTCCTATCTCGACCGGGCACGTCTCAACCGCTCGCTCGGCGATCTGCCGGCCGCCCTGGCCGACGCCCGCAAGGCACAGGAACTGGACCCGTCGCAAAGCGGCTCGGCCATGCTGCTCGCCGCGCTCATGGCACAACAGGGCGATGCCGCCGCCGCACGCGAGCTGCTGGACGAGAAGATCGCCCTCGGCGGGGACGAGCGTCGGGCCTGGGAAATGTCGAAGGTCGAGACGCTGGGGCTCTATGCCGATGCCGCCGAGGCCCTTGGCCTGCTCGACGTCATGATGGAAAAGCGCCCGCAGAGCCCCGACCTCCTCAACCTCGCCTGCTGGATCAAGGGCATGCGCGGAATTGATGTCGACGGAGCGTTGCGCCAGTGCTCCAGCGCGATCGAACTGACCGGCGACCCGTCGGGACCGCTGGACAGTCGCGCGGTCGTCTGGCTGCGCCTCGGTCGCTACGACGATGCCCTTCGCGATCTCGACGCCGTGCTGCGCGACGCACCCACGCAGGCGGAAAGCCGCTATATGCGCGGTGTCGTATTGGCCCATCTCGGCCGTGCCGGAGAAAGCCGCGCCGAAATCGCGGTTGCCCGCACGCTCGATCCGGGCATCGCCGCGCTCTACGAACGTCTGGGTATCAAGCCCTGAAGCCGCTAGGGCAAATCGGGCGCGCGCCGTGACGATCCGGTGCGGATATGCAGCTTTGGCTTGCGTTCCGCGCCAGATCCGCTAAGGGCGCGCCTTCCGTCTCGTGCGACATGCCGGACGGGAGGGACGAAAGCCGGAGGGGCCCCGCAATCCCGCGGACAAGCCAGCGATCGGTTAGATTAGAGAAAAGGAAGCTGCCGTGGCTCTATATGAGCACGTGTTCCTGGCACGCCAGGACCTCAGCCAGGCGCAAGTCGACGCGCTTGCCGCCGCCGCCACCGAGATCGTCGAGACGAACCAGGGCAAGGTCACCAAGACCGAGACCTGGGGCCTCAAGAATCTCGCCTACAAGATCAAGCGCAACCGCAAGGCGCACTTCGTGATGCTGAACATCGAAGCTTCGGGCGACGTCGTCGCCGAGCTCGAGCGCCAGACGCAGATCAACGAAGACGTCATCCGCTACGTGACCATCCGTGTCGACGAGCACGAAGCTGGTCCGTCGGTCATGATGCGCAAGAGCGACCGCGAGCGTACGCGCCGTCGCGAACGTGAAGGGAACTGATTTCCATGGCACGTGCATTCTTCCGTCGCCGCAAGTCCTGCCCGTTCTCGGGCAAGAACGCTCCGGCCATCGACTACAAGGACGTGCGTCTGCTCCAGGGCTTCATGTCCGAGCGTGGCAAGATCGTTCCCAGCCGCATCACCGCGGTTTCCGCAAAGAAGCAGCGTGAGCTGAGCCAGGCGATCAAGCGCGCCCGGCACATCGGCCTCCTGCCCTTCATCGTCAAGTAAGGGGGGCTAGCCTCATGGACATCATCCTCCTCGAACGCGTCGAAAAGCTCGGCGCCATCGGCGAAGTCGTTTCCGTCAAGGACGGTTACGCCCGCAACTACCTTCTTCCCAACAAGAAGGCCCTGCGCGCCAACGAGAAGAACAAGAAGGTCTTCGAAGCCAACCGCGCGAAGATCGAATCCGAAAACGCCGAGCGTCGCTCGGCCGCCGAATCGCACTCGGGCAACGTCGAAGGCAAGCAGGTCGTCCTGATCCGCGCTTCGTCGAACTCGGGCCAGCTTTACGGTTCGGTTTCCGTGCGTGACATCGTCGACGCTCTCAACGAGCAGGGCGCCGAAGTCAGCAAGCAGATGATCGTGCTCGAACGCCCGATCAAGACCATCGGCGTGTTCGACGTTCGCGTGAACCTGCACCCCGAAGTTTCGGTGAACGTCAAGGTGAACGTCGCCCGT
Source organism: Novosphingobium sp. (assembly GCF_032093395.1). GTDB lineage: Bacteria > Pseudomonadota > Alphaproteobacteria > Sphingomonadales > Sphingomonadaceae > Novosphingobium. Next base: position 27,182 of record NZ_DAMDBA010000059.1, read on the forward strand.
TCGCCCGACGAAGCCGACCTGCAGTCGCAGGGCGTCGACGTGATGGCCGCGATGTTCGAACAGGACGTCTCGGGCTTCACCGAAGCCTACGACCCGAACGCCGAACCCGGCGAAATCGCGGTCGAAGACGACGTTGCCGAGACCGAAGAAGAAGCCTGAGCTTCCTTTTCGCGGTAACGCGCCAAGAGATCCAAGGCCCTCGCTCCAAGCCGGAGCGGGGGCCTTTCTCTTTGGTGCCCTTCTCGTCGGCCAGACATGCTGCACCGGCTCCGCCTACTATTGCACTGCAATACGAATCGCGTAAGTGTGGGAGATGGAAACGATAGAAAACATCCTCGCGGAACTGGTCCGCGTCTACGAAACCGCCGTCACCACCCTGAAGGCCGATATTTCCGCCTTTGTCGAAAGCGGCACGCTTCCCCCCGCCGATCGCCGCGAAACGCTGGCATGGTGCTACCCGGAACTGCGCATCACCTATAGCGGTGTCGAGCGCGGCACGTTCTACGGCCGGTCGTTCGGCCGACTGAACGATGTGGGAACCTATGTAACCACCATCACCAAGCCGCGGCTCTTCGCGGATTACCTCGAAGAACAGCTGGCGCTGCTGCACGAGGACTACGAAGTCGAGATCGCGGTCGGCCGCTCGACGCAGGAAATCCCCTTCCCCTACGTCCTCGACGGCGTCGGCATGGGCAGCGTGACGCCGCAGGAACTGGCCGCGCACTTCCCCACCACCGAACTCGCCCTGATCGGCGACGAGATTTCGGACGGCGTGTTTCGACAGTCGTCGGTTGACCCGCTGCCGCTGGCCCTGTTCGACGCGCTTCGCACGGACTTCAGCCTGGCCCGCCTCCAGCACTACACCGGCACCAGCGTCGAGCACTGCCAGCGCTACATCCTCTTCACCAACTACCACCGCTATGTGGACGAGTTCGTGGACTGGGCTGGCCAGCAGATCGGCACGGACGGCTACACCGCGCTTTCGGGCGCCGGCGGCCTCTATCTCGACAGCCCGGTGGACAATGCCCGCGAGCGCCTTTCCGACACGGCATGGCGCCGCCACCAGATGCCGGCCTATCACCTCATCCGACCAGACAAGTCGGGGATCACGCTCGTCAACATCGGCGTTGGCCCATCGAACGCCAAGACCATCACCGACCATCTCGCCGTGATCCGCCCGGAAGTCTGGCTGATGATCGGCCACTGCGGCGGTCTGCGCGAAGGCCAGCGCATCGGCGACTACGTGCTCGCCCATGCCTATCTGCGCGACGACCATGTGCTCGATCCGGTGCTCCCGCCGGAAATCCCGCTGCCCGCGATCGCCGAAGTGCAGCAGGCGTTGGCTTCTGCGGCCGAGGCGGTGAGCGGCGAAGGCGGCGCCAATCTCAAGAAGCGCATGCGCACTGGCACCGTCGTCACCACCGACGACCGCAACTGGGAACTGCGCTACACCGAATCCGCGCACCGCTTCAGCCTGAGCCGCGCCATCGGCATCGACATGGAAAGCGCCACGATCAGCGCCCAGGGCTATCGCTTCCGCGTACCCTACGGCACCCTGCTCTGCGTTTCCGACAAGCCGATCCATGGTG
>NZ_DAMDBA010000059.1:28780-33138 GCF_032093395.1 Novosphingobium sp.
TGAACTCAAGCTGCCGGGCCAGGCCAACCGCTTCTATGAGGAGGCGATCGCCAGCCACCTCAAGATCGGCCTTCACGCCTGCGATCTGCTCCGCGCCGAGGGCGAGAAGTTGCATTCCCGCAAGCTGCGCGCATTCAACGAGCCGCCGTTCCGCTGATTTCGCGCGGCACTGCGCCTCAAGACCGAGCCGAACATGACGGGCGCCGCTCCAGCCGGAGCGGCGCCCGTTTGCGCATGGGGTGAGAAAGCCGCAACGCCCCTCTCATTTCGTGCAAAGCGCACGCCATTGTTCCGTAAATACGCCCACTACGGAAATCTTCTGGCAAAACATCCGTCGATCGGATAACATTATTCCACATCCGTGAGTAATAAACAGCGATTTCCATGTTACATGCTTATTTCAATATGTAGCGCTTATTTTACTTTTACTTTTCACTTATGGAAATAATAGTTGCGTAACTACAACTCAGCCATCCGACAATAGATTTGAACTGTTATTGCCTGATGACAGAGCGTTCATCTTGGGAGCACACCCCCTGACCTGGTTCCGGCTTGCGGCAGACCGCGCGTCGGAAACTGCAAAGGGAGTATCGAATGAAATCCGAGATGAAGCGCCTTCTGCTGGCATCCACCCTGCTGATGGGCCTGCCCGCCGCGGCGCATGCCCAGGACGGCGCGCCTGCGCGCGAAACCGCAACCGATGCCGCGCCGGAAGGCGGCGCCATCGTCGTGACCGGCTCGCGCCTGTCCAATCCGAACCTCGAATATGCCGCCCCGATCATGGCCGTTTCCTCCAAGGAAATCGCGCTGAGCGGACAGGTCAACGTCGAGAACATCCTCAAGGACCTGCCGCAGGTGCTGCCGGGTTCGACCGCCGCGTCGAACAATCCAGGCGGCGGCGTCGCCACTGCCGACTTGCGCGGCCTCGGCGCCGAACGCACGCTGGTGCTGGTCAACGGCCACCGCTACGTCTCGTATGACACCAACCAGATCGTCGATCTCAACACGATCCCGACCGCGCTGATCGAGCGCGTCGACGTGGTGACCGGCGGCAAGTCCGCCGTCTACGGTTCGGACGCGGTTACCGGCGTGGTGAACTTCATCACCAAGCAGGACTTCGACGGCGTCCAGGCCAACGCCAACTACCGCCTGACTGGCGAAGGCGACGGCGCGCAGTACAACGGCGGCGTTCTGGTCGGCAAGAATTTCGCCGACGGGCGCGGCAACATCACGATCTACGGCGACTATATGCGCCGCAAGTCGATACTCCAGTCGGGCCGCAGCTATACGTCGGTGGCGCAGACCGACGACGGCGAAGGCGGCCTGATGGGCGGCGGTTCCAGCTCGATCCCGGCCGGCCGCATCGCGCTCGGCGGGAACAACTACAAGTTCGGGCAGGACGGCAGCACCTCGGCCTACACTTCGGCCGATGCCTACAACTACGCCTCGGAGAACTACCTTCAGGTTCCACAGAAGCGCCAGCTGCTCTCCGCACAGGCCCACTTCGACGTCAGCGATCACCTGACCCTCTACGGCGAGGGCCAGTACATCCACAACCGCGTCAAGAACCAGCTGGCACCGACGCCGCTGACGGGCACTTTCTCGCTCGACACCGATTCCTCGTTCCTGTCCTCCGCCACCCAGTCGCTGCTGAGCGGCTACGACACCGATGGCGACGGCTACACTTCGGCATCGGTCTATCGCCGCCTGTCGGAAGTGGGCGACCGCATCTCCAACCTCGACAGCAAGGCCTATCGCGGACTGATCGGCGCACGCGGCCAGATTTCAGGCGACTGGAACTACGACGCCTACTTCAGCTATTCGCGCACGAAGCAGGTCGAACGCCAGTACGGCAACGTCTCTGCCAGCCGCGTCCAGCAGGCGCTGCTGACGAGCACCGATTCCAGCGGCAATCTCGTCTGCTCGGACAGCAGCAACGGCTGCGTCCCGCTGAACATCTTCGGCGCGGGCAACATCAGCCAGGCAGCGGCGGACTTCATCTCGATCGACACGGTAAACCGCTCGACCATCACCGAGAAAGTCGCCAGCGGCGCGATCACCAACAACAACCTCTTCGATCTTGGCGCCGGTCCGGCAGGCCTCGCCTTCGGCGGCGAGTATCGCAGCGAGCACGGCAGCTTCAACCCGGACGCGGCACTCGCCTCGGGTGACGTGATCGGCTTCAACGGCTCCGAACCGATCGCGGGCGGATACAACGTCAAGGAACTCTTCGCCGAGTTCAACGTGCCCCTGATCGCCGACAAGCCTTTCGTCGAACGCCTCGAATTCAACGGCGCGGCGCGCTATTCCTACTATTCGACGGCGGCCAAGTCGGTCGGCACCTTCTCGGCGGGCCTCGTCTGGGCGCCGATCAAGGACGTCAGCCTGCGCGGCCAGTTCTCACGCGCGGTGCGCGCGCCGACGGTCAACAATCTCTACAGCGGCAACGCCCAGAACTTCGAGCAGGCCACCGACCCCTGCGCGACTTCGGCGGCGCTTTCCAGTGCCAGCCTGAACGCCAGCTGCGCCTCTTCGGGCATTCCCGCGAACCTGATCGGCACCGAGTACAACGGCGGCGATTCGCAGATCGAAAGCTACAACGGCGGCAATACGTCGCTGCGCGAGGAAACGGCGAATACCTGGACCTTCGGCACGATGATCCAGCCCCGCTTCATTCCGGGCCTGTCGCTCACCGTCGATTACTACCACATCAAGATCGACAACTACATCACCGCCGCCGGCACTTCGAACATCATCTCGGCCTGCTACGGCACCGCCGCGAACGGATGGACGCCTTACGACACCAGCTATTGCTCGCTGCTGCCGCGCGACGGCAACAGCTACACGATCACCGGCGCGGTCGACAATCTGTCCAACTCGGGCGGCATGAAGACCGACGGCATCGACTTCGACATGCAGTATGCGATCCCGCTGGCCTTCGGGCAGAACGGGTCGAGCAAGCTGACCCTGCGCGCAAGCGGCACCCGGCTGCTGAACTTCACGTTCAAGCCGATCGCCGCCCTTTCCGACCTGACCGTGGACTGCGCGGGCAAGTTCGGCCTGCTCTGCGGCAATGTCTATGCCAAGTGGCGCCTCAACGGCCGCATGACGTGGTCGACCGAGGGCAAGACGCTCTCGCTCGCCTGGCGCCACCTCTCGCCGGTCAAGGACGACGATGCCTCGACGACCTACAGCGTCGAGAAGATCAAGGCCTACGACTACTTCGATCTCACCGCGCAGATCGACGTGGCCAAGCGCTTCACCTGGAATATCGGCATGAACAACATGTTCAACCGCAAGCCGCCGATCCTCGGCGACAACCAGGAACAGTCGAACACCTACCCGACGACGTACGACGTTTACGGCCGCACGTTCTTCACCGGCATCACGGTGGACTTCTAAGCGCCCACGAAAAAGGGGAGCCGGCGCGAACCGGCTCCCCTTATAGGCTTCGAAACGGCTCCGGCGACATCGCGCCACCGGGGCCGTTCTCGTCACCAGCCCTGCTTCTCGCCCTTGTTCTGCTCGTCGAGCCACTTCTTCAGCGGCGCGAAATAGTCGAGCATCGGCTTGGCGCTCATCTGCGGAGTGCCGGTGAAGGCCTTGAGCGCTTCCGGCCAGGGCTTCGACATGCCCATCTCCAGCATCTTGTTCAGGTTCGCGCCGACCTTCTTGTCGCCGTAGAAGCTGCAACGGTGCAGCGGCCCCTTCCAGCCGGCCTGCTTGCACGCGGCCTGGTAGAACTGGAACTGGAGGATGCGGGCCAGGAAGTAGCGCGTATAGGGCGTGTTGCCCGGTACGTGGAACTTGGCACCGGCATCGAAACCGTCGTCACCGCGCGCGGAAGGCGGCGTGATGCCCTGGTAGTCGAGGCGCATCTTGGTCCAGGCCTTGTTGTAGTCGGCAGGCTGGATCGAACCGTCGAAGATGCCCCAGCGATAGCGGTCGATCAGCAGGCCGAAGGGCAGGAACGCCACCTTGTCCATCGCCTGACGCAGCAGCAGGCCGATGTCCTTGTCGGCGCTCGGCACCTTCGCCTTGTCGAGCAGGCCGATCTGCACGAGGTACTGCGGTGTGATCGACAGCGCGATGAAGTCGCCGATCGCCTCATGGAAGCCGTCGTTGGCGCCGTTGAGGTAGAGGAACGGCTGCTTGTTGTAAGCGCGCTGGTAGTAGTTGTGGCCGAGTTCGTGGTGGATCGTCACGAAGTCGTTCGAATCGACCTTGGTGCACATCTTGATGCGGATGTCGTCCTTGTTGTCGACGTTCCAGGCCGAAGCGTGGCAGATCACTTCGCGATCGGCAGGCTTCACGATCATCGAGCGCTTCCAGAACGTTTCCGGCAGCTGCGCGAAGCC
>NZ_DAMDBA010000060.1:0-32227 GCF_032093395.1 Novosphingobium sp.
TCAAAAGCCCCCTGCACGACACCCGGCCCCTGACGCGCGCGCTGCGCGGCGAAGATGCGTCACGCCCGCCGCGTTCCGTCCCGGACGCGGGCAAGGCGGACGGCGCACCCCGCGCCCGCAGCCGCAAGGTCTTGCAGGCATCGGCCTCATCCGGCGACTACCAGCGCGAATGGTTCGCTTCCGTGCAGCGGCAGGTCAGCGACGGAGCGCCCTTCGCGATGGTCAATGCCAATGCCCCGCAGGAGATCCTGCGCGCCCTCGACGTGCCTTTCGTGGTCAACCAGTGGTGGGCCTCGATCGTCGCCGCCAAGCAGCAGAGCGGGCGCTATCGCGGACTACTGCGTGAGCGGCACTATCCGGTCGATGCCGAAGCCTATAGCGCGCAGGGCCTTGCCGCCGCGCTCGACAACGATCCCGAGCAGGCCCCATGGGGCGGATTGCCGCGCCCGGATTTCGTGCACGCCATCGCGTCGAGCGACGCCACGCCGGGCATCTTCGAGGCCTGGGCCCACGAAAGCCGCGCCGCGCCCTATCTCTACGAACGCACCGTGGACCCGCGCTGGGAGATCGAGACCCGCTGGTGGGATGCGCTTCCCGAGCGCTGGGACCAGGTGTTGGAACCGGAACGGCTGGACCTTCTCGTCACCGAGCTGCGCGAAGTCATCGCCGCGATCGAGGCGGCGACCGGCCGCACGTTCGATGAGGGCCGCTTCATCGAGGTCATGAACCTCGTCAACGAGCAGGAAGACTATTATCGCAAGACCCGCGACCTGATCGCCCGCACCGTTCCGGCGCCGATCGGGCTGGTGGACTCGATGCCGGCGACGATGGTCCCCCAATGGCATCGCGGCACCGAATGGGCGCGCGATGCCGCAAGATCGCTTTATGAAGAAGTTTTGGCGCGCGCCGAGGCCGGGCTGGGTGCGGTCCAGAACGAAAAGGTCCGCCTCATGTGGGTGGGGCGCGGGCTCTGGAGCAACACCGCCTTCTACCAGAAGTGGGAGGACAGCCACGGGGCCGTGTTCGTCTGGTCGATGTATCTGGCGCTGGCGGCGGATGGCTACATTCGGAAGTTCGACGCCGAGAGCAAGGAGGGACGCGAGCCCTTGCGCGCGCTCGCCGCCCGATTCCTGACGATGGGCGACGAATTGCGTATGCCCAGTTGGGCCGCGCCCTGGCACGTCCACGAGGCGCAGACCCACGGTGTGGACGGTGCCGTGGCGCTGAGCGATGCCGACCCCTTCGTGCTGCGCGCGCTCGCCGCCGCCGGCATTCCGGTGCTGGAACTGGGCGTGGACAACTACGCCCTCGATCGTGCCGATGGCGCGGAACTGGAAGCGCGCATCGCCGCCTTCATCGAAGGGCCTTGCGCACCAATGGCACAGGCCCGGCGCGAGTGCGCGACATGACGGCCCTCGACGGTCTTACCGTGCTCGACTTCTCGCGCTTCCTGCCGGGGGCCTATTTCGGCTGGCTAGCGGGCGACATGGGTGCCGACGTGATCCGCATCGAGCATCCCCGCGAACTGGCCAAGGCCAAAGCCATGTTCGGCTCCGCCGCGGACGAGAACGCCGAAGTGCTGCGCCGCGCGCGGCCGACTCATACCCGCAACAAGCGCTCGCTGCTGCTCAATCCCGGCCACCCCCAGGCCGCTCCGGTTCTGCACGCGCTGGTGGCGCGCGCGGACGTGCTGCTGGAAGACTACCGCCCCGGTGTGATGGCGGCTATGGGCCTGGGCTACGAAGCCCTGGCGGCGATCAACCCGCGCCTGATCTATTGCTCGGTCTCCTTCGCGGGACAGACCGGGCCGCTGGCTTCGCGGGCCGGACACGATCCCGCCGCCCTGGCCGTGGCCGGCGCCCTGTCCCGCCTCAACGGCACGCCCGAGCCGACCCTGCCGGGCGCGCAAGTGGCGGACGTGCTCGCCGGTGCCCATGCCTCCATCGCCGTGCTCGCCGCTCTCCAGGCGCGCCACGCGAGCGGCAAGGGCCAGCACGTGGACGTCGCCATGACCGATGCCGCCATGCCGCTGTTGATGGTCGCGCTGGGCCGGGCCGAAGACCCCTCCGGAATCGGCTTTCCGGACGGCGCCTGGCATCCCAAGGGCGGAGTCTGGCGCTGCGCGGATGGCGAATGGCTTTGCACCACCGACATGGAACCACGTTACTGGGCCCGCTTCTGCGAGGCCATGGGACGGCCGGATTATGCCGCGCGCCAGTTCGACACCGCCGCGCATCCCGCCATGCGCGACGACCTGGCCACCCTGTTCGCCACCCAGCCGCGCGCCTATTGGCTCGGCCTGTTCGAAGCCGCCGATACCCAGGCGATGCCCGTCCTCACCCCCGGCGAGGCGCTGCGCCACCCCCATGCCCAAGCGCGCGACATGCATGTGCGCCTGCCGACGAGTGCGGGTACGGTGGAGCAGATCGGTACGCCCTTCCGCCTTTCCGATAACCCACCAGTCCCGCCGCGCCCCGCCCCTCTACCCGGCGCCGACAATGCGGCGATCCTGACTGAACTCGGTTTCGACGTCGCCGCGCTGGAAGCCGCCGGGGTATTCTCCAGTGAACAGGGAGCCCATCGATGAACGCGCTCGACGGGATTCGGGTCGTCGATCTTACCCATGCGATTTCCGGTCCCACTTGCACCAATGCCCTCGTCCAGATGGGCGCGGAGGTGGTGAAGGTGGAGCCGCCTCATGTGGGCGACGGCTTCCGCCACTACACCGAACACGCCGGGGAACCCCTGCTGAGCGTGCCCTTCGCCTCGATCAACGCGGGTAAGCGCTCGATCGCGCTGGACCTCAAGACCGAAGGTGCGCGCAATGCCTTGTGGAAGCTGATCGAGCAGGCCGATTTCCTGGTGGAAAACTACCGCCCCGGCGTACTCGCCCGGCTGGGTTTCCCCATCGAGGACCTGCGCCGTCGCAATCCCCGCCTCATCGTCATCTCGATCACCGGCTTCGGCCAGAGCGGTCCGCTCGCGCAATGGGGCGCCTACGACCATATCGCCCAGGCCATCTCCGGTATCGCTGCGTTGGGCGCGGTGGAAGGGGAGCCGCGCAAGATCGGCCTTCCGATCATCGACAGCTTCACCGGCTATATCGCGGTGATCGCCGCCCTGGCCGCGCTGCGCCGCCGCGATGCATCCGGCGAGGGCGAGCACGTCGACGTCGCCATGCTCGACGCCGCGCTGAAACTAGCCAACCAGACCGTCTCGGTCCACAGCTATACCGGCCGCACGCCGGGCGGCACCGGCAACAAGGGCTTCCGCATGGTGCCGACGTCCGAATTCTACCCGACCGGCGAAGGCTGGATCGCGCTGGGCGCCAACAACCAAGCGCAAGTGGAGGCTCTGCTGCGGGTGCTGGGCGAGGAGGCCATGCTGGCCGACCCGCGCATGGCCGACCATGCCGCGCGGGTGGCAAACTACGACTTCGTGCGGCACTGGCTGGAGAAGGCGCTTTCCCGCTGGCGCGCGGAAGACCTGGAAGCGCGCCTGACCGCCGCGAAAGTACCCGCCGCAATGATCCGGGACGTAGGCCAGATCGTCGAGCACCCGCACATGATCCAACGCGGCTCAATCCAGACGGTGGACCTTCCCGGCCACGACCGCCCTCTCGCGACGATGGGCCCCGGTTTCCCGGTCGACACCGCCGAACGCCACCGCGTTCCGGTGCTGGGCATCGACGGCGAGGCGATCCTGTCCGAACTCGGCTATGACTCCCGGCAGATCGCGGAGTTGCGCAACGAAGGCGCCCTGGCATGAGCGACCCGATCGACATCCTGTTCCTGGGCGACATCATCCTCGACGTGCCCGATCCCGATCACTGGCTCTCCGGCATTGCCGAGGTGACCCGCGCCGCTGATCTCGTCATCGGTCACCTCGAAGTGCCCCACACCCTGCGCGGCGAGGAACTGGAAGGCGACGTGCCCGCCCCCGGCGCCGAGCCCGCGCACGTTGCCGCCCTCGCGCGCGCCAACATCGACATGGTGTCGATGGCCGGAAACCATATCGCGGATTGCGGCGCGATCGGCATCGCCGACACCAACGCCGAACTCGACCGGCTTGGCATTGCCCATGCCGGGGCCGACGCCAACCTTGCGCTCGCGCGCAGGCCCGCCGTGGTCGCGCGGGAAGGCAAACGCATCGCGCTGCTCAGCTACAATTGCGTGGGCCCGGAAATCAGCTGGGCCACCGACAGTCGCGCGGGCAGCGCCTATGTCCAGGTGGCAGCGGCCGATGGCGGACCTTCACGCCCCCAGGCCGAACTGGTCGCGGCCGATCCCGCCTCGGTGGCCGTGATGCAGGCGGACATCGCGGCAGCCAAACACGGCGCCGATGTGCTGGTGGTCGCGCTTCACAAGGGCATCACGCACCGCCCGGCCGAACTGGCGCCTTACGAACGCCCCCTTGCCCATGCCGCTATCGAGGCCGGCGCGGATGTCGTGATCGGCCATCACGCCCATATCGCGCGCGGAATCGAGTTTCATAAGGGGCGCCCGATCTTTCACGGCCTCGGCAACGGCTGCGTAGTAACCCATGCCCTGACGCCCGCGCAGGACCACCCCGCGCGCGCCGAATGGGCTAAGCGGCGCAAGAAAATGTTCGGCTTCGAACCCGACCCGGCCTACCCTCTCGCGCCGTTCCATCCGGAAGCGGTGAACGGGCTGATCGGGCGATACCGCATTCACGCCGATGGAAGCGTGGAGAGCGGTTTCCTGCCCATCTGGTTCGCCCCGCCCGGCCGCCCGATCGTGCCGGAACCGGCGCAAGCTGCCCACATCAGCGACTATATTGACCGCATCGGCGTGGTCGCCGGCCTGCCCGCTCTCTCGCGCGAAAAATGCGGCCCCTGGGTCCGGATCGAGCCGAACTGAAGCTTCCGTCTACGCCTGCGCTTGACAAATTGGATCCAATTCATGATTATTGGATCCAATAATTGAGCGCTGACGCGCCGTGACGGAAAGGATGCGACATGACACGCCCCGCAACACTTGCGCCCTGGCCGCGCGACGCATGGTACGTCGCCTGCATGCCGGAAGAGATCGACGACAAGCCGCTCGGCCGCAAGATCTGCGGTGAGGCGATGGTCTTCTTTCGCGGCCCTGACGGCAAGCCTGCCGCCCTGGAGGATTTCTGCCCCCATCGCGGTGCGCCGCTCTCGCTGGGCTTCGTACGCGAAGGCAAGCTGGTCTGCGGCTATCACGGACTGGCGATGGGCTGTTCCGGCCGCGCCGAGGACATGCCCGGCCAGCGCGTGAAGGGCTTTCCGCCGTCGCGCGCCTTCCCGGTGATCGAGCGTTATGGCTTCGTCTGGGTCTGGCCGGGCGACGCGGAACGCGCCACGCCCGATGCGCTCCACCACCTGGAATGGGCGGAGAGCGACGAATGGGCCTATGGCGGCGGGCGGTTCCACATCGCCTGCGACTATCGCCTGATGATCGACAACCTCATGGACCTGACGCACGAGACGTATGTCCATGCCAGCAGCATCGGCCAGAAGGAGATCGACGAAGCGCCGGTGAAGACCCACGCGGACGATCACGAGGTGGTCACCAGCCGCTTCATGGAGAAAGTATCCGCCCCGCCCTTCTGGCAAATGGCCCTGCGCAGCGCAGATCTTCCGGAAGACGCGACGGTCGACCGCTGGCAGATCTGCCGCTTCTCTCTGCCCAGCCATGTCATGATCGAGGTTGGCGTCGCTCTGGAAGGCCAGGGCGGCTACGATGCGGCGGATGCGGTCAAGGCATCCAGCATCGTCGTCGATTTCATCACGCCCGAGACGGAAACCTCGCACCATTACTTCTGGGGCATGGCGCGGCGCTTCGCGGTGGACGACGCGGGGGTTACGGACAGCATTCGCGAAGGGCAGCACCGGATCTTCTCGGAAGACCTCGAAATGCTGGAACGGCAGCAGGAAAATCTCCTGCGCCATCCCGAACGCCGCCTGCTGAAGCTGAACATCGATGCCGGCGGCGTCCGCTCGCGGATGATGATCGATCGTGCTATCGCCGCCGAAACCGAAACCGTGATGGAGGCGGCGGAATAGCGGTCGGGCAAGCAAGATGAAACCGGGCCAGCATGTCCTCGTCTCCCTGCGCCGGATGATCGCATCGGGCGAGTTGGGAGACGGCGAAAGGATCGCCGAGATCGCCACGGCCGAGGCTCTGGGCGTATCGCGCATGCCGGTGCGCACGGCGCTTCGCGTGCTCGAACACGAAGGCCTCGTGGTGCGGCTGGGTGCCAGGGGATATGCGGCGCGGGCGCCCTCATCCACCCAGATCGACGGCGCGATCGACGTTCGCGGCGTGCTGGAAGGGCTGGCTGCGCGCACCTTGGCCGCGCGGGCTCTCTCCGCTGCCGACGACATCGCCTTCGCGCACTGTCTGGAACGCGGCGATGCGATCTTCGCGAAAGGCCATCTGGTCAACGACGACCTGGAGGCCTTTCACGACTACAACTTGCAGTTCCACGAACTGCTGATCCGCGGGAGCGGCAATCCGGCTATCGAAGTGGCCCTGGCGCGAAACAATCATCTGCCCTTCGCCTCGGCGGCAGCCCTGGCGCTCGATTGGCAGGACGCGGCGGGCGAGTACCGCCACCTGCTGGCAGCGCATGAACAGCATCGCGCAGTCGTGGCTGCGATCCGATCCGGCCAACCCGAAGATGCGGAACGGATCATGCGGGTTCACGCCCGTGCTGCGGTGGGTTCATCGTCCATTTTCAAGCGGGCCATGCTTTAACCGCTGCGCACAGCCGCTTGATCCTGGCGGAACTCCGTGCCGCCCTGCCGATGTCTCCCCCCTCCGCGTTGACAAGGAATCCCCGACGCCGAACCCTCTCCCAGAACCGGCGAACCGGTTCGCGGCTTACGCAAGACAACAGGGCTCACGCATGGGCCGGGGCGGAGGACAGGATGAACAAGCAGCGTCTGGCGGCGGGAATTGCGTTGGCGGCATTCGGCCACATGAGCGGCACCGGCCCCGCCTTCGCCCAGTCTGACAGAGAAACGCAGGCCGATGCCGGCAGCGCGGGATCGGGCGAGATCATCGTTACCGCCCGCAAGCGCAGCGAGCGACTGCTCGACGTGCCGGTGGCCGTATCCGCCCTGTCGCAGGAGCAGCTTCAGCGCTACGCGACGGTGACGCTGACCTCGATCAGCCAGCAGGTGCCGCAACTGGTCGTCGCGGAATCGCAGAACCAGGTGGGCGGCTCGATCAACTTGCGCGGCATCGGCGCGGGCATTTCCAACCCCTCTACGGAGACGGCCGTCACCCTGAACATCGACGGGATTCCGATCAGTTACGGCAACGCCATCCGGCTGGGCCAGATCGATCTTGCCCGCGTCGAGGTGCTCAAGGGCCCGCAGGCGCTGTTCTACGGCAAGAACAGCCCCGGCGGCATCGTGTCTCTGGTGTCCCAGGATCCTGGCAAGGCGTTCGAGGCGAAGCTGCGCACCGGCTACGAATTTGCCGCCGACCAGCGCTTCATCGAGGGATCGGTATCCGCGCCGCTGACCGAAACCGTGGGCGCGCGCGTAGTCGGCTACTATTCCAAGGAGGACGGCTGGTTCCGCAACGTCGCCGTGCCGATCCCGGGCGTGACGGCGGGCCCGGCGGCGGACAGCTACAATGCGGAAGACGTGTTCGTGCGCGGCACGCTCACGTTCGATTCACCTGGCGGAGCGACGCGGGCCAAGGCCAAGGTCGCCTACGCGCGCCGCACGCGCGACGGGGTGGGGCCTACCGGCGGCTCGCAGATCGTGTTCTGTCCGGGCGGAGTCAGCCGGCTCTCGGGGGCGATCGACTGCAAGCTGAACCGGGATTTCTACAGCGTGATCCTGTCTCCACGCATGACGGCACTGGACCCAACCCTGCGCGACGGCGTGCCCTTCGTGGAATCCACCCAGTTCGTCGCCTCACTTTCCGTGGACCAGGATCTGACGGACGAACTGACGGTTTCCTCCGTCACCGGCTATTACCGGCTGGGCGAAAAGTCGGTCGATCCCTTCACGTTTTCCAACGTCCCCTACTTCGGCGCATCGAACGATATCGTGGCGGACGGCGTGAGCCAGGAAGTGCGGGTGGCAACCGATTTCGACGGTCCGTTCAATCTCCTGTTCGGCGGATTCTTCCAGGATGCGCACTTCAAGATCCGGCAGGCCTTCGGCGTGGACTTCGGCGGCACGACGAGGCCGTTCCTGGTCGGCTCGACCTATTACGACGTCCACACCAGCGCCTATTCGCTGTTCGGCCAAGGGCGCTATCGCCTGACGGATGCGCTCGAACTCGCGGCAGGCGGGCGCTATTCCTGGGAGGACAAATCGCTGACCGGCACCTCGTTCGCGAGCCCGATCGACGTGCTCAATCCCCGGCGCACTTACGAAGACTTCTCGCCCGAAGTCACCCTTACCTGGCGGCCCAGCAGCGACCTCACGCTCTATGCCGCCTATCGCGAGGGCTTTACCTCTGGCGGCTTCAACACGGTGCCCACGGCCCTGCGCTCGCAAGCGAACCAGGCCTTGCCGCGTGTGGACCTGTCCTACGGCCAGATGACCGCGAAAGGCGGCGAGGCCGGGATCAAGGGCTACCTCGCCGGGCGGCAGATCCTGTTCGACCTGGTGGGCTACATCTACAAGTATTCCGGGCTCCAGCTTTCCCGCTACGACAATGCCTCTTTCACCCAGCTGACGCAGAACGCAGGAGGCGCGCGCATCAAGGGCGTGGAAGCCAGCGTCACCGTGCAGCCGGACGCCCTGCCCGGCCTGTCGCTGAATGCGGCGGCGGCCTACAACCACTCGCGCTATACCGACTTCATCGGCGGGTGCTATGCCGGGCAATCGGTTGCGGCCGGATGCAACCTCAATCCCCGCAACCCGGCGCTTCCCGCCTCCACATACGGCACCGCCGCCAATCCCTACCAGGATCAGGACCAGACCGGCCAACGACTATTCCGCGCGCCCGAATTTTCGCTGACGGCGGGCGCGGCCTACGACCACCGCTTCTCCGATCGGCTGGGCGCCACCGCCTCCGTGGATACCAGCTATTCCAGCAGCTACATTACCCAGACCGAAGCCAACCCGCTGAACCGGCAAGGTGCCTACTGGCTCTTCAACGGCACCGTCACGCTGAACGGGGGCGAGGACAAGCCTTGGGAGCTTGCCCTGATCGGCCGCAACCTCACCAACAAGCTCTATGTCGTGGCCGGATCGGTGGTGGGCGCAACCGCCAGCGGCACCGGCACCGGCAACACCGTCCAGGGCGACGTTTTGGGCAATGCCAGCCCGCCGCGCTCTGTAACCCTGCAACTCACCCTCAAGAGCAGCGTGCTGCAAGGGCGATAGAGGCTCGATGCTCCTGGGCTATTGCGCTCCCGCGTAACTGCGGCGCAGTTCGCGCGGGGACGTGTCGAACTGCGATCGCACGAAGCGCGACATGGCGGACTGTTCAGAAAAGCCCAGTTTCTCGACAATATGCGCGAAAGGCATGTCGGTGCACCTCAGGTAGTAGAGCAGGAGATCGCGGCGGACCTCGTCCTTGATCGCCTGGAAACTGCTTCGCTCCTCGCGCAAGCGTCGGTGCAAGGACCGCGGATGAAGCTCCAGAATCCTGGCCACGTCCTGGACCGCACTTTTCCCCGTCCACAACAGAGGCATCATCACCCCGCGAACCTGCGTCTGGAAAGTCGGTCGCTTCCTGCCGTATTCGGTCTCGACGAAGGCGATCATGTCGTCCAGGCTATCCGGATTGAGGCCGGCATCGGTGGCAGCATCGGGATCGACAAGCGGCACGGCCAGATCGGACGCGGCGAAGGCAAGTCCGTCCTCATTGCAGCAGAACCGCACCTCGCAGCGGAAATGCCGCCGATAGACGGCCTTGTCGGATATCGCCTCGTGCCGGAAATGGACACGCTGTGCGCCTACCCGTCCGCCCGTCAGCGCCTTCGCCACGAGGTGCCCCGCCAGCAACGCATGTTCTATCGACTGGCCCCGACTCGACAAGCCTTCCGCCAGCACTTCATGACCGATGAAGACGGATTGACCGGATGCGCTCCGACCCGCCCAGAGGCGCACCGCCAGACTATGGGCGGCGGTATGCGTGACGGCATGATCCAGGGACTCGCCGAAGGTGCGGCTGCTCCGCATGACCCTGCCGAGCGGCCCGAACAGATCGATCCCGGCCTGCCTCTCCGCCAGTCGCATCCCGAAATCCGTCACGCCCAACTCTGCGGCCGCCTGTTCCAGCACACCGATCCACTGGCTGCACGTCACGGCCCCTTCCCTGTCGCAACTCTCGCAATCGAGGCCATGGGCCGCAAGGATGTCCGCCGGTTCCCCGCCGAGATCGCGAACCAGTTGCGGGAAGCGCCGCAATATCCGTGCCTGCATCATTTCGGATCCGGGCCGGGCCTTGTTCCGGGTATCGGTGCCCTGGGCATGCGGGTCGCGAACAGGACTGGTCATGAGGCGGTAACTCCGAACGGAAGCTACCTTCTCACGGCCTTCGCCGCGTTTGAACCGCTACCGACCGGAAATGACAGCGAACCGCCGCAAAACGCAGGCGCGATGGCGGTGACCGGGTGGGGTCAGGGCTCGTTCCATGTCGTCGCACCCGCCGACCAGAGCGGAGCGCCTCGGCTTTCACGCAAGGACGGAATCGTGCGGCCGTCCTTATCGGTCAGCCCGTATTCCGCAGCCAGTTCGGCATTGATGAAAGTCCCGCCGGAACGAGCGGCAACGTGCGGATCCATGGCCAGAGCGGCGATGACCCGACCCGGAAACTCGGGTGAAGATCCGGCAGCGCTGGCCAGTTGACCCGCCATGCCCGGAACCGACTTGAGGTTCTCCGTCGCCCGTTCGGTATAGGTGAAACCCTGCCATAGCGACAGCGCGGAAACGCCGGTACCGCGCAGTTCATGCCCCATGTCGCGCATCATCCGGTCGGTCGCGGTCTTCGTCGTCCCGAACACGACGTCGTAAGTGTACGTCACGCCCACATAGCCTGAAAGTGCCGCGATCAGTCCGGAACCTTGCGGCACCATGATCCGCGCGGCATGCCAGGCTGCGATAAAGGCAGCGCGCAATCCGGTATCCCAGATCTGCCATTGGTCCAGCGGCTTGTTCCAGAACCCGTCGCGCCGGGTCATGGCCTCGGGAATGGCCATGGCATTGTTGACCAGGAGATCGAGCCGCCCTTCGTCCCGCCGGACACGTTCGAACAAGGCCGCGATCTGCGCATCGTCGGTCAGGTCGAGCGGCACGGCTACCCCGCGCCCTCCCCGCGCCTCCACTTCGGCAACGGTTTGCGCCAATGTGCCGGGCAGGCTGTGCTGCCCGGCGGCGACGGTCCTGCCCGTCACGTAGACTGTAGCGCCCCGTTCCGCCAGCGCGCAAGCGACACCCTTGCCGATACCGCGCGTGGCGCCGGTGACGACGGCGACCTTCCCGGCAAGGCCCTGCGACGGCGACACCATAGGCTCAGGCCTTGCCGGGATTGTGCGGTGCCCGCCGATTGACGAGCGGGCGGCGATAGGCGGGATCGTCAAGGCTACGGCTGGACACGCCATTGGCCGCGATATCCGGCACTTCGGCAAAAGGCACGGGCAGCGGCGGCGGCATGCACGCCCATTCGATCACATTGGTGCGCAGCGCGATCCGCCAGCGTCCTTCGCGCCGTTCCAGCCGATCGATATATCGGCCGCCTGCCATCCAGAGGCTCTCGTCGCGGTTGCGCCCGATGAACTGGTAGTAGGTTTCCGTGTGAGCAGTGTCCCCATCGAGATCGATGGTGGTCTGGAGCAGGGCATGGTGCGTGAGGATCTGCCCGGCCTCGTGCATCGGCACGGCCCAGTCCCAGCAATCCGCCGCACTGCCGACGAAGGGGCCCGCGGCCATCTCGGCATCGTCCCAGAAGGCGGAAAGATAGGTTTCCCGGTCGAAGCGATCCATCCCGCGCGAGAAGCGCGCAAGCACTTCGTGGATATCCTGCTTGTCGAGCAGGGCATCGAGCCGGTTCTCGCGATCTTCCGAACCTTCACTTGCCACGATAATCGACCTCCGAAATCGGTTTCCAGATAGGTGAGCCGCGCGTGGCGCGGGCGGACTGGATCACTTGCCCATCCACATCGGTCAGCCCGTATTCCTGCGCGAGCTCGGCGGTGACGAACTCGCCGCCGGATCGCTTCATGACCTGCGGATCGGCGGCAAGCGCGGCGATCACCCGCCCCGGATGTTCCACGCTGCTGCCGTGCATCTGCGTGATCGACGCCGTCATCCTGTCGCCCATCTTGGCGAGGTTGTCCCTGGCTTTCTCCGTCAAGGTCAGCCCCTGCCACAGAGTCAGCGAGGCGACGCCGTGAGGTTCCAGTTCGATCGCCATGTCGCGCGCCATGCGGTCAACCGCCGACTTGGATGTGCCGAACACCACGCTGTAGGTATAGGTCACCGCCGCAAAGCCGGAGATCGCGACGATCAAGCCCGACCCCTGCGGCACCATGATCGCGGCAGCATGCCACGCGGCCACATAGTTGGACCTGACGCCGACATCCCACATCTCCAGGTTCGACAGCGGCTTTTCCCAGAATCCCTTGGGTTCGAGGAGATCGTCCGACAGCGTGAAGGCATTGTTGACCAGGATGTCGAGCCGTCCCGCTTCCTCCGCGATCCGCGCGAACAGCGCTGCAACGGCCGCATCGTCGCCATGGTCGCACGCGACCGCGATGCCCCGGCCGCCGCTATCCCGTCCGCGTGCGTCGCACTCGGCAGCCGTGCCACCCACGGTGCCGGGCAGGTAGTAATCGCCTTCGTGCACGGTGCGGCCGGTCACGTAGACCGTGGCGCCCTGCTCCGCCAGCACCAGCGCGATGCCCTTTCCGATACCCCGGCTTGCCCCGGTCACGAGCGCGACCTTGCCCGCCAGCGGCGCGGTCATGCGCCGTCTCCAGCGAACCAGGCTTCGCTGAAATCGCCCTTCGCTCTCCCGGAGAAATGCTCGGACGAGAAGGCATAGCCCATGACGCCCTTCGACCAATCGGCCGCCGCGCCCCAGTCCTGCTCCCAGTCGTAGAGCATCACCCTGTCCGCGATGCGCCATTCATCGCCGCGACGCTCGAAGCGATCGAGGTAGCGCCCGCCGATGCAGGTGTCGCGGTCCCCAGCGCCCATGTCGATGCGGTGGTAGGAGAACACGTGGGTTTCGACGCGGGCCGACGCGTCGTCCAGCAGGATCGTCGACTGACCTAGGAGATGCTGCGTGTCCTTGATGGCATCGGCGCCGGGCACCACCCAGGCGAGGTAGGCCGCGAAGTCGCCCGAATGAACGCCATAGTCGAACCGTGCTTCCGGCCACCAGCAGGCGCGGATCAGATCGGTGCTGCGCCTGTCCTCACCGCGCGCCAGCCGCGCTATGCAATCGCGGATCGCCTCGCGATCGAGGAGTTGCTGGATTTCGAAGCTCATTTCCTCTTCCCCGTTCCGCTTTGCGGTCTGCGTATGATCTCCTGACTAGCTCGCGGCGCCGGCGGTTTCTTGACCGATCGCGACACGATGGCCGAGCTCACGAAAAAACGCCTTCGCTCGCCGTGGCGCTACGCCACTTGGGGCGCGCAGCCTTGACAGCGGTCCCGGATCAAGTCCGGGACGACGCGTCTTCTTCGCTCCGGTTATCGGAACTTGGCGCCCAGTTCGATGCCGTAGGTGACGGGCGCGTTCCAGACCGAACCGGTGCCCAGCGTATTGAACAGAACCTGAGTGCGATAGCGCTTGCCGGTCACATTGTCGCCGAACAACGCAACGGTGTAACGGTCCGAAGGATCGGTCCACTCCGCGCGCAGGGCGAGCACTTCGTAACCCTTCTGCCGGAACTGCTGCTCCGGATCGAAGAAGAAGCTGGACGTGTAGTAGAGGTTGCCCGAAAGCTTGAGGCTTCCCCCGGCCAAGTCGAGATCGTAGCTTGCGCCGATATTTCCGGTGAACTCGGGCGCACGCTGCATCTTGAAGCCCGAAGCGTCGGTAGTCGTCTGCGTCAGCGCGCCAGGTCCGCTGCCGCCCAGCGCGAGCGGAATGCAGGCCATGGGATTGGCCAGGTCCGCCACCGCCGGATCGCAGTAGCTGTAATAGGGGGCATTGGGGAAGGACTTGTAGCGCGCGTGGGTCCAGGCCGCTCCGCCCTGAACCGAGAAAGCGCTGCTCACCCGGTAGCGCAACTGCGCCTCGATCCCATAGATTTCCGAGGATGCCGCGTTGCGGATCTGCGCCGCGCCGTTCTGGAAGCTGGAAACCTGGAGGTTCTTGTAATCATAGTAGAACCCGGCCAGATCCGCCGCAAACACGCGGTCGTCGTACTTGAAGCCCAGTTCGAAGGCGTTGATCTTCTCGGGCTTCACCGGCTGCTGTGAATAGCCGCCGACGTTGAGAATGCCGGCCTTGTAGCCCCGCGTGAACGATGCGTAGACGCTCGATTCCTCGCTGGGCTTGAAGCGAATGACGGCGCGCGGCGTGAAGCTGTCGTTCTTCAGCCTCTCCACCGGGATCTGCACGCCCGCAGGCCCCGAATAGGGAACCACCTCGCCGTTCGGCCCGATGTAGGAGGTGGTCGTCTGGTTGGTGACGAAATAAGCATCGCCCACGATGTCATGGCTGTATCGGCCGCCCAGGGTCAGGAAAAGCCTGTCGCTCACCGCATAAGTGGCATCGAGGAAAGCAGCGTAGGATTTCGTGGTGGTGCTCGATCCACCGAACTGCTCGTAAGGCGATCCGCCGAAGCTGGCGCCGATATCCCAGGTGTCCCGGATCTGGAAATAGTTCAGCCCCGCCGTCCATTGCAGCGGCGATCCGGGCTTGGAACTGAGGAGGAATTCCTGGCTCCAGGTCTCGTCGTTGACGCCGACGTAGATGTTGAACATCGGGATCGCCGTGGCGTCCAGATCACCGTAATAGGGGGAAAGATCCTTGCGGTACTGGGTGTAGGACGTGAAATCCGCCACACCGAGATCCGCCTTGAGCGTCGCCTGGAGCGCGTCGGAGTTCGAACGGAAGCTGACCGGCGTATTGAGCCGGATATCGCCCGGCTTCGTCGCATAAGTCGACGAAGGCGCGTAGAAGTAGACCAGCGGCAAGCCCTTGGAACTGGAGGTTCCGTAGATGGCCTGCCCGGCTGCCGACACCTTGTCGAAGAAACCCGCTTCGCCGGTCTTGTCGACATAGGCATTCACCAGCTGCGGCGTGGGATCGTCCGTTTCGGCATGGATCCAGCGCAGCAGGAGCGAGACGTCGTCGGTCAGATCCGCCTTCATGCCCACGCGGATCGACCAGTTCTCATAGCGGCCGATTTCGTCGTCGTCGTTCGAAAGATCGGTGAAGTAGCCGTCGCCGCGACGGTACTGCCCCTCCACGTCGATGGCGACACGCTCGCTTATCCCGAATGTCCCGTAGGCCTGCGCCCTCACGGCATTGAAGCGCCCGTAGCTGACCTTGGCCTGCCCGCCGGTATCGGTGCTGGGATCGGCGGTGGTGACGATGATGGCGCCGCCGGTGGTATTCCGACCGAACAGCGTACCCTGCGGCCCCTTCAGCACCTGGATATTGCGCACGTTCAGCAGGTCGAAGTCGGACATATAGGTGTTGGCCTGGAAGAAGCCGTCCACATAGATGCCCACGTTTGGCCCGCCGCCCGAAGTGGTGATGGCGGTGCCCACCCCTCGGATCGTCGGCTGTACCGCCGGCCCCTGGCTGTCGAAGCGCAGGCCCGGAGTGACCCTGGCCGTGTCCGAAAGTTTCGCCACGTTCGCCGAGGCAAGCTGGTCCGCCCCGAGCGTGGTGACGCTGATCGGCACATCGCGCGACGCCTCTTCGCGGCGCTGGGCCGTGACCACGATCTCGTCCGAGGCCCTTGCCGACTGTTGCGGGGCGGATTGCGTGCCTGTGCTTTGAGCCAGCGCGGCACCGGGCAGCGCGCAGCTTGCCGCGGTGATTGCCAGTAGCGATGTCGCTTGCGCGCGCGTCCAGCCGGTCATTCGATCTTCCCCCATTTCGTTCAGGGGTCACGATCGCGGTCGCGCCCCTTCTTGGGCGCACAGAATGCCGCACGACGGCCGAAGAAACTTGACCGATCGCGACATTCACCTGTCGATGGGGAGAGTTCGCCCGCGCGATGTTCGCGATCGCGGCGAAACGAAGCGGCGGCCCTCCTCCCGGAGAACCGCCGCCCGAAGATCAGAAGCGGAAGCCGACGCCCGCGCCGATCACGCGCGGATCGTTGACGAAGGCCGTCAGGTTGTTGAAATCGATCGCGCCGATCACGTTCGACTCGTTGGTGATGTTGCGGCCGAACACGAAGACGTCCACCGCGTCGGAGGGCGAACGCCAGCCGATGCGCGCGCCGCCTTCGAAGTTGGTGCCGACGTGGAATTCGGTGGCATAATAGAGGAACAGGTTGAAGTCCTTCTGCGCCACCCAGTCGGTCTGGGCGTAGAGCTTGCTGCCGCTCGCCATCTCGTACGTGTACGAGGCGTTGAAGTTGAACAGCCAGCGCGGGGCCTGCGGGAAGGGGTTCCCGTTGATCGAGGCAAGGCGGACACCATTGCCGGCTACCGGATCGCGCACCGTGCAGTTCGCGTTGGCAGAGCAATAGGCGACCTGGAGGCTCGGATCGTCGATCTTGGTGAAGTTGTAGGAAACGCCGCCGTTGAACTGAAGTCCGCGCACCGGGATGGCGGTGGCTTCGAACTCGACGCCGCGGCCCTTGCCTGCCTTCGCGTTGATCAACTGGTTGAAGTTGCCCAATCCGCCGACAGCGGTGAACTGCGGGTCCTTCAGATCGTAGATATAGCCGGTCAGATCGACGCGGAAGCGATTGTCCGGCGTCGCGGCCTTGATGCCAGCTTCATAGGACGTGATCGTTTCCGAATCCGCTGTCGTCAGGATGTTTGAAGTGGCGACGCGGCCCTGGATCGAGGGACCGCGATAGCCGTGGGCGATGCGGGCGAACAGGCTGACCTGCGGGCTGACTTTATAGAGCGCGCTGACATCCCAGCTCGGCTGCTCGTCACTGACCGAACGCGAATCCGCGAAAGGCGCGCCCAGCGTGCGGGCGGCGTCGAGGTCGCGCTTGTCCTGCGTCCAGCGCGCGCCACCGGTGAGGCGCAGGCTGTCGGTCACGTCGTAGTGGACCTGGCCGAAGACCGACCAGCTGTCGCTCTTCTGGCGCAGTTCGGAAATGATATAGGGATCAATGCCACGAGCGGGATCCCACGAGGCCGAGATTAGCTCGAACTTCTCACGCCAGTAGAACGCGCCGACCTGCCAGCCGAAGCGGGTGTCGCCGTTGCTGGCGAGGCGGACTTCGTAGGTCTGCTGGTCGAGATCGCTGGAGAGCGTGCCAGTTTCCGAATTGAACGGGATGAAGCCGCTGCCCGCCGTGGTGCCGAGCACGCCGCCGTCGATGTCGCCACGGCCCGAGCTGCTGCCCTGATAGGCGGAGACGATCGCGGTCAACGTCGCGCCGCCGAGGTCGTAATCGACATGCAGCGCTTCGGAGGTGGTGTCCTGCGCCTGCGGGTTGTTGCGGCCGCCGTCGTAATAGACCGTGTCGCGGTCGTAGCGGTCGTTGAGCTTGTTCGAGCCCTTGGTCAGCACGTTGGCGCGGTTGAGGGTGCCCGTGCCGCGATAGGAACGCGCCTGAAGGGTAAGCAGTACCGAGAGACGATCGTCCGGCTTCCAGAGGGCATGGATGCGGCCGGCGATGTCGTCGAAGCCGCCCAGATCCTTGCCGCGCTTGGTGAAGGAGGCGTCGTAGGCGTTGTTCACCCAGTCCTCGCGGTGGTTGGCAAGGCCGGCGACGCGGAGCGACAGCGTGTTGGAAACCGGGATGGTCGCACCCACTTCGGCGCGGATCGTGCCGAGTTCACCCACGGTGAACTGGGCCTGGCCCTCTGCCTGGTCGCCGGGGCGGCGGGTGTCCATCTTGACGACACCGGCGGGGGTGTTGCGGCCGAACAGGGTGCCCTGCGGGCCCTTGAGCACTTCCACGCTTTCGAGATCGAAGATCGGGAAGCCCTTGAGGTAGACGTTCTCCAGCACCACGTCGTCGAGCACGACCGAGACCGGCTGCGAGGCGTTGAAGTCGAAGTCCACGTTGCCGAGGCCGCGAATGTAGAGGCGCGGTGCGTAGCGGCCGTTGGAGCTTTCAACGTAAAGGCTGGGGGTGCGGCCGGCCAGCGAGAGAATGTCGGCGCCGCCTTCGGCAATGGCGCTGATCTTGTCGCCGCTGAGCACCGAGACGGCGATCGGCACGTCGCGGATGTTCTCGGGACGACGCTGTGCGGTGACGACGATGTCGGCGGAAGCGTCCAGGGCGTCCGTACCGGCATCCTGGGCCAGGGCAGGCGTGGCGCCGGCCAGAAGCGCCGGCACGCTGGCCAGCCAATAGGTCTTCATCTTCATCGTTGCACCCCTTGCGCGCTGCCGGTGCATGAGAAACCGCCCTGCCCGTTATTGGGCAGGACGGCGATCAGCGTCGCACCGGTGTCCTTCGAATGGGGCGCCCTTAGCGACGGTTTGTGACATTTCCGATAAATTTCTTTCACCGTTCCACAAGAAATCGTAATCGACACGCGTGCTTACTGAAATCATGACATTTTTACGACACTTCGGCGCCGTGGCCGTGGCCATGACCGCGACAGGTCTTTCCTTGTCCGAGGCAGCCGCGGCGGCACCGCGCTCGACCGCCCATAGCGCCGCCTTCGACATCGTGCCTCTGGGCGTGGAGGGCGGCGTGGTCGAGGGTTCGACGTCGGCCTGGTTCATCGCGCGACATGGCCAACAGCGCGGTCTGGCCTGCGATGCCGGCACGCTGGTTCCCGGCATTCGCGCGGCGATCGCCAAGGGAGGCTTTCCGAAAGAAACGCGTCCCTCCGAGGTATTGCACCAAGGCATCGGCGCCTACCTCATCACCCACCCCCATCTAGACCATGTCGCGGGGCTGGTGATGGTGTCGCCGGACGACCGGTCCAAGCCGATATTCGCGCTGCCAGAAGTCAACTCGGCACTGGCGGCCGACTACTTCAACTGGAGCGCCTGGCCCAACATGGGCGATCGCGGCAAGCCGTCACTACTGGCGCGCTATCGATACCGCGATCTTGCGCCCGGCGCGGATGCCGTTCCTGTCGAGGATACGGGCCTGTCCGTCACGGCCTTTCCGCTCTCTCACGGCGGCACGCTGTCCACTGCGTTCCTGGTGCGCGCCGGGGAGGATGCCATGCTCTGCATGGGGGATACCGGTCCGGACGCCGTCGAGCATTCGACGCGGCTCGACGGCCTCTGGCGGTCTGTGGCGCCGCTGGTACGGGCAGGCCGCCTGCGGGCGATCATCGTCGAGACATCCTATCCCGACCCGCGCAGGGACGAGGATCTGTTCGGCCACCTGACGCCGCGCTGGCTTCACCGGGAACTGGGCCGACTGGCCGAGCTGGCAGGCGGGCCCGGCAGGATGAGGAACCTGCCGGTGGTGATCGGGCACATCAAGCCCTCGGTCGACGGCGGACCGGAAACGGTTGCCACGATCGCGCGCCAGTTGTCGGAAGGCGAAGGCCCGCCGGTCCGCTACGTCATTGCCGAACAGGGCCTGCGGCTGGTGTTCTGACGCGCGGGCATGGTCATTTCTGCTCCCTCAGATACGCGATGATGTCCGCGCGGGTGAGCGGATCGGGAACGCCCTGGAATTGCATGGTCGTGCCGGGCACGAGCCGGGCGGGATCGGCGATCCAGGCATCCAGCGTCGCCGCGTCCCACTTGCCCGCAGCGGCAGTCAGCGCCGCCGTATAGCCGAAGCGGGAACTGTTGGTGGCGAAAGGTTTGTCGAACACGCCATAGAGATTGGGCCCGCCGCGATCGGACGCGCCCTGGATCACGCTGTGGCATGCGGCGCATTGCCTGAACTTGCGAGCCCCCACATCCGCGTCCGCCACCTTCATGAGCGCGGCCAGCGAGGGATCGGGACCGGCGGCACGCAGCCGTTCCTCGCGGCGATCGTCGCCGCAGCCCGAAAGCACGGCTGCGAGAACGGGGAGAACCATCAGTCTTGCCCTGAAAGTCATAACGCCAGCTCGTATTCCTGGCGCGTATTCAGGTTGTGAACCCGATCCACGCGGCGTCCGTCCCAGTGCATCTTGTAATGATCGCCCTGGACCGGAATGGAAACGGCGTCCGGCCAGAACAGGGCCGCGCACCGGCCACCCGGCGAACGGACGGAGTTATAGAGAATCCCGTCCGCTCCCCTGGCGCGTTGCTCGGCACCGCGTTGCTGGGGGTATGTCCAGCTATCCGGATCGTGCGCCTGCACGTCTCCGGTCAGGTCCACCAGTTCGCGATCGAGCGCACCCACCAGCATGCGGAACTGGGAGTGCCAGCCGGGATCGGTAGACGATGCCGCCATGGCCCTGCCGTGGTGAAACGCAACCTCGCGTATCGCCACTTCCTCTTCGTTGCCCACGCTGTAGACGCCGTAAGTCCCGTTGCTGAAGCGGCCCGGACGATCGGTACTGCAATGCACGAACGGCGCCATGACCAGCGACGCGCCCGTACCCGAAACGCGGCGTTCCACCGGCACCAGGTCCAGCCGCCCGATATGTTCGCGAACGCGGGGGTTGGTCTTGGATTCCAGCGAGACGAGCGCCTCCCAGTCGCGCGGATCGGCGATATCCTCGAACAGGTCTATGGGCGGGAAGATCGAACGGATCAGGCGAAAGGCGCGCCGCCAACGCACTCTCACCATCCACCGCGCTCGGCGTCGAGATAGCGGCGAATGCGCTCGAGCGCGAAGATGCTTCCGCCCTTCATCACATCCAGCGGCGACGATCCGCCGAAGATCGCGTTCGGCTGCTTGATCCACGCATAGCCAAGCTCGCGGTCGGAAAAGAGGTAGCGCAAGCCCTTGTGAATGCCCAGGAGCAGCGAGATCCTGGTCGCCAGATCCCGATCCACCTTGGCGATGCTGCCGTTCTTCCACCGTGTCCAGGTGCTGCGGCTGATGCCGCCCAAAAGCTCACAAGCCGCTTCGTCGCCCAGTTGCCAACGTTCGAACAGATTGACGATCGCGCGTGCACCGGCGGCGGCCTCCGCCGCAGTGATCGACGGGACGGCCGGTTCGGCCGGCGTTTGAGGAACCTGTACGAGCATGCAATTCTCCAATTGACGCAATATGTGAATTTATGCGCCGTTTGGCAAGATGCCCTCGCCTGCACCGGCTTAAAGATCGACGCCCGACCGCCCCTTCCTGCGGCGGATTACGTGACTTTTCGAGGGCCGCAGGCAGCAAGCTTTTGCACCGATTAGAAAAACTTTATTGTCAACTAAATTAGTGGAGATTAGCCCGGCGGCCTTCGATTAGTCCGACAAAAAAGGGGCATTTCGCCATGTATCGGCTCACCGGCGCCTTGGCGCTTCTCCTCACCAGCACTTCGGTAATCGCGCAGGAGGCGGTACAGCAGCCCCGTTCCGGACCGGCGGAATCGCAAGATCCCGCCACTGAACGCTCCGACATAATCGTAACCGGCATCCGCAGGAGCCTGGCTGACTCGCTCGCCGCCAAGCGGGATTCCGCCCAGGTCTTGGATGCCATCTCGGCCGAGGACGTAGGCAAGTTCCCGGATAAGAACATCGGCGAAGCGCTCCAGCGCGTGACCGGCGTGCAGATCACCCGCAGCGGCGGCGAGGGGCAGGCGATCACCATCCGCGGCGCCGATGCCTCGCTCAATCGCGTGGAGATCAACGGCCAGTCGGCGCTCTCCACCTCCATCGCGGCGGCGGCCGGCAACGGCAGCAATCGCGCCGTCGACTTTCGCGACCTTCCCGCCGAATTCGTCTCGCGCCTCGAAGTGCTGAAGTCCGCCACGCCCGACATGACCGAGGGCGGCCTTGGCGGCACGGTGCGCATCATCACCCGCCGACCCTTCGATGCCAAGGACGGTTATCTCGCCGGCTCCGCGCAAGGCATCTACAACGAGCTGGCAGACAAGGTGGACCCGAAGTTCGCGGTGATCGGCTCCAAGCTCTTCGCGCATGACACCATCGGCGTGCTGGTTTCGGGTACTTACGAGAACCGCACGATACGCTACGATCAGGCTCGCACCACCGGCTGGCGGCAGGTCGAAACCCGGCAGCCCGCCACCCCCGCCGCCCAGAACTGCCTGTCCGGCCGCAACCAGGCCCGCTGCGTAGACCTCGACGGCAGCGGCTTCGGCGACTTCTATCCCGACATTCCGCGCTACATCACCGCCACCGAGCCGACCAAGCGCTATGCCGTGAACGGCATTCTGGAATGGCGCCCCAACGACGATTTCCGCGCCTATGTCGAAGGTACTTATACCCGTAGCGACACCATCTCCGACAATCAGTACCTTCAGCTCAGCACCACGCAATCCGTGGCGAACGGCGGCATCGATCCCACCGGCGTCGTCATTCGCGACGAGACGGCGCAGACAGTCACCTTCGTCAACGGGTCCAATCCGGGATCCGGGCCGAGCGTCAATTACCGCAGCGTGATCGGCAGCCTCAACCGCCGCACCTTCAACGGTATCCTCGGCGGCGAATGGACCACCGGACAATTCAAGTTCTCCGCACGCGGCACATATGCCGCCTCGCGCGTGCTGAACGACGAAGTGGACGTCACCGCCTCGGTATCCGGCAAGGATGCCCTGCCGTGGATCACGATCGACTACAACAATCCGCAGAACGCCCCGAACATCATCCTGCCGATCGACACCACGACCACGCAGGGCATCAACACGCTTTCGGTGGAGGCCCGCCCCCGCCTCAACAAGCAACGCGAGACCGGCGCCAAGTTCGACGCCGAATTCCGGCCGGACGAGCGCGGTTTGCTGACATCGCTGAAGAGCGGCATCGAACTGAACCAGCTCGTCTCCAGCAGCCGCTTCCAGAACGCGGTCTACACGCTCAACGGCATCACCGGCCAGACGACGCTGACCCGCTCCGGCGTGACCGGCACCCAGGTGCTGGGCACCACCACCCCGGCGGCGCAACTGGCGAACATCCGGGATCTGCTGAACACTTACGGCGGCATGGGAGACGGCAGCTTCTTCAAGACCGGCGACCTGGGCTTTTCCGGCATCGACCGCTGGTGGAACCTGGGCGACGATCTGGCCAATGCCGTCGGCGTGCCCGATCCCTATACCAGCATCTCGCCGCTCGATACCTACAAGGTCACCGAGAAGACGATCGCCGGCTACTTCCAGGGCGCGTTCAACCTGGACCTCGGGTTCGATCTTTCCGGTGTGGTCGGCGCGCGTCTGGTGCACACGCGCACCGTCTCCAGCGGCAGCCAGAGCACCGACGGCATCATTACCCCGGCGCGCTACACGGGCGAATATACGGTGCTGCTGCCCTCGCTGAACCTGCGCGCCGAAGTGATCCCGCGCAAGCTGGTGGTGCGCGCCACCGCCTCGGACGTGCTGGCGCGCCCGGCACCCTCGCAAATGGCACCGAACGTGCGGCTGGACTCGGTGGCGCTCACCGGATCGCGCGGCAATCCCGGCCTCAAGCCCTATCGCGCCTGGCAGTACGATCTCGGTTTCGAATACTATCTCTCGCGGACCAATTACGTATCGGTCACGGCGTTCCGCAAGGACATCAAGTCGTTCATCGACACGCAGAGCCAGGAAGAAGAGATCGACGGGCAGGTCTATACGATCAGGCTGCCGGTCAACGGCACCCAGCATGTGACCATTCAGGGCGTGGAGGCCGGTGTGCAACTGGGGCTGGACTTCCTGCCCGGCCCGCTGAGCAACCTGGGCGTCACCGCCAACTACACCTTCAACAGCGACAGCGGCTATGAAGGCAAGGACTACTTCACCGGCACCTCGCTGCCCTTCCCCGGCGTATCGCGCAACAGCTATAACGCCTCGGTGTTCTACGACGACGGCCGCTTCGCCATTCGCGGATCGTACAACTGGCGCAGCCGCTACCTGATCAACGCGGTGGATCGCGGCAACAACCCCTCGTTCGGCGAGTCCTTCGGCCAGTTCGATGCTTCCGCCAGCTACGTGATCAATCCCCATGTCTCGGTGTTCCTGGAAGGCGTGAACCTCACGGATTCCACCCGCATCGAAAACGCCAACAGCGTCTATCGCCGCAACGTGATCGAGACTTACGGCCGCCGTCTTTACTTCGGCGTCCGGGCCAAGCTGTGAGCACGCCGGAGTTCTCTCGCCGGGCAGCGGTCGCGGGGCTGGCGGGAGCATGTCTCCTGCCGGCCCCGGCCTTCGCTCGCGGCGGGGCGCGGCTCTTCGCGGACGATTTCCGCCACGGCCTGGACCGATGGCGGATCGAGGCGGAAGCGCCGGCGCAGGTCGCGGCACGCGGCGGCGTGCTCGACCTGGAGGCGCCGGCCGGGCTCACGCTGTGGTTCCTGCCGCTGCTCGAAGGCCGGGTCGCCATCGAATACGAGGCCCAGGCCGTCTCCGCCGGAGGACCGCATGACCGTGTGAGCGACCTCAACTGCTTCTGGATGGCACGGGATCCCGCCGCAACCACCGGAGATGCGCTCGCTCGCACCCGCTCGGGCAAGTTCGAGGACTACGACGATCTCGAGACGTACTATGTCGGCCTGGGCGGCAACGGCAACGCGACGACCCGGTTCCGCCGCTATGTCGGCAAGCGCGGCGTAAGGCCCCTGCTGCCGGAAAACGACCGGCGCGGAACCGAGGACATGCTCGTGCCCAATCGCTGGCAGCACATCCGCCTCACCGCCGATGGCGGCCGGATCGGCTTCTTCCGCGACGGCAGGCAGCTTTTCGCCTTCGACGATACCCGCCCGCTGACGAAAGGCCATTTCGCCTTGCGCACCACCGCCAGCCACTTGCGGCTGCGCCGGTTCACCGTGTCCCGCCTCGCTTGAACTTTCGGAGTTTCCATGTCCTGCTCACGTCGCACCCTGCTGCGCGCCGGTCTTCTCGGCGGCGCGGCGCTTTCCCTGCCCGGCCGTGCCCTGGCCGCGAGACCGCCCGCCGTCGAGGCGGACCTGCATTGGCTGGACGGCACGGCGCCGGGCTGGGACGGCGGACAGAGCTTCGGCGTGCCCTGGCCCCGCGGCACAGTGCGCCACGTCGATCGGCTCTGCGCGCAAGCACACCAAGGCGCGACGCTGCCGGTGCAGAGCTGGCCCCTGGCCTACTGGCCGGACGGCTCGATCAAATGGAGCGGCCACGCGCTTCCCAGTGAAACGGGGCCCAGTGAAACGAAGACCGGCAGCGTAACG
This sequence comes from Novosphingobium sp., assembly GCF_032093395.1. GTDB lineage: Bacteria > Pseudomonadota > Alphaproteobacteria > Sphingomonadales > Sphingomonadaceae > Novosphingobium. The sequence goes on from NZ_DAMDBA010000060.1 coordinate 25,272, forward strand.
ATCGCCACCGGCCGTCCCGCCGTGCCGGTAGAGAAAGTCACCGTCGAAACCCGCGCCGACGCGATCGAGGTGACAGTCGGCCCGACGCGCTGGCGTGTACCGCGTCAAGGTAGTGCCGTCATCGCCTCCGCCGAACGCGACGGCCGCGTGCTGCTGCGCGAGGTCCAGCTTCTGGCCCGCACGCAGGACGCCGCTTCGGGGGAAGAGGCGGATACTTTCTCGCAGCGTCATTACACCAGCCGCGTGGACAAGGTGACGGCGGAGCAGTCCGGCCCGATCCGCGCCGTGCTCAAAGTTGAGGGTGTCCATGCCGGCGAGGGGCGCGCCTGGCTGCCTTTCAGCCTGCGGCTCTATTTCACCAGCGGCAGCGCGGCGGTGCGCATCGTGCACAGCTTCGTCTGGGACGGCAACGCCGACCGCGACTTCCTTTCGGGACTGGGCGTGCAGGCGCGCGTGCCGATGCGCGGGGCGCTGCACGACCGCCACGTCCGCCTCTCCACCGAAACGGGGCTTTTCGCCGAAGCGGTGCGCCCGCTGACCGGCCTGCGCCGCGATCCCGGCGAGGACTTTCGCCAGGCCCAGATAGAGGGTCGCGCTACTCCGGATACGGCCACCCTGCCCAGGAAATTTGCGGACTTGCTCGACAGCATCCCTGCCTGGGGAGACTTTCGCCTGTTCCAGGGCTCGTCCGAGGGCTTCGTGCTGACCAAGCGCACCCGCAAGGGCCGTGCACCGATCCAGTCGCTCGAAGGGCATCGGGCGCGGGGCCTGGCCTATGTCGGCTCGCCGCAGGGCGGAGCGGCGATCGGCATGGCGGATTTCTGGAAACGCCACCCGGTCCAGCTCGACATCGCCGAAGCGACGGGCGACGAAGCGGCGCTGACGGCCTGGCTCTGGGCCCCCGATGCCCCCGCCATGGACATGCGCTCCTACCGCGACGTGCTTGGCATGACCGATTATGTCGCGCAAAATCGCGGACTGGACGTGACTTACGAGGACTATGAACCGGGCTGGGATTCCGCAAAGGGGATTGCCCGGACCAACGAGCTGTGGCTCTGGGCGCTACCCGCCACGCCAGACCGCGCGACGCTGGATGCCTATGCCGCCCATGTCGCCCGTCCGGCCCGGCTTCAGGCAACCCCCGCCACGATCCGCACCGCCGGGGTGTTCGGGGACTGGGCGCTTCCCGCCGCCACCGGGCCAGCAGCGCTCGCAGTGGAACGCCGGAACGACCTGCTGCTAGGCCATTATCAGGGCGAGATCGAACGGCGACACTGGTACGGCTTCTGGAACCACGGCGACGTCATGCACAGCTACGATGCCGACCGGCACCAGTGGCGTTACGACATCGGCGGCTATGCCTGGGACAACAGCGAACTCTCGACCGACCTCTGGCTCTGGTACAGCTACTTGCGCACCGGCCGCGCCGATCTGTTCCGCATGGCGGAGGCGATGACGCGCCATACCGGCGAGGTCGACGTCTACCATGCCGGCCCCTGGGCCGGGCTCGGCACCCGCCACGGCGTCCAGCACTGGAGCGACAGTTCGAAGCAGCCGCGCGTCTCCAATGCCGCCTATCGCCGGATCTACTACTACCTCACCGGCGACGAACGCGTGGGTGACCTGATGCGCGCCCTCGTCCATTCCGATCGCGCGCTCCAGACCGTGGACATCGGCCGCAAGGTGGCGGATCGCGCGCCGGAATCGCTCCCACCCGGCGGAATCGCCGCGGTGACGAAACCGCAGGGTCTGCCGGAAGGCGTGATCCAGCTTCAGTTCGGCACCAGCTGGGGCAGCCTGGTCGCCGCCTGGTTCACCGAATGGGAGCGCACGGGCGAGCGCCGCTGGCGCGACCGCATCGTCGCCGGAATGAACAGCATCGCCGCCCTGCCGCGCCAGTGGTGGGCGGGCGGTGCCAACTTCGATCTCGCCAGCGGCCGCTTCGTCTCGGGGGGCGACCAGATCAGCGTCAGCCATCTCAACGCGGTGTTCGGCGTGGTGGAGATCATGGCAGAAGTGCTCCCCCTGGTGGACGTTCCCCATTATCGCGCCGCCTGGCTCGATTACTGCGCCTGGTACAATGCACCTGCGCAGGACTGGGAGCAGCGCTTCGGCGAACCGCCGCGCGGACACAGCCTGCGCCAGGCCCATTCGCGCCTGACGGCCTATGCCGCACACGCACGCCGCGATCCGGTTCTTGCAAAGCGCGCCTGGGCCGAATTCCGGGGCGGAGATCTGCCGGACGATCTCGTCACGAGGGAACTGGGCGGAGGAAACGTCGAGATACCCGGCCTATCCACCAACAGCGCCGCGCAATGGGGCCTTGCGGCCATCCAGAACCTGGCCCTGCTCCCCCCGCCATGATGCGGGCGGTGTCCGTCGTTCAGGGAAGAAGCCCTGCCACCTCCAGGCGTCTGCCGTCATAGGCGGCATAGCCGGCGCTCAGAGGCTTGCCTTCGGCATCGGGCGTGAAGACGATGGCGGAGGGGCGCTCTCCGGCAAGCGGCCCGAAGGTCACTTTCAGCTTCATCTCGCCCGGCTTCGGCCCCGCAAGCCGGACATCGGCCTCGTAAGTGGAAAGGCCGCCCATCTCGATCCGGGTGCTCTCCCGCCCATCGTAACGGTTTATCCCGTCGTCGCTGAAGGCAACGTAGGTCTTCGTGATGAGCGGACCGGCGCGGCTGTAGTCGATGTGCCCCGAAACGCGGCCGTAGACTTTCACTTCGGTAGCCTTCGACTGTTCCGCCAGGCGAGGCACGATCGCCATGTTCGACGCATCGCCGGTCTTGATCACGGGGGTCGGGCGGGCCTTCACCAAGGGTCCGGGCCGATAGTCCGGTAACTGCACGATGCGGATGCGCTTTTCGGCGCTGCCCCTGCGGTTCTCTACCCACATCGCCTTCCGGCTGCCGGGATGCCAGGAAATCGGCGAATTGAAGACCCAGCCGTCTTCCGTCCCGAGGTTGGTGCCCAGATAGCCGTCCTGCTGCTGCGAGGCGGTGATGTCGATCAGCGCCGGACCGACATTGCCTTCGCGCACGGTGCGCACGCCGGTCACCGCGTAAGTATAGGCGAACATGCTTAGCCCCATGTTGAGGCTGGCCGGATAAGGCCGGGGCAACAGTCCGAGCACGGCGGGATCGGTCTGCGGCGAGAACCGCGTGGTCATCGTCACGCCGAGGCGTTCGTCCGGCGAGAAGATCGTCGTCTCGGTATATCCCGGTGTGTCGGTAACCGCCCGCACCGCGCCGGTGGCTAGATCCTGCGTGACCGAGTCCGGCAGGTCGCGGCTGACGGCTCCCACCAGCGACAAGGCCGTTCCGCCATGCACGAACTGTTTCACCTCCCCGCCCCGCACCGGCAGCGGGATTACGCCGTCCGCATGCCTGGGATCCTTCGCGAAAGGCTCCAGGTTGCTGGCGACGCGCGGAGCGACGATCCGATACCCGTCCGCCTCGCGGCGCAATTCGCCCGTGAACAACGCGGCGGAGAAGTTCGAGAATAGCGTCGTCCAAGCCACATGCCGGTTGTCCGGAGCGATGACCATTTCCGACCAGCGATGCGCGATGTGTTCGCCGCCCGCGACTTCCGGCGGATAGGCAACCGGGATCAGCTTTGCGCTTCCGCATGTTTCCAGCGCAGCCTCGCACTCAAGCACGAAGTCGCCCAGAAACACCCGGCGATCGTCCGCGAACACCATGTAGCGGATGCCGTTGTCCTTGGGGCGGTCGGGGATGCGGCCCGCGAACAGGGGCCGCAGATCGCTACCGTCGTCTTTCATCGTGACCAGAACGAGATCGCGGGGATCGCCGTCGCTGCTGGACTGGTAGGCGACCAGCACCCTGCCCGAAGGCGTATAGGTTGCGGATGCGAGCTGCTCTCCCTTCGCGAACGGCAGCGTGGCAACTTCCACCCGGCCGACCGAAAGCGCCGGAGCGGCCAAGGCGCCACCGGCAAGAAGCGACGCGCCGCCGACGAGGAGCACCTTCGCGGCAAGAATGTTCATGGTCTTCTCCAAGGCAAGGTTCTCTTCGATCATTCCGGGGCGACGGTGGCCGCCAATCCCGGCTGGACCTTGCGGCCACCGGAGGCCCGATCCTTGATGGCCTCGAAGTCGGCTTCGTACTTCTTGCGCATCGTGCCGCAGAGACGATCCCAGATCGTGGTGTAACCGCCGTAATTCCCGTTGAAATAGCGATGGTGCTGATCGTGGAAGGTCGCGGTGATGAACCACTTGGTCGCCCAGCTCCGGTTCCACCAGCGCGGCAGGAACTCGTAGCCGGTGTGGACGTAAAGGCCCATGATGATGCTCGTCGGCGCCAGCAGCACCATGGTGGCATCGTGGATCGTGAAGATCGTCACGAACAGGGGAACGAAGCCGCCGTTGATCAGCGACTCCAGCGGACTGACCGAAAGCGTGGTCAGCATGTTGGGCGAGGTGGAACGATGGTGGATCTTGTGGACCCAGGTATAGAAGGGCTCCTTGTGCATCCAGCGATGGAGCCAATAGAAGTAAGTGTCGAAGAGGAAGAAATAGAGCGCATATTCAAGCGCGATCACCCACCATGCCACCGGCCCGGTGTGAAAGGCGATGTAGCCGTGAGACTGAAGCCAGCCGTTCAGCGGCCCCAGCAGGAACGCGGTAACCGTCAAGTTGAAGACCGCGAAGAGGATCTCGTTCCTGAAGATCGTCCACTTGAAGCCGCGCGGCTGGATCTTGCGGGCCTTGAAGAAACCGGTGGCGATGCCCGCCCCGATCCCGGCCGCCACGAAGCCCATCAGCCACAAGTCCAGGGCGCGCTCGCCGCTCAGGATGCTTTCGAACATAATCGCTCCTCAGCTCAGCGCGAGCACGAAAGCGATTGCGTAGACGAACACGACGAGCGTGCCCGAATAGAGAACAGGTCGATTGACGGCCATCGGATGCTCCTCGAACGCCGACTGCCGGCGCGGCAACGAGCAATGTCAAGCCGCGGTTCGCTGGCAACCGCCATTACGTTACTTGGCCTTGCCTCTTGCCAATGCCTCGGTTTTGCGTCCTTTTGCCGGTTCACGGTTCGTGAACGGGAAAGGAAGACAGCGTGAACTGGGCGCGGAGAGGCTTGCTCGAACTGTGGGCGATGGTGATGCTGGCCGCCGTCGTGGGATTTCTTGGGCCGTTCGGTACTTACCTCGAAGCCGATTTCCCGTCGCGGGTTTGGAACTGGTTCGCTCACCTGATGGGCGCCTACGTTCTGGTGAGGCCCACCATATGGTTCCTTGCGGTGCTGTCCGACGCGACGGCCATACCCCGCGGCGCCCTCATCTGCTGGGGGGTACTGCTAGCCAGCTTCCCGCTTGCACTGGTGTGGGAATGGGGGGCGAGCCTGTTCTTCCAGGCGCTTGGCGGATTTGCGGGGATTCTCCCATTCGCCATTCTCAGCGCGGTGGCCATTCTTGCCGTGGTGGTCGCTGCCAAGCGGATCGATGGAGAACTGGACCACCGGAAACAGGCCCCGGTTCAGCCGACCGTATCGGAAGATCGCGATGTTTCTCCCACGCCCGAAATCGGCAGCCCGCCTCCGGTCCCGGCAACGGAGGAAGGTGAAGAGGCACGGCCCAGGCTGCTCGCGCGCCTGGGACCAGCCTTCGAAGGTCCGATCCTCGCGCTGCAAAGCGAGGACCACTACGTCCGCGTCCACGGGGTGCGCGGCAGCGAACTGCTGCTGATGCGACTGCGCGATGCCATCCCGGAAATGGCCGACTGCCCCGGATACCAGGTTCACCGGGGGTGGTGGGTCGCAGAAAGCGCGGTCGCCGGCACCGAAACGAATGGCCGCAACCGGACCATCGTCCTGATCAACGGAGAGAAAGTACCCGTCGCCCGCGATTCCGTCGCCGCCCTGGAGCGGGCGGGTTTCCTACCCACCGCCCGCTAGAGCGAATTGCGGCGCGCAATCGCGCCGAGGACGTTCGCGCTTGGCTTGGGCGTCCGCGCGAAGGTCTTGCGGTCGACGCTACACAGGCCGAAGCGGGGCTTGTAGCCGAAGATCCATTCGTAGTTGTCCAGCAGCGACCAGTGCATATAGCCGAGCACCGGCACACCTTCGTCCATCGCCTGCTTCAGCCCTTCCAGCGCGGCCGGGATGAAGCGCGCGCGCAGGGTATCGTCGTCGGTGCCGACGCCGTGTTCGGAGACCAGCACCGGAACCTTCGTCACCCCGTGGACATAGCGTACCGCACCGGCCAGCGACGGCGCCCAGACTTCGGTGCCGGACCAGTTGCGATCGCTCCCTTCGGGCGCGGGCAGACGGCCCTTGTCGTTCCAGACGGCGCGTTCGTAGTTCTGCACGCCGATAAAGTCGTCTCCCTTGGCGATCTCCAGCCAATCTCCATAGAGTTCGGCGCGCACCTTGTCGCGCATCGAGCCTTTGCCAGAAGCCTGGTCGTCCAGCACCGAAAGGGTGAAGCCCACCGGCAGATCGGAGCGCACCGCCTTGATCGCGGCGCGGGCCTCCTTGTGCCCCGCCATCTGCCCTTTGACGATGACGTCCACGTCCTCCTTTCCGGCTACATTGGCGCAGAGGAAGCGCTCCACGCCCAGCCGCTTGGTGGCGGCGGCCAGAGTCTGGCGCTGCATGTCCCAGACCGGCGGCGGCAGGATGTTCTTGAGGATGAGCAGGATGTTCGGCTCGTTCAGCGTCATGGCCATGGCGATGTCCGCGCCGATGGCACGGGCCACCTTGTCGCAATAGCGGCCGAATAGCCGAGCGGATTCCGGGTTGCTCCAGCCGCCCTGCGCGCTGAACCAGCGCGGTGCGGTGAAGTGGTTGAAGGTGACCAGCGGCGCAAGGCCGCGCGCGTGGCAGCCCTCGACGATGCGCTTGTAATGATCGAGCATGGCCTGAGAGAACAGGCCCTTCTCCGGCTCGATCCGCGCCCACTCCACGCCGAAGCGATAGGACGTGAGCCCCAGC
>NZ_DAMDBA010000061.1:0-30578 GCF_032093395.1 Novosphingobium sp.
CAACCAAGCACAGAAAGGACTTGCTCTATGACGCGCAATTAGACGACCCTTCGACTATTGTGACAGTCGGCTTAGCGGTGATTGTACAAAGATAGCAGACATTCACTGTCCGACCATATATAGTTCTATATGCGGACTGTCGTCTGTTGATCGGCATATTGATGCAAGGACGCAGAGGGCACATCCGCATCCGGGCCCATCAGCGGCTGCAGCATCCCTTCCGATCGGGTGATCACGGCCGTCGCCACGGCATTGCCGACAACATTGGTGGCAGAGCGGCCCATGTCGAGGAAGGTGTCGACGCCCAGCAGCAGGGCGATGCCTTCCACCGGTAGGCCGAACTGGGTGAGAGTGGCTGCGATCACCACCAGGCTGGCGCGCGGCACGCCGGCGATGCCCTTGGAGCTGACCATCAGCGTCAGCAGCATCAGGATCTGCGTCATCAGCGGCACGTGGATGCCATAGGCCTGAGCGATGAACATCGACGCGAAGGTCATGTAGATCATCGAACCGTCGAGGTTGAAGCTGTAGCCCAGCGGCAGGATGAAGCCCGAGATGCGGCGCGGCACGCCGAACCGGTCGAGCTGCTCGAACAGCTTGGGCAGGCTGGCTTCCGAGGATGCGGTGGAGAACGAGAGCAGCAGCGGCTCGCGGATGTAGCGGAACAGCGTGACTACGCGCTTGCCCAGGAACAGCCCGCCTGCGCAGAACAGCAGCACCCACAGCAGGAACATCGCGAAGTAGAATTCGCTGACCAGCACGCCGTAGGTCACGATGATGCCCAGCCCCTGCGTGCCGATCACCGCCGCGATCGCGCCGAACACCGCGAAGGGGGCGAAGCGCATGACATAGCCGGTGATCTGCAGCATCAGCTCCGACAGGGCTTCGGTCACGCGCACGATGGGCGCGCTCTTCTCGCCGATGGCGGTGAGGCCGACGCCCACGAAGACCGAGAAGACCAGGATCTGCAGGATGTTGTTCTCGGCCATCGCCGCCAGCGGGCTGGCCGGGAAGATCTCGAGGATGAAGTGGTGGAGCGTCAGCTCGCCGGTCTGCAGGTCGCCCAGGGTTTCGGTGGTGTCCAGACCGACACCGACGCCCGGCTGGAACAGGTTGACGAGGACCAGGCCGAGCCCGAGCGAGCATAGGCTTGCGGTGATGAACCATGCGAGCGCTTTGCCGCCGATGCGGCCCAGCGCGGCGCTGTCGCCCATGCCGGCGATGCCGGTCACGATGGTGGCGAAGACCAGCGGCGCGAGGATCATCTTGATCAGCCGCAGGAACACGTCGGGCAGCGAACGGAAGTAGCCGGCCCATTCCTTGAGATGCGGATCGCCGGCCGGAATGCTGGCGTGGAGCACGTAGCCTGCTGCGATACCCAGGATCATGCCGGCGAGAATATGGAGTGTCAGGCGCCTGCCCATAAGGTCCTCTGGTGTATGAGTGTCGCGAACAGCGGCAGAAATTTCAGATCTGGTCGCGGCTATCTGGTTGGGCGTCCGGGTGGGCAGCTCGAAACGCCGACAACCGCGCGCATGCCTCATCGATCTTGCGCAGCCGGGGGTATGGTCCAAGATCGAAACCGGAAAGGCGCGCGTTGTAGACCTGCGGAATGAGGACGCATTCGAAATAGCCAGGCCGGTCAAACAGGAAGTTCAAGGTTTCCCGATCTTCGAGGCGCTGCTCGACGCCTGAAAGGGTCTTTTCCAGCCAGCGATGCTGCCACGTCGCGACTGCGTTTTGGTCACCGCCCAGCTCACTTCTGATGTGCTGAATGGCCGGGCGGCCGAGAGGAGCATGCAGTTCAGTCGCGATCGCAAGCGCGAGTTCGCGAGCGAGAAGCCGTTCCGACGGCTTTGTGGGTAACAGTGGATTTGCAGGAAATGCCTCATCCAGCCACTCGATGATGGCCATCGACTGACCGTGAACAGCATCGTCCGTTTCGATCGCCGGGACACCTTTGAACGGATTGTCCTTAGCGAATGGTGATCGCAAATGCGCGTCAGTCGCGAGGTCTACCGGCACGACCTCGTGGGGCACGCCCTTGAGGTTGAGGGCGATGCGCACGCGGTAGCTCGCGGAGCTGCGGAAATAGCTGAAGAGGCGCATGGAGTAGCTCTTTTCGTGACGACTGAGGTCGTGGAAGGCATTACCGGCCTGGCCGAAACTCAGCGGATATGGGGCCTTTCGACAATATCTTTCCGTCTCTCCCGAAAGGGCATTGACGTCAAGCCAAAAACGAGTGATGCTCGGTTTATCAAGATTGACCGGCTTCGAGAGTCGGCGGCAGGAACGAACAAAAAAGTTTGGTTGCATCAGGGGGTTGAATACCATGACAAATGAGTCTTCCCGGTCGCATGGGAGCCGTAGTGCCAAGTGCGCTTTTCACGTCGCCACGCTGATCGGAGCATCCGCGCTGGCGATCGTCAGCGCATCCGCCAGTGCGCAGGATGCCTCATCCGGTGCGTCCGAAAGTGTCGCTGCCAATAACGAGGCCGCTAACGACATTGTCGTCACCGGCTCGAGGATCGCGCGCCGCGATTTTGCTGCAGACAGCCCGATCGTCACCGTCGGCGCGGGAGCGCTTGAAGCACGTGGCGACGTTACGCTGGAGGCGAAGCTTAACCAGCTGCCGCAGTTCGTGCCTGGCGCCACGGCGTACGCCAACAACATTGCTGGCAGCGGTCAGGCTACGCTCAACCTGCGCGGACTTGGCCCGTCGCGCAACCTGGTGCTGCTCGACGGTCAGCGTCTGCAGCCCTCGAGCGCCTCGCTTGCTATCGACATCAACACCCTCCCTGCGATTCTCATCGACAATGTCGAGATCATCAGCGGCGGTGCATCGGCTGTCTATGGCTCCGACGCCATTTCGGGCGTGGTGAACTTCAAGCTGAAGCGCAATTTCAATGGTCTTCAACTCGACGCGCAGCACAGCCTGACCGGCAAGGGGGACGGCGCAACGCGGGACTATTCGCTGCTTGCGGGAACAAAGCTGTTCGGTGGTCGCGGTCACCTGATGGTCGCTGGCGAATATTATCAGCGTGATACGGTCAAGACTGGCAGCCGGGATTTCTACAGCCGGGCGTTCTCGCAAGGTGGCAGCAACTCGGCTTCGAACACCCTGCCGACCGGTACGTACACGCCGACAGCCAGCAACCTGCCCAATGGGGCCGTGGTCAATTCCGTGTTCGCAACGTACGGCGCTGTAGGCTCCGCAATTCCCGCCGCGACAATCCTGGGTTTCAATAACGACGGAAGCCTGTTCACCGACAACAACGGAATACGTAATTTCCGCAGCGGCTCGGCTGCAACCGGTTACTCCGCACGCGGCAACGTTCTGTATTACGACCCGAACGTTGAAGTCGATCTTCTGGCACCGATGACCCGCTACTCCGGGTTTGCGCGTCTCGATTACGAGGTGTCCGACAACATCGATGCCTATGTCCAGGGTTCGTACACGAACTACACGACGGTGAATAATGGCTCGGGAACGCTTGCGCAAGGCAACACTGCCCTCAGCGTTCCAGTGACAAATCCGTTCATCCCGGCTGATCTCGCAACGATCCTCGCGTCGCGGACGCAGCCCAACGCGAACTTCACGGTCGTGAAGCGCTTCACCGATGCAGGTCGCCGCATCGTTGAGCACGAGAACGACGTCTACCAGATCACTGCGGGCCTCAGGGGGCGCCTCCCGGGCATGGACCTGAGCTGGGAGCTGTTCGGCTCGCACGGCGAGACAATCGTGCATGACCGCATCACTGGCGGTGCAGTGACGATGACGGCTGCCCGCACGCTTCTGAATGCAAGAGATGGCGGCCGGTCGATCTGCGAGGGTGGCCTTAACGTCTTCGGCAATCAGCCTATTTCCGCCGACTGCATCAACTACCTCACCGCCGAGACGGACAGCCGTACGCGCCTGACCCAGGATAATATCGAGGGCAACGTCCAGGGCGCGCTGTTCGATCTTCCGGCAGGAGAGGTCCGTTTTGCAGCGGGTGGCAACTATCGCCGGCAAGGCTACAAGTTCACCGCCGATCCGCTGCTGATCCCCAACCCGCCTGAGGTTATCGGCTTTAACTCGGCGGCTTCCTCGCAGGGCAGCACCAGTGTGGTCGAAGGTTATGCGGAACTGCTCGTGCCACTGCTCGCTGACCTTCCGCTGATCCGCAAGCTCGAGTTGGATGCGGCTTACCGTTATTCGCATTACAACATTACTGGCGGTGTCAGCGCCTACAAGGCCGACATCAACTGGGAAGTAGCGCGCGGTCTCCGCCTGCGTGGCGGTTATCAGCGTGCAGTTCGCGCGCCGAACGTGGGCGAACTCTTCCAGGGCGGCCTCGTCAACTATTCGAACCTTGGATCCGCGCCCAGCGGCGGCGATCCTTGCGACGTCCGCTCGGCCTACCGTACCGGAGCCAATGCGGCCCAGGTGCGATCGCTCTGTATCGCGCAAGGCGTTCCGCAAAACGTAATTGATACGTACTCGGCGAACTACACGCAGGTGCCCGGGACGACGACCGGTTCAAAGGCGCTTTCGCCCGAGACGGCCGACACCTATACAATTGGCGCAGTGATTGACTCCCCGTTCCAGGGCAGCGCCCTGCTGCGTGGGATGACCCTCTCGGTCGATTACTACAACATCTCGATCAAGGACGCGATTGGCACGATCACCGGTCCGACGATGGTGGCGAACTGCTTCAACGCCAATGGTTCGAACCCGAATTATGCGCAGTCGAGCGTCTACTGCCAGAATATCGTGCGCAATGCGGACGGTACGATCTTCAACCTCAACCAGCCCTACCTCAATCTGGGCGGGTACAAGACCAGCGGGATCGACGCGCAGTTCGATTGGCGCATCCCGCTCGAAGCGGTCGGCTTTGGTGGCAACCCCGGCGATCTTCTGCTGAACGTCGTGGTCAACAAACTCGAGACGTTCAAGATCCAGAACCTGCCGGGCGCCGCTTACATCGACCTGGCCGGCACTATCGGTAGCGGCAACACTTATGTGCCCTGGCGTGTGAACACCACGCTGACTTACCAGGCCGATGACTGGAGTCTCGGCGTGCGTTGGCGCCATCTCAGCGCTCTGCGCGATTACACCTCGATCACCACGCCGAGTGCTGTGCTGCCAGGTGTGGGCGCCTACAACACGGTCGATCTCTTCGGCCGGGTGGCCGTGACCGACGGCTTTGAACTGCGCGGCGGGATCGACAATCTAACCGATCGTGAACCGCCGGTCGTCGGTGGTCGCCTCGGTAACACCGATGCAGGCACTTACGATCCGCTCGGCCGACGCTTCTACATCGCCGCTCGCGCAAAGTTCTGATGCGAGCATCCTGGGGCGCCTGAAAGGCGGCCCGGGGCCCACTTCCAACGCCTACAATCGGAGCAACCCGGTGACCGAAGTTCCCCATCGCCTCCACGACAAATACCCCGAGCTCGGTCGCGGCCCGATCCCGATCGAGCCCTACATCAGCGAGCAGTATTGGCAGGAGGAGAAATCAAAGCTGTTCCGCAAGACCTGGCTCCATGTCGGACGGGTAGAGGAACTGCCCAAGGCTGGGGACTTCTTCGTCAAGGACCTGCCCGCGTGCGATGCCTCGATCATTATCGTGCGCACCAAGAAGGGTGATATCCGCGCCATGCACAACGTGTGCGCGCACCGCATGAACCAGATTGTCTATGAGGAACGCGGCAACACCCGTAAGTTCTTCTGCAAGTTCCACGGCTGGGCCTACGACCTCGAAGGCAACCTGACCGGGGTGCCCGACGAGGACTGCTTCTTCGACCTCGATCGTTGCAAGTATGGTCTGACGACCGTCGCCTGCGAGATCTGGCAAGGGTTCATCTTCATCCACGTCGATCCGAATCCGGCGATGACGCTCGCCGACTTCATGGAGCCGATGTATGGCAACGTCGAAGGCTATCCCTTCGACAAGATGACCTCGTGCTTTTCGTGGACCACCGAGGTCGACTGCAACTGGAAGCTGGCGCTCGACGCCTTCCAGGAAGCCTACCACGTCGCCTACGTTCACGGGAATTCGATCGCGGATTCGATCAAGACCGAGAGCGGTGGCTCGATGCGTCCGCTCGACGGCCTGTGCGGCGACTATCATCGCCGCCTCTCGCTCGCCGGGAACACCAAGACCGTCTACGGCAATCCCAAGGCCGTGACTGCAGGCGGTGCAGCGCTTGAGGAGGCACTGGCAGAATCTGCGGCGGCCAAGCCGATTTCGGCAGCCGCCCTGAAGGCTGGAGCAGGCGGTGCACGCTACGAGTTCCCGATGGAGGAGCTTCCCGAAGGCGTGAACTGGACCGGAAGCCCGGACTGGATGTTCGACATCAATGTCGTGTTCCCGGACTTCTATCTGTCGCTGCGCCCGAACTATTTTCAGGCCTACAACTTCCGTCCGATCGCGCATGATCGTACCCTGGTTGAGGCGCGCGTCTATTATCCCGAGATGCTGACTGCGGGCGGCCGCTTCTACCAGGAGTACATGAAGGTCCAGCTGCGTGACGTGCTGCTGGAGGACTTCTCGACCCTCGAACGCACCCAGTCCGCCTGTGAGACCGGCGCGAAGTCGCACATGATCCTGCAGGACTACGAAATCATGGTCCGCCATGCCTTCGAAGTCATCGAACGCGTTCTGGGCCGCACGCCGGCCGAGCCGATCCCCGCCTGAGGACACGCCCATGCTTCCCACTCAATTCGCACAGCTCGAACCGTTCAGCGCCTGGTGCCTGGCGACCGAAACCGAGCGCAACATCCGCCGCCTGAGCCTGCCGCAGGATGACCTGCAGGCGTTCGCGGATGCGATCATTCCCGAAGTTCAGGGCATTGTCGCCTATCTCGATCGACAGCCGTTGGCCGAGATGCCCGAAGACGACAAGCCGCTGTTCCACATGCTGCTCTCGCTGGCCGAGATCGCTCCGGCGATCGAGTCCTACCATCAGCCCGAAGTCATCGACGGCTACGATTCCCGCCGTTTTCCGGCGCAGGAAGACTTCGTCCTGCGTCCGGCGCACTGAGGAGAACTGCTATGGCCAAGTGCCGCGTTTTCGCCATCGACCAGGGTCTGAAGACCGTAGTCGAGGATGGCCTTTACACCAAGCACCTGTTTGGAACGAACGTCAGCGTCTCGGTGGTCAAGTTCGTTGCGCCCAAGGGGCCGGAGATTCCGGCCAAGGCGCACCATCATGGCGAGGAAATCTCGCTCCAGATCATCGGCGGCTGCAACGTGATCGAAGGGCCGGGCCTCGGCGATCCCGAAGACCCAGTGACGGACATGGCGCCCAACATGGCCCTGGTCATCCCGGGTGGCCTGTCTCACTACGGCGAGAACTTCATGGGTCCTGAAGGCGCCAGCATGCGTCTCAACGTGGTGACGCCGCCTCGCGCCGAGTTCGGCCCGGAAGACGGTGCACCGTACTATCCGCTTAAGAACCGGGACGATGCCGCATGAGAACTGCAGGTTGCACCACCATTCCCACGCCTGTCCATGGCGCCCCGACTTCCGGCGGTGGGGATCATCTCGAGGCGGCACTGCGCCGGTTCGTGAACGGCGAGACGCTGTCTCCGCATGATGACCACGCTTTCGAGGAAGTGGCTGCCGTGCTGGAAGGCGAGTTCCATGTCGAGGCCGCAGGCGAGGTCTATGACCTCTCCACCGGCGAGGGCATCGTGATCCCTCCGGGTGAGCCGCGCGAATGGCGCTGCGATGGCGAAAACGGCGGACTGCTCTACCGCGTACTCGTGCGCGTTCCCGGGGCACCAGCATGACCCGCGTCCTCATCGTCGGCGCCGGACATGCGGGAGGGCGCGTTGCTCAGCATCTTGTCGAAGGCGGATTTGCGGGCGAGATCGTGCTTGTCGGTGAGGAGGTTCATATTCCCTACGAGCGGCCTGCGCTTTCCAAGGAGTTCCTCCTTGGAAAGCAGGACGTCGCTGAATTCAGCCTGCCTGTGTGTGAAGCAAGCGAGGCCTGCAGGTTCGAGCGTCGGGTGGGTCGGGTCACGTCTGTCGATCCGGTCGAGCGGACCGTCAGCACCGCTGACGGAGAGACGATCGAGTGGGACCGCCTGGTGATCGCAACTGGAGCCGACGCGCGTCGACCTCCGATCCCCGGCAATGACCTTTCGCACGTCCACGTCCTTCGCACGATCGACGATGCCCTGCGCCTGAAGTCCGCCATCACGGCGGCGAAGAACCTCGTCATAATCGGTGCGGGCGTCATCGGGCTCGAAGTTGCCTCCAGTGCGCGTGGGCATGGCGTAGCGATTTGCGTGATCGAGCCCGCCGAGCGGGTCATGGCGCGTATTCTCTCTCCCAGTGCATCGCACTGGCTGGCTGAGCAGCACCGCGCAGCGGGCACGGATCTGCGTCTTGGCAGGGGCGTTTCCGAGATCCACGGCGATGCTGTCATTCTCGACGACGGGTCGGTGATCGCGGCCGATACCGTTCTGCTCGCGACGGGCGCGGCGCCCGCCACGGCGGCTTTCGCTTCTGTCGTGGCTGCCGGGGCCGATGGCGTCCCCACTGACGCGCATTGCCGCGTTGAAGGGCACGAACATATCTATGCGGTCGGCGACGTGGCGCTTTCCAGCAGCCCGATCTACGGCCGTGCCCTGCGGCAGGAAACCTGGCGCAATGCCGAAAATCAGG
Organism: Novosphingobium sp.; assembly: GCF_032093395.1. Classification (GTDB taxonomy): domain Bacteria; phylum Pseudomonadota; class Alphaproteobacteria; order Sphingomonadales; family Sphingomonadaceae; genus Novosphingobium. Next base: position 8,663 of record NZ_DAMDBA010000061.1, read on the forward strand.
CCCAGGCCGTCGCGCAAATCCTGCTCGGCGGTGAGGAGCCTTATTCGGAACTGCCGTGGATGTGGACCGATCAGCTCGGGCACAACATCCAGGTCGTGGGCTTCTGCGCCGGTGATCGCGAAGTCGTACGCGGCGATCCGGCAACGGGCAAAGCCTGCCTCTTCCAGCTCGACGGCGACCGGTTGGTCGGCGCTGTGTTGTTGGGTGAGGGCAAGCAGCGCAAGCATGTCGAACGACTGATCCTTGATCGCGTACCGGTGACAGATGCGCAGCTTGGCGATCCGGTGCAGGCGTTGAAGGCCCTCGCATGAGCGATATCGAAGCCAGGCTGGCGCGGGTCGAGGCCGAACTGGCCATCCAGCACACCCAGGCGCGCTATGCGGCTTTTGCCGATGCGAAGTACGGAGCAGACCGTCAGCGCGTCGCCGCTGAGGCGATGACCGCAGCTGCGGTAGGGCAGGCATCGTGCTTTACGCAGGATGCCGTCTGGGAGGGCGGCGAGTTCGGCGGAGAGATTACCGGGCGCACGGGTCTGACCGAGTGGTTCGCCCGTCCCCCGTGGCACTTTGCGCTGCACTATTATCTCGCACCCGAATTCGCGCTAGATGGTAATACCGCGCAGACGCGCTGGCGCTTGTGGCAGATCGGTATCCGCGACGGAGAGGTCGCGCCGGTACTGCTCGGCGGTATCACCCGTCAGCGGTTCGAACGTCAATTTGATGGATCCTGGCTGATCGCGACAATGCGGTTCGAGCAGGTCCAGATATTTCCCCTTTCTGCCGGCCACATGCCGGTTCCTGTAGCGACGGAATTTTCTCGATGAGCCTTTGCGCGGTCAAACCTGATGAAGCCGGAGCCGGTGACAGCTTTCCCGTTGCGGAAAACCTCTGCACCATCGTCTCCAATGACTGGGTGAACGAGGAATATCGCCTGCTGATCGTCGATGCGCCTGCAATCGCGCTCGCGGCGAAAGCGGGCCAGTTCTTTCATCTGATGTGCCCGCCCGACGGGGAATCGGGCAACTTCCTGCGCCGTCCGATGAGCATTCATCGCATTGACCGTGAGCAGGGTCAGCTGCACTTCCTGTACAAGGTGCAGGGCAGCGGCACCCGCGGCCTTGCTACGCTCGGGCAGGGCGATACCCTCGATGCGCTGGGACCGGTCGGTCAGGGCTTCACTTTGCCCAGGGGCACGCAGCATGTCGTGATGATTGGCCGCGGCGTCGGGCTCGCGACCCTTGCGCCGTTGGCGCAGGAGGCAGTCGCTGCAGGAGCAAAGGTCACTGCGATCCTGTCCGCGCGCATGGCCTCCCTGCTAATGGCGGAAGACGCCTTGCGCAGTGACGGTGCAGAAGTGGTCATCGTGACCGACGACGTGGGAAACAGCGACACGACATCGCTCGAAGCTTTGCTGCGCCGCGTTCATGCCGATCGCCCGATAGATTTCGTCGCGACCTGCGGTTCAAAGCGGCTGACGCGGCTGCTGCAGGACTTTTCGACTGAATTCGGGATCGCCGGGCAGGTGGCGCTGGAACAACGGATGGGCTGTGCTCTGGGCATGTGCTTTGCCTGCGTCATGCCGTTTCGTAACACTGCAGCAGATGGAACGCGCACCGTGGGCTATCGCCGCGTCTGCTGGGACGGACCTGTATTCAATCTTGAGGAGACCGTGCTGTGACGGATCTTTCCGTACGCATAGGCGATATCACGCTCGCCAATCCGATCATGCCGGGCTCCGGCACTTTGGCCGAGGGCATGGCCGACGTCTTCGATCTGAGCCGCCTCGGTGCGATCGTCACCAAGACGTTCACCGACGATCTGCGTGAAGGGAACGCTCCGCCGCGTGTGGCCGAGCTTCAGAACTCCACGCTGTTCTCGATCGGCATTCCCAGCAAGGGCACCGATTACTATCTGAACAAGACCGTCCCGTTCTACCAGAAGTTCAACACGCCGATCGTCGCGTCGATTTCCGCCGATACGACGGAAGGGTTCGGGGCGCTGGCAGCCAAGCTGTCTGACTCGGGCGTCGTTGCGATCGAAGCAAACATCTCGTGCCCCAATCTCAAGAAGGACGGACTTGCCTTCGGGATGGACCCTGTCGCCACTGAGGAAGTGATCCGCGCGATGAAGGCGGCAACGCACCTGCCGGTGTGGGCGAAGCTCTCCCCCAACGTGGGAGACATCGCGGTGATCGCCCGGGCGGCGGAGAATGGTGGCGCCGATGCGCTTGTGACCGCGAATGCGATGCTGGCCATGGCAATCGATATCGAGACCTGGCAGCCGCGCGTCGCCAACCTGATGGGCGGTATCACGGGTCCGGCCACCAAGCCCGTGATCATGCGGATGGTCTACCAATGCGCACAGGCCGTTTCGATCCCGGTGATCGGTTGCGGCGGCGTGTCCAATGCTGCGGATGCCATCGAATACATGCTGGCGGGCGCCACGGCCGTGCAGATGGGTACGCAGAGCTTCGTCCAGCCTACTGCCATGGTGAAACTGCTCGACGATCTCACAGCCTATTGCGAACGTCGCGGGATCGCCAAGGTCAGCAAGCTGACCGGCGCCATGCGCATGTTCTCTCCCGAACAGCTCGCACGCCAGGGTTCGCTGTGAGCGTGCCGTGGCTTGATCTCGGCAACCTGGACGACCTGATGGACGGCGGCGAATGCCGCGGCGTCGTGGTCGATGGGCACAAGCTGGGTATCTTCGTGGTCGATGAGGAAGTCTTCGTGATCGACGATCTGTGCTCGCATGGGAACGCGCTGCTCTCGGATGGCGATCTGGACGGCTACGAGATCGAATGCCCCCTGCACGCCGGCGCATTCGACGTGCGCAGCGGCAAGGCACTGTGCAAGCCTCTGACCCGCGACGTGCGCAAGTACGAGACGCGGGTGGAAGGTGGCGCCCTCCTGGTCCGGTTCGAACGGACGTGATGGCCCGGATCGCCATTGTCGGCACCGGCGGCACTTTCGCAATGGAAGCGCGCCATCCCTTCGATTGGGTCGAGTATGGCGAGAGCGGCATCGTTCGTCCGATTGCCGATCTGCTTGAAGGAGCCACCGCAGGCCTGGACGTCGCTCTGGCTCCGGTCGACTTCCGGGCGCTGGGCAGCACCGGCATAACGCCGGCTGACTGGCTCGACCTTGCCCGCCTGGTCCAGGGTATCGAAGCCGACGGTTGTGTAATCACGCATGGTACGGCGACGCTGGAGGAAACGGCGTTCTTCCTCTCGCTGGTCCATGGCGGCGATATGCCCGTGGTATTGACGGGCGCACAGCGCCCCGCCAACACGGCAGGGTCGGATGCATTGGCCAACCTGCGGGCGGCGCTTGCCGTCGCCGCAGCACCTCAGGCCCGCGGGCTGGGCGTCCTTGTGGTGATCGACAACCTGATTTTCGCCGCACGGGATGTGACCAAGGACAGTTCGGGCGCGCTCGATGCCTTCGTCGCCGGTGAGTTCGGACCGTTGGGTCGGGTCGAGGCGGATGGTTCCATCTCGCTTCGTCGCGCCGTGCCTCGCACGCAACTTCCGGTCGACCTGGGAGAAGCCATCGCAGGTGGAGCATCCGGGTTGCCGCGGGTGGACATCGCCTATTCCTATGCCGGCGCCGATGGTGCCGCCATCGAGGCCTTCGTATCGGCAGGTGCGCGTGGCATCGTCTCAGCGGGTCTTCTGCCCGGACGACCCGCGAACGGTGAAGCCCCGGCGCTGGCTGCTGCCGCAGAGCAGGGGGTGATCGTGGTACAGGCGACCCGAGGGGCGCGTGGCAACGTCGTATCTCAGGCCTTTCTCGATCGCGCGGGCGTTCTCGCCGGAGGAGACCTCTCACCCCAGAAGCTGCGGATCGTTGTCATGCTTGTGCTGGCACTCGGCGGAGACGCAGCTACCCTGTCGGCAGTTCTTCAGGCCATCTGACAGCGGTTTCGAAAGGTAGGACGTTGAGTAGCATACCCCTTTCTTCCACGCCGCGTACTGCCAGCCCTGCACGAGTGACGGCGCTGTGTTGGATCGGCCTGTTCGCCGAAGGCTACGATCTTGGAGTCTTCGGGGCTGTTCTTCCCGGTCTGATGGCTGACCCGGTCTGGAAACTCTCCCCTGTGGAAGCGGGCATGCTCGCCAGCAGCGCCCTAATCGGGATGTTCATCGGCGGCTTCATGCTGGGCACCCTGAGCGATCAGGTCGGTCGTCGTCGTTGTTTCCTGGGCTGCATCGCCCTGTTTTCCGCTGCGACCGGTCTTGCCGCCGTCGCGCCCACCCCGCTCCTCTTTGCGCTTTGCCGCCTCGTCAGCGGCATAGGAGTCGGGGGCATGATCCCGGTCGCTTCGGCCCTCGTGACCGAATTCGCACCGCCCGAAAGGCGAAGCCGCGAATATGCGATGATGTATTCCGGATACTCGATCGGCATCTTCGCTGCTGCCCTCGCCGGATTCTTCCTGCTCGCCGCGCATGGCTGGCGACCGGTGGTCATGCTGGGAGCCTTTCCGCTAATTCTGTTGCCGGTGCTGGCATTTCTCCTGCCGGAATCGCCGGATTACCTCATGCGGGCGGGTAGAGAGGACCGGGCTCGGGCGGTGGCGGACCAGTTCGGTGTGGCACTCGCGCATGGAATGCTGCCATCCGACCGGCGAAAGCCTGCCTGGTCGGATGCACTGCGGATATTCGCACACGGAAACCGACAGGCGACCGCTGGTTTCTGGGCAACGACGTTCCTCGGCATGGTGGTGGTCTACGGTCTCAACACCTGGCTGCCGCAAATCATGCGCAGTGCCGGCTATGATCTCGGCCCCAGCATCCTGTTCCTCGGTGTGTTTGCGCTGGCTTCTTCGGTTGGTGGTGTCGTCCTTGGCCTGGCAGCGGATCGCTGGGGCAGGGGGCCGACCATTGCCTCGGCCTTCACCATGGGCGCGGGAGCCATTCTCATGCTCTCTCACCACTGGCCGCTCGGCGTGACTTATGTGGTGGTGGCCGCTGCCGGTGTAGGCAGCGTGTCGGCCGCCGTGCTCGTGACGGCCTATCTCGCGAGTTATTTCCCCTCAGACCTGCGTGCAACGGCAGTGGGTTGGTGTCTCAGCTTCTCGCGTTCAGGTGCGATTGCGGGTCCGATGATGGGAGCCACGCTGGCGCAACTGGGCTGGCCGGTAGCCACCAACTTCTACATGTTCGCGTTGATGGCACTTCTGTCTGCAGGAGCGATCCTGTGCGTTCCTCGCAAGAAGGCATGACAATGATCCGATACTTCATGCCCGGCGCCCTGATGCTGGCGGCCCTCCCGCCGATAGCCTCCGCGCAGCCGGTCACCGCAGAGGCTTTACGACGCGATCCGGCATTCAAGGCCGCACAGGCGCATCTAGCTCGCGATTATGATCGTATCGTGGCTGAAACGATCCGCATCACAGAAATCCCTGCACCCCCGTTCAAGGAAGCAGAGCGAGCCAGCGCCGTGGCCGTGATGATGCGCGAGGCAGGACTTCGCGATGTTCACATTGACGAGGAAGGCAACGCCGTCGGCATCCGGCCCGGTACTGGAAATCAGTCGATGGTTGCGATCGGTGCGCATCTCGATACGGTCTTTCCTGAAGGCACGCCGATCAAGGTGCGGCGCGAAGGCGATCGCCTGCTTGCGCCGGGTATCAGCGACAACAGCGTAAGCGTGGCCGTACTTCTGGCGTTCGTTCGGGCGCTGGATGCCGGAGCGGTGAAAACAAAGCAGGATCTGCTGTTCGTTGCCAACGTCGGAGAGGAAGAACGCGGCGCGTTCCGTGGGGTGCGTTATCTGCTGCAGCGCAGCCCCTATCACTCACGCATCAGCGCATTCATCGGTCTGGAGCCGGGCAATACGGGCGGGATCACCAATGTCGGTATCGGCGTGCGGCGCTACACCGTCACGTACAAGGGGCCGGGAGGCCACTCCATGTTTGCTTTCGGCACGGTGAACCCGGCGACGGCCATGGCCGAGACGATCGTGCGCTTCGACCGCTATCGCCCGCTGGACCGGACCACCGTCTGGAACGTTGGCCTAGTTAGCGGGGGCACATCGATCAACACGATCCCTGCGAGCGTCTCTATGTCAGTCGACATGCGCTCTACGAATGCCGCTGATCTGGATCGCCTCGACATGTTTTTTCGCAAGGCCGTGGCTGACGGGACCACCGCGGAAAACGCGGCTCGGGGCGGCGCTAAGGGAACCGTCGCAGCCAAGATCGAAACGGTGCTGCCGATAGAGCGCCCCGTCACCCATATCCCCGATGACACCATGCTCTTGCGTAATGCGGTATCGGCCATTCGCTCCGGCGGCATGGAGCCATCCATGCGTAGTGGATCGTCGGATTCAGCCATTCCTCAGGACATGGGTTTGCCCGGTCTCACCCTGGATTCCGGAATGGAGTACGTCGCTCCCCATTCACCGACCGAAGCGATCGTGCTCGATCGGCCCACCAATCTTCGCGTCATGGGCAATACCCTTGCCACGCTGCTCCTGACCGCCAATCAGTAGGACGATCATGTTTTCCCTCTTCCTCACCTTCACCCACCCCGATCCTGCTGCGCGGCTCAGTGCTGCTGAATACGACAGGGTTACCGAGATCGTCCGCTCGGTGCCCAACGTCAGCCGCGCTCACATTTTCACGCCCGAGATCGCGCGTGACCGCTACTTCGACGATGGCCCGTCTCCGTTGCTCACGCTTCAGGTCTACTTCACGCGCCTGGATCTGCTCGAGGCGGCAATCGGTGAAGGAGGCGGGTTCCATTCGCTCTTCGCGGCTGATCTGCCGACGCTTCAGGCTGCGGCCGGGGAGCAGCAGGTGATGTGGACGCGGGCCTTCACCACGCCGTCGACTTCGGCGTACGAACAGGGCCTGCCATGCAGCTACCTTGTACATTATCCGGGGCAGCCCGAGGTGCTGAATGATTGGCTGCGATACTACTTTGCCAACCATGCACGCATCATGGGATACTTCCCCAGCGTGCGCGAAGTGGAGGTCTTCACGCGGGTCGATTGGGTCGGCACCTTGCCCATGGCCCGCGTGGAGTATTTCCAGCGCAACAAGATCGTGTTCGACAGCGCGGCGGCACTTGAGGCGGCGCTCAATTCCGACGTGCGCGAGGAGATGAAGGCAGACCGAGCGCAATTCCCGCCTTTCAGCGGTACGAACATCCACTTTCCGATGGCCACCGACACCGTCGTCGGTCCGCGCTTCGTTCCCGTGGCGCCACGCTGATGAAGCGACTGCACACACTCGCGGCCGCGACGGCGCTTGCCTGCTGCCTGGTCACGAGTCTGGCCTCAGCGCAGCCGGTGTCGCAGGCGCAGACCGCAACGGCCGATCCGGGGCCACGTGACGTCAGCGTGGAGTGGTCGGTGAAGATTCCCGTGCGCGACGGTGTGCGCCTCAATGCGAACATCTATCGACCTGCAAATGCCACAGGACCGTTGCCTGTGGTGTTGACGGTCACGCCTTACACGATCGACACGCTCCATACCGTGGGAATGTGGTTCGCACGGCACGGCTATATCTATGCAGCCGTCGATACGCGGGGGCGCGGAGGGTCGGGCGGCGCGTTCCTGCCCACCAACCATGAGAGCGAGGACGGCTACGATGCCATCGAATGGCTGGCCCGAATGCCGGGCAGCGACGGGCGCGTGGTTGGCTGGGGTGGCTCCTACGCCGGGCGCAACCAGTTGTTCTTCGCGGCGGAGGCGCCGTCGGCGCTGAAGGCGATTGCGCCAGCATCGGCGGGCCTGAACACGGTGGACCGCGACATGCGGGCGAACGTGCCTTTCCCGCAGCTGATGCAATGGCTGGCCTACACCGCCGGTACGACCTCCAATCGCGCCGCCTACACCGATCGAGCATACTGGCTTGGTGCGCTTTCGGAACTTGCCAGCGGAAAGGTCTCCTACCGCGAATTCGATTCCCTCGTCGGCATGCCGAGCGCGACATGGCAGGAGAACCTCAAGCATCCGACTGTGGATGCCTATTGGCGCACGCAGACTACCGATGCGGGAATGCTGGACAAACAACAGCTTGGGCGCATCACTATCCCTGTATTGGGCATCACCGGCAGCTATGATCCCTCGCAGACGGGCCTGCGGGCCTATCTCGCAGCGCGGGCGTCGGTGGTCGCTCCGGAAGTTCTCGAAGGGCAGTACCTGGTGCTGGGACCATGGGACCATCCGGGTACTCGTAATCCGCAGCGAGTCACGGGCGGTGTCGACATGGGCGCCGCGAGCGTCGTCGACATGCTCGAACTGCATCGCCAATGGTTTGACTGGGTCCTGGGGCGCGGAGCCAAACCGGCATTCCTGACAGACCACTTCGTCTATTTCCTGGCGGGCGCAGATAAATGGGTCTCTGCACCGAGCATCGCCGCGGCGGCTGCACCGGTGCATACGTTGATGCTCAGTTCTCCCGACACCGATGCTGGCGCGATGGCACGTGCAGGCAGCCTTGCTCCCTCAGCGGTGCGCCAGGCCCCCGACCGCTATACGTATGATCCCTCCGTGCCAGGGCGCAATGAGGGCGTGGAAGGGTTTGACCTGGTCAGCCCGAAATGGCTTACCGATGCGACCGCCGTGTCTCGCCTCGATGGTGAAGGACTGGTCTACGACATGGCGCCGCTGACGCACGCTGCGGATATCGTGGGTATCCCTTCGGCACGTTTGTTTCTCACCATGGACGTGCCCGATACTGACGTACGGGTAGCTCTCTATGCCGTGATGCCCGATGGCACACAGGTCTTTCTGACCCAGGATCAGATTCGCGCGCGCTATCGGCGCAGCCTCGAGAAAGAGGAGCTGGTACCGTCGGGGAAGCGTCTCCAGTATGATTTCTCCCGGTTCGACTTCGTGTCGCGCCGATTGCCCGTGGGAGCACGGCTTCGGCTGGTCGTCTCACCCTTGGGGCTGAGCATTCATCAGCAGCGCAACCGAAATTCCGGCGGGGCGGTGGCTGACGAGACGGCTGCCGACAACCGGATTGCCCACGTGGCGCTGGCGATGGGGCCGGGCCTTAGCAGCCTGGCAGTGCCGATGCAGGAGGTGCCCTGAAGCGGTTACTTGTCGCCCAGAAGCAAGGCGATCCAGTGATCGGTCAGGGTATCCATGTCACGAACGTCGCCCAGGCGGCGGTTGATTGCAAAGCCGTCGAAGGCCATCCACATGAGGTGGGACATCAGACCGTCGGCGACAAGATGATGGCGCTCTTCCGGAAGAATGCGGATGAGCAGTTCGGTCAGGAATTCTTCGACTCTCAGCAGGAGGTCGTTCGGTTTCTTGTCGTCGGGCGGCGTGGTGGCCAATGCTTCGACCAGAGCGTTCGCCATGCCATGGTCAGTGGAGGGGATATCCCGCCAAAGGCCCAGGATCAGACGCCGGAGGCGTGTCTCCGGTGATCTGTAGCGCATGGTTGCCGTCTCGATCTCCTCGAGCTTGCTGGTGAGCCACGGCTTGTAAACGGCATAGAGCAGCAGGATCTTCGACGGGAAATAGACATAGAGGTTGGCTACCGTCATGCTGGACGCCTTGGCGATCGCAGCAACGGTGGTAGACGAGTATCCACGCTCGGAAAAGAGGTCGAACGCCGCCATCATGATGGCATTTCGCATGTCCTCTTTCTTGACCTGCGCCATGACTTCCCCTCAAGTTTCATTACCGAATGCCGAACGGCTATCAGAAATGGCCTACCGCCCAGTTGGTGATCCGGCAAGCTATCGGATCGTAGATCCTTGCCACTGTCTTACCGAGAAGGTTCTCTTGCGAGGGGTGGTGGCTCCGGCAAACTTACCGGGCCACCGCCTTCAAAAGTTATCAGAAACGATAGCCCGCAGTCAGCGACCAAGTGCGGGGGCGCCCATAGGCAATCTCCGTACAGCCGCACAAGGTCGACAGATCGGCCTCAGTGATGGCGTACCGCTTATCGAACAGGTTGTTGATAGCGGCGGTGAGTGAGAAGCCGCTGTCGCCGCGCCAGGTGATGCGGCCATCGACAAGCGTGTAGCCATTCAGCTTCTGGCTGTCGAAATTGCGGGCATTGGTGAAGAAGCTGCTGCTGGACGTGACGTTACCTCCAAAAGCCAGCTCGCCACCCATCACGTCCGGAACCTTGTAGGAAGCGCTAGCCGTGAGTTGTCGGCGCGGTGCGAAAGTCGGCGTCACATCCCGGGTAATTCCCGGTGCGATGGGCAGGTCATGTACCGTGCTATGGTTGTACGATCCGCCGACAGACAGCTCCAGGTTCTGCACGGGCCGCAAGGTGACAGCCACTTCGCCACCGTTGGTGGTCGCGTCCGCATTCTGGATATAGCCGCCGGCGGTCACGAACAGAAACGCCTGATAGTTCTTGTAGTCGTAGTGATAGACGGCCGCATCGACCGTCAGGAGGCGATCCAGCGAGAACTTGAAGCCACCCTCATAGGAAACAAGCGTCTCCGGCTTGTAGAGGATCTGCGCGGGTGTGAGGGCGGGGCCGGCCGGAAGCTTGTTGTTGAAGCCGCGACCGCGCACGCCCCGGTTCACGCTCGCATACACGAGAAGATCGTCAGATGGCTTCCAGTTCAGGCCCGCTTTGCCGGTCCAGAAGTTGTTGGAAATACGATTGCTGTAGGAAGGCTGGACGGTGAACAGATAGTTCTGCGTGTCGAGATTGTCATTGTCGTCATTACGAAAGGCGCTCGACACAAAATCGAACTTTGCCCTTTCGTGGATAAACCGGCCGCCCGCCACGAAAGTCAGCGTCGGAACAAACTCGTACTCCACCTGAGCGAACACCGACCCAGATTGCTTGCGAAGCTGTGCCACGTTTGCAAGATCGATGCCCGACGCCTCATAGCCCGGATAGTTGCGGGCGTAGATCGAGTTTGCACGGGCCAGATAACCGCCTTGGGTATCGACCAGAATATTGAGATAATAGGCTCCGGCATTCCAGACCAGATTGTCAATCTTGCCGGTCGCGCGCAGTTCCTGCGTGAAGGAACCTGTCTGCCCGTTCTGCGCAACCCCCAGATAATTGATGGGAGAGACTTCGGCATCCAGCTTCAGGCGCTTTGCGATGTGGATGTAATCGGTGACCGAGTAGATCTGCGTCTCACCCAGATCGTAGGTAAGATGCAGGGCACCGTCGTAAATCTTCATGCCAGTGCAGCGCGAGCAGTAGAAGTCGGTGCTGGTCCGGTAGGCGCTGGTCGGTGGCGGTGTATATCCAAACGAGTTGGGTCCACCTGTGTAGTAACCGCCGACGACACGGTTGGAGGAATCGCGGATAGGCGCCGTACCGATGGAATTGTAAGGTGCCATCGACATGTCCTGCTTGAAATACAGGCCGCTGACACGGGCAGTGAGGCGGTCGCTCAACTGCGACTGCAGTTGCAGGCGCGTAGCAAAAGTGTCGAACCCGCCCAGATCAGGCGCTCCGGGAAAATCGTTCTTCAGCCACCCGTCTTCACGGTTGTAGATCACAGACGCGCGCGCCTGCACGTTTTCAGCGATCGGGCCACTTATCGCACCTTCGACCTTCGCCTGATTGTAGCTGCCGTAAGTGGCATTTACGAAGCCTTCCATCGTTTCGGTTGGCTTGGCGATGACGAAGTTGACCAGGCCGCCCGTCGAATTGCGCCCGAAGAGGGTGCCTTGGGGGCCCTTTAGTACCTCGACATGATCTATGTCGAACATGGCAAAGCTCTGAGCCTGGACCGTCGGGATATAGCCATCGTCGACATAGACGGCGACGGGCGCTTCACTGCCATCGTTGAAGTCGCTGAGGGTGACGCCACGGATGGAAAATGCGGCCGCCTGGCCGCCGGTGTTCGATGCAGCCGTCACACCGGGCGTAATTTTCGCGACATCGATAGCGTTCGTTATCTGGCGGTCGCGCAAATCTTCCGCAGCGAAGGCCGCGATGGTCACCGGCACGTCGCGAATGCTCTGGTTACGGCGCTGGGCCGTGACGACGATATCGCCCCCACCGGTTGGCGGCGATGCTTCGGACTTGGTGCCTCCAGCGACGGTAGTTGCAGTCTGAGCGGATACGTTGGTGGTGAGGCCAGCGAAAACCATTGCCATAGCCGAGCATGGAAGAAAGCGCGACGTGTAGTGCATGAAGCTCCCCTTAAATTGACCAAGTTCCTGCGCGCGAACGATTACTGATCGTTTTTTATTTTTTGGAATTGATGCCGGGGAATGCGGACAAGCATCTTCGCCTCGGGAGATCCCAAGATTCAATATGCTGACGACTTAGGAGCACCCCCCTGACGGGCTTTATTAGCGAGCACTACTCTTTAATGATTCGAGAAAACTGTCAAGCGGACATTTTGATGACAGTCTTCCAGGCTTGGCGGCGGCGACGAAAGTTCACCCGTAGAGGCGACCGGCAATCTGCCGCAAAGTAGCTGTCTCCGAAGACTCGTCCGCAACTCTCGTGCTCAGAATGATCGGAGAAAACGCGTTGTTCTCTCGTACTGGCAGGTAACGTACGTCATCGCGCTGAACGCGCTTCATGGAGATTGGCACCAGGGCCACACCTGCAGCCGACGCGACCAGACCGAGTGCAACCTGGACATCGCGAACCTCTGTCAGAAACTGTGGATAGACCCGTTCGTCACGAAGCATCCCAAGGACCTGATCAATGTAGCTGGGGCGGGGCTGGCTGGGATAGACGATCAGTCTGTGATCGGTGAGATCGCGCAAGCTGACCGTGTCCCGACGGGAAAGCTCATGATCGGCCTGTACGGCAAGAACCAGGCGTTCCTGTGCCAACACCGAGCGCGCGATTGCCGGATCATCAATCTGAAGGCGGCCGATCCCTGCATCTATGCGGCCGTCCTTCAGGGCTGCCACCTGTTCAAGGGTGGTCATTTCCAACAGTTCTACATCAAGGTCGCCAGCGGTATCGCGGAACTCCCGCACGACGTCCGGCATTGCGCCGTAGACGACCGAGGCCACGAAGCCGATTGCATAGCGACGTTTCGAGGCTTTCCCGATCCGCTCCATCGATCTGCGCAATTGCTCGACATTGGAAAGGATCTGCGAGGCCTGATCATGAAAGATGCGGCCCGCCTCGGTAAGCCGGACCGGCCGGCTGTCCCGGTCGAACAGTTGGACACCCAATTCATGTTCGAGTTCACGGATCTGACGACTCAAGGGGGGCTGAGCAACACCCAGGCTTTCGGCGGCTCGCGTGAAATTGCGTTCTTTGACGACGGCTTCGAAATACCGGAGATGTCGGAGTTCCATCATACCTCTGAAGTATCATGCGAGACTGAGATAGTCTTTCCGCTTGACCGTTTCAAGGCCTAGCTTCCCCATCATACCAAACGGGAGAGGGAACGTGGTTGCACTAAAACGTGCCGAGAGTTTCATCGTCGATGTGCCGACGATCAGGCCGCATGTGCTGGCCATGGCGACGATGCACGCCCAGTCTATGGTGATCGTCCGCTTGACCAATGCCGACGGCGTCGAGGGGCTGGGTGAGGGCACCACGATCGGCGGCCTTAGCTACGGCGAGGAAAGCCCCGAGAGCATCAAGTCCGCCATCGACACGTATATCGTCCCGGTCCTCGAAACCTGCGACATCGCGCAGGTCGGCGCGACGATGGCGAAGATCGCCAAGTGTGTGCGCGGTAACCACTTCGCCAAGTGCGCGGTGGAGACGGCACTTCTGGACATGCAGGGCAAGCGACTCGGCGTGCCGGTTTCAGAACTGATCGGCGGCGGGCGCGTGCGTGACAGCCTACCGGTCGCCTGGACGCTCGCCAGCGGCGACACCGCCCGCGACATCGCCGAGGGTGAGGCCATGCTGGAGGCGCGCCGCCACCGCATCTTCAAGCTCAAGATCGGCAAGCGCGACGTGCGGGACGACGTCGCCCACGTCGGCGCGATCTGCAAGGCGCTGGGCGACCGGGCCAGCGTGCGGGTCGATGTCAACCAGAACTGGAGCGAGGCGCAGGCCAAGCTAGGTATGAAGATGCTTCTCGATGTCGGCTGCGACCTCGTCGAACAGCCCATCGCGGGCGACGCGATCGCCGCCATGGCGCGGCTGTCCAAGTCGCAGGCGGTGCCGCTCATGGCAGACGAGGCGCTGCACGGCCCCCGTTCGGCGTTGCGGATCGCGGCTGCCAATGCGGCGGGCGTCTTCGCCCTCAAGATCGCGCAGTCGGGCGGCCTCTTCGCCACCGCCGAAGTCGCTGCGATCGGCACTGCGGCGGGGATCGGGCTCTATGGCGGCACGATGCTGGAGGGCAGCGTCGGCACGGCCGCCTCTGCCCATGTCTTCGCGACCCTGCCAGACCTTGCCTGGGGTACCGAACTGTTCGGCCCACTGCTTCAGACCGAGGAAATCCTGACGACGCCGCTGGCCTACGGCGACTTCTCGCTGGCGGTGCCGGCCGGGCCGGGCCTGGGCATCGAACTGGACCCCGACAAGATCGCCTTCTTCCGGCGCGACAGGACCGCGCCCACCCTCCACGCCGTTTTCGCAGGAGCCTGACACCGATGCTTTTCATGGTCGAGATGGACGTGAACATCCCCCTGGACTTCGATCCCGCCGAGGCCGCACGCATCAAGGCCGAGGAGAAGGCATACTTCCAGACCCTGCAGGCGGCGGGCACCTGGCGGCATATCTGGCGCAAGGTCGGCCTCTATTCCAACGTCTCGATCTTCGATGTGGAAAGCAACGGCGCACTGCACGATACGCTGATGGCGTTGCCGCTCTATCCCTTCATGACGATGAAGATCACCCCGCTGGCCAGGCATCCTTCCTCCATCCATGACGACGATCGCTGATCGTCACCGCACGGCATCACCCAGAACAACGGGAGAGAATAAAATGGACGTCAGCTTCGTGAAGACCCCCGAGATCCAGCAGCTTCTGGACCGGGCGGCGGGCGTGAACGAAAGCGGGGGCAACCCGCGCCTGAAGGGCATCGTGCGCGACCTGACCCAAAGCGTGATGGAACTGATCGTGAAGCACGACATTTCCGAGAGCGAATTCTGGCTGGCGATGAAGTACCTTGCCGACAGCGCCGGTGAGATCGGACTGATCGTTCCGGGCACCGGGATCGAGCACTTCCTCGACCTCTATATGGACGCCAAGGATGCCGAGGCGGGCCTGACCGGCGGCACGCCGCGCACCATCGAAGGCCCGCTCTACGTCGCAGGCGCGCCGCTGGTGGAAGGCAACGTCAACCTCAGCACCGATCCCGACGAGGGTTGCCAAGTGCTGCACATGACCGGCACGATCACCGGCCCGGACGGCGAGGCGGTGCAGGGCGCCATCGTGCATGTCTGGCATGCGAACTCGAAGGGCTGGTACTCGCACTTCGATCCCACAGCTGAGCAGACCCCGTTCAACAACCGCCGCCGCATCAAGCTGGGTTCCGACGCGCGATATGCGTTCTACTCCAAGCAGCCGAGCGGCTATTCGGTTCCGCCGCAGGGGGCGACCGACCAGCTGATGCAGGCGCTGGGTCGTCACGGCAACCGTCCGGCTCACGTCCACTTCTTCATCGAGGCGCCGGGTTATCGCACGCTGACGACGCAGATCAACTTCGGCGACGATCCGTTTGCGGCTGACGACTTCGCCTTCGGCACCCGCGAGGGTCTTTTGCCGATGCCGAGCCGCCAGGGCGACAGCGCCTACATCCAGTTCGATTTCCAGCTGCAGCGTGCGCATGACGCCGGCGACGAGGGCTTCTCCTCGCGTGCCCGTGCCGAAGCGACGCCGGCAGCCGATAACGTCTGAGAACCAGCACAGGAATGCATCGTCATGTCCAAGATTTACGATAGTCCCGCAGAGGCTCTCGATGGCCTGCTGTTCGATGGCATGACGATCATGTCCGGCGGCTTCGGCCTGTCGGGCAACCCGGAGAGCCTGATCCCGGAAATCCGCAAGTCGGGCGTCACCGGCCTGACGGTCGTTTCCAACAACGCCGGCGCGGACGGGTTCGGCCTGTGGATGCTGCTGGAAAGCCGGCAGGTGCGCAAGATGATCTCCTCCTACGTGGGCGAGAACAAGCTGTTCGAGCAACAGTATCTCTCGGGCGAACTGGAACTGGAACTCAACCCGCAGGGCACGCTGGCCGAACGCATCCGCGCGGGCGGGGCAGGCATTCCGGCGTTCTATACCAGGACCGGCGTCGGCACCGTGGTGGCCGAGGGCAAGCCGGTCGAGGTGTTCGAGGGCGAGGAATACGTGCGCGAGACGTGGCTGCGCTCCGACCTTTCGATCATCAAGGCCTGGCGTGCCGATCCTGCGGGCAACCTCATGTTCCGCAAGACCGCGCGCAACTTCAACCCGAACATGGCGACGGCGGGCAGGGTGACGGTGGTCGAGGTGGAGGAGATCGTGCCCGAGGGCACCTTCGATCCCGACTGCATCCATACGCCCGGCATCTACGTCGACCGGGTGGTGCTGTGCACGGTCAACGAGAAGCGCATCGAGAAGCGCACGGTTCGTGAGAAGGAGATCGCGTGATGTCCCAGGAAACCAAAGGCTGGAACCGCGACGGGATGGCCGCCCGGGCGGCGAGGGAACTGCGCGATGGGTACTACGTGAACCTCGGCATCGGCATCCCCACGCTGGTGGCCAACCATGTGCCCGAGGGCGTCAACGTGACCCTGCAGAGCGAGAACGGGATGCTGGGCATCGGCCCGTTCCCGTATGACGAGGACGTCGATCCCGATCTGATCAACGCCGGCAAGCAGACGATCACCGCACTGCCGACGTCCAGCTTCTTCTCCTCTGCGGACAGCTTCGCGATGATCCGCGGCGGCCATATCGACATGGCGGTGCTGGGCGCGATGGAAGTCTCGGCACGGGGCGATCTCGCCAACTGGACGATCCCGGGCAAGATGGTGAAGGGCATTGGCGGGGCGATGGACCTCGTGGCGGGCGTCAAGCGCGTGGTCGTGGTGATGGATCACCTCTCGAAGAACGGCAGCCCCAAGATCCTGCCGGAATGCACCCTGCCGCTGACCGGCAAGGCCTGCGTCGATCTGATCGTCACTGACCTTGCCGTGATCGCGGTGGACCGTGCGAACGGGGGGCTTACGCTCGTCGAACTCGCCCCCGGCGTCACCGAGGCCGAAGTCACGGCAAAGACCGGCGCACCGCTCAAACCGGCGCTAGCCGAGGCTCTCACCTGATGCCGTTCTGTGAGGTCGAGGGCGCCAGCCTCTACTGGAAGCGCGACGGGATCGAGGACGGTCCGGCGCTGGTGCTGCTCAATTCCATCGGCACCGACATGGACCTGTGGGAACCGGTGCTGCCCTTCCTGCGCGAACGTTTCGCCGTGCTGCGCATCGACGCGCGCGGTCACGGTGCCTCGCGCGCCGCGCCGGGCGATCTGACGCTGGCCCGGCTGGCCGACGACGTTCTGGCTGTGGCCGATGCTGCAGGCCTTGCGCGCTTCTCGCTGGCCGGGGTGTCGCTGGGTGGCATGATCGGCATGGAACTGGCGCTGCGCGCGCCGCAGCGCGTCGACAGGCTGATCCCCATCTGCACATCGGCGACGATGGACAGCGCATCGTGGGCCGACCGCGTCGCCAAGGTACGGGGCGGGGGCATGGCCGC
The DNA here is from genome assembly GCF_032093395.1 of Novosphingobium sp. Taxonomy (GTDB): domain Bacteria; phylum Pseudomonadota; class Alphaproteobacteria; order Sphingomonadales; family Sphingomonadaceae; genus Novosphingobium. Next base: position 26,224 of record NZ_DAMDBA010000061.1, read on the forward strand.
CATCGCGCAGCTGGCGATGGGCCGCTTCCTGTCCGACGCCGCCAGCCCGGCGATCTACCAGGCCGTGCTGCGTCAGCTGTTGTCGATGGATGCCGAGGGTTATGCGGCATGTGGCGCGGCGATCCGCGACATGGATCTGGCCACCCGTATCCCTGCCATCGCCGCGCCGACGCTGGTCATCACCGGCATTCGCGACACATCGACCCCGTTCGAGGGCCACGGCGAACATCTCGTCGCGCGCATTCCCGGCGCGGCGCATGTGTCGCTCGAAGCCGCGCACCTTGTCCCGCTCGAAGCCCCTGAGGCGCTGGTGGGCGCCATAGTCTCCTTCCTCGAAAGCTGAGTACCGTGCCCCAAGCCTTCATCTGCGATGCCATCCGCACCCCCATCGGCAAGCTGAACGGCAGCCTTGCCACCGTGCGTGCCGACGATCTTGCCGCGCTGCCGCTGAAGGCGCTGATGGAGCGCAACGTGACTGCCGACTGGGCCGCGCTCGATGACGTGATCCTGGGCTGCGCCAACCAGGCGGGCGAGGATAATCGCAACGTCGCCCGCATGGCGGTGCTGCTGGCGGGTATGGGCGAGAGCGTTCCGGGTGTCACCGTAAACCGCCTGTGCTCGTCCGGCCTCAACGCGCTCGGCATGGCGGCGCAGGCGATCCGCAGCGGCGATGCGGACTTCCTGATCGCAGGCGGGGTCGAGAGCATGACCCGCGCGCCTTACGTCATGGGGAAGGCGGGTAGCGCCTTCGGCCGCGAGCAGAAGATCGAGGACACGACGCTGGGCTGGCGCTTCGTCAATCCGGCGATGAAGGCGGCCTACGGCGTCGACACGATGCCAACCACTGGCGAGAATGTCGCGGAGCAGTGGGGCGTGAGCCGCGAGGAGCAGGACCGCTTCGCCCTCGCCAGCCAGGAGAAGGCTGCCGGCGCGCAGGCCAGCGGCCGCCTTGCCGCAGAGATCGTGCCGGTCACGATCCCGCAGAAGAAGGGCGATCCGCTGGTCTTCGCCGCAGACGAGCACCCGCGCGCCACCAGCCTGGAAGCGCTGGCGAAGCTCAAGCCCGTGGTCAAGGCGGATGGCACCGTGACCGCAGGCAATGCCTCGGGGCTCAACGACGGCGCGGCGGCGATGCTGGTCGCGTCGGAAGCGGCGGCGGCACGCCACGGCCTGACGCCACGGGCTCGCGTCATCGGCATGGCGGCAGCCGGCATCGCGCCGCGCATCATGGGGGCTGGCCCGATCGAGGCGGCACGCAGGGTGCTGTCGCGCAGCGGGCTCACCGCCGATCAGCTGGACGTGATCGAGTTGAACGAGGCCTTCGCCAGCCAGGCCATCGCCACGTTGCGCGATCTGGAGATCGACCCCTTCGACCCGCGCGTGAACCCCAACGGCGGCGCGATCGCGCTTGGCCACCCGCTTGGCATGTCGGGCGCACGCATCGCGCTCTCGGCAGTCGAGGAACTGCAGCGCAGCGGCGGTCGCTACGCTCTGGCGTTCATGTGCATCGGGGTGGGCCAGGGTCTCGCCGTGCTGATGGAGCGCGTGTGATGGAAAGCGTAATTTCAACCATAATTTTCCGGTTGGAAATTACGTTTTGAGTTTGAAGCATTTGGACTTCAGGTATTGCGATCGTAATAGCTATACCGGTTCATAGGTTGCCCTTGTATATTTGGATTTGGTATCCGTAGGACGCCTCGCGTAACAGCGACCTTTGTTACGGGCTTCGGATAGATTTTTTAAGCGGTGAGAGGGAGTAAGTCCGGCTAATGCTGGGACTTGTACGAACCCGCTGCGCGGGAGGGGTGCTTGGCGCTAGGTCCCTCATCTCTCTGGCGCAGCACCATGATTGAGCCCTGCTTCGGGTAGGCAGACCATTGCGACTCCTTTCAACCAAGGAGTCGAACGATGATCGAGATTATTTCCGACCTTCCAGTCAGTTCGTTGCGTCAGCGCATGATCGACGAGATGAACATGCGCCGGTTCGCGCGTAAGACCCAGATCGACTATGTTCGCCACGTAGAGCGCTTTGCCTATTATCTCGGACGCCCTCCCGACACCGCGACACCAGATGATGTGCGTCAGTTCCAGATTGATCAGCAAAATGCGGGCGTCGGCGTGCCGACGATGAACAGCATTGTATCGGCACTGCGCTTCTTCTTCACACGCACAATCGATCGACCCGATCTCTCCCGCAGGCTTTACTTCGTCAAGCACCCTCGATCGTTGCCTACCGTTCTAAGTCCTGACGAGGTCGCGCGTCTGCTCGGTGCGACCACCTCGCTGAAGCATCAGGCAGCATTATCGGTGGCCTATGGCGCCGGGCTGCGCGTGGCTGAGGTGGCGATGCTCAAGGTGCGCGATATTGACAGCGAGCGTATGCTGCTCCGCGTCGAACGGGGCAAAGGCGGGAGATATCGCAATGCGATCCTCCCCGCCGATCTGCTCATCCTGTTGCGCGAGTGGTGGAAGGTCGGGCGTCAACAGGGCGTAATGCATGCCGATGGATGGCTGTTTCCTGGACAGCATTATCTCAAGCCGATCAGTACGCGCCATCTGTATCGGATCGTGGCGGAGGCGGCGCACGCGGCCGGGATTGCGAAGAAGGTCGGCCCTCATACGTTACGACACAGCTTTGCGACCCACCTGTTGGAGGATGGTGTGAGCATCCGGGTGATCCAGGCGCTGCTGGGGCACGAGAAGCTCGAGACTACGGCCTTTTACACCAAGGTTGCGACCCGAACTGCGCGCGCTGTCATCAGTCCACTCGACAAGCTGGCTCTGCTCCCAGCACCCCCGCCACAGGCGGCGCCAGACGGCTAAGCCGTTGCGCACCTCACTTGAGGTCGCCGATATCTTCCGTGCCGCTGGACCAGCCTATCGGGCCGTCCATGCCGGACATCTGAGTTTCACCCAGCTTAAGGTGATGACGGCGATCGAGAACTGCCGCACGTCAGCCCTTGGCGGCCACGTCGAGGCCTGCGAGGACTGCGGGCATTGGCGGATCGCTTACAACAGTTGCCGCAACCGGCATTGCCCCAAGTGCCAGGGCGCGGCGGCGCGCACCTGGCTGGCGGAACGCGAGGCCGATCTGTTGCCGGTGGGATACTTCCACGTCGTCTTCACGCTGCCGGCGCAGATCGCCGAGATTGCCTTCCACAACAAGGCGGTGGTCTATGACCTGCTGTTCAAGGCAGCGTCGGAGACCATGCTGACGATCGCGGCCGATCCCAGGCATCTGGGCGCCAGGATCGGGATCACCGCCGTGCTCCACACTTGGGGCTCGGCGCTTACGCACCATCCCCACGTCCATATGGTGGTGCCAGGTGGCGGCATCGCACTCGACGGGACGCGCTGGATATCTACGCGGCCCGCCTTCCTCTTGCCGGTGCGAGTTCTGGGAAAGCTGTTTCGCCGTTTGTTCCTGACCCGGCTGATCCAGCTTTACGACGCCGGTAAGCTCGCTTTCTTCGGATCGCTCGCATCACTCACCGGACGGCGCGCCTTCCTGCGTCATCTGGCACCGGTCCGGAAGACGCGATGGGTGGTTTATGCAAAGGCGCCCTTTGCGGGCCCTGAAGCGGTGCTCGCCTACCTGTCCCGCTATACCCACCGGATCGCCATCTCCAACCGGCGACTTATCGCTTTCGACAAGACCGGCGTCACGCTCCATTACAAAGATTACCGTCGCGATGGACCCGAACGCCAATCCGTCATGACCCTCGCCACCGGCGAGTTTATCAGGCGGTTCCTGGCCCATGTCCTGCCTCGTGGCTTCCACCGTATCCGGCACTATGGTCTGCTGGCCAGTTCATCGCGCAAAGCCAATCTCGCGCGTGCTCGTGACTTGCTCGAGGTCGCCGCGCCGCCCAACGATGCTATAATCAAAGAGCCCGTCGATCTGCGACCACCGTGCCCTTGCTGCGGCGGGCAAATGATCATCATCGAGACTTTCGAACGCTGGCGACAACCGCGGGCACCGCCAAACATCTCAATCCATAACCCGGAGTTCGCGCCATGATCCGGCATGGCTTGGGATACAGGCATCCTGCCCAGGCACCGTGGCGGGAAGCGCTGCCACTCGCGCCGCGCATCGCCGATGGCATAACGCATGACGAAAAAGACGCGCACTGCCACCGATTAAACCGTCTGAACTGGGCGAAAGGCCGTCCGCCTGGGCCGCACGGATCATACCAAGCCAGCAATAGCGCCAATGCGACTAACGGCTCCGATCTGAAATCCCCATAACTCAGCGCGTGAGGCACCGCGGGTCGTACATGTAAGACTTTCGTACGCCTGCCGGCGCCCGAAACATGGGATAATCGCGGGAGCGAGTCGTCCTGACGCCCGGTGGG
>NZ_DAMDBA010000062.1:0-28960 GCF_032093395.1 Novosphingobium sp.
CAGCCGTGAAGACGTTGCGGCCGTTCCAGGTGGTGACAGGATCGGACAGACCACGAATCGTGATTACGGCGGATTCGCCGCCGGCGCGATCGGTCACCTGGATGCCGGTGACGCGCTGGAGCGCTTCGACCACGTTGTTGTCGGGCAGCTTGCCGACGTCTTCAGCCACGATCGAGTCAACGATCTGGATGTTGTCCTTGCGGCTGTTGATGGCGCCGACGATCGACGCGCGGACGCCGGTAACGATGATGTCTTCGGCCGTCGTATCGGTTTCGTCGGTAGCCTGCGGCGCGGCTTCCTGCGCCTGCGCGACGGAGGCGAGGCTAAGAGCGAATACCGATGCGGTGCAGAAAGCGAATGGCTTGAATGCCATGGATCAACCCTCCCGTTGGGGCTGGCCCATACCATGCCCCTTCAATTACTCGGACTAATTATTAGTCTGACTATTACCTTGCAAGCGGAAAAGCGGGCGACCGGTCAAAAACCTGCAAGAGGTGTGGCAGAATGGACGCAGAACCGGCCGGAAAGCGGACTTTCCGGCCGGCTGTTTAACCGTCTTTGTCTGACTTGTTTCGGTTAGCCAACGATCCAGCTCGTGGCTGGATCGTTCTTGTCCAGCAGCTTGATCGTGTCGCCGGAGAACGCCAGCGCCTTGGACGAATCGGCCTTCGAAACGAAGCGCACGGTGTCCTTCGCCTCCCCGGCTTCGCGCAGGAACAGCGATGCGCCGCTCAGAGGTGCCAGAGCCACCGAGCCGTCCTGGCCTGCCGTAAAGCCATTGTCGCGCTGGAGAATCGGGGAGAGCTGAACGGCCCCGTCCGCGCCCGCGATGGCGCGGAACTGAGTCTGCGGCAGGGGCGTGTCCTTGGCGAGGATCAGCTTCCTGCCGTCATGGCCCAGCATCACGTCGCGGCGCACCGCCGGGGTGAAGCGTTCGGGCAGAGCGCCGTTACCCACGGGCACGCCGAAGTCCGGCGTGCCATCCGCGTTGTAATAGATGCGCTGGACACGGGTGTGGCGATCGGGGTTCAGCAGTGGGTCGCCTTCGATCTTCTCGTAGTCGCGGCCGTGGTAGACGAGAATGTCGTTGCCGTGCTCGTCAACGGTGAAGCTGTTGTGGCCGGGTCCGTAGACCGAAGTCTCGACATTGGTCGCGAAGACCGGCTTCTGCGACTTGGTCCAGGCCTTGGGATCCATGAGGTTGGCGTTCTCGTCGATCGACAGCATGCCCAGGCAATAGACGGCACCGGTGCCGCTGGCCGAATAGGTCATGAACAGACGGCCGTTCTTCGCCAGCACGGCCGGAGCTTCCGCCACCTTGTAGGCGCGGGTTTCCCAGTCAAGGGTGGGCACGGTTAGGCGAACGGGCTCTGCCGCAAGGCTCAGCGCGTCCTTCATCGGGGCGAGATAGAGGTTCGAATTGGTGTCGATCCCCTCTTCGCGCTGGGCCCATGCGAAATAGCGCGTGCCCTTGTGCATGAACACGGTGGAATCGAGGTTGAAGCTGTCCCACGGCAGCTTGAACTCACCCAGGACCGACCACTTTCCGGTCATCGGGTCGGCGCTGTCGCACACGATCGCGTACGTGCGGATGCGGAACACGTCCTCGCCGCCGCCGCTCGGGCCTGCCGCAAAATACATGACCCACTTGCCGTCGACGAGGTGCAGTTCGGGCGCCCAGAGGAAGCCGGACATCGGGCCGGTCTTCTCGTGACGCCAGAGCACGCGTTCCTCGGCGGTGGCAAGGCCTGCCAGCGTTTTCGAGCGGCGCAGGATCAGGCGGTCGTACTCGGGGACCGAGCCGGTGAGGTAGTAGTTGCCGTCCTCGTGCCGGAAGACCTGCGAATCTGCGCGGTTCTTCACCAGCGGGTTGATCGGGCCCTTGAGCGGATCGGATACCGCCGTCTTGTCGTCACCGCCGATCGCGCTGTCGCCAGCCTTGGAACAGGCGATGGGAAGAAGGGCGGCACTGGCCGCGAAGGCGCGGCGCGAAAGCGAAAAGTTCATGTCATCCTCTCCGAGTTTCCTGATTCGTGGCGCCGGGTATTCTGACCGGCGGTAGGAAAAAAGGGCACCCCGGTCGGGGGACCGGGGTGCCGTCAGGTGGGTTCAGTATTGGGCGACGGGCCAGCCGTCCGCATCCCAGCGGATCGGGGCGATGCGCAAGGTGGGCGCGCCGTTCGCCTGCTTGTCGTAGGCATGGTAGACGACGTAAGTGGTGCCGTCCTTGTCGGTGAAGGCGCCCGCATGGCCGGGGCCGCGGAAGCGCTGCTGCTCTTCGAGGTCGGCGCGCAGGAAGATCGTGCCGCGACCGTCCATCAGCGAACTGCCATCCTTGCCGAGGTAAGGTCCGGTGATCTTCTTGGAGCGGCCAACCACCGTGTAATAGGTGCTGTTCACGCCCTTGCAGCAATAGTCGTAGCTGGCGAGCAAGTAGTAGTAGCCGCCATGCGGGATGATGAACGGCGCCTCTACCGGCGCCGGCCCGCCTGCGGGAGCGAGGCGGCGGGCGATCGAATAGGGCTCGGTGCCGGGGGCGACCTTGCCGGTCTTCGCATCGAGCGGGAACAGCTTCAAACCGGTCCAGAAGCTGCCGAGCGACAGCCACTGGCGGCCCTGCGCGTCCTCGACATAGTTGGGGTCGATCGCGTTGAAGTCGTCGTCATGTGTCGACATGACGACGAGGCCCTGGTCCTTCCAGCCGTAGCCCTTGGCCTTCGGGTCCAGCGTCTTGCTGGTCGCCAGCCCGATGGCCGAGCGGTTGGAGCCGAACGTCGAGATCGAATAGTAGAGCCGGTATTCGCCGTTCACATAGGAAATATCGGGCGCCCAGATGCCCTCGGTGCCGGGGATCGCCTGCTTGGCCCAGGCCGGGATCTCGGCGAAGACCGAACCGGCGTCCTTCCAGGTCTTCAGGTCCTTCGAGGTCTTGATGCCGATGTAACGACCCACGGTGCTGAAGACGTAATAGGTATCGCCTTCGCGGATGATCACCGGGTCATGCACCGTGAGATCGCCGGTGAGCTGGGAATTGAGCGTACCGGCGCCCTTCTCTCCCACCTGCACTTCCGCATCGGCCGCACCGGCGACGGCCATGACCGCAAGGCTGGCGACGCCAAGGAATTTCCTGAACACGTTAACTCTCCAAACTTCGTCTTATGATGCGCAGGCATTCCACGCGGCGACGATCTCGGCCGCCTTGGCGCCGACCGTCGCGGCATCGAAGCCGGGCTTGTAGAGGCTGCCGCCCACGCCGATGCCGAACACACCTGCCGCGCGGTATTCCGCGACATTGGCGGCACCCACGCCGCCCACGGCCCAGACGCGGCTGTGCTTGGGCAGGACTTCGCGGATCGCCTTGATGTAGCTGCTGCCCAGCACCGAGCCGGGGAACAGCTTGAGGTCGTTGGCGCCTGCCGCGACGGCGGCGAACGCTTCGGTCGGGGTCAGAAAGCCGGGGAGCACGTCCATGCCCAGTTCGATCGAGCGCCTGATGACGGCAGGATCGACGTTGGGCGAGACCATGAAGGTACCGCCAACGCCCGCGAGCGTCTCGGCCAGATCGGTGCCGATCACGGTGCCGCCGCCGATCGCCGCGCGGTCGCCCAGGGCCTTTGCCATGGCGCCGATCGAGCCGGCCGGATCCGGCGAGTTGAACGGAACTTCGATGATGCGCACGCCTGCCTCGACCAGCGCTTGGCCGATCTCGACCGCTTCGTGGGTCTGGATGCCGCGCAGGATCGCGACGACCGGGGCAGCGCCTTCTGCCAGAACCTGTTCGATCTTCATGCTATCCGTTCCTTTGCGATACGCAGGCCGGCGAGAACCGCCGCGTCGCCGTCGATGCGGCGAGCGGTGCAGCCGAGCCCTTCCAACGCACGGTCATAGAGCGTCGACAGCGCGGGGTCGCCTATCAAGACGACCGACGCGCCGGGTGTCACGCGGGCAGCAACTTCGCCGCCGATCAGCAGGCCGGAAATATAGCCGCGCGACCAGTCCTTCGAGCGGCCATCGAGCATCCGCGCACCCCGCGCTTCGAACAGCGCGCCGGTAAGCGGCTCTCCGCAGCGTTCGAGGCCGCGCGCGAAACCTTCGTCGACAGTGCCCTCGCCCGGCGTATCGGGTCCGGTCAGGGTCGATTTGCCCGCCAGCAGCGCGAACAGCTCGCCGGTCGGGTGAGTGCGGAAGCCGGTGATCGTGCCGTTCTGCACCGTGACCCATTTGCAATGGGTGCCGGGCAGCGCGATCAGATGCGCGCCCACGGCCAGTTCCGGATGAAGCGCGAGGGCGCCGAAGACTTGCGCCTCCTCGCCCCGCATCACTTCCGGCACACCGTCGGTATGGCAGCTCAGTCCCGGAAGGACCGAGACCGGAATGCCCGTAACTTCGAGCTGCGTGCGCGAAGACAGCCACTTGGCCGCGTCCGCCGGGCAGGCCGCATAGCCTGCCGCGACGAGCGCGCCGGGCGCGCCGGCCATGCCGCAAAGCACGACTTCGGACAGCGGCCCTTCCGCCTTCCAAAGCTCCAGCCTTTCGGCCAGGGCTCCTTGCGCATCGCCTTCCAGCGCGCCCGGCCCGCTGAGCCGGGCGACCACGTCCTCACCGTCGAGGCGGAACAGCCGAAGCCGGGTGGTCCCCCAATCGCCGAGGACATGGTTCACGCTCATTGCAGTTCGAGCACCACGACCGACTTGGCCGGGAGGGTGACGACGAGGTTGCCGCCCTGCACGGTCGCGCCGGAGAAGGCCTCGGGCTTGACTGCGTTCGGGGTGTCGAAGGTGTTGTGCGAATTGATCGCCGGTGCCGTCAGGATGCGACCGGTAACCGCCGCAGCGCTCACACCGTCGAGCTTGATCGTCACCGTGTTCGACTGGTTCGGGTCGAGGTTCGACAGGCCGACATGGATCTTGCCGTCCTTCGCCTTCACCGCCGAACCACTGACCGCTGGCATCGTGTACTGGCCCTTGTTGTACCAGGGGGTCTTGATGTCGAGCGGCAGCACGGTCGCGTCCTGCCACGGCTTGTACATCTCGAAGACATGGTAGGTGGGCGTGAGCACCATCTTGTTGCCTTCGGTGAAGATCATCGCCTGGAGCACGTTCACCATCTGGGCGATGGCGGTCATGCGCACGCGGTCGGCATGCTTGGCGAAGATATCCAGGTGGATGGAGGCGATCAGGGCATCGCGCAGGGTGTTCTGCTGGCGCAGGAAGCCCGGATGCGTGCCCGGATCCTGGGCGTACCACGAACCCCATTCGTCCACGGCCAGGAAGACCCGCTTCGCAGGATCGTACTTGTCCATGATCGCCGAATGCTTGGTGATCAGTTCGTCCATCTTGCGCGCGCCGTTCAGCGCATCGGCCCAGCCGTTCTCGTCGAAATCGACGGCAGGTGCGCGCGGCGGCCAGCCGCCGGCGGGATGGACGTAGTAGTGCAGCGAAACGCCGTCGAGCTGCGGAGCCGCGACGCGCATCATCGTCTCGGTCCAGTTGTAGTCGTCGACATTGGCGCCGGCGGCAACCTTCAGGATCTTGGTTCCGGGAGGCGCCTTCACGAAAGTGGCGTAGCGACGGGTCTCGTCGGCCGCGAATTCGGGACGCATGTTGCCACCGCAGCCCCAAAGCTCGTTACCGACGCCGAAGTAGGCGACCTTCCAGGGCTCCTTGTGGCCGTTGCGGGCGCGTTCGTCCGCCAGCGAGCCGGCGGGCGAGGTCATGTATTCGACCCACTCGGCCATTTCGCGGGGCGTGCCGTTGCCGACGTTACCGGCGACATAGGCTTCCGCGCCCACCTGGCGGATCAGTTCGAAGAACTCGTGCGTACCGACGGTGTTCGGCTCGGTCACGCCGCCCCAGTGGGTGTTGATCTTGACCGGACGTTTGTTCTGCGGGCCGATGCCTTCGCGCCAGTTGTATTCGTCGGCAAAGCAGCCGCCGGGCCAGCGGATCACCGGGACAGCGAGATCCTTGAGCGCGCTGACGACGTCGTTGCGGAAGCCGTTGGTGTTCGGGATCTTGCTGTTCTTGCCGACCCAGAGGCCGCCGTAGATACCCGTACCGAGATGCTCGGCGAACTGGGTGAACACTTCCTTGTGGTAGACCGCGCCGGGCTTGGCGGCGTCGATCGTCGCCGTGGTCGGCTGGCCGTCGGTATCAGCATGCGCCGTGCCTGCGAGCGCGGTGGCGCTCAGCAGGACGGCAGCGGCGGTAAGGCGAATTGCCTTCATCATAGTCTCGTCCCCTCCCTGGGAAATCAGTCGTGGAATTCTTCAACCATGTCGCGCTTGCCGCGCAGGAATGCGTCGGCCACGAGGCGCAGCGGCGCGATGTCCACATCGCTGCGGCCGCCGCGGATCAGGTTGGCGAAGCGCGAATAAAGGCCCGGATATTCCAGGTCTTCATTGTGCTCGGTGCCGGTGGGCAGGGTGAGCACGGCGCCGCCGTTCGAAAGCTTCAGCGTGCCTGCATCCGTCTCGACGATGATGTCCCACGACTGCGGGCCGGTCTGGCGCCAGTCGAGGTCCATGTGGATCTCGGCCCCGGCCGTGTCGCGGAACTCGATATCGGCGGCGATCGGCGCGGCGCGGTTGGCGGGCAGGCTGAGCGTCGCTTCCTTCAGGAAGAACGGGCGCGGAAGGATGTGGGTGGCGATCGAGAGGGCATTGATGCCCGGATCGAACACGCCCAAGCCGCCCGGCTCCCAGATCCAGGCCTGGCCCGGATGCCAGACGCGCACGTCCTCGCGCCAGATGATCTTCGCGTTCTTGATCTGGCGCTCGGCCAGCCAGGCGCGGGCAGGCGCGACACCGGCGGCGTAGCGCGAGTGCCACGAGGCGAACAGGGTCACGCCCACCTTCTCCGCACGGCTTTCCAGCGCGGCCACTTCGGCCAGCGTGGCGCCCGGCGGCTTTTCGAGGAACACGTGCATGCCCTTGGCCAGCGCCTGCGCGGCGAGGTCGTAGCGGACCTGCGGCGGGGTGCAGAGCGCCACGGCGTCGATCGCCGGGCCGTTCTCGATCAGGTCGTCGAGGCTGGTGAAGTGCGGGATGCCTTCAGGGCCGCGATGATGCGGGCTGACGGTGGCGCCGAGGCTGAAGTTTGGGTTGCCCTCGATCGCGGGGATGTGCTGGTCGCGGGCGATCTTGCCCACGCCGACGATGGCGATGCGGATCGGATCCATGGCTCAGAGCGCCTTGACGGTCGTGGTCGCCTCGGCCGAAGCGGCAGCGCGGGCGAGCGGGTTGGAAACCGGCAGGGTGAAGGGCGCGGCGTCGATCTCGAACACGTCGCCTTCCTGCGTGGTCACGCCGTCCGCGAACGAAAGCGTGGCGGTGCCGAAGAAGTGGACGTGCACGTCGCCGGCGCGGCGGAACAGGTCGTACTTGAAGTGGTGGTGCTCAAGGTTGGCAAAGGTGTGCGACATGTTGCCTTCGCCCGAGAGGAACGGCTTTTCCCAGATCGTTTCGCCGCCCCGCACGATCTTGCTGGTGCCTTCGATCTTCTCCGGCGGAGTGCCGAGCAGCAGTTCCGGGCCAAGCGCGGCCTGGCGCAGCTTCGAGTGGGCGAGCCACAGGTAGTTGTGGCGTTCGGTAACGTGGTCCGAGAACTCGTTGGCGAGCGCAAGGCCGAGGCGGTAGACGTTACCGTTCTCACCGACGAGATAGATACCGGCGAGTTCGGGCTCTTCGCCGCCATCCTTGGCGAAAGCAGGCATGGTCAGCGCTTCGCCGGGGCCGACGAGCAGCTGGCCGTCGCCCTTGTAGAACCATTCCGGCTGCTGGCCTTCGGTGCCGGCGGCGGGCTTGCCGCCTTCGAGGCCTTCCAGGAACATGCGCATGGAATCGGTGACGTGCTCACCCGAGGCGGCGGCCTGGTGCATCTTGTTGCGGCCTTCGGCCGAACCGAGGTGCGTCAGGCCCGTGCCGGTCATCAGCAGGTGGGCGGAATCGTCGTGATCGATCGGCGTGAGCAGGTTGCCCGCCGCGAGTTCGGCCTTGATGTCGACCGCTTCGCCCTGCCCGGCAGCCTTGGCGGCATCGGCCAGCGTCACGCCTTCGGCGATGGCGCGCTGGGCGAGTTCGCGGGTGGTGGTCACGCCCTTGAGGAAATGGGCGGCATCGCCCTCGGCAAGGATGACGGAGCGCACGCCGTCGGGCGCGCGATGCTGGAGCAGGCGAAGGTAGGTCATGGATCTCTCCCGGAGGGGACTTGGCCCGGACCGCGGCGCGCCTTCTTGGGGACGCGCCGCGGGGATTGGGTTGGACTGGTTAGAGGGTAAGCGCGCCGTCGATCAGGCGGGGAGCGCCGTCACCGAAGGCTGCATCGCGCAGTTCTGCCGGAAGCAGGCCCTGGGCGAAGTTCTGGTAGCTGACCGGACGCAGGAAGCGGTCGATCGCCATGCTGCCGACCGACGTGGTGCGCGGGTCGGAGGTCGAGGGGAACGGGCCGCCGTGGACCATCGCGTGGCACACTTCGACGCCGGTAGGCCAGCCGTTGACGAGGATGCGGCCGACCTTGCGCTCCAGCACGGGGAGAAGACGCGAAGCGGCGGCTTCGTCGGCATCGTCCATGTGCAGGGTGGCGGTCAGCTGGCCTTCCAGGCCTTCGAGCAGGCCGGCGAGTTCGGCTTCGTCCTTGCAGCGCACCACGATCGACGCGGCGCCAAACACTTCGTGGCCGATCGCCTTGTCGGCGAGGAACTGGGCTGCCGTGGTCTGGAACAGGATCGCACCGCCGGTGGTCTTGCTGCCCTCTTCGCCCTTGGCGATGGTTTCGACGCCGGCATTGCCTTCGAGCGCTTCGACGCCCTTGGCATAAGCGGCGGCGATGCCGGTGGTCAGCATGGTCTGCGGCTTGGCTTCCGAAACGCTGCCGGTGGCGGCGGCAACGAAAGCGTCCAGGCCTTCACCCTCGACGGCCAGGATCAGGCCGGGGTTGGTGCAGAACTGGCCGGCGCCCATCGTCAGCGAACCGACGAAAGCGGTGCCGAGCGCTTCGCCGCGGGCCTTGAGGGCTTCGGGAAGCAGCAGCACCGGGTTGATGCTCGACATTTCGGCATAAACCGGGATCGGCACTTCGCGGGCCTGGGCCAGCTTGGCGAGGGCGAGACCGCCACCGCGCGAGCCGGTGAAGCCGACCGCCATGATGCGCGGATCCTGCACGAGGGCGGCGCCGAGTTCGTTCGACGGGCCGACGAGGTGCTGGAACACGCCCTCGGGAAGACCGGCATCCTTGACCGCCTTGGTGATCGCGGCGGCAATCAGGCTGCCGGTGATCGGGTGGGCCGGGTGGCCCTTGACGACGACCGGGCAACCGGCGGCAAGCGCCGAAGCGGTGTCACCACCGGCGGTCGAGAAGGCAAGCGGGAAGTTCGAGGCGCCGAACACGGCGACCGGACCGACCGGAATCATGCGCAGGCGCAGGTCGGGACGGGGCAGCGGGGCGCGGTCCGGCAGGGCCGGATCGATGCGCAGCTGCTGCCACTGGCCCTTGCGGACGACGTCCGCGAAGAGACGCAGCTGGCCGGCGGTACGGCCACGCTCGCCTTCACCGCGACCGCGCGGCAGGCCGCTCTCGGCAATGTAGGCTTCGATCAGCGAATCACCGATTGCGACGATTTCGTCCGCGATTCGCTCAAGGAACGCAGCGCGGGTTTCACGGTCGGTGGCACGATAGGTATCGAAAGCGGCTGCGGCTGCGGCGCAGGCGGCAGCGACGTCGGCAGGGCCGTTCACGGCCAGCGGTTCGCCCTGGGGTTCGCCGGTTGCAGCCACGATGGAACGGAATTCGGTCATTTGGGATCTCCCTATTTACTCCGACATATTCCCAGCGCATCAGAAACGCAATGTTTGTCGTTCCTTCGCGTGAGAAGGACTGTTAGGTTCCATCGGAGAGGTGCCAATAACAGTGTCAGAAGCCAATTTCGTGAACGAAGAAGAAAGTGCAAGGCCGGCCGACGAAGCCCGTGGTCCGGGCCGCCGCCTGCACGGCGCCATCGCCCATAAACTGGGAACGGCCATCTTGTCCGGCAAATATGCGCCGGGAGACATTCTTTCTGGCGAAGTGGCCTTCGCGGAGGAGCTGCAAGTCTCGCGCAGCGCCTATCGTGAGGCCATTCAAGTCCTGAGCGCGAAGGGCCTGGTGGCGAGTCGCCCCAAGGCCGGGACGCGGGTGCTGCCGCGCGATCGCTGGAACCTGCTCGACCCCGAAGTGCTCGGCTGGGCCTTCGCCGGAGAGCCGGACATCGAATTCGTGCGCAGCTTGTTCGAACTGCGCGCCATCGTCGAGCCTGCCGCCGCGCGCCTTGCCGCGCAGCGCCGCGACAAGAACGACCTCAAGGCGATGAAGGACGCGCTGGCGGCCATGCGCCGTCACACCCTCACCACCGAAGCCGGCCGCGCGGCGGACCGCGACTTCCACAACGCCATTCTCCAGGCGACGCGCAACGATGCGCTGCTGGTGCTCAGCGCCTCGATCGGTGCGGCGGTGAACTGGACCACTCAGTTCAAGCAACGCGCCCGCGCCCTGCCCCGCAATCCGATTCCGGATCATGTGCGAGTCTATGATGCCATTGCCGCCGGGGATGCGGCAGCGGCGGCCGAGGCGATGAACGTGCTCGTGGACCTGGCGCTGGAAGATACGCGCAGCGCGATGGAGAAGAAGTAGGGCTCCATTCGTCGTCCCGGACTTGGTCCGGGATCGCTGGCAAAACTTTAGACGCGACCGATAGGCAAGGCGCCCAGCCGAGGGTTGGGTGAAGCTCGGCCAGCGGTCCCGGATCAAGTCCGGGACGACGAGTTTCTCTTTGACCGCTCCAAAACAAAAGGCCCCGGCGATCGCTCGCCGAGGCCTTTTTCGTTTAGCCTGAGGCCGCCCGATTACTCGGCGGGTTCCGGAACCAGATCCGGCTCAGCGTTGGTCACCTTGCTGCCCCACAGTGCGTAGAACAACACGTAGAGTTCGCAGACGGCGGTCAGGATGAAGGAGTTCTGAAGGCCGAAGTTATCGGCCAGCCAGCCCTGCACGATCACCAGCGCGCCACCGGCGATCGCCATGACGAGCAGGCCCGAACCTTCCTCGGTCAGCGGGCCCAAGCCCTTGATGCCGAGGGTGAAGATGGTCGGGAACATGATCGAGTGGAACAGGCCGACGAGAATCAGCGACCACATGGCGACCGGGCCGCTGGCAAAGACCGTCACGATCATCACGATGAACGCGCCGACCGAAAAGAACGCCAGGACCTTGCCCGCGTCGAAACGCTGCATGATCGCGGAACCGGCGAAACGGCCGACCATCATGCCGCCCCACAGGAACGTGAGGTACTTGCCCGCCTGCTCATGTGTCAGGTTGGCGATGTCCGGCTGGCTGACGAAGTTCACGAAGAGGTTCGCCACGCCGATCTCGGCGATCAGGTAGATGAAGATTGCGGGAATGCCGAAAACGAGGTTGCGGTGATTCCACAGCGAGAGGTGCTTGCGCTGCTCCTTGGCGAGGCGCGAGTTGGCCGAGCCCATCGACGGCAGCGGGAACTTGGCGATAACCACCGCAAGGATCACCAGCACTACGGCAACGAGCGCGTAAGGCAGGATCACCGAATGGGCGTCAGCCAGGCGCTCGGCATCGGTCAGCACCGTGCCGGCGGCCGAGGTGCCGCTCTTGGAACGGCCGAGGATCAGGTAGGCGCCGAACAGCGGGGCCAGCATGGTGCCTGCCGAATTGAGCGCCTGCACCAGGTTGAGGCGCGAGGACGCGGTTTCGGGCTTGCCGACGACCGCAACATAGGGATTCGCCGCGACCTGAAGCAGGGTGATGCCGCTGGCGATCACGAAGAGCATGAGCAGCGTAACGCCGTAGGACGGGATGCTGGCGGCCAGCATCATGCCCAGCGCGCCGGCAGCCATGATCAGCAGGCCGATGACCAGCGACTTCTGGTAGCCGACTCGTTCGATCAGCTTGGCCGAGGGAATCGAAGCGACGAAATAGGCGATGAACCACACCGATTCGATCAGCGTCGTCTGGGTGTAGCTAAGATCGAACACGCTGCGCAGGTGCGGCAGCAGCGTGTTGTTGATGACGGTGATGAAGCCCCACATGAAAAACAGGCTGGCAAGCAGCGTCAGCGCCGGGCCGTAGCGGACGCCCGCTGGCTGCGCGTGAAGCACTGGGACATCTCCAGATGAAACCACTGGGGGCATGACTATCCTCTCTAAACCAGAGAACCGCGCCGTGCCCTGCGGCAAACCGGCTTGCGCTCTTTCTATTTGTCGGACTATATGCAGGAAGCAATATCGTCAATGGTCGTCGTCGTCGGGCGGGGCCCGGTTGAACGATGCGGAAACGACTTATTACAGGTTAGATATGGGAGCTAGGGCAATGAGGAAACTGCGCAAGGCGTTTGTAACGATGGCGGTGTCCGCCTCAACCCTGGCGCTTTCCAGTCCGGCACTCGCCGCCGATGCCTCGCAGGCTGCGGCAGGCGCGCTTTCCGACGGCACGCAAGTCACCGCCGTCACCCTGAAGGCCGCCAACGGCGTTTCGGCCACGATCCTCACGTACGGCGCCACGCTCTGGAAGATGATGGCCCCCGATCGCGACGGCAAGACGGCCGACATCCTGCTCGGCTACGACGATGTCGCCAGCTACGAAAAGCGCCCGAACTACTGGGGCGCCACCATCGGCCGCTACGGAAACCGTATCGCCGACGGCAAGTTCACGCTCGACGGCAAGACCTACCAGCTTCCGCAGAACGATCACGGCCAGTCGCTGCACGGCGGCGGCAAGGGCTTCGACGTGCAGAACTGGAAGATCGAATCGATCAAGTCGGGCCCCGTGGCGACGGCGGTGTTCTCGCTCGTCAGCCCCGATGGCGCTTCGGGCTATCCCGGCACCGTGAAGACCAAGGTCACCTACTCGCTGGACGAGAAGGGCAACCTTCAGATCGTATTCGATGCGACCACCGACAAGCCGACCGTGCTCAACATGACCAACCACGCCATCTTCAACATGGCCGGTGAAGGCAGCCCGCGCGACGCGATCCAGAATCTGCTGACGATACCGGCAGGCCACTACACCCCGGTGAACGACAAGCTGATCCCGACCGGCGAACTGCGCGACGTGACGGGCACCGCATTCGACTTCCGCAAGGCCACCGTCGTCGGCGAACGCATCCGCGACGGCAAGGACGAGCAGATCGTCATGGGCCGCGGCTACGACCACAACTTCGCGCTCGACAAGGGCGTCACCAAGACCCCCGAACTGGCCGCGCGCCTGGAAGACCCCGTTTCGGGCCGCGTGCTCGAACTGCTGACGACCGAACCCGGCGTGCAGTTCTACGCGGGCAACTTCCTGGACGGCACCTTCATCGGCAAGAACGGCCACCTCTACCGCATGGGCGACGGGATCGCGCTGGAACCGCAGAAGTTCCCGGACTCGCCGAACCACTCGAATTTCCCGTCCACCCGCGTCGATCCGGGCAAGCCCTACAAGCATGTCATGATCTACCGCGTCTCCACGTCTTCGCGCTGACCTGAAAAGAAACGATCGCCCATGACCGACAACAAGACTGCACCGAAGCTGCGCTCGCGCGCCTGGTTCGACAATCCCGACAACATCGACATGACCTCGCTCTACCTGGAGCGGTACCTGAACTTCGGCATTAGCCTTGAAGAGCTTCGCTCGGGCAAGCCGATCATCGGTATCGCCCAGACCGGCAGCGACCTGTCGCCCTGCAACCGCCACCACATCGTGCTGGCCGAGCGCATTCGCGAGGGCATTCGCGAAGCCGGCGGCATCGCGCTGGAATTCCCGGTCCACCCGATCCAGGAAACCGGCAAGCGCCCGACCGCCGGTCTCGACCGCAACCTGGCCTACCTCGGCCTGGTCGAAGCGATCTACGGCTACCCGCTCGACGGCGTGGTGCTGACCACCGGCTGCGACAAGACCACCCCGGCGTTGCTGATGGCGGCCGCTACCGTGAACATCCCGGCGATCGCGCTTTCGGTCGGCCCGATGCTCAACGGCTGGCACAAGGGCGAGCGTACCGGTTCGGGCACGATCGTCTGGAAGGGCCGCGAGATGATGGCCGCCGGCGAACTCGACGCCGACGGCTTCATCAAGCTCGTCGCCTCGTCGGCCCCGTCGACCGGCTACTGCAACACCATGGGCACGGCGACGACGATGAACTCGCTCGCCGAAGCCCTGGGCATGATGCTCCCCGGCTCGGCCGCGATCCCCGCGCCCTACCGCGACCGCCAGGAATGCGCATGGCGCACCGGCAAGCGCATCGTCGACATGGTCCACGAGGATCTCAAGCCCTCGGACATCCTGACGCTCGACGCGTTCCATAACGCCATCGCCGTCAACGCCGCCATCGGCGGTTCGACCAATGCCCCGATCCACCTCGCCGCGATCGCCCGCCACATCGGCGTCGACCTGCCGCTGAAGGACTGGGAACGCATCGGCCACAAGATCCCGCTGCTGGTGAACCTCCAGCCCGCCGGCGAATACCTGGGCGAGGACTACTACCGTGCAGGCGGCGTCCCCGCCGTGGTCGCGCAGCTGATCAAGCAGGGCCTCATCCACGAGGGCGCGATGACGGTGAACGGCAAGACCATGGGCGACAACTGCCGCGATGCCGTGATCGAGGACGAGAAGGTCATCAAGCAGTTCGACCAGCCGCTGGTCGAGGAAGCCGGCTTCCTGGTCCTGTCGGGCAACCTGTTCGACGCCGCGATCATGAAGACCAGCGTGATCTCCAAGGAGTTCCGCGACCGTTACCTCTCGAACCCCGAAGACCCGGACGCCTTCGAAGGCAATGCCGTGGTGTTCGACGGTCCCGAGGACTATCACCACCGCATCGACGATCCGGCCACCGGCATTACCCCCGAAACCCTGCTGTTCATGCGCGGCGCCGGTCCGATCGGCTATCCGGGCGCGGCGGAAGTCGTCAACATGCGTCCGCCTTCGTACCTCATCACCGAAGGCGTCCACTCGCTGCCGTGCATCGGTGACGGCCGCCAGTCGGGCACCTCGGGCAGCCCCTCGATCCTCAACGCTTCGCCTGAAGCCGCAGCCATGGGCGGCCTCGCCCTGCTGGAATCGGGTGACCGCGTGCGCATGGACCTCAAGAAGGGCCGCGTGGACGTGCTGATCTCCGACGAGGAACTGGCCGCGCGCCGTGCCGCTCTCGAAGCCAAGGGCGGTTACCCCTACCCGGCCTCTCAGACGCCGTGGCAGGAAATCCAGCGCTCGGTCGTCGGCCAGATGGACACCGGCGCGATCCTTGAAGGCGCCGAGAAGTACCAGCGCATCGCCCAGACCATGGGCCTGCCGCGCGATAACCACTGATTTAAGTGATCCTGTCCGACCTAGCCGTCGGATGACCTTTCGGCCCTCGTCCCTGCCTGTCCCCTCAAGGGAAAGGACGGGGCGGGGGCCGAACCACTTTCACGGGAGAGTTTCATGACCCTTTGGCGCAAGATCGATCGCGACGTCCGCGATACCCTCGGCGAAGGCGCGCTCTGGAGCGCGCGCGACAATGCCTTCTACTGGGTCGACATCCTCGCCCCTGCTCTCAACCGCCTGAGCCTCGCCGACAACACCGTGACCCGCTGGGACATGCCCGCCCGCCTCGGCTGGGTTGCCCCGCGCGCCGAAGGCGGACTCATCGGCGGCTTCCAGGACGGCGTTGCCAATATCACGCTCGATCCGCTGACCATCTCGGAGCGCAACGATCCCGAGCCGCACCTGCCCGGCAACCGCATGAACGACGGCAAGGCCGACCGCCACGGCGCGATCTGGTGCGGCACCATGGACATGGCCGAGGAAGAGGTCACCGGCTCGCTCTATCGCCTCTCGCCCTCGGGCGAATGGCAGGTGATCGACACCGACTATACCGTGCCCAACGGCCCGGCCTTCTCGCCCTGCGGCCAGTGGATGTACCACGCCGATTCGGGCCGCCGCGTGATCTACCGCTTCGCCGTGGACGAAAACGGCGCGCGTGATCGCCAGGAGTTCATCCGCTTCTCCGAAGAGGACGGCTATCCGGACGGCATGACAACGGACGCCGAGGGCTATCTCTGGACCGCCCACTGGGACGGCGGCAAGATCAGCCGCTTCGCCCCGGATGGCACGCGTGAACGCTCGATCGAGCTGCCGGCAAAGCGCATCACCAACATCGCATTCGCGGGCGAGAAGCTGGACCGTATGTTCGTGACCTCGGCGGCGACCGGCCTGCCCGAATCCGAATTCGACGGCGCGCTGTTCGAAGTCGAGTCCGGCGTTACCGGCAATCCGGCGGGCATCTATCTCGGCTGATACGGGACATGGCGTGGCGGCTAGAGAATATCCGCTACGCCCTCCAGCCCCTCGCGCAGCTTGCCCAGCGCCTGCGCCTTCAACTGGTGGACGCGCGGGATCGACACCTGAAGCACTTGCGCGATCTCGGCAAGGTTCAGTTCCTCGACGAAGTAGAGCTGCACAACCAGCTTGAGCCGCTCCGGCAGGTCCGCCACCGCCCCCACCACTGCCGCGCGAAGTTCCTCATCGGCCAGCAGCGCGTGGCTATCCGGCCGGTCGTCCGCGAAGGCCATGTTCTGATCCGAATAGGCCTCGTCGATCGGCTCGAAGTGCAGCGGCTGGCTGGTGCCGCGCAGGGCCGCGAGTTCGCTCTCCGCTATGCCCAGAGCGCCTGCCAGTTCATGCGGCAGCGGATCCCGCCCCAACAGGCCGCGCAGTTGGGTTTCCTTCGCCGCAAGCTGGCGGCGTCGCTCGCTGGCCCCGCGAGACATCGGCACCGTGCGGCGGATGAGGTCCACCATGGCGCCGCGCACCCGCATCTTGGCATAGGCCGCGAAGCCGTCCTCGGTCGGCCCCTGGTGCTTCTGCGCGCATTCGGTAAGCGCCACGAGCCCGGCCTGGATCAGATCCTCCAGCTCTATACCGGGACGCCCGCTGCCATGGACATGCCAGGCCAGCCGCCGGACCATCGGCAGGAACCGGCGGACCCGATCGCCGACATCGCCCTGATAAGCCCCGGCGATTTTACCGGCATAGGTGTTGAATCCCCTCTGGTCCTGTTTCATGCGGCCATGCTCTCCACGGAATGGGATTGCGGAAGCGCGGGCGGCCTGCCTTCCGGATGGGCGGCACCGACGACGTCGATCACTTCGATGGGTTGGGTCGGCGGCAATTCGGCGATCGAGAGCACCAGGCAGGACGGCGCGCGCAGCCGCAGCAGGGCCGCCAGCGCCCGGCGCGCGCGCGGCTGAACCACGAGCGCCAGCGGTATGGCATCCGGCCCCCGCTCTTCGCAGAGCATCGCGATCCGCTCGCCGATCATGCGGGCAAGATCCGGCTCGACCACCGGCTGCCCGGTGACGGGATCGACCATGCCCTGTACGATCGAAGCTTCCAGACCGGCGTCCAGCGTCACCACCGGCAGGCGTTCGTAAGGCGGGCAGACGCGTCCCACGATCAACGCGCCGAGATCGGCCCGCACCAGTTCGATCAGCCGCTCGTGGTCCAGCGTCTGCTGTACGGCGCGGCCGAGGCTGGCGAGGATCGGCAGCGGGTGCGCTATCGGGATGCCGTCTTCCAGCAAGGCCCGCAGCAGCCGGGTGATCGCGGCCAGCGAAAGCGGCTGCGGATGGATCGTCTCGACCAGCCCCGCCACGTGCTCCCTGATCCCGTCGAGCAGGGCCTTTACCTCGTCCGGACCGAGCAGGTCGTGGGCGCGCTCGGACAGAAGCTGGTTGAGATGGGTGGCGATCACCGTGCCCGCATCCACCGTCAGGAAGCCTTCCGCCGTCGCATGGTCGCGCGCGGCCGGGTCGATCCACAATGCCGGACAGCCGAAGCTGGGATCGCGCGTTTCCTCCCCGCGCAGGCCGTGATGGGCGCGCGCCTCTCCGGCATCGATGGCGAGAATACGGTCGGCGCGGATCGTGGCGCTGCCCAGCGTCACCCCGCCCAGCACGATGCGATAGTCGTGCGGCGGCATGTCCAGCGCGTCGCGAACGCGAAACTGCGGGACGATGAACCCGAACGACTGGCTGAGCTGCTTGCGCACCCCGGTAACGCGGCTCACCAACGGCGCACCCCGCCGCTCGTCCACGAGTTGCACGAGGCCATAGCCCAGTTCGATCGTGACCAGGGTATGGTCCGATACCTCTTCCAGCACGATACGCGAGGGATCGGCGAACGCTGGCGGCTCCACGGCGGGCGTCCGCATGTAATCCTGCAGATTCCGCCGCCTCCGCAGGACATGCCAGAGCCAGAAGGCCAGCGCCGCTGCGGGCAGGAACACCGTCTGCGGCATCGCCGGGATCAGCCCGATCGCGGTCATGACCACGCCAACCGGCAGCCAGGTGCGCGGATCGGCGAATTGTCCGCCTATCTGTCCGGTCAGGTTACGGCTGTCGGAGACGCGGGTGACGATGGTGGCCGCAGCGATCGAGAGTAGCAGCGCGGGCACTTGCGCCACCAATGCATCGCCGATGGCCAGGGTGATGTAGGTCTGCGCTGCCTCGCCGGCGGAAAGGCCATGGCTGATCATGCCTAGGCAGAAACCGGCGACGATATTGACGCCCAGGATCAGCATCGCCGCAATGGCATCGCCCTTCACGAACTTGCTGGAGCCATCCATCGAACCGTAGAAGTCCGCCTCGGTCGCCACCTCGCGGCGGCGGGCCTTGGCTTCGTCCGCCGTCATGAGCCCGGCGGCCAGATCGGCGTCGATCGCCATCTGCTTGCCCGGCAGCGCGTCCAGCGTGAAGCGCGCCGAGACTTCCGAAACGCGCCCGGCGCCCTTGGTCACGACCACCAGGTTGATGATCATCAGGATCAGGAAGACGAAGATGCCCACGGCGAAGTTGCCGCCGATCAGGAACTTGCCGAAGGATTCGATGACGACGCCCGCCGCCGCCTCGCCCTCGTGCCCGTGGACCAGGACGACGCGGGTAGAAGCCACGTTGAGCGCGAGGCGCAGCAAGGTCGCGAAGAGCAGGACCGAGGGGAAGGAGGAAAAGTCCAGCGGCTTCTCCGCGTTCATCGCCGCCATCAGGATGGCCAGCGAAAGCGCGATGTTCAGCACGAACGAAACGTCCAGCACGAAGGCCGGCACCGGCACGATCATCAGCACGATCAGCGTGAGGATGCCCGCCGGCAGCGCCATGGTGCCAAGCTCGCCGAAGCGACTGAGCAACCGGTTCACAGCCCTAACCCCGCGAGCCTGTCATAAGCCGCGCGTACCGAAGCCGGGGCCGCGGCGCCGGAAAGATCGAAGGTTCCGCGCAAGGTTTCGGCCATGGACAGGCGGGCGACGCGCGGCGAGGTTGAGGATGCCGCTGCGCCGAACGCCTGGGCAACCGGACCGCCGGACCGTGCGAATGCCTGCCCGACGGTCGCGAACGAAGGCGGCTGACCGGAGATCGCGATGTCGGGGGCGTGGTCTGGGGCGCCGCTCATGGCATCCGCCATCTTGCCGCGCAGGAGGTCCATGACAGCGCCGAGGCTGCGGGGGCTTGCGCCTTCGTAGAATATCCCGCGATTGGCGGCCGCGGCGGCCGGCAGCACCGAGGCGGCGCTCCGGCCCGGATCGGTCGCCAATGCGGACAGGAACTGCCCCGCTCCGCCAGAACCCAGGAAATGCGCGAGGTAAAGCTCGGCCGCGTCCGGCTCGCGTCCTAGGCGAGAGGTCAGCTCGGCGCGATTGTCGCGCGCAAGCTCGGCGGCCATCAGCGCCGAGGCTTGGGCGTCATAGCGCAAGCCCATGATCCGCGCCCGCATGCCGGGATCGGACAGCCCTCCTCCGGCGATCACCTGCTGGACCCAGCCCATGCCGTGATCGGCGCCATGGCGGCCCAGCGTATCGAGCCAGGTACCGTTGGTGAACTGGAAGAGCCCGGCGGCGCTGGACGTATCGGCCCGGGCCCCGGCATCGAGGCTCGATTCGATCCGCGCCTGGGCCAGGAGAAACTGGAAATCGACGCCCGTTGCCTGGGCCGCTCGCGCGATGGCGGCATGGATGCCCCCGCCGTTTACGGAAGCGGAGCCGCTGCCCTTCGACGGATTGACCGTAGCTGCAATGGTGCCTTGCGCCTCGCTCAATGTGGCGGCTCCCGATCCGGTTGGTTCGAGAGATGTTCAGCAAAGTCCATGCCAGACGGGGGCTGGACGGGGCCGGCATTCGCGTGGTTCGGATCAGACGCGGTTGGCGACGAGCGCGTAGTTGGTCCCGGCCCGATAGAGCTGGGGTGCACCGGTCAGGGTATTGAGCCGGGTTGCGACATTGGCGGCTATGATGTTGCGAACCTGGCGATTAATCTCGTTCAACCGCCGCGCCGCTTCCAGCAGGCCCCGGCATTCCTCATCGAGCTCCATGCCCGGGCCGCCCGCCTCGGCGCCTTTTCCGGCCCCGTCCAGCATGGCGCAGAGCCGGTCCTTGTCGCGGGTGGTGCCGACGATCGCATCCAGGTCCAGCCCGGCAAGCGCTTGCCGCTCTGCCTCAAGGACGGCAAGCATCTGCCGCAGCGTTTCGCCGAGATCGCCCTCGTGGCTGATGGCGCGCGTCATTCGTGGTGACTCCTGAGCAACACGCCCGCCGCGATCATGGCGTCCGCGATCTGGGTGGGGATCACGGGATAAGTGCCGTTCTCCACGGCCTTGCGGATAAGCGCCACGCGGTCCAGATCGATGGGAACGGCACCGGGATCGAGCGCGGTGGAAGCATCCACGGTCGGGCTTTCCGACCATGCTGAAAGACTGGGCGCGGAAGCGCTGGGTGTTGCAGCGCCGGTCGTGCTGCCGGCGCGGGAGAACCGGGCCTGGATGGCTCCGAGGGGACTGGTCGATCCCACTTCGATGGGGGGCATTGTCTGGCTCCGTTGATGCGGCGTTTCCCTGAAGGACGGCGGCACCGCACGGACGTTAAGAGGTCTGGCCCGGAATTTTACGGAAACCCGCCTCGCCCCGCCGGGCAGCAAGGTTAAGGCAGAGGTAGGGAAACGAGACCGGGCCTGACGATCCTCGCGCGCATCTCCTCCGGCCGCCCCCTGCCAAGCGCCAGTGGCCGCACCCTGATCCATGCCCCGACAGGCCCGCTTTCCAGCGCCTCTCCGGCTTGCGATACCGCAAAGCCCTCCCCCTCCACGGCGATCGCCACCGCATCGCCGCGCCGCACCGCCGGGGGGACGGGTGCTTCCGTCGGCGCGACAACCGCCGCGCGCCGCACCGGTACGAACAAGCGCCAGCCCCCCGCGTCGCCGCATTGCACGATCACGCTGTCCCGTGCCGCCGTCCGCCATGAGAGCGCCAGTCCGCCGAGACAGGGCTGGAGCCGAAGGCGACGATCGACGGGCGTGGCGGCGCCTCCTTCCTCGCCCGCTGCCACTCCGGTAAAGAGGGCGACCTGCCGGTCAATCGCATCGAGATCGGCGAAGCCGGCGGGCGCAGCGGCAGAAAGTGTTGCTCCGAGAATCGGGCCCATCGTCTTCATCGAGATCGCGTTCCTTCGGGAAGGTTTCGCGCTTGGGGCAGCAAGCTCCGTGCCAGCCCCTCATCCGGATCGTCGAAGGCGAGGACCACGCGCGCGGGCGCCGGGATGCCCGGCTCCACCACGATCCGCGCCCTGTGACCCGCCCGCCCCGCTTCCGCCGCGAGCAGCCCGGCCTCCGACAGCGCGCGCTCCAGGTCCTGGTCGGCCGGTCCATAAAGCGCCGTGACGGTCACGCGCTGGCGGGGATCTCGGGCCTGCTCGGCCAGCCAGCGGGCCAAGGGCGGGGCATCCGGCGCAGCGATGTAGATCGCCAGCGGCGTTCCCTCGGGCGAGGAAGGAGATGCCGACCGCGCCTGCACTTGTCGTTCCGGCCGCAGGTGGCCCTGCTGCCGATTGATCGCAGCGGCAGCGATCATGAAGAGAATCAACGAAAGATCCGCCAGCGAGGTCTGCCAGCTGGCCGCCGTGCGCGCGCTCATGCGGGGACATCCACCGCATGGCGCGCCCGTTCGGCATGAGGCCGCTCTCCATGAGGCCGCTCGCCATGCGGTAGCGCGTCGGCGACCTGCCGCTCCAGCCAGTCGATCACCGCCTGCCTGTCGCGCTCCTCGTCGGCCGCGCGACGGGCGAGCACGCGGGCCAAGGGGGTGAACAGCAGGTTGCCCAGCAGCAGCCCATAGAGCGTGGTCAGCACCGCCATCGAGATAGCGGCGGCAAAATCCGCGCCCGGCTGGTCGAGCGGCGGCAGCTGGTTCAGCGCCACGAGCGTGCCGGCCAGCCCGAACACCGGCGACAGGTCCGCCGCCTGGATGAAAGTGCGCACCGCGCGCTGGCTGGTCTCGATCCGTCGCCGCTTGTGCGCGGCATGGGCCAGTTGCAGCGCACCGAGCGAACGGCTGCCGATCAGCATCGCCGTCGCCTCGTCGAATTCGGCATCGCCGGTCGGGGCCGGGCGTGAGCGGATCACTCCGTCCTGGCGGATTTCCTGCACCTGCACCGCCATGTCCGACCGCGCCCGCTCAGGGTCGAAGGGGCGGCGCAACAGGGTGCCGAGCGCGACCACGGTCGTGAGGCAATCGCCCGCGCCGCATCGCAGGACCGTGGCAAGCAGAGTGCCGCCCACCACGATCAGGGCGCTGGCGGGGTCGAGAAGATGTTCGGGCTGCATGGCGATGCGCACTCCTTTTCATCCGGAGAACGGCGCATTTCATCAGTTTTCAGCCCCGGAAGCGGCTTGCCGGGAAAGCGGCAAGCGGTTGCCGCAAGGCTCTCTCTGACAATCCACGCAGGATGTCGCAAATACGCGCAAGTCCGAGAGTCCGATCGATTGGCACGCCCTTTGCGAAGCATCGACACGAACACTCGTCGGAGCCGGAACGCCATGTCACACGACCTGTTCGGGATTCACGCCGCCGCGCTGGAACTTCGCTCGCAGCGCATGGGCCTGATCGCCTCGAACATCGCCAACGCCGCTACGCCCGGATACAAGGCGCGCGACATCGATTTCACCGTCGCCCTGCGCTCCACGGAACGCGGAATGCGTCTGGACGATGCCGCCGAAACCGCCGCGCTCTATCGGGTGCCGGTCATGCCCTCGCTCGACGGCAACACGGTGGAACTCCAGAACGAGCAGCTCGCCTTTTCCGAGAACGCGGTGGGCTACTCGACCACCCTCGAATTCATCCGGGGGCGGGTCGATACCGTCACCCGCGCTCTGAAGGGCGAGTGACGATGCCGCCCCCCCGCGAACCGATGACCCTGTTCACGCTCGCCCAGCGCGGCATGTCGGCCCAGCTCGTGCGGATGAACGCGGCGGCGTCCAACCTTGCCAATGCCGGCACCGTCTCCGCCGCCGAGGAGCAGGCCTACAAGCCGATCCGCGCCATCTTCGCCGAAGACATGGACCGGGCCAGCGGCCTTGCCTCGGTCAACGTCCAGGGCGTGATGCGCGAAGGCGCCGCCGCCGTCCGCCAGCACAGCCCCGACCACCCGCTCGCCGATGCCAACGGCGATGTCTGGACCGCTCCCGTCGATGAGAACGCCGAGATGGTCGAGATGCTCGAAGCCTCGCGTCAGTACCAGAACCTGGTCGAGGCCATCGCCACCGCCAAGCAGCTCATGCTCGACACGATGAGGCTCAGATGACCGTTATCGACACCACCGCCGTGTCCGCCGCCAGGACCGCAAAAACGACGGACTCGAAGACATCCCTGGGCGATCTCGACCAGGGCGATTTCCTGAAGCTGATGCTTGCCCAGATGAAGCAGCAGGATCCCTTCAGCCCGATGGACCAGACCGAGATGCTTGCGCAGATGGCGCAGTTCTCGGCCCTCGCCGGTACCACCGAGATGGCGGACACGCTCAAGACCATCGCGTCCAAACTCGACACCCTCGTCAGCGCCCAGAACGCCACCCAGGCGGCGATCGCCGCCCTGGCTGCCCGCGACTAAACGCATTCCCAGGAGTATCCGATGTCCTTCTACACCTCGCTCACCGGGCTCAAGAGCGCCCAGACCGATCTCAACGTCATCTCCAACAACATCGCCAATGCCGAGACGGCGGGCTTCAAGAAGAGCAACACCACTTTCGCCGACATCGTCTCGTCCTCGATCCTCACCGACCCCTCGCTGACCACCGGGATCGGCGCGCGGGTCGCCTCGATCCAGCAGAACTTCGGGCTCGGCGCGATGGAGCAGACCGGGTCGGCGCTCGACGTGGCGATCAACGGCGAGGGCTTCTTCACCGTCGCTTCGCCGCTGTCCGGCGCGATAGAATATACCCGCGCCGGGTCTTTCGCGACGGATGGCGAAGGTTACATCCACAATACCAACGGGTCGCGGCTCCAGGTCTTCCCGGTCGACGCCAACGGTGCGATAACCGGTACGACGCCGCAGTCGGCCCGCATCCCGCAAACCAATGCCGCCGGTGCGGAATATGCCGGGATCACCATCGAGCCCACCGGCGAAGTCGTGGCGACTTACGCCGATGCCTCGAACGTGACGATCGGCGTCGTTGCGCTCGCTTCCTTCGTCGCGCCCAACGGGTTGAAGCAGCTCGGTAATGCTTCGTGGTCGGCCACCGGCCGCTCTGGCGTAGCGTCCTATGGCCAGCCCGATTCCGGCCTCTACGGCAGCCTGCTTTCGGGCAATATCGAGCGCTCCAACGTCGATCTTTCGGAAGAACTGGTCAGCCTGATCACGGCGCAGCGCTATTTCCAGGCCAATGCCAAGGCGGTCGATACCGAGACGCAGATCTCGCAGACGATCATCAACCTGCGGACCTGATGAGCCAGCAACCATGGATCGCCTGATCTACACCGCCGTATCCGGCATGAACGCCTCGCTCAACCGCGAGCGCGTGACCGCCAGCAACATGGCGAACGCCCAGACCATCGGCTTCCGCGCCGAGATTCTCCAGGCCACGCCGAACACGCTGGAAGGGCCGCAGATCGAAGTGCGCGCGCTTTCCGGCACCGAGGTGATCGGCGCCTCGATGAAGTCCGGCTCGGTCAACCGCACCGGCCAGCCGCTCGATGTCGCCATGCAGGGCGACGCGATGCTGGCGGTGCAGGCAGATGACGGGGGCGAAGCCTATACCCGGCGCGGCGACCTGTCGGTTGCGGTCACCGGCGTGCTCCAGAATGGAGAGGGCCTGCCGGTGCTAGGCGAAAGTGGCCCGATCACGCTGCCGCCGGGTTCGATCGTCACGATCGCACAGGACGGCGGCATCCTCGTCACCGATCCGGCCACGCCCGGCCAGCCGCCGCAGCGGGTGGACCGCCTCAAGCTGGTGGACCCGACGGGCTCGCGGATTGCCAAGGATCTGACCGGCGTCTTCCGTGTCGTCGTCACCGATGGTGGCCCGCCCGGCGTCCTGCCGAAGGATGAAAACGCCAGCGTCATCCCCGGCTCGCTGGAAGGCTCGAACGTCTCGCCGTCGCAAGTGCTCACCGAGATGATCTCGGCCCAGCGCCTGTTCGAAATGCGAACCAAGCTCGTCGAGACCGCGCGCGAACTCGACGAGGGCAGCGTGCGCCTGATGCGCATCGATAGCTGAGGACCCGAACATGCCCACTTCCGCTCTACAGGTCGCCCGCACCGGATTGGAGGCGCAGGACACGCGGATGCGCGTGATCGCCAACAATCTGGCCAACGTCAGCACCACCGCCTTCAAGAAGGACCGCGCCAACTTCGCGACCCTGGCCTATCAGGATTCGCGCGTGGCGGGCGCCCAGTCGTCCAGCGAGACGACTTATGCCACCGGGCTCAATCTGGGCACCGGGGTCGCGGTGCAGTCCACCAGCCGCATGGAAACGCAGGGCTCGCTCCAGACCACCGGCAATACCTTCGACCTCGCGCTGGACGGCCAGGGCTACTTCCAGATCGCCCTGCCCGGCGGCGAGCTGGCCTATACCCGCGCCGGGAATTTCACCCGCTCCCCGCAGGGTGAGCTGGTGACCTCGCAGGGCTACCTCCTGCAACCCGCGATCACCGTGCCGGAAGGTGCGACCGCGATCACGGTGGCCGAGAACGGCACCGTCTCGGCGCAAGTGGACGGGCAGACCGACCCGACCGAACTGGGCCAGATCACGATCGCCAACTTCACCAATCCGGCGGCGCTTCAGGCCGCTTCCGACAACTTCCTGCGCGAAACCGCCGGGAGCGGGCCCGTGCAACTCGGCATCGCCGGGGAAGAAGGGCGCGGGATGGTCCGGCAGGGAATGCTCGAAGGCTCGAACGTCAACATCGTCGAGGAGCTGGTGGACATGATCGAGACCCAACGCGCCTACGAGATCAATTCGAAGATGATCTCCTCGGTGGACGAGATGCTGCGCAACGCGAACCAGACGCTGTGACGATGGTGGCGCGCGCACTCCTGCTGGCAGGGACGGCGCTGGCGGTTCTCGCCGCGCCGCCGGTCATGGCCAGGAAGCCGCCCAAGCCTTCCGGCTTCGAGCCCACCCTGCCCGCCCCCCCTCCTCCAACGCAGCCCGCAACCGGTGGGATCTTCAGCGTTTCGGCAGGTTACGCGCCTCTCCATGGCGGCACCCGCGCCGCCCGCGTGGGCGATCCGCTGACGATCCTGCTGGTGGAATCGACCACGGCCGCCAAGACCGCCGGCTCCCGAAGCCAGAAGGGTGGCGGCGCCGCGATCGTGCCGCCGACATCCGGCCCGCTGTCGTTTCTCAAGCCCGATGCCCTTAACGCCAGCTCCTCCTCGACGTTCAATGGTCAGGGCAGCGCGACGCAGACGAGTTCGCTGAGTTCGGTGCTGTCCGTCACCATCGCCGAAGTGCGCCCCAATGGAACGGCGCTCGTCAGAGGAGAGAAGAAGATGCTGGTCAGCCAGGGAGACGAATGGGTGCGGTTTTCCGGCATCGTCCGCCTCGCCGATATCGACGAGGACAATACCCTCGCCTCGACCCGCGTCGCCGACGCCCGGATCGAATATGCCGGCAAGGGTGCGATCATGCGCAGCGGTCGTCAGGGCTGGCTCGGCCAGTTCTTCAACCGGATCTCGCCGTTCTGATGACGCAGCAGAAACTCTCCCGGCGCCAGCGCTGGCTGCCCACGCTGCTCGCGGCGATGCTGGCCTCGCTGATCGTGTTCCTCGCCCCGCTGGACGCCCACGCGGAGCGTCTGCGCGATCTCGGACAGTTCCAGGGCGTGCGCTCAAACCAGCTCACCGGCTACGGCGTGGTCGTCGGCCTGCCGGGCACCGGGGACGACAATCTCGAATATACCACGCAGGCGATGAAGGGCGTTTCGGGCCGCATGGGCCTGACCTTGCCGCCGGGCATTTCCCCCGGCCTCAAGAACGCCGCCGCCGTCATGGTCACGGCCGACCTCCCCGCCTTCGCCAAGCCGGGCCAGCGCATCGACGTGACCGTCTCGACCATCGGCAAGGCCAAGAGCCTGCGCGGCGGAGCGCTGATCCTCACCCCGCTCTATGGTGCGGACGGCCAGATCTATGCCATGGCGCAAGGCAATCTCGCGGTCGGCGGCCTGGGCGTTTCGGCGCGGGACGGCTCCAACGTGACGATCAACATTCCCACCGTGGGCCGCATTGCCGAAGGCGGCAGCGTCGAGCGCGCGGTGGCCACCGGCTTCGAGGGCGGAGACGCGCTGCGCTGGAACCTGTTCAACTCCGACTTCCTCACCGCCGCCCGCGTGCGCGATGCCATCAACATGCGCCTGCCCGGCACGGCTTCGGTGGAGGACGGCGTTACCGTCGCCCTGCGCCTCCCCGCCGATCCTGACAGCCGCGCCTCGATGATGGCGGCGATCGAGATGATCGACGTCGATCCTGCGGAAACGCCTGCGCGCGTGATCGTCAACAGCCGCACCGGCACCGTCGTCATCAATTCGGCCGTGCGCCTCTCGCCCGCCGCGATCAGCCACGGCAAGCTGACCGTGCGCATCCAGGAGAACCCCATGGTCGTTCAGCCCGCGCCGTTCAGCCGGGGCCGGACCGAAGTGGAAGAGCATTCCGCGATCGATACCGAGGAGGAAAAGCGCTCGGTCGCCCTGTTCCGGGGCGGCGCCTCGCTCGCCCGCGTGGTCGATGCGCTCAACCTGCTGGGAATCACCCCTTCCGATCTCGTGGCGATCCTGGAAGCGCTGAAGCAGGCCGGCGCGCTCAAAGCGGAAATGGTGGTGATATGAGCACGATACCCTCGACGCTTCCGGGCATGACCATCGCGCCGGGCGCCACCGACCGCGAGAAGCTGGCCGCCACCGCGAAGCAGTTCGAAGCCCTGTTCGTGCGCCAGATGCTGGCCGAGGCCCGCAAGGCGCATTTCGGCGGCGAGCCGATCTTCGGCGGCCAGGCGCTCGATACCTTCAACCGGATGCAGGACGAGCACTTCGCCGACGTGACCGCCGACAGCGGCATATTGGGCCTGGCCAAGATCATCGAGGAACAGATGGCCCGATTCCTGCCCGCGAAGAAGGAGGCGTAACCGTTATGGCCGCCGATCTCATCACCATCGCCCGCTCCGGCACCCGCGCCGCCAAGGCCGCGCTGGACGTGACCGCGCAGAACATCGCCAATGCTTCGTCCGAAGGCTATGTCCGCCGCAGCGTCTCGCTCTCGGAAGTGGCGGTCAATTCGGTTGCCTCCCAGCCCAATGCGATCAACCTCGCGGGCGTTCGCATCACCGGGATCGTGCGCAATGCGGACATGTTCCGCCAGTCCGAAGTGCGCCGCACCGGCTCCGACGCCGCCCGCGCCGGGGCCGAAGTGCAGGGTCTGGAGAACATCGAAAGCGCGGTCGAGCAGACCGGCGTCTACGATGCCATCGTCGATTTCGAGACCGCGCTGAAGCAGTTGCTGTCCGACCCGACCGACGGTTCGCTGCGTGCCTCGGCCTTGGAGCAGGGCCGCACTCTCGCGCAGACGTTCAATACGGCCGCCTCCAGCCTTGCGGCCGTGGGCGACGGCCTGCGCTTCGAAGCGCAGGACGGGG
>NZ_DAMDBA010000063.1:0-28276 GCF_032093395.1 Novosphingobium sp.
CACAGTTTGCCTCTCCGTGCAATTGGGGTCGTATGGCGATGGATTTGAGGTCAGGACACGCCGCCAACGACCATCTCGTCGATACGCACCGTGGGCTGGCCGACACCGACAAGTACCGACTGGCCATCCTTGCCGCAGACGGCTTCACCGTCATCGAGCGACAAGTCGTTGCCCAACATTGAGACTTTCTTAAGAGCCTCGTGTCCCACGCCGATCAGCGTTGCTCCTTCCACCGGTGCAGTCAGCTTGCCGTCTTCGATGAGATAGGCCTGGACCGCCGCGAAGTTGAACTGTCCGGTGGTGATGTCCACCGTGCCGCCGCCGAATTCCGTTGCGTAGATGCCTTTCCGAACAGTTGCGATGATTTCCTCGGGGTGGAGGTCGCCGCCTTGCAGGAATGTGTTGGTCATGCGCGGCAGCGGCAGGTGCGCATAGGACTGACGACGTGCATTGCCCGTCATTGAACCGTTCATCAGCCGGGCATTCATGCGATCCTGCATGAGACCAACCAGCCGCCCGTTCTCGATAAGGACATTGCGCTGGCCAGGCGTGCCCTCGTCATCGATATTGAGCGATCCGGAGTGACGGGGTACGGTGCCATCGTCCACGACTGTCACGCCAGGCGCGGCGATCTGCTCGCCCATGTGGTTGACGAAGACCGAGGACCGTTTGCGGTGGGCATCGCCTTCCAGGCCGTGGCCGATCGCTTCGTGCAGGAGGATGCCGGGAAATCCCGGCCCCAGAACCACCGGCATCATGCCCGCGGGCGCCGGGCGTGCATCGAGATTGGCAAGGGCCATGCCGGTCGCGCGGTGAACCATCCGGTCGAGCGCGGCCTCGTCGATCTCTTCCAGCGCCATGCGTCCGCCCCGCGCCGCGCGCCCGCTTGCCCGCTTGTCGCCGGACTGCGCCAGGACGGTCATGACGATCCGGGCGAAGGGCCGCACATCGGCGGCATGGGTGCCATCCGTGGCGCACACCATGATGTCGCTATCGGTCAGGGTGAGCGACGCGGAGACGCGAACGACACGTGGATCGACGGCGCGGGCACGTTCATCGAGCCTTTGCAGGATATGAATCTTCTGCGGCGCCGTGAGATCGCCGGCGGCGGAACTCGGCGCGTAAAGGTCGTTTGCCGGCGCCTGGGTCCGGAGGTCGGCGCCGCCGCTGTGGTGGGCGTCCTGCCCGAAGCGCTGCATGCTGCGCGCGGCATCGGTGACGGCCGTCAACGCCATGGGGGTCATGGCGCTGGAATAGGCGAAGCCGGTCCGCTCGCCGCACACCGTGCGCGCGCCCACGCCTTGCGAGATCGAAAAGGTGCCTCGGGACACTTTGCCTTCTTCAAGCCGCCATTCCTCGTGGGAGGTGGTTTCGAAATAGAGTTCGCCGAAGTCCGCACCCGGCCCGCCCAGGCTTCCAAGTGCCTTTTCCAGCACGGCATCGTCCAGGTCGTTGGGAGCCAGCAGTGAACCAGCGATTTTTGCAGCGCGGATTTCTGCCGGAGACGGGGCAGTGGACATGGAGTTCTTCCTCGGTAAATCGGACATCAGCGGCCCGCGACCTGCATTTCGTCGATCAGGATGGACCCGGTGCGGAACCGCCCTTCGCGGTGCACGTCCGCGCCTACCGCCACGATCCCCCGCAGCATCCGCGTGAGATCGCTGGCTACCGTGAAATCGATGACGGGATAGCGAGGCTCGCCACCCTCGATCCAGAAGCCGCTTGCTGCCTTGGAATAGGCGCCGGTCACTGGGTTGACGCCGCCACCGATGAATTCGGTGATCCATAATCCGCGATCCATTTGCCGCCAGAGGCTGGGCAGATCTCGATCCGCTGTCGTCAATGCGCTCTTCAGCGTGAGATTGGTGGGGCCGTCCGCATTGCCCGTAGAGCGCAGACCCAGCTTGCGAGCGGCGAGGGCACCCAGGAACATGCCTTTGACAATCCCCGCCTCGACCACGTTGCGAACCTTCGCGGTCACGCCTTCGCTGTCGCAACCGGCACTTCCAAGCCCAAAGGGCTCGAACGGATTTTCGGAAAGAGTGAGGTGCGCAGCCATCGCCTGCTTTTCCAGGGGCGCGGGCAGGAACGTCTGTCCCTGATACTGTGACGCGCCGCTCAATGCCCCGCAGAATTCGCCAAGAAGGCCCGAGGCGATGCGCGCGTCCAGGATGACGGGGACTTTGGAAGTTCCCATTTCCCGGCCGCCAAGTCGTGCCACGCTGCGCTTCAGAGCTTCGGCCCCGACCGCTTCCGGAGCCAGAAGATCGGAGGTGCGGCGTCCGCTGGTGCTCCAATAGTCACGCACCATGGCCTGTTCTCGTTCGGCGATGGTCACGCACCAGCGATGATGGATCGAGGCGCTTCCAACGTCGCAGAACCCGTTGGAAGCGGCACGCGCCCAGCGGTTGTCATGGCTGGATACGCCCGCATCGACGACGCGCACTCGATCTTCGCCCGCTGCGGCCATCACTGCGCCTTCGATAGCACGGGCGTCGCGGGACAGGTCTTCGGCGCCCAGGCCCGATGGCGCGAAAAGCGGAACGCGGGGAGGCGCGCGGCTGATCCAGTCCGGATCGGCGAGCCCGGCGTCCTCGTCGGGTTGAACTTCGCGGGCGATGGCAACGGCTTGCTCGACGGTGCGTCGCACGGCCGCGCGGTCCAGCGCCTGTGTGCTGGCGCGTCCGGTTCGCTGCCGATCGTAGACCGTTATGGCCAACGAATGGTTGCCGTCGCGATAGGCACTTTCGATGCGGCCATTGCTCGCCCGCGTCGTCATACCGCCGTTTTCCGCGACCACTGCCATTGCATCGTCGGCGCCGAGCGATCTGGCATGATCGAGCGCATCTCGTGCGATATCAGCCAGCGCGATTTCATCGTGCAGCAGATAGCTGGCCGGTGCCGCGCAGGTTGGGGGCGCATCAGGTGCTGTCATTTCGTAATGCTCCGATAGAGTGGGCCGTTCGGATCCGATGGAGTGAACTTGGCGCGAACGAGGCTCGCCTCGGTTCGCCATTCCACGCCGCGATCCGCCAGCCAGCGGTCATCGTAGTATGTGCTGCCATAGCGCTCGCCCGCATCGCAAAGCAGGGTCACCATGCTTCCTGAAATGCCCTGCTCAGCCATCTCCTTCGCGAGTTGCAGGCAGGCCCAGACATTGGTTCCGGTCGAGCCTCCTACCCGGCGGCCCAGAACATCGGTTACGGCGCGCATGGCACCGATGCTCTGCGAGTCCTCCACCGCGATCATGCGATCGACGACGCTGGATACGAAACTGGGCTCAAGCCGTG
Organism: Novosphingobium sp.; assembly: GCF_032093395.1. GTDB lineage: Bacteria > Pseudomonadota > Alphaproteobacteria > Sphingomonadales > Sphingomonadaceae > Novosphingobium. Next base: position 3,291 of record NZ_DAMDBA010000063.1, read on the forward strand.
GCCGCCCGATTCCCTCGATCAGCGAGCAACAGCCTTCGGGCAGATGGTCTATCGCTGGATCGTGGAAGTTCCGGTGGAACACCGAGCCGACTGGATCGGCGACGCACAGTTTTGTGGCGTGGCGGCGATAGCGGATAAAGCGGCCGATCGTCGCTGAAGTTCCGCCGGTTCCGGCACCGCAAACGACCCATTCGGGTATCGGGTGATCTTCGTGCGAAAGTTGGCTGAACAGGCTTTCGGCTATGTTGTTGTTGCCGCGCCAGTCCGTGACACGCTCGGCGTAAGTGAACTGATCGAGATAGTGCCCCCCGGTTTCTGTCGCGAGGTGATGGGCGACTTCGTAGACCTTCCGCGCGTCGTCAACCTTGTGAACCTCACCTCCGTAGAAGCGGATAGCGTCGAGCTTCGGCGGCGCAGTGGATTCAGGCACGACCGCGATGAAGCGCAGCCCCAGCAGACGCGCGAAGTAGGCTTCCGAAACGGCGGTCGATCCGGACGATGCCTCGACGATTGTCGTCGTCGGTCCGATCCACTCGTTGCACAGCGCATAGAGGAACAGGGACCGCGCAAGCCGGTGCTTGAGGCTGCCGGTCGGATGAGAACTCTCGTCCTTCAGGTACAGAGTAATGCCGGGGGTATGGGGCAGGTCGAGCGGAATGAGGTGGGTGTCGGCGGACCGATTGAAATCGGCTTCGATCTTGCGCAGCGCCTCGGACAGCCAATCGCGCCGCGAGCGATGAGTCATCAGCATGCCGTCTTCCGTCGTTGCCCCTCGAAGGGATGTACCTGCCTTGCTCATCTGCGGCGTCCTGGTGATCGTGCCTGTTTCCTCTCGTTTATCGTGAGAGGGGCAGAATACCTTGCGCGGGGCTGCAGAATTATGTGGCTGACAGTGCAATGGGCGGCGCGCCTTGAAGCGCATCCGGCGCTGGGTTGGCGAAGCGTTAGGGCAGGGTGGCGCTTTCCAGCGTCTGACATCGAAATGCAAAGTCAGCCGATCGGGCTGCAGTGCTCCTCGAAACCTTTCGCCAATTCCGCGAGGCTGACCGCACCCAGCCGCGCGATCAGCAGTCGCTCGGCATCGCGTAGCGCATCTTCCAACGCTGCGTTGACCGCCTTTTCCACCGCACAATCGGGATGGGAGTTTTCATTGCCAATCGCGAAGACGCGAGGTCCGCCAACCGCGCGGTGGACATCGAGCAACGACACGCTCTGCAGATCCCTCGCGATCACCCAGCCTCCGCCATGGCCTTTTTCGGAACGAACGTACCCCGCATCCCGAAGGCCGGCCATTGTCCGCCGGACCACGACAGGGTTTGTACCCAGCATGCGGGCGATCGCCTCGGAGGTCATCGGGCCATCATGCCCCGCCATGTGGAGAAGCACATGGAGCATTCGCGAAAGGCGGCTGTCATTACGCACAGCATGATTTTCCATGGATCGATCGGGATTGGCAAGGGCTCCTTATCACGATACTTATGGTGTTACATGATTCGTGGAGCACCGAAGATGCCTGAGTTCGAGAGTACAGATCATTGGGACGCAGCCGCTCAGCATTACGAGAAGACCGCGCACCCCTTCACAGTCCGCTATGCCGAGGCAGCGCTCGCGAGGGTTGCGCTGACCCCCGACAGCCGCGTGCTCGATGTCGCGGCCGGCACCGGAGCGCTGGCGTTGACAGCGGCTCAGACCGGTGCGCAGGTGCTCGCGACCGACTTCTCCCCCGGCATGGTGGCGCGCATCGCGGCAGTGGGTCTCCCCAATGTCGAAACACAAGTGATGGATGGACAGGCGCTGGCACTGGAAGATGGCAAGTTCGACGCAGTGTTCTCGATCTTTGGGGTCATCATGTTTCCCGACTGGCGCAAAGGCCTTTCCGAGATGGCAAGGGTGACCCGCTCCGGTGGATATGGTGTCGTCGCGACCTGGCAGGACCGTGGTGCTGCAACCTTCCTGCTGCTCGGCCAGATCCGCCGCAAGCTGTTCCCCCGGCGTGATGGCATGACCATGCCCGACGCGATCAAGGCCTTAAGCGATCTACACGACTTTGCACGCGAGTTAATCGCCGCTGGATACCTTGACCCACAGATCGAGCATGTCACCCACGACTATGAGCTGGAGATCAGCACCCTTGCCGAGCCCGACACTTTGTTCGGCATGTCCCCGGACTGGACCAGCTTGAACGATGCAGAGAAGGCGGCCGTTATCGCAGAGGTTCGAGAAATGGCTGGCGAGCACGAGATTTTGCCTATCCCTTCGACTGCGCTGATCGCTGTTGCCCAACGCTGAGGCAGAAAACAGGTGGCGCGGATCGTCGCGAGCTATTGCCAACCGTTCGAGCCAGCTCGCGGGCGTGGCTCGAACACGGCGGTGGGGGCAGGAGACTATGTCCGCCCTTTGGATGGCCGCCGCCGATCTGCATGACGTCCTCGCCAGAGCTGTCGACGCTTCCGCCGCCTGACGCGGGCCTATTGCGTTCCAACGAGGCCGCAGCCACCGTTCTCTCTCCAGGCTGAGCGGGACGCAGGTTGCCCCGCTCAGCCTGGAAATGGCTGAAACAGAACCCGCTGAGGAAGAGCAAGGGTCGCCGCGGTTCCAGAATTTTCGTTCAGGCGAGTTGCTGTTGCAGGATCGTGGCTGCATTGCAGCAATGGAAGGAGGCGACTTTGCCACCCTTGAGGCGAAACACGTCGCAACAAGGAACATCGATACGCCGGCCCGTTGGGGGCAGCGGACCTGCGGGCGTCATCAGGGTGCCTCGATGGGTCCCCTGGATGGCCAGTTCGACCACGACGAGATCTTCCACTGCGTCGATGCTGAAGATTTCGCGATGAACATCGGGAAAGGCCTCCGCCATCCCGCCAGCGACCAGAGCGATATCCTCTCCGCGAAAATCCATTTGCGCGGGGACGTTGCGCGCGTAGCCGTCCTCCGAGAAGCACGCGAGAAAGCCCGCAAGGTCGAGGCTATCTCCCTCGGCCGCGGCGTAGAGGTCTTTGATGGTCTGCAAGTTGTCTGTCATCACGGTTGCCTTTCAGCGTCTGCCCTGCGTCGCCTGTCCCGAGGCGGCGATATCACGAATTAGACACTTAATTACCAGAATGGTAGAACCTACCAAAAGGTAAGTGTGAGATTGCATATGGGTGAAGTGGGCATTCCTTGTGGACTGGACGTCTCGTTGAAGGTCATCGGTGGGAAATGGAAGCCTTTGATCCTCTACCATCTTCAAAACGGGCCCACGCGGTTTTCACAGGTGAAGCAGCGCGTTGCGGGTGTCAGTGAGAAGGTGTTGATCCAGCAACTGCGCGAACTGGTCGCGATGGAAGTTCTCGTGCGCCGCGACCACCAACGCGTGCCGCCCATGGTTGACTATGCGCTGACGCCGTTTGGTGAAACGCTCATCGAGGCGCTGCTTCCTCTATGCGACTGGGGCACTCGAAATCGAGCGCACGTGGAGGGAATAGAGAAGCCCGTCCGATGACGATCTGACCGCTCGCTAACGACGCTGACGGCCCTCACGCCGTATCGGGACGTGGATAGCGATTTGGATCGAGGTGGGGAAAGCCTTGCCTGGCATGGCTGTCCCAGGATCGCGGACCAGTATGATTAGAGTTGCGCACCTTTGGCGGTCCATGCCGCCATCTCGCCATCCGCGATCGTCAACGAAACCCGCCAGCGATCGCTGCGGCGCAATATATACACATGCTTCCACTCGGCCACGAGTTTGCCATTCTCGCCGTGCATTCGATAGGCCACGCAAGCTTGGGCGACATTCGGGAAAAGTTCGGTCGCTGAAAGCAGTTCTCCCTCAGGGCGAACCACGCCTTGCTAACGGTAGAAATCCATCAACGTCACACAGTGGTCGCGAAATGCCGTCCGCTCCATGGCGAAGTTTCCGGCTGGCGAGGGAAACAGCCCGACCGTGTCCCAAAGCTCGCTAAGCGCGTCGGCATCGTTGCGGGCGAACACATCGACATACTTGTCGAAAAAGTCTGCGATTTCATAGTAGAATGTCATGATTTTCCTAAAGTGCATATTTGAATTCGCGTGATCAGGCCGCAACACCGACGAGACTCACGTTCGCCTCGACGAGTTGCGCCTTGACGATATCATTGGGCCATTGTCGGGTTGGCCTCGGCAAGCATTCCGATTTCATCCAGAACTTGGCCTGCGCGTTGATGGATCGGCACATGACCATGCTGGCCCGGCGCGCTTCCTCGTGCAGATTGGCATCAATTTTCACAGTGCCCATCGAGTTTCCTGCCACAGCCGACTATATGATTCGTGTATGAAACGTATGTCGGATGGTCAACGAGGTCGGACGACGCAGTTGGAGAGGCACGCCACGGCGCTGCCTGATAATCGGGCACGAACGGCAGGGCAAAGGTCAACATGCGTGCTGAGCCGCGTGCCGGTTCTCACCAGGGGCCGAGTACAGGCGTTTCCGCCGCAGCGACTGCGATGGTGTGACTGGCATTCTGAAGGGAAATGCCCCGTCTTCCGCTGGATCGGAGAGCACGGGGCATAGTCGAGGTTGATCGCATGCTGTGGCTCTCTCGTGAGGGCGAAAGAGCCGCGATACGGGCAGATCGCTTCGTCCGCGACGATGTTCCTGCCGTGACAGAAATTTCATGCCGAGCTGGCGCGCTGACCTGTTACCTGCTGCAGCATGCCACTGATCCTTGCCGCCGCCGCAGCTGTATCGCTTCTGTCCATGATGGAGATACTGTTCGTCTCTGCGACGGCGAGCGGCTCCAGCTGATCAACATCGACGCGCCGGAAGTGGCCGGGTCGCCGCGATGTAGTGCGCAGAGCCGCGCGCGGTTGGCGGCATCGCCGAATCCGCCCTGGTGTGATGACGAGGCAGGCGCTGCCAGTCGAGATCAGCTCCGGGCGCTCTTGTCGTCGGGCACGCCCGCGATCCAGCGCAATGCCGTGGTGGCAGGAACGCCAGAGGCGAAACAGGCTGACGTTATCGCAATGGTCTTGTTCAAATTCGCCGCGATGAACAAGTCGAGAAGCATGTCCCAGGCAGCTTCGCCGAAGAGATCCTCATCGAAATACTTCGTGCGAGACCGCCTAAATCGACAGACGCTCTGGGCGTAAGACTTCATCGACGAAGACCGCCTGATGTCCTATTCTTCGATGACGAGTGGTGTCGGTTTCCCACCCGCCCTCAGAAGCTCTTGGATGTTCCCGATCATTCCCAGCACCTTGGCGCGGAATGCCGCATCATCTTCCGGCTTGAAAGTGGCTTCGACCGTCCTGTTGCTTCGCGCAACGTCGGGCCTGACAACCTGTAATGGCTTTGGCATTTACTTCCCCCGTTTTTGCAACTGCGAAATAGATGCCCGATGCCGTTGTTAATGCAGTTGATTCTCCGTCCTTGCTACAGAAAGTTAATCAGCGGTAAGGATGTTGTAAGCTGACGCCCGATACAGTGAGTAGTTTTGAAGTTTTCATCTGCAGCGGGCGCCTGACCTTCAATCGGCTCAGTCAACGGCGCAGGCTCAAGCATTCCATTCATGGCCGGGATCTCGGCCGAGCTTTGCTTGCTTTGCGCCCTACGGCCGTGTCCGATAGCTCGATGCATAAGGGCGCATGATCGCTGGTCTTGTCCCAACCGCGTGGACGCATCTCGACTTCGGCGGCCTTGAGCCGTCTCGCCGCCAGGGGATTGAGGAGGGCATGATCGATCCTGAGCCCTGCATTGCGCTCGAAGGCACCGCGCCAATACTTCCAGAAGGTGTAGATCGTCTCGTCTGGGTGCAGCGCACGCACAGCGTCGGTCCAACCCTGGTCGATGAGCCGCTGGAAAGCGGCGCGGGTTTCCGACGCGAACAGCGCGTCCTCACGCCAGCGCTCGGGCGCGTAGACGTCGAGGTCGGTCGGCATGACGTTGAAATCGCCAAGGCAGATCACCGGGGCATTGAGGGCGATCAGGTCGCTAAGATGCTCCTCCAATCGCTCGAACCACCGCAGCTTGTAATCGAATTTAGGTCCGGGTCTGGGATTGCCGTTGGGCAGGTAGAGCCCACTGATGAGGACCCCTGAGACCGCTGCCTCGATGTAGCGGCTCTGATCGTCGGCAGGATCACCGGGCAGGCTGCGCCGGGTTTCATGAATCTCGCCAACGCGGCTGAGGATCGCGACACCGTTCCACCGGCTTTGTCCCTTCCAGATCGCCTGGTATCCGGCGTCGCGGATTGCCTGCTCGGGGAAGCGATCGTCGGGGGCCTTCAGTTCCTGCAGGCAGACGATGTCCGGCTCGGCCATTTCGAGCCAGCGCAGCAGCAGCGGGAGCCGACCGTTGATCCCATTCACATTGTAAGTGGCGATCTTCATGGACCTCGCAAAGCCTGGGCCGACGATCTGTTCCTTGCATGACGGGACTGCGCGTTTGGAGCTTGCCTGCGGGGTCAGGCGTGGAGCGTGCCGGCACAGCTGTGTTCGGCGCGGGCAGGGCGGGGGCATGGCGACGGAGAAACGGGGTGTCAGTCGATCGTCTGCCTGCTCGAGATCACCGCTGCTCGGCCGGCAGATATGACGCGTGTAAACTTTAGCCAAGATCACCGCCGAGATTTTTCGAATGCCCGATCGACAGACGCAACGAGCGGGCGGCGACGCATCCAAAATCGAGCCATCCTCGTGAGTTGCCTCCGATCGGGTCGGTCGCCGGGATTTTGCTGCACAGCTCTGTCCACAGCCTTGTCCCGTCGGGTGAGCGCGCCTCCGGTCGCAAACGCCTTGACCCTGTGGGGCGACTGGCGGGAGCATAAAGGAAACGGAATGAGTCTCAAGAATCATCATGCAGCTGGCATCGCCATCCTCTTCGCCCACCATCGAGCACCTGCGGACGCTCGAGTCACCGCTTGCGGAGTTTCGCACGCTGCCGTTTGCTACCGAGGCTCTCGACAATTTATCGCCGTCCTGAACTTTCTGGCGGGTAGGAACCCTACAAGCACCGCAAGACAGAAAACGGCCGCGATGAACATGTATGGAGGGCCTTCAAACATGCACTGATGCTACTGAGGCGATTGAAGGTCAGCAATGGGGCATTTCTACCGCCAACGGTCTCCGGCGTACGCTTACGACAGATCTGACTTCTAGTTTGGACCGTAGAACCGGGGATCGATCAGCGAGATTGAAGTCGGCTCCATTGCGCGTCACTACCGTCATGCCATGGACAAGGGCCGTAGCGGCAATGAGCGCATCACGCTCCGACTTGGGATCAGGAACATGCAGACGTGCGCAGCGTCGGGCAACAGCAAGGTCGATTGGCAATATCCGGTCTTCGAAGCGAAATAGAATGTCGTTGTTCAGCCAGTCCCGATAGATGTCTGCCCGCACTTTGTCCTTCCGTTCCTTCATCAAAATGCCCTGCTCGATCTCCAGGATGATGATGACGGAAAGATAGAAATCTTCGGCATCCACTGACGCGGCCCAGTCGAGAATCTGTTGGGGCGCCTTGTCGACACGCCTAAAGATCGAAACGACGTGCGTATCTAGTAGGTGCATTAGTCGAGTTCCACCGGCTTCGTGATCTCGCCGAGCTTTGGAAATTCGAAATCATCGTCCACTGGCACAGGATGGCTGGGGGTAAGAGATTCCAACAAACTCATCTTCTTCCCACCACGTAACCTGCGATACTCATCGAACGACATGAGCACATGGGCTGGCTTTCCGCGGTCGGTAATGATGACAGGACCGTTGGTCGTCGCCTTTTTGGCACGCCCAACGTCTTGGTTGAAGTCGCGGGCTGAAAGGGTGGTGATCGTCATGTGGATACCCTCCATTGTTCCTGCATTGCTACAAATGGTCATGATTTCCTCACCCGGAGGGGTGTCATTTTTATTTGGGGCTTACATAATTTGGGATGATAACATAAAGTATGTTAATTGTTGTCTCCAAGCGAGCAGAGCGTTAACGTCATTTAATTTAATAGCTTCATGTATATCCTCAGACCCGAGGTTGTTTAGGTCTATCCGCGTAGACCGTCTATCAGGCGAGCTTTCGGGTCCGTTTGAAAAGATTTCAAAAATTTAATTCTGTATTTGTTCGCACTGTCGTCACGATGTTGTGGATCGTGGCGGCAGTGCATAGTTGAGATAATCGAGACTGTTTCGCGTCGTGCGAGGCAACTGCGTAAGATGGCACCACAGCAATTGACACGCCGAAGCGGACAGAATTGGCCGGGCGGCTGAGACGTATGTTCAGGTCTGCGACTAAAGGTCTCAGCCCATGCCTCAAGGCACTGGTTTCCTCTCGCCCGGCTATTTTCCTGCAAACTGCTACTTGTCTTGACAGCTTCCATCCGTAAGATTGCCACTGCGTCGGCAAATGGCGCGAAGGCGCACCAACCGCCTTTCGGGAAAAATCGCTCGGTGCTTGCATCCGGGCAGCTGGCGTGAATGTCCAGGCCGCTTGGCTAAAGACGCCGGTAATCGATTCCTACCGTTGGCCCCGCTCGATGTTAGCCGGGCGGGTTCCTGCTGGAGAGCTGCCCATGGCTTTGGGCAAGCAAAGCGCGCGCCATATGCGTGTATTCGATACCTGTGCGGTTGAACATGGGGCGATGTTATGCGCCTAAGCATGGACGACAGGAGTCTTGAGTGCCAAGGGATTGCCGAAGGCGCGCCCTTGCCACCGGAAGATCGGGTTCCAATTGCGAGAGGGGATTGGCTCGATCGCCTCTACCGGTCCCACCGGGACAAGTTGGTACGTTTTGCCGTGCAGCATATCCACACCGATCATGCTGCCGATATCGTCCAACAGTTGTTCTCTCGCCTCGCAGTGAGAGGCAGAGGAAATCCGCTCGAAGTGGAAGCACCGGACGCGTATTTTCGGCAAGCCACGATCAACCTGATCCGGAGCGAGGCACGCTATGACCGGCGTCGCTGCAAGAACCTCCACGTCTGTTCGGACGATGTTCCGATCGTCGGCGTCGATGCTGTTGCGGCTTCCGAGGCACGCGACATGCTTGTCAGGCTGGAGGCGATCATGGCAGAACTGTCGCCCCGGACCCGCGAAATCTTCCTGGCCCACCGCTTCGATGGCTTTACCTATAGAGAAATTGCAGCCCGGACGGGACTTAGCGTCAAGACGGTCGAGAAACACATGACCCGTGCGATCGGTCATGTGACGCGGCGTCTTGAACCCATGATGGAGGATTTCAAACTCGTGGAAACCGAATGAGCCTCGATCAGGATGCCGATGACTGGTTTGTCCGGATGCGCAGCCCTGATGCTGCAGACGTTCGTGCGAATTTCGAAGAGTGGCGTTCCGTTCCCGCTCATGCGCAGGCCTACGAGCGGCGGGTGAGATCGTTCGACACGATGATGTTCCTTGCCAGTACGGGCACCGTGCGGAACAGGAACCTCGATACCGCCAAACCCTGGGTGCTGCAAACTGCGTTTCGCAAATATGCCGCAGCGGCGATAGGCCTCATGCTGTCGGGTTCGCTCGTCTTGGTCGCCGCGCAGCGAAGTTTTGGCGAGCCCCAGTCACTTTCTCGAATGGAAGTGGCCTCCCTTGAGAACGCCCCGCGGCATATTTCGCTTCCAGATGGGTCGAAGCTGATCCTGGACCGCGGTTCGCGGGTGCAGATTTCTTACGATCACAATCAGCGGCGCCTGCGCCTTCTGGTGGGGCGCGCGCGCTTTTCTGTTGCCCATGAACGGACGCGGCCGTTCATCGTCGAAGCGGGGGCGGGAAGGGTGATTGCCCATGGCACCCTCTTCGACGTGGAATTGACGCAGAGCGCCGTGAGGATTGCCTTGCTGCAGGGCGCAGTAGAAGTGCGCGATGCCAGCGGCGGAAATGGTCGTAAGCGGCTGGACCTAAGGGCTGGCCAGAGAACGGCGATCGAAGGTGGTTCAGTCGTGAAACCCAGCTCGATCGCTGCCGCCGATAGCCAGTGGCCCAACGATATGCTGGTTCTGGGCGGCGTGGAAATTGGCGAAGCAGTCGCCGTCTTCAACCGAACGGCCCCAAGACCTGTCCTTTACGAATTACGGTCTGCACAGTCGCTGAGAGTCAGCGGCGCGTTCAAGCGATCGGACCCCGAGGGCTTTGCCAGGCAATTGGCCGCAACGTTCGGCTTTCGGGTTGAAAAGCGCGAGGATGGCAGTTTTGCGATCGTGGATGGTTCATGATCGAGAACGTGAAGCACGATTGGATAAGGGCCGCTGACCCGTCCAGTGCTTGCGTGAGCGCAAGCTGCGGCGGGCCGAGGATATTGCGCGCGATCTCATCCCGTTTTGGCCGCGCGACACCAAAGTCGGTAACCGCAGCTCGGAACTGCTTTATCAGGCCTATGTCAAAGGGCGGTATTCGCCGCACTACGTCATTCGCGATGTCGAACTCGAGTGGCTGATCCAGCGGATCGAGATGCTCGACGCCGTGGTGAAAGCGAACTGCGAGAGGCGTCTGGATTTGCCTGGGAGCAAATAAAGCGACCTTTCGCTGGACCTCAACCTTGCCTGTTTGCCGTTAAAGGGCGCGTCCTGAAAAAATTTCTGCCTGGGGGTAGGGTGTTTCTCGAACTCCGTCGATCCGGTTCCTGAAGGGTTCTGCTGAGCGCAGATCCTCGGGGACGGAGGTTCAAAAGTGCGTTACCATTTACTGGCGTGCTGCAGCATCGCTGCCGCCGCGACGATGACCTGTGTGCCGGCTTCAGCGAAGGCCGATACGAGGATCCAGGTTCGGCTTCCCGCGCAGCCATTACCGGCATCTCTGCGCGATATCGGGCGGCTATTCGGCCGCAACGTGAGCGTTGACGACGCTTCGGTCAGGGATCTGATGGCACCGGCTGTCGATGGCAAGCTGACTTTCGAGGAAGCGATCGCTTCTGTTCTTGCCGGAACCGGGCTGAAATCCAGCCGGTCTGCCGGCGGCGTGGTCGTCGGCAAGCGTGCGGAAAGCGATGGTGAAGAGGGCGGCATCGTCGTGACCGGGTCGCGAATTCGCGGGGCGCCGGTCGCCTCCGTCCAGCTGACTTACGGGCGCGAAGAAATGCGCAATGCCGGCCAGTCGAGCGCGGCCGACGTGATCCGCGCCATTCCGCAGAACTTTTCCGGCGGCCAGAATCCAGGGGTCGGCGCGAATGTGACCGGCGGGAAGAGCGTCGATATGGGGGGAGGGGCCTCAATCAACCTGCGAGGGCTCGGCAGTGATGCCACGCTCACGCTGCTCAATGGTCGTCGCCTGAGTTTTGATGCGGCGATCCAGAGCGTTGATGTGTCGGCCATACCGTTTGGGGCGATCGAGCGAATGGACGTGGTGCCGGATGGATCCTCGGCGCTGTTCGGCTCGGATGCAGTGGCAGGCGTGGCCAACATTATCCTGCGGCGGAATTTCGACGGGCTCGAGACCACGGCACGCGTCGGCAGTTCGACCGACGGGGGGAATTTCCAGCAGCAGTACGGCGCGACATTCGGGCAGGTCTGGTCAAGCGGCAGCGCGATGGTTTCTGCCGAATATGGCAGTAATTCCGGGATCTGGTCGAGCCAGCGCTCCTATCTCGAAAATCGGTCGCCGGGGCTCGAGGTTTATCCGGCCATGCGCCACCACAATGCTGCAGTCACGGCAAGGCAGGATTTGGCGCCCGGGCTGACACTCGACATTGACGGCATCTACAACAAACGGCGGCGTGAGCAGACGATGCCGCTCAACTTTGCCGGCGATCTTTCCGCGAGCCGGTATGATTTGTTCCAGAAAACAGAGTCCTGGGCAGTCGCCCCTTCGCTCAAGCTTGATTTGCCGGCGGATTGGGAAGTGACGCTGGCTGGCAGCTACGGGTGGAACCGGGTCTATTACGAAGGAACCTTCACCTACGGTACGGCTGCTACCAATGCGGGCTATGGCACTTACCGCAACGTGACGGGCAACATCGAACTGAGCGGCAACGGCAGACTGGTCGATCTTCCGGCGGGACCAATGAAGATCGCGCTCGGCGGCGGCTTTCGCCAGGACAGATTTCGCCGTCAAACGTTTCGCGGCCTTTCGGAATACGTCGATCGATCGAGGGACAGCTACTACGCCTTCGGGGAGGTCAGCATCCCGGTCATCGCTCCCGATCAGAAATCCGGTCTCGGCAGGAGCCTCAATCTGAGCCTGGCGGCGCGTTACGAACACTATTCCCAAGTCGGCTCCGTCACCACGCCCAAGCTGGGTCTCATCTACGCGCCCAGTTCCGACCTCACGCTCAAGGCAAGCTGGGGCAAGTCTTTCCGCGCGCCGACCTTCTATGAGCAGTACATGCCGATGCCCGGCTATCTCTATAATGCGGCCACGTTCGGCGGCACGTCGGGCACCGTCATGTATGTCGTGGGCGGCAATCCGGACCTCAAGCCGGAGCGTTCGACCAATTGGTCGGCAACGCTGGCACTGCACCCGGCGGCGCTGGACGGGGCGGAGCTGGAGGTCAGCTACTTCAATATTCGTTACCGCGACCGGATCGTGACGCCCATGGCCTATCCCCGGCAGGCGCTGACCAACCCGGCTTATGCAAACTACGTTACGCTCAACCCCGATCAGGCGGCGCAGGTTTCGGTTATTGATCGCATGGTGGCCTTCACCAACCTTTCGAGCGGCGTCTACGATCCCGCCGATGTCGTGGCCCTCATCGACAACTCCAATATCAACGCGGGCCGGCAGAAGATCTATGGGATCGATGTCGTCGGCCGCTACAGCTTCGACCTCGCCGAGGGACGCCTCAGTGCGGCGATCAATGGCAGTTACCTGCATGGCGAGCAGCAGCTGCAGCCGGGGCAGGCGTTCACGCAGCTTGCCGGGGCGCTTTTCAATCCGCCCCATTTCCGGGGGCGGGGTGAGCTTGGCTGGGCAAAGGGCGGCATCACGCTGACCGCTGCTGTCAATTACATCGGCTCCGTGCAGGACGAACGAACCGGTACCCCGGTGAAAGTTTCGAGCATGCTGCCGGTCGATTTCACGATCCGATACCGGGCGGACAACGAGCGCGGTTTGCTCGCCGGCACCGACGTGATCTTTTCGCTGCAGAACCTCTTCAATGACCAGCCGGATACGATCGCGACGAACAACTATACCGACACGCCCTATGACAGCACGAACTACTCGCCGTTCGGCCGTGTGGTCAGTCTGTCGGTGACCAAGAAATGGTAAGGGGGACAGCAAGCGGGATTGCGGTTTCGTTCGCGATCCTCGCCGCTCAACCTGCCCTTGCTGCCTGTGACGACATTTTGCCAAGGGCGAGTCCGCCTGCGGCGCAAGGGCATCGCGACATGGCATCGGGAGATCTTGTTCGCCTTCGGGATATCGGCTTTTCCGAGGTCGTGCCCGGCAAGGCCTCGCCCTTCGCCGTATCGCCGGACGGCCGTCTCCTTGCTTTCGTTCTGAGGCGCGGCGAGCCCACCGAAAACACGCTCTGCAGCGCGCTCGTGGTTGTGCCGCTTGATGGCAAAGGCGCCGAGGGGAAGGCAGCGGCGCGCGTTCTGGATATTGGCGGCGCGCCGCCATTGTCGAGAGGCGTCTACCGCGGTCTTTTCATCACCTCCGGCGTTCCGCAGCTGATAACGCCGGCCTGGTCGCCTGACGGCAAGAGCATTGCCTATCGCAAAAAGGTCGGCGGGGTCGTGCAAATCTACCTGGTACGACTGGATGGTAGCGAGGGGCGCGCTGTCACCCATTCCGAGATCGATGTCGAAGATTTCTCCTGGTCGCCCGACGGGTCGCACATAACTTACCTCGCCAGGCCAGGAGAGCTCGAGTCTAGACGCCGGACAGAGGCCTCCGGCCGCAGTGGTTGGCTCTACGACTCGAGCGTTCTGCCTAATGAGGCTTGGTCCCCCACGTCCTGGGCCCGGGATGTTCCTTTGGAGGCCTCCACTGTCGAGCTATCATCCGGTGTAACCAGGATAGCGACCGATGATGAGCGGTTACGGGTCACGCCTGCGTCTCCAACCGGAAGCCTCCATGAACTGGAAGTTCGTTCCGGGGAGGGTGCTGCGGCGTGGAAGGAGCCTCTGGGCGCTCATCCGGAGAGTGGGCAGAGGCTTTGGGCCAAGCTTCCCGGCAGGGAGAAGCAGGTGTGCTTGCTGGCCGCATGCGCCAGCGGGATCGTTCAGGTCTGGTGGGATCGTGCCGGGACTTCTGTCTTGTTCCTGCGCCGGCAGGGATGGAACAGGGAGGAATGGGGGCTCTATCGCTGGTCGCCGGCGAACAATCGCGTGGCGTTGATTTCCCGCACTCCGGATGCTCTCACAGGGTGCCTGCCGGCCGGCGACGAACTGGTGTGCGGGCGGGAAAATGCCATCACGCCGAGGCGCGTGGTTGCAATCGACCTCACCTCGGGGAGGAGCCGCACCGTGTTCGATCCCAATCCCGAATTCGCGGAGTTCAAGCTGGGCAAGGTCCTGAGGCTGCGCTGGACCAACGATCGGGAGCTTCCTGCCTGGGGCGACCTTGTGCTTCCTCCCGGCTATGATGGGAAGGCGCGCCTGCCTCTGGTCATCACGCAGTACCACAGCCTGGGTTTCCTGCGCGGAGGCACTGGCGATGATTACCCGATCTTTCCGCTCGCCGGGAAGGGCTTCGCCGTCCTGAGCTTCAACCGTCCGCCGACCGTGTCATCTGTTGCGCCGGATGTGACCGGCTGGGACGAGGCCCTGGCAGTCCAATTCAAGGGCTGGGCCGAGCGGCGAAGCATTTTTGCCTCGCTGGATCGCGGTATCGACAAGGCCATCGCGACAGGGTTCGTCGATCCCGAGCGCATCGGCATCACCGGTCTCAGCGACGGGGCTTCGACAATTGAATTCGCGCTCGTCAATTCGCATCGCTTTGCGGCCGCCGCCATGAGTACGTGCTGCGACGACATGCTGAGTTCGCTGGTGCTCGGCGGCTTCGCATGGGGCGAGCACAACATCAAGATCGGATTGCCACCGTCGGTCGACAATAATCGCGAGTACTGGCGACCGGTTTCGCTCTCGGTGAACGCCCGCAAGATCGATACACCGATCCTCATGCAACTTGCCGACCGCGAGAGCTTGCTGGCTCTCCCTGCGTTTGGAGCGCTCCGGGAAGCAGGCAAGCCGGCCGAGATGTTCGTCTATCCCGACGAATATCACAACAAGTGGCAGCCGGCGCACCGGCTCGCGACCTATCAGCGAAGCATCGACTGGTTCGCATTCTGGCTGCAGGGTAAACGCGATGCGGAACCGGCGAAACAAGAGCAATATGCTCGCTGGGACAGGCTCCGCGCACTGCCGGACAAGGCGCTGACCGCTAGCCCGCCATGATCCCCCGCGCCCATGACTCCGTATCAACCAGCTGCAGTATCCTGCCGTAAATGGTTCCCTTGAGGCGCTCTGTGTCCCTGAGCGCCCTGGCGAGTGCTGCCGTGTCGATCACGCCCGCACTCGCCAGTACGCCGTCCATCAGATGCGAGGTCATGGCTTCCCGGTTCCGCTCGAGGAGTGAGAATAGGAAGCTCTCGGGATTACCTTTCCCGCGCCGCCAGGCAATTTCAGGCGGTAGGCAAGTTTCGAAGGCATTGCGCGCTGCAGCCCGGTTATTGCCCCGCGCGATCCAGCGCCAGCTCGGAATGGCAAGGCAATGTTCGACCAGAGGTTGGCTGACGAGCGGTGCCGTGCAGTTGAGCTTGGTCCCATGCGGACCGTCCTCGACGTATCCTTGCGCGGCGATAAGCATGGCTATGTGCGCGCCTCGGCCAGGCAGACCCGATTCGGCCGGCTCCAGCCAAGGGTGTACGGCACCGTTCTGCGCCGGTGCCTGCACATCCGGCGAGAGCAGGCGGCGATCCTCCTGCAACCTGTACGGGCGGGCTCTCTGCCATGAGCGCCACCGCGCCTTCCAGGCCACCCGCCAACTCGACGCGCCGGCGAGTTGGCCGAGTTCGCCGCACACCCTGCGAAAATGGTGTGTGCCGTCCGGATCGAGGAGACAGTCCGCGGCCAACGACACGGAGCGCAAGGAGCAGAATACATTGTCGCCGCCGCCCCCGTCGATGATCCCATCGCAGCCCAGTTCATCTGCCACGCGGGCTGCGGCTTCGAACACTAGTTGTTGGTAGCCTCTCGCTACAGGCCGCGGTGTTCGAACGGCGCCTATTCGCGCGAAATCGTATTTCGTGACCGCCATGGCACGCTCGTGCAGGGGGCGGCCGACATGCGTCGCCACCCGCCGCGCGTAGCTCGTTTCATCGCCGGCATGATCCCTGGTCGCCATGTTGAGGCATGAAAACATACGGTCATGGGCCGCGAGGCTCGCTGCCAGAATGGACGAGTCCAGGCCCCCGGAGAGCATCAGGACCGGATGGCGTAGGGTCGATGTCCTTGCGGCGACCGCGGCGATGCATTCCTGGCGAAGCCGGCGAGCGGCATCTTCAAGATCGTCGATACGCCGTCTTTCATCGGCAAAGGCCCACGGCGACCAGATGTCCTCAAGGCGGATCCCGGACGGCTCCACAAGCAAG
Source organism: Novosphingobium sp. (assembly GCF_032093395.1). Classification (GTDB taxonomy): domain Bacteria; phylum Pseudomonadota; class Alphaproteobacteria; order Sphingomonadales; family Sphingomonadaceae; genus Novosphingobium. Next base: position 19,762 of record NZ_DAMDBA010000063.1, read on the forward strand.
CGCGATCCGCCCCGGAGTTCCTCGATCCCGCGGAGCGATGTGGCCGCAAGGCGAACGTCACCCAGAACCAGCTGCCGCCCGATTGCTTCGAAATCGAGGCTGAAAGCTGTACCGCTTGCTGCGCGGATAAGATCGATGTCTGAGCCTGCGATGAGGCCGGAACCCATCCGCTGAAACAGGCCCGGCAAGCTGCCAAATGGCGCGCGCACCAGGCTCGTGCCGGCCCCGCTTCTCACGATGCCGATATAACTGCCCCAAAATGCTTCGAACAAACGGATCCCCGCCGATTTGACGATGGCACTTCGGGCATTTTCAACGATCGAGGTCAGTGCTTCGCGCGTGCCGGACTGGTAGAGCGGGCCGATAATGACGCCGTCCTGGCCGAGGCCGATTGTGGCAGCCACGTTGTCGCAGGCGGCAACAACATCGGGTCTGTCCAGTATGACCTTGAGGTTATGGTTTTGCGCTGCTGCCAGCAACCGGGCGCGGTCCGGTTCGGCAAGGGCAACACCAGCGATAAATCTATGGTTCGTCATACGACCAGGATCGGTGTGAACATGTCCGTCCTCTCGCGCCGCTCGCCGATGAGTGTGCTGTCCACCTGAACCCAGGCATGCGCAGCAAACGGTGTGAGCCGGACGCCCAGGACCAAAAGCGGGCTGATCCGATGCGAAATCAAACGATGCGCGATTGCAAGCGACCAGGGGAGGCAGAGTTTATGGGTACCGATGAACCTGGAGGCCATCTGGAAGGAGCCCGTGACCCGGGCGAGTGTCCCGTCAACATCCGGTCCCGCAGGCGACATCGGCGCATCGTTGCCGGTGGCCGCCTTCCGATCGATCAGGTGCTGGATCGCCTTTGCAAGACCGCGCACTTTCAGGTGCGCTCTGCATCTCAGGATCAATGCGGCAGCGGTCAGGCCGTCGAGCGCCGTGATATTCTCCGGCTCCCCATGTGTTTCGCCGGTAGCCGCAGGGGCGTCGCATTGCCAAATGCCGTGCTGCCAGTCGTGCGAAATAAGCAAGCTTCTGGGCAGCAGTCGCTCCAGCGCCACTCCGTCGACGGGAGGTGCTTCTACCAGCTTGCGAAATTCGCTTTCGATTGCGGAAGAGAGGCAGAAGTAGCGATCCGATTGCAGATCGAGGAAAACAAACCTGTCTTCGACGGCGCAGCAGGAGAGGCCGCCTCGCAGTACATAGGCCATGGCGATTTTTCCGAGATCGGGAGAAAGACGAAAGGGATGCGCGACGAAATCGCGCATCCCTCATGCTCAGTCGTCGGAGAGGCCAGAGACCTCCTGGCCAATACCCACGTCGGGGTTCTGGCCGCCGAGGCCCTGGGTTTCGATGCTGGCGGTGCCCAGCTCGATCACATCGTCATTCCGTTCCATGACAACTTCCTCGTTAATCACCGCGACATTGCGGCAACGAGGATTTTATGATCCTGTATCGAATATTGGAAACGTATATTTGAAATATAGGAAGAATATTATCTGTCTTAACGGGCTTTCTGAAAAATAGTGTTTATTATCTTCGGTACAATCGCCAGTCTCGCCTTGTGGTATTGTTGGATGAGCATTCTGGTTGATATGGAGCGTTGCCGAAACGCAGTGGCGATGCCTCCAATCTCGTCGGCCGCGCCATCCAGTATGTTCGATTCGACTTGGCGCACATAGGCAAGTCGCGCGTTCGCTGATGCAACTTGGCTGACTATCTCGCCGCTACCCGAGGATGCCGCGATGGATGCAAACAGGTCGGCGGCGTCGATCGGTGCAACATGGTGCCCGTTTGGCGGCTCCGATCTGTGGCTCAGGCGCAGGGCAGTTCGCGCCAATACCTCGTTCCAGCGATAAAGATCGCGCAGACCGATCTCGTTAAGCGCAGGGACGTGGAAGCCGTCGCTGGCCCGCGTTTCGATCAGGCGCTCTCCTGCCAACCGGTTCAAGGCATCGCGGATCGGCGTAGCGCTACTGCTCAGTTCCAGCGCGAGCCGTGCAGGCTCCAGTCTCGCACCGGGTGCGAAGGAGCCGGTCGCGAGGGAGCCTTTGAGACTGTCGTAAACCCGTTCGGCCGTGGTGCCGGCGTTCACGACAGTAGCTTTCGGCCGGCAGGAATGCCGGTACATCTGTCGAAGCATGGCGGATCATTGAGAGCGAACTCGGCCGCGTTCTGTGGATCGAGCAGGACGGATGGGCATTGCCCTTCGAAACCGCCGAGCGAGGTAAGCTGTCGCCGGTAGCCTAGCAGTGCTGCAAGTTCAGGCGAGAAACTGCGAGCCAGCTCCGGCGGATAGGCAAGCCAAGGACTCTCAGTTGGTTTCAGCCAGTCAAGACAATAGCCGATCGTTATGGACCGGCTGATGGCTTCGGAGCCGTTGGCGCCGGCGCTGTGAAGTGTGGAACCGAGGTAAAGCAGCGCGTCGCCGGGCTCCAACTCGACGCTGATTCCATTCGATTGTATGGCGGGCTCGAGGTCATCGCTGCCGTGACTGCCGGGCCAGATACGCATCGCGCCGTTTTCCGCGCGGCTCGGCGTCAGCGGCCAGAGGACGTTGACGCAATACTCGAATTTGTTGTCGCAGCCCCTCCACATGAGCTGTTCGCGAAACGGAATTTCGGCCCGTTCTCCAGGATGCCTGGCAATGCCTTCCGCAAGGCTCAACTGTACCGTGCGCGCTCCACGGATCAGAATATTCTCGACCACGTTGAGGATTAGGCCATGTCTGACGAGCTGCTCGGTCGCCGGTGCTCGGATCAGCAGGCGCCAGATCCTCTTGATCCGGCTCAATTCGGGGTCGCTGCTCTCGAACGGCGCAGATGCGAAGTGGGCGAAGAGGGAGCGGTCGATTGACGCGGTCGCGCCCGCCGGCACGGCGCCAGGCACGACGCAATAACCGGTCGTCGTAAGCTCTTCGCAAATCCGTACCGCCTCACGAGGCATCGGCTCAGTGAACATGGCACGTTTCCGCATCTTCGCTGCGCTTAGGTGCAGGCGCGCAAATTCCGGCACGCTCGAGCAACGTCGGGGTGTCCTCGTCGATTTCGATAAGCATGGCCCCGTGTAACTTGCCGTACATGACCTTGGGAACGCCAAGGGGGCGGCAGTGCCAACCGAACGTCAGGACCTGGCGTAGCCAGGGTAGTTCGGCGACCCCGGTGTAGCGTTCGATGCCATGGGCGAGCGCGAAGGCGACGAGCGCGTGCACGAGCTCGTTTCTAGCCTCGCGCCTCTCGGTTGCCATCGATCGGCGCTCAAGGCAAAATCGTGAGATCTCCATCGTCGTGGGCCCCTGCGGAATGGCTTCGTCACATAGGGCAGGGAACATGGTGCCGAGAATATGTGGTTTGGTCGTCGGCAGGAGCCGGGCCGATGCGCGATGGGCGCCATTCTCGTCGGAAAGCACCACGTACATCGCCGCTTCGTTGTCGAACTGGTCGAGCTCGAACCGACCTGCGAGGGCCGGCATGTCCCAGCGCAGAAGATCGATGAAGACGCGTTTGCGCGCCTCGAACATGTTTCGAAGGACCGTGTGCTCGCTCGTCCGGGACGAACGGCTCGAAAGGTTGGAAAGGCAATGGATCACCGCGAACCTCCTTTGAAATGGTTCGCGAGTGTGGTCTCGAGATATACCCCGGCGCTATGCACGGTTCCGTGTATAGGCGCCGCAGGGCACCTCGGGGTAACTGATCACTCCGCTCCGACAAGCGAGGAAAGCCAGCAATGGTCTGTTCAGCGCCCCCAGTCTCCTGCCCGCGTCGTTGAGATGCCGCCGAACCGTCTGATGGCTGATGCCAAGGATGATTCCGGTTTCGAGGTCGGTCTTGCCGGCCATCATCCAGATCAGGCACTCGCGCTGGCGCTCGGTCAGCAGCGGGGAGTTGATGCACTCCATGACGTCTGCAAGGCCGACCAGCCGGCGTGCGGCCGCGAAGACTTCGGGCGCTATCAGCCGGGCGAGAACCAGGCCGTCTTCGTCGAGCGGCCGCCCGGGAACCGTGGCGAAGGTGCACGATCCATGGAATTCGCCCGGAACGTTGGAGGGCACCGTAAACCCATCATAGACGCCGTGCCGCCTCGCAAGGTCGAGGAAGCGTTCGTCGTTAGTGCTGTATTCCACGAATTCTGCAGCTTCGCGCCAGAGGAAAGGGTTCTGCGTGCGCTGCGAAGCCCGGTGGACGAAGTCCTTGCCGAAAAAGCCGTTGCGGTCGTAAAACTCGATCCAGGCTTCCGGATAGTTGAGAAGCCGGAACGCCTGCGGCTTGCCGCTTCCCCAATCGATATGGTGGCCGATTGCGTAGTAGTCGCACCCGACTGCCCGGGTAATCTTGTCGAGGACCAAGTTGAGCTCCTCAAGATTTTCGGTTGCCTTGACGACCTCCTTGAATTTTCGATACGCAGTGTTCACGCCCATAGGCCGACACGGCTCGCCGCGGCGTCTCAAGCCGCCAGGACGCGTCGAGCCGTCCTTTCTGCTTTGGGGCGAGACCGCTTCGGGTCCTCATTCCCTCCGCGATCCGCGTTTCTACCTGCTAAGGAACCTATCAAAACGCGCATCGGAGACAATGTGATTTGCGTCACATGGTTGTCACATTCGCGGGTTCCGGCTGTCAGAGTCTCATGACGCCTGACCGGGATAGGGGGGCGGATTGGCGCGATTCCTCGCCATATTGCAGCTTGGCCAAGCTCGACCGTGCTGCCCTCATGTGGGAGTGGCTGCGCCGCGATCCTGCCTATGCGGCTTGGTATGCGTGCGCGAGCGAAGCAACGCGAGGAGGAACTGACGGGGAGGTGACCCGAAAATGGGGGCTTCACTTTCGCCGAAGACCCCGCAGTCGGCGCCTGCGGGGCTAAGCTTATCTGGAGTGCCGAACTCGATTGCAGCACATTGCAGGTCGAGGCATTTGCCGCGCCCCGGGGCGATCCGGATGCCATCGACCCGTTCTGGTTTCGCTCCTGGCTGGATTCTGTGACTGGGGCAGACGGGTGCGAGCACGCCGTTCTTGCAGAAGGGCGGTGCCGGATAAGGCTCGATGTAACAAGCGGGTCGCTGCGGGGCGGCCCGGTCGTCCTGCACTACAGGTTGTCAGGCGTCAGCGCTCTGCGTTCACGGATCCTGCCGCTTCGCCAATTGCTGGCGCTGTGTACCCACAGGCGATTTGTGATGTCGCTGTTTCCGCCCGATCCGAGAATGGAACGCTTCGTCGATGCCCTCAGAGTGCACGATGCACTGAGCGACGGCGCAAGCGCCGCTCAGATCGTCGAGGCTTTCTACGGGGCCGAGCGCGCTGTGCAGGACGCCGACTTCGGTTCGAACTCCTTGAAATCGCGGATCCGCCGCCTCGTCCGCGAAGCGCGGGCGATGGCAGCGGGGAAATATCGCTCGCTATTGGGGGAAAAAGGCCGCATGAGGGCCCGTCCCCTTTGATGGCGCTGCCGATTTCCGCAGCGGTGCTTACCGAGGGTTGCGCGATGGTCAGCCGCCGCGCGCCATGTGTGCCGGCCGAGCCGAGTTAGTCGTCTTCGAAATCGCCGGCCAGCCAGCGCGAGATTTCCTGGGCACGGGCCAGCGATGCCTCGAACTTGCCGAACCTTTCCATCACGTCCTCGTCGAGAACGTCATCGAGGTTGCCGATCCGGACAGCCGTCCCCTGCATGTTGACGGTCGCTGCGTTGTTGGCGGTCGTGCCGTAGTCGATGTCGACCCCGATGATGCAGTTTGCGCCCATGGCGATTGCCTTGGTAACGAGGATCGAGCGGGCTGTGGCTTCGCCGCTGTTGACCTTGAAGGCCATGCCGGTGGCGGTATTGGTTGCGCCGAACATGTCGGAAAAGCCCTGGCTGAGCTCGCTGAACAATCCCGTGCCGACCGTGACGTTAGCAGTGACCATCGATTTTACCTTGCAGTCGGCGCCAGGTGGCACCTGCGAGATCGTCATCATCGGAAAGTCGACGACGTTTGCCGTCATGAAATCCTGGCATTGCTGTCGCTCGGCCTTCAGATTCAGGATTGCAGTTTCATACTCCGACTTGCCGCACTTCTCGCACATATCTGCGTAGTGCGTACCGGCCACGAAGTTGAGAATGCCGACCTGTTTAGGACCGTATCGACGGTTGGGCCCTTTGATTATGCCGCCACTGGTGATTTCCGCCCCGCAATTTCCGCACGTGTCGCTCATGTAACCCCCTGATTTTTCGATCTAGGTTCATGTCGCGGGCGGTGGCAGCATGCAAGAGGGCGCACCTTGTTCCATATGTGTTCCATTATCGGTGGACGGGACGGACCCACCTTCAGCGCAATGCTATGTTCCCAAACCAGGCAAGCACGGCAAAGCACTGCCGGGGCGCCTCACGCCGGCGGCGTGACCGCGCTCTATGCCTATGCGCTGAAGGGCTGATCGCCCTCGCTTCAGCGCATAGCGCACCGAGCCCCTCGCAAGCTTGAGGGTCTCGGCCTTCGGTGGCGATCGCTGGCGCTCAAGGAGGAACTGGGGTCGGCGGAGCATGCTCCGCCTCGATGCGGACGCACGCAGGCTTCGCCTGCGCGCGGCGTCCATGGTGAGCCTCTCCCGATGAAAGTCGGGGTGCGGGCTCGACAACCGTCTGGACCCGCCATCGTCCCCTGCAAGCCGCTCCTTCGTCGCGGCTCCTCCACTCGCGTTCCGGCCCTTGCCACCCCGATCCCTGGAGGATCGGGGGCCCGGCTGCGGGTGCAGGCGCCGCTTGCCGCGGGCCCTGTCGGTCGTCCGGGCCGCCCACCCCCCGCCTTTTTCGGGGGAGGCCCATGGTGGGTTTTTGGGCAGTGCAGGAGGTGAGACATGCGCAGCAATCGCAAGGTCCCGCAATGCGCGAGGACGCAATCGGATCAGAATGGGAATGGCGGTGCATCAAACCGGGCCTCGCTCTACGACGAGGTCACGGCCCGGATCATTGCCGAACTGGAAGCAGGCCGGGTGCCATGGGTACAGCCTTGGAGCAGCGAGGTCGCAGCGGGTGGTTCACCCGTCGCAGGACTCCCGGTCAATGCCCTGACTCGCCGGGCCTATTCCGGAATCAATGTGCTCATCCTTTGGGGATCGGTGATCGCGGGCGGCTGGGCCTCGCAAGGCTGGCTGACCTTCAAGCAGGCGCTGGCCGCTGGCGGCAATGTCCGCAAGGGCGAGCATGGCACGCAAGTGGTCTACGCCGACCGTTTCACCCCCGAAGCGGAAAAGGAGCGGGCGCGGAAATGCGGCGGGGATGCCCGGTCGATCGCCTTCCTGAAGCGCTTCACAGTCTTCAATGTCGCACAGTGCGAAGGCCTGCCGGATGATTTCCTTGGCTCGCCGGTTGCCCTGCCAGAACGCGAAATCGTGCCCGTGGCAGAAGCCGTCATTGCCGCAAGCGGGATCGAATTTCGCATCGGCGGCACGAAAGCATTCTATTCGCCCGGTCAGGACTTCATCCAAGTGCCGCCGCAGCAGGCCTTCCACGATCAGGTGAACTTCTACCGGACCGCGCTGCACGAGCTGACCCACGGAGTCGGCCATAGTTCGCGTCTCAACCGTAATCTGACGGGTGCCTTCGGTTCCAAGGACTATGCCCGCGAGGAAATGGTTGCCGAGATGGGGTCGGCTTTCCTGTGCGCTTCGCTCGGGATCGTGCCGACTGTTCGCCATGCTGACTACATAGGGGTGTGGCTCGAGGTGCTGCGCGAGGACAACCGCGCCATCTTCCGCGCGGCCAGCATGGCGAGCAAGGCGGCGGAATGGCTCCTTACCCGCTATGAGGCATCGCTTCCCGACAAGGGGCGGATTCCCTTCGCCGAGGAATTGGACAGCGCTGGCCCGCCTGCGAATGAGGGGAGGGCCAAGGCATGACCCCCCTCATTCGCCGCGCGACGCGCGCCATGCTCAGTGCCAACTTCGAGCATTGCATGGCCAATCCGAAGTTCGATCCGCTCCCGCTGGTGCGACTGTTCAACCCGATGGGCCGGGCGGTCTGGCTGATTACCGAACTCTATGCCGACGGCGACACCCTGTTCGGGCTGGCTGATCTTGGTTTCGGGTGCCCGGAACTCGGCATCTGCTCGCTTCGCGAAATCGAGGCTATCCGCTTGCCCATGGGGCTTACCATCGAGTGCGATCTCGGCTTTTCCACCCGGCACCGCCTGTCGGTCTGGGCCGAGGCATCGCGCCTTGCGGGATCGATCCCCGATGCCGCTCTACTGCTGGACCGCCTCACGCGCGAGGACCCGTCCGCCATCAGGCTTTCGCCCCGCTGAGGGAGAAAACGCTGGCGGGCGTCTCCCGCCGATTTAAGCCGGTCCGCCCGACCATTCCACCTGAAGGACGGACCGGCACTCACATATGGAGTGCTACCATGAAACTCGAATTTATCGCGCTCGGCAACCTTGCCGTCAGCAAATCCAACATGCGCTATGCGCGCAAGGCTCCCGACGTGTCGGACATCTTGCCGACCGTCAGGGCGCGCGGCGTACTGCAGCCCGTTCTCGTCCGGCCCGGCTGTGAAGCTGGCCA
>NZ_DAMDBA010000064.1:0-28213 GCF_032093395.1 Novosphingobium sp.
TGGCCGGAACGATCATAGGCTCGGGCACCGTCTCCAACGCGAACTATGCGCAAGTGGGATCAAGCTGCATCTCGGAAGTCCGCGCCATCGAGATCATACGCGACGGAAAGCCGACAACGCCGTTCATGGCATTCGGAGACACAATCCGCATGGAAGGCCGTACCACCGATGGCTCAGCTCCTTTCGGCGCGATCGAACAGGTCGTGGCGACTACCCGTACCATCTGAACTCGCCCGGAGCTATCATGACCTTTGCAAAACAGTACGTCCTCACTGCCGCCGAGGACAAAGTTACCGATCTCAAGCTGGCGCTGCTGGCGTTGGCGATCAGGGTTCGCAGCATTCCCGGCGCCTCCGGCGTGGAGGTTCTTCAGGATCGCGACGATCCCGCCAACTTCCTGTTCATCGAGCACTGGGATTCCGCCGAAGCGCATCAGTCTGGCGGCAAGCTCCTGGGCAAGGAAGCGTTCGCCCCCATCATGGGCGCCATCGGCGCGCCACCCAAAGCCTATTCCCTGGATAGCCTGATGGACTGATCGACTAGGGCGTAAACTCATAAACCGCACCATCGAGGTTTGAGGCAAAATGGCTCAGCGCAAGAAGGCAGGGCGAAGGAATACGTCCGTATTTCAAGTCCTGCCGACGCAGCGATGGGCCATTTTGGTCAAATCCCTGCGGGACGCCCGAATGGCTTCCATCTCGAACGAAATCGACCTTGGACGGGCAACCAGCCCGCCCGGCGGCCACTTTGGCCTGAGCTGTTCGCCATTCGGGCGCCTCGACGGTGCGGTTTATGAGTTTACGCCCTAGGGCGGATTCCGATCCGACTGCATCGAATCGACTGCTCCATGTTTCTGATTTAGCGCGTTTTCCGGATCACCAGGTGATTTCACCTAATTGTAAAACGCTCCAGCGCCACCGTCCGGGCATCTTCCCGGAGGGTAGCGAACGTTCGCACAGGATCAGCGGCGATTCAGAAGCCGGATTCTGGTGACACCGATATGATCGTGGGGAAGAATGGCCAGGCGCTCGTCACCGTTGATCGCGCGCCCGGCGAGCCACTGGCCCTCGGTACCAAACCTACCTTCCTCCACATGGCCGAACTCGACGGTCATGCCCGCCTTTTCGAAATCGAAGGTAACGCCTTTACCTACGACCAGGAAGCTGTCCTTGCCTTCGGAAATTATTAGAGCGAAGGGTCGGGGATCTGCCGGGATGGGAATGCCGTTGCCTTCCGTTTCACTGGGAAAGGGCGGCGGGGGCGGGGGCGGATCGAGCCCGGCATCGAGGAACATCGATGAAAACAGCGCGCGGCTATTGCGTGCAATGACGGTGTAGCCACCGAGCGCGAAAGTGGCAGAGGGTTGATCTTCCTCCAGCAACACGCCGCCGATACGGTTCTCCGACTGAGCGGCGGTAATTACCGCCGTCATAGGGTTCAACAGGGAAAGCGCTTGGGCATACTGGCCATCCAACCTGCCGTCTTCCACTCCGAACACGGAGAAGCCGATCGCGTGGTGCCGCCCCAAAGCCCAGAACAAACTGCCGGTGCGAAACTGGGCTTCGGGGACGAACAGCGGGTTATCCGGGCGGTGGTAGTCGGCGAACGCCTCCTTCACCTCGGGCACGTAGACATCGGGCGATAGCATATCCAGCGAGGGCGCTCCGGCGCGCCAGATATCGATCATCCGACCCACCGGTCCGCCGCTAGGATACTGTCCCGCTTCGGTCTGTCCCGGTTGCGGGCCCAGCCATGCGTTGGCGTAGACAGGCAGCCTGTGAATCGACTTGCCGGCTTTCGCCAATGCTTCGACGTAAGAACTGAAGCCCCAGGCCATGAACACTTCATCGGCCTGCCAATCCGTCCCGAACACTTGCGACCATGTACCGGACCGAGGTTCGCCCTGCCGCTTCCATAACTGCGCCAGTTCCGGGCGCAGGTGTTCCTTCTCTCGCGCCAGGTGCCTCAGCAGCGCTGAGGGTACTGGCTTGTTCCAAGCGGATTGCGCAATGGCCGAACGGTCGCGGCTGTCCCGCAGCAGACCCGTCTCGTTCTCGATCTGAACCATGATCACGGTATGATCGTGATCCACTTCGGCCAGATGCCGCATCAGTGCCTCATAAGCACGACGATCCGCCGCCAGCAGCTCCGGCGAAAAGACGGAGAGCACCGGCTTGGGCATCGCCCCCGCATAGGAGAAGGCCGCCTTACCCTTCCCTTGGGTTACAGCGCGGGGAAAGCGGCGATCGTCGGCGCGAACCCAATCTGGTGCATAAGTGGAAGCGGCATTCTTGAAAGCCCCGAACCAGATAAGAGCGATCCGCATCTTGCGCGCGCGGGCCTCTTCGATCTGCGCATCGACTGCGGAAAAAGCGAACTGCCCTTCTCGCGGCTCAACCTCGGACCAGCTCGCGGTGCCGATCACCGAGCCCACGTTCATTGCCGCTAGTTTATCCCAAACCGGCTTCATGTATTCCGGGCTGGAAGCGCTGGAATTATGCAGCTCGCCGCCCATGAACAGATAGGGCTTGCCGTCCACCACCAGCTGCTTTCCACCCGGCGTCTCGACGATAGCCGGAGCCGGCTCGGCCAGTGCTGGCGACACGAGAAAAAGCGCAAGGGCACTGGTGGCAGTCTGTCTTAACATTCGCATCCTCCTATACCGGAGATTGGAGCGTAAAAGTCACCGGTTTCCCCGCCGAACTGGAAGGCGCGATCCATACCTGAAAGCGTCCGGGCTCTGCACGCATCTGCAAGTCGCCGCCTACGAACTCCAGATCCTTGCGGGTGATCGTGAAGGTTACCTTGCGCGAGGCGCCTGCTCCCAGGCGGACCTTCTCGAACCCCTTGAGTTCGCGCACCGGCCGCGTCACGCTGGCGCTTTCGTCGTGCAGATAAAGCTGGACGACTTCGTCCACAGCACGATCGCCCCGATTGGAAACCGTTACGGAGGCAACGATCTGCCCGTCCCGGTCGATCGTCGCCTTGCTCAGTTCCACATCGCCGTACTGCACGCCGCCATAGCCTAGTCCGTGACCGAAAGGGTAAAGCGCTTGGTGGGACACGTCGCTGTAGCGCGCCTTGAAGAAGGCGTTCTCACCGGGCAACTGCGGCCGTCCGGTGGACTTGTGATTGTAGTAGAAGGGTTGCTGGCCGGAGACTTGCGGGAAGCTGACCGGAAGGCGTCCAGATGGCGACGCCCGGCCGGTAAGCACATCGGCAAGGGCATGTCCGCCTTCTGATCCCAGGAACCAGCCGACCACGATCGCCGCGGCATTGCGCACCGCGCCTTCCAAGGCGAGCGCTCGCCCGCAGGATAGGATCGCGACCACCGGCTTGCCGACAGCCGCCACCGCCTCGGCCAGCGCCTGCTGTGCAGCGGGCACGACGATCTCGGTGCGGGACCGCGCCTCGCCAGACATGTCTTGCCCCTCGCCAATGGCAAGCACCACCACATCCGCCGCCTTGGCTGCAGTGACGGCAGCTTCGATTCCACCTGGAAGCGCCTTGGCGATTTCAGCGCCTTTCACGACCGTCAGGCGCTCAGCTCCCAAGGCCCCGCGCAGTCCTTGTGCTAACGTCACCGCTTCGCCTGTCTTGGCCCACGGGGCCCATGGCCCGTCCATGTTGCTCGCGTCGTCCGATAACGGGCCGATCAGCGCTACCTTGCGTCCGGCAGCCAGCGGCAGGACATTGCCCTCGTTCTTGAGCAGCACGATCGATCGCGTTGCCGCTTCGCGCGCCAGTGCAAGCGTGGCAGGCGTACGCACTTCCCGGGCCTCCCGCTGCGGATCGAGCGAGCGGTAGGGATCGTCGAACAGGCCCAGTTGCTCCTTCACCGTCAGCACCCGGCGCACGGCCTCGTCAAGGCGTGCAGCGTCGACGGCGCTGCTGGCGATCAGAGTGGGAAGATGCCGCTTGTAGAGGCCGCCGCCCATATTGACGTCCACTCCCGCATTGAAGGCCTGCCGTGCCGCATCGGCCTCGTCCGCTGCCACACCGTGCGCGACGAGTTCTTCCGCCGAAGCAGCATCGGAAACCACGAACCCCTGGAAACCCAAACGGCCGCGCAGCAAGTCGGTAAGAAGATGGCGGTTGCCCGATGCAGGCACGCCATCGATATCGTTGAAGGCCGCCATCGTCGTGACCGCGCCTGCGCGAAACGCAGCCTCGAACGGGGGCATGTGCGTTTGCAGCAGTTCGCGTTCGGTCAAGTCGGTACTATTGTATTCCATGCCGCCCATTACAGCGCCATAACCGGCAAAGTGCTTAGGGCAGGCCGCCACCGAGCGCGGGGATTTCAGATCGCCGCCTTGGAAGCCCTTCACGTAAGCGGCACCGAACCGGCTGGCGAGCAAAGGATCTTCGCCCGACCCTTCGGCCACCCTGCCCCAGCGCTGGTCGCGCGCGACATCGACCATGGGGGCATAAGTCCAGTGAACGCCTACCGCCGACATCTCTTCGGCCGCTGCGCGCGCAGTACGCTCTGCAAGATCCGGTTCGAAGCTGGCGGCCAGAGCCAGAGGGATCGGAAAGATCGTGCGCAGACCGTGGAGTACGTCTGCACCGAACATCAATGGGATGCCCAGCCGCGATTGAAGCGCAGCCTCCTGCAATTTCCTGCCCAGCTCTACCCCGGTCCCCGCCAGCAACGAACCGACGCGGCCTGCGCGGACTTCCGCGAACTGGAACGCGCTGCGCTCTCGCGCTTCGGCTTGAGCGTTGATGTCGGGATTGATCGGGCGCGGAGTGGGCCGTACGTCGTCCGGGTAGAGCGTGAGTTGCCCAACTTTTTCCTCGATCGTCATGCGGGCCAGAAGCGATTCCACACGGCGGCTGGAGGGTGTTCGAGCCGCGAAGGCGACAGAGCTGATTCCGCCGGCAAACGCGAGCGCTCCCAGGCAAGTCCCGGCTCGTAGGATAGTGCGGCGATCGATGTTCATGGCAAGGCTACTCTGATCTTTCGGCGCTATCGGGCAATCTTCAAAGCGCGCGATACGTGAAGTTGCGGAAGCGCACCGATCCTTCGCCTGCCGCGAACAACGCCGGGCGCAAGCTGACGAGATCGTCCATGGTATTGGCGTGATAGCCGGATGTCTCGCTGCGGACATAATGACGGGTCCATCCCCGCCCATCGGCGCTGTAGTAGAAGGTGACGATGTTGCAGTCGTTGACGATCTTGAGATGGAGCCGTCGGGTTGCGGGAGCAGGCTCCTGCCAATATGCTGCCTTGCCGCCCCGATACGTCGTCATCTTCTTGCCGTCATGGCCCATGCCCAGATACATCCGGTCATTGAAGAACAGCAGCAGACCGCCCTGCACATCCCCGGTCAATTCCATATCGACGCTGATCTCGTAAGCGCGGTCCCCCACCATCTGGGTGAGAGGCGAACAGTCTTGCACGCCGGTGCCCTTGCCTTTCAGGTCAAGACCGTCCGTGCCGAACCGCGCGCGCGCGGCTTCTTCCGGCGCTGCCGAGTAGAAGGTCCAGCGCGTGCCCATGGCGGCTGCCGCGAAAGTGTCCGACCGGGCGATGCCATGTTCGGCGGTGCGGCTTGCCGATGGCTTGGGCAAAGGGCGTGAGAGATCGCCGCCGATAGCCCTCGGCCAACCGTCGGAAGTCCATTCGATCGGTTCGAGCAGGGTCTGCCGGCCAAGCGTCCGATAGCCGTTCTCGTATCCGTGGTAGACGAAGTACCAGTTCCCGTTCGGGCCCTCGACGGCAGTGGCATGGCCGCGGGACCACCATTGCTCGTCCTGATCGGTCGTCCGAACGATCGGGTTGTGCGGGCAGTTCTCCCAGGGGCCGTTCACCGAAGGTGAGCGCGCCACGATGACCATGTGGCCGGTTGCAGGGCCGCCTGTGCCGCCCACGGCGCTGATGATGTAGAACCACTTGCCCCGTCGCAGGAGCTTGGGGCCTTCGAGCGAATAGGCTTCGGTGATCCAGTCGTCAGGGTACTTCCATCCGTCGTAGACTTTCTCGACCTTTCCCTCTGTCGAGAGTCCGTCGCGCGACAGTTTCACGCGGTTGATGCCCGACAGGAACAGGTAGCGCTCGCCATCTTCGCCGACGACATGGCCGGGATCGATCAGGCCTCCGATACCCAGGTCGATCGGCTCGCTCCACGGCCCCTGCATGGAATCGGCATGAATGACGTAGATGTTGGCGAAGTCCTTCAGATCGCGGGACCATGGCGCCTTCATGAAGGGAATATAGATGTAGTAGCGCCCCCCATGCTTCACCAGATCGACGGCGAAGACCGTCCCTAGCGGCCTCTCCAATGCCGAGCCGATCGGCACCCAGTTCACCAGATCGCGCGAATGCCAGATCACCAGACCGGGCGACGCATCGAAGGACGAATGAGTCATGTAGTAGTCGTCGCCGTCCTTAAGGATCGTCGGGTCGGGATAGTCCCCGGCGAGGATCGGATTAAGGAAGTCGCCGTTCCCCAGGTCCGCTCGCCTTTGCCCCTCGATCCCCTTGCCCCAGCGCGGTGCCAGTTGCGCATGTCCTTGCCCGCCTCGTCCCAACGGACCGGGCTCATCGCGCCCCAGAGCAATGCCAGATGGCGAGACGGCTGCGGCGCCCCCTGCAGCGATAAGAAACATGGACTCGCGGCGTGAAGGCATCTGAGGCTCCGTTCGGATTTAAGAGGCCCGCCAAGCCGTTGTGGACGATGACTTGGCAGGTTGGGCGCGGTGGTCGTGCGGGTAGGACGGTTTCAGTACCAGGCCAGCGGCAATGAACGAAGCTCCTTTGAGCCGGGCACGGCGTCCCGCCTGCATCTGGTAGCTTCGAGCGCACGTCTCCCTTCGATCTACGGCCCGCATTTCACGCGGTAACGCGGAGGCCGACCTCACGATCGGCCTCCGCGCGCCGATTGTCAGAAGTTGACCTTGCCTTGCAGGCCGACAACGCGGAACGAACTGTCGGCGAGGATCTGCGTGGTCGTACCGACGCCGATCGGCGAATTGTAACGCAGCACCGGCTCGCGGATGCCGAACAGGTTACGAGCGAAAAGGCCCAGCTCATACTTGCCGTCGGCCATTCGTACACCCGCGCGAGCACCGGTGATGAAGTGAGGCTTGAAGGTCACGTCGTTACCACCGGCCGTGACGTAGCGGATCCGCGAGCGATAAACCGTATCGGCGCCCAGATAGGCCGTCATGTTGTCGTTCAGGTCGGCTTCGTACTCTCCCGAGAGCACGCCCTTCCAGCGCGCGCTGTAAGTCACCTGATAGCCGCCGAGATCGGTGCCGTCGGTGCCGATGAAGCCCTTCGGGAACTTCGCATCGACATAGATGACGCCGGCGTTGACGTTGAGGCCCGGCAGCAGTTCACCAAACAGCCCGGCTTCGATGCCCTTGGTGGTCAGGCGGTCGATATTTTGCGGCGCGCAAACTACGCCGCGAACGCTGTCAGGCGAGCAGACCTGCGCCTGGTAGTCCTTGACCCTCGTGTGGAACACGTTGAGATCGAAGCCGATGCGACCAAAGATCTTGCCCTTCATACCGACTTCCAGGGCAGTGGGCACTTCGGGACGAACGTAAGTCGGCGTCGTTCCCAAGGTGCTGTCGTCGTTGTAGGTCTGCCCCTTGAAGCCGCGGCTTGCGGTCGCATAAACCATCAGGTCGTCCGCAAGATCGGCTTGCGCGCCTACCTTCCAAGAGAAGTTGTCGATCTTCGATTTCGCGCGATAGAAACCTGGTGTTCCACCGCTCTCCACGTCGATGCGAGCCGTAACTTCATTGTCGGTGTATCGAGCGCCACCGAGGACGCGGATCGAATCGTTCACATGCACCGTAGCCTGTCCGAAGGCCGCGAAAGTTTCGACAACCGGTGACTGATGGTAGGCGGTGCTGATCGGCGTTGGCCGGAAGAAGAGGCTCAAACGGCTAAGATATTCACGCTCACCTTCGTACCGCGAATAGTAGCCGCCGACCACGTACTCCAGCGCGCCGCTGCTTGGCGAGGTCAGCCGTACTTCCTGCGTCAACAGGCTCTTCTTGTCGTAGCCAGGTCCATAGAAGATATTCGGGAACGGCGATGCCGGCGATGTTGTCGGCAAACCGTCGATCGACGCGGTTTCCTTCTGGTTCTGCCAGCGATAACCGGTCGTCCAGGTGAGGGTGTGGCGCCCCAGGGTGACGTCCATCGATCCCGAAATGCCGAACTGTTCGACCTGGTTGGTCACTTCCTGTGGATTGCAGGTTTTATTGTTGCCTGCACCGATCGTGATGCCGCAATCGGCAAGCACATCGATCAAACCCTGACTGGCCGTATTGAAGAACGTGAAGTACGGCGCATTGCGCGTGTTGATCTTGTTGTAGTCTGCGATGAGGTTGAACGTCACGTCCGAGCTGGGTTCCCACAGCAGGCGGGCACGTACGCCGCGGTCGTTGCGGTCGCTCCCCTTGCCGAGCGCAGTGTTGCGCGTGACATCGTCGATCGAGTCGTAATGGCCGGAGACACGCAGCGCGGCGTTCTTGCCAAGCGGCGCATTCAAAACCACGCGGCCGATGCGGCGGCTATATTCCGAACCGGCGAAGCCATCTTCGGCCAGTTCGAACTCAACCTTGCCCGAGAACTCGCCGAGCCTGGGCGCATTGGTGGTGATGTTGACGAGGCCCGCCGACACAGCCGAACCGAACAGCGTACCCTGCGGTCCGCGAAGGACTTCCACGCGCGCCACGTCGAACACCGAGGACTGCGGCACGTTGCCTTGAGGAACACCGTCGACCACCAGACCGACCGAAGGCTCCGCGGTAGAGGATGTGATCACTGTGCCGATACCGCGAATAAAGCCGCCGGAACCTGGGGTTTGCCCCGGTGGCGCGAACTCCAGCGCCGGCGAGGATGCCTTAAGGTCCGTCACCGAGATGATGTTCTGCCGCGCCAGTTGAGCTTCACCAACCACTGTGACAGCGATCGGAATATCTTGCACGTTCTCGGAGCGCTTCTGCGCGGTGACAATGATGTCGCCGCCGCCAGCCTGATCGTCTGCATCCTGCGCGAAGGCGGGAAGGCACCAAGCCGACAGACACGTCCCGGCCATGGCAAAACCAATTTTCGACAAACGCTGCATCAAGTCCTCCTGATCAGTCGGAGGATAGCTCGGCACGACCGCATTTTCCTCTCCTCAGCGCCGCATGTTATCTCGCGGCTTACACGAACACGTATTTTAATCCTGAATTCGAGTCAATGCTGCGGATGGCTCTCAGCGTGAAAATCCGACTCCGGTCCGGATTTTCACGTTTTTTGCCAGGAGGGGATGGGCCTGGACACCCGGTAGGCAGCGGAAATGATTGTCGCAGGATTAGATATGTCGTTCTATTATGGAGAAACGCAGAGGGCCGGATCTCAGCCGGCGACATGCGTCGACGAGAGGAAAAAGGAATGATACGTCCGCAAGCGTTCGAACCGGTCCGCATTGCCGTCATCGGTGCAGGGGACATCAGCGCGGTTTACTTCAACACGATCGCGCGTACCGATCTGCTTTCGCTGAGCGCGATCACCTCCCGATCGATGACGAGCGCGCAAAATCGGGCCAGCCGGTACGGGGTGCCGGCCGCCACTCTGGATGCAATACTGAGCGACCCCTCGATCGAGCTGCTGGTCAACCTTGCGCCCGGCGCCGAGCATGACGCGCTCAATGCGCGAATCATTGCGGCGGGCAAGCACCTCTACACAGAAAAACCGTTCTCGCTTTCCGCAAGCAAAGCCCGGAAACTTGCCACCGATGCGCAAGCGGCCGGTCGGCGCATCGGCAGTGCGCCCGATACCTTTTTCGGCGCTGGGCACCAGGCAGCGCGGCGCGTCGTCGACCAAGGCGGTATCGGAAAACCTGTGCTGGGGGTCTCCGTCGTCGGCCATGCGGGCGTAGAGCAGTTTCATCCATGCCCAGCCGGGTTCTATCGCGCCGGGGGTGAACCGCCGTTCGACATCGGACCCTACTACATAGCTCAATGGGTGAACCTGCTGGGCCCCGTTCGTCGCGTGCACGCCGGTTCCGCTCGGGGCTCGAGCGAGCGATCCGTTCTGCGCGGACCGGACGCCGGCAAAGTATTTCCGGTAGAGATCGACACGAGCTACGCCGCTGTGCTGGAGTTCGATGAAGCGACAGTCTCGTTCGTCATGTCGCTGGATATGGCAGCAGCGCCCCTCTATCAAAATCACTGCTATGGCACGGAGGGAGCGATGGTCCTTGCCGATCCCAACTTCTTTGGCGGCGAACCATCGCTGACGAGGGCGGGACACGGCAGCGAGCCGATCTCGATCGACGACCTCCCCTTCGGTATTCCGAACCGGAAGAACCACGCGGGAGTGCCGGCCGCCGACTATCGCGGCGTCGGCCTGCTGGACCTTGCGATCGGAATACGTACCGGCATGCCGCACCGAACGGACGCGGCTTTCGTGGTGCATGTGTGCGAAGTGATGGAAGCCATCGTCATGGCCGCCCGCTCTGGCCAGACCGTCACGGTGCAAAGCGACTGCTGCCGGCCGCAATCACTCGACCCCGAGCGCGATAAGCTGCTCATTTCGTCGATGCCTTCACCCTGGCCCTGAATAGCAAAAGCCCGCCCAAATCTCCACGGATTTGGGCGGGCTCATTTCCCTCATGACGGTCTTCCGCGCTTACGAGATCGGTTGAGGAATGCGTTTGCCCAGCAGGATGATCACAAGTGCGAAGACAATGCCCAGGATGCCCATGATTGCGAAAGCATGCAGGATGCTGCCGGTCTTTGCCGAAAGAGTGCCGACAATCGCCGGACTGATGAACTGCGCGATGAAAAATGCGGAGGTCCACAGGCCGAAGCCGCGGCCGCGATGCTCAGGTGCAAGCAGGCGCGAGACCCAGAAGATCAAGCCCGTCACCGTCATGCCCGCGCCGATTTCCTGCAGCACCGCGGCAGCGGCCATCGTTTCTTCGCTCCTCGCGAAGCCCATGCCCGCTGTGCCCGCACCGACGATCAGGAGAACCAGGGCGATCACCCGCTCGATCGGCCAATGACGTGACAGTACGTTGAACACCAACGCCCCTACCGGCACACCCAGACTGACCAGCCCCATGATGACCCCCAGACGCGTGGCCGATACCGTGCCGATCGCCTCGAACGCCAGCCCCCCATTGACCAGGAACACGTAGTACAGCACCGACATCACCAATGTGACGGCGCAATAGGCGCTGACCGTTTTCCACGGGAGACCCGACCCGCGCGCGGTGCTTTGCGCGTCGGCCGGACGCTCGGCCACTGGCGGTTCGAAGAACCAGGCAAGCATGGCCAGGAAGATCACGAACGCCAGTCCATAGACCAGAAATACGCCGTTCCAGTAGATGCTGCTAAGCCACCCCGACAGCGCCAGAGATCCAGCCCCCAGTGCGGGTCCTAGAAGGCCCTGCACCGTAATCCAGTTGCGGCGACGATTCTCCGCGAAGTAGTCTGCGAACAAAGCGTTGACGATGACCAGGATGAACGTTTCCGACACGCCGACTGCGAGGCGCGACGCGAATATCGTCGGCAGGTCGTTGAGGAAGAAGGGCGCGGTGCCTGAGAAAGCGTAGGCGAATGTCGCCCAAAGCAACGGCCGGCGCCGTCCATAGCGATCCACGATTATTCCGGCGAAAGGCGCCAGCAGCGCCACCATCAGCCCCGGCGTGGTCGCCATCAGCGGCACCAGAAACGCAGCGTTCGGCACGTCCTTGAAGTGACCGATGATCGTCGGAATTGCCGGCGCCAGCGAGAGAATACTCAGTATCGGGAGGAAACCGGCGAATGCCAGCGTCACGCCTTGACGCCAACCCGCGACTGGCGGGCCCGGCAACGGGTTCACATTGCTTGCTTTATGCATGGCGACCTTCATTCTCCCGATCTGTCATTGTCCTGACAGCTTCAATCACAGCTTGATGGCGATATCGATGGCGCTCCGGCCGACGAACAACTGCGGTTCCGCGATGTCCACCCACCCGTCGTTCCATGTCTGAAGGCGCCGACGCGGAATTTGTATCGTTATAGTCCGCCTCTCGCCGGCAACCAGGTGGGCTTTCGCGAAGCCTGCGAGCGCGAGTTCGGGTTGGCGACGATAGACTTGCACCACCTCGCTCCCTGCCCGGCTCGAGCGGTTTTCGACCACCGCTTCGACAACCCAGCCCTCCCCAACGGGCGACAGGGTTGCGGAAACCAGCGCTATGTCCGCGTAGCCGAGACCGGCACCGAAAGCATGATGCGGTGCCGCTATGCCGCGATAGCCGATCAGCGTGTTTTCCGAATAGACGAGGTCGCCGTTAGCCTCCGGCTTCAACGAAAGCGCCGGATAGAGGCTCTCTTCTGCGGCTATCGAAACCGGCATGCGGCCGCCCGGTTCGCGCTCACCCGCGATCACTTGCGCAAGTGCCTCGCCGAAGCCCTCTCCCGGATACCAGGTGACGAGCAGCGCCGCTGCCTTGTGGTCCCATCGTGTGTCGAAGGCATGACCCACGTTGGCAACGACGACCGTGCGCGGGTTCACCGCCGTCACGGCCTGGATAAGACGAACCTGTTCGTCTGGAAGACGAGTATCGCTGCGATCCTTGCTTTCGACGCTGGCGTCAGACGTTTCGCCCACGATCAGAACGACGACATCCGCTTCGCCGGCCAACTCGACGGCCCGCGCCAGCATCGCGTCAGGCGTATCGGGCCGGCGGATACCGTACCAAAGGCCGTGAACGCGCGCCGGTGCGAATGCAAAGTCGACCTCCACGGCCACCTGCTGACCGGCGCGCAGCGAAACGGCTACGCTATCCGCGTCTCCGCCCTTCAAGGTGCCCATCACGTCGGAAGCAGCCACCGCCCGGTCGCGCACGATCACTTCGCGGCCGTCGATGCGCAGCGTCACCGGGCCAGTGGCGCCGAGATAGAAGACGTGCTCGCCATCTTCCTGCGCCTCGAACAGGCCGCTGGCAACAACTCGGCCTGGAAGGTTCACCTTCAGCACATCGTCGTGCACGCCCGAAAACCAGACGAGAGAATTGGTGTCGCGCGTTTCGCTGGCTTGCAGCACCGCTGCTTCACCCTGCCCGTCGAAGTAGTCCACAGTCATTCCGGCAACGCATCCGTCGCCCAGATCGCGCGCGGGACGTACGGGCATCGCCGGAAGCCGCGGCTGGGGATCGACACCTGCTTCGTGCGCGATCACCGTGCGCCCCCGATAAAGCGCCTCGATCGCTTCCAGCGGGCGCAGCGCATCCGGGGAAACCGCGATCTTCGCAAACGTCCCGCCTTGGTAGCACGGCGCGGTGGCGTTCGGACCGATCACTGCGATCCGCTGATGAGCACCGGGTTCCAGCGGCAGCAGGTTACCTTCGTTCTTCAGCAGCACGAAACCGGCAGCCGCGGCTTCTACCAACAGCGTTTGAGCATCTGCGCCCGCGATCGGTCTGCGCTTTTCGCCGGAAAATCGCTGGGCGGCGTGCGCGAGCCGCCGCGCCGCATCATCGACCCTGCCCGCGTCCACGCTGCCATCGGCCACAGCGTCCGCCGCCCGGACGCCCAGAAAGCGCGCGGGACCGGGCATCTCCAGGTCGAGCCCGGCGTTGAGCGTCGCGGCGGCTGAATGCGTGCCGAACCAATCGCTCATCACGATGCCGTCGAAGGCCCATTCCTGCTTCACTATGCGCGTAAGGACATGATGCTGCTGGGAGCACCAATCGCCGTTTACTTTGTTGTACGCTGCAAGCATGCCGCCTACGCCAGCCTGCGCGCACAACTCGAACGGGAGCAAGTAGACTTCGCGCAGAGTGCGCTCGTCCACCACCGCGTTCATGGTATCGCGATCCGTCTCGCTGTCGTTGCACACGATGTGCTTGGCGACGGCAGCAGTGCCTGTAGCCTGAAGCCCGGTCGCCCAGGCCGCGCCGAGTATCCCCGCCAGCAGTGGGTCCTCGGAGAAGTACTCGAACGCCCGACCGGCCAAGGGACTGCGCGCAAGGTTGACGTTCGGCGCCAGAACCATATCCACGCCGCAGCGCACCGCTTCTCCGCCCACCAGCGTCCCGACACGTTCGCAAAGATCGATATCCCAGCTCGCCCCCAAGGCCGTGGCGCAGGGGGTAAGCAAAGCGACGTCGCGCTCATCCACCCGGCCGCTGGCGATGCCCATCGGACCGTCGCTCATGGAAAGCGAGGCAATGCCGCGATCCGGATAACCCACGGTGGACCACATCGCCGCTCCAGACGTCATGGCAAGTCGCTCTTGGAAAGTCAGATCGTCAATCATGCGACAGTCTCGATACGAAAGCGCATGATTTGTTCCGCCTGTGCCTGGATGGCCCGCTGGACTGCGCCGTCCGCGACACTTCCGTCTTCCGCGAACACACGCTGTTCCATAGAGTTGACTGCGATACCGACCGGCGTAGGCCAACCCCGCAGCGCATGGACCACATCCCTGAGGGAAGACAGCGTAGTACCACACGCTTGCCAGCCCGCGGCGGTGACGACCAGTCCCACCGGCCTACCGTCCAGGTAGACGTTGGTGTCAGATCGTAGATCTTCGAGAAGATCGACGGCATTTTTCACCAGACCGGAATATCCACCGTGATATCCCGGTGTTCCGATCACAATGCCGTCCGCGTGCCGCACGGCGTCGACCAGGGCAGCCTGAGCAGGATCTCGCTGAGGGTCTTCAGGGTTGAAGTGCGGCAGGGAAAGCAGAAACGGACCATCGAACATCGTGGTCGAGGCTCCCATGTCCTCGCACTGCGAGAGCACCGCTCGCACGATCTTCTCACTCGACGATGCCTGGCGGCCAGTCCCACCAAGGCCGACGATCTTCTTGCCTGCCATATCGCTTTTCCCGTTGACGGGGCGACCTCTTGGCGGGTCGCCCTCCTATTATCGACCTCTCCGGAGAAATCCGGTCAGTTTACAAGAGCTGGCATCACCTTCTTGCCGAGCAAGCCAAGCGTTTGGTTGCCCAAGCGCAGGCGCTCCTCGGTAAGTGGCCCGGTTGTGGTACCGCAAAGGATGTTTCCGATGCCAAGCTCCTGGTAGGGCTTGAGGTGCTGGATCACCGTTTCCGGGGAACCGTATAGACACCAGGTGCCGATCCAATCGTCCGTCAAAGCGTTCGGAGTACGGTCGGTCTTCTTGTTGGCATCGTTGCTTTCCGCGCGGGCGTTGAATTCCGCCTCCCGCTCGACAGCATCCTGATAGCTGCGAAGGATCACCTCCAGTTCCTCGCGCGCCTGATCGTCGCTTTCGGCAACATGGACGACCTGGTAGGTGTGCGTGGTCCAGCCAAGAGCCGATGCCACGACTTCGTCGCTATGGCCGGCTTCAAGCAGGAAACCCTTGTAGATATCGAACCACTTCTTCACATGGATGAACGGTTCCGTTCCACCGATCTTGGGCGGAGTAAAGGCGGGGATGAACGCCGGCCAACCGTTTTCGGCAGCCCGGCGGGAGCTTGCTTCCTTCATCGCCACCGGCATCAGGCGCGCGTGGCCTGGTGTATAGGGCGCCGGCGTGATGCGCTGCAGAACGCGGCCATTGTACGGCCCATTGGCAATTTCTACCGCCGGATCGTCCATGCCCTTGGCCCAGAGTTGCTCGGCGATGGCAAGGTTACGCTCGGAAATGGCGCTCGCGTCCTTGTAGTCGACGGCGAACCCGATCATCTCCTCGGGCGTAGTACCCGAACCGACACCGACCAGCAGCTTGCCGCCGGTCAACTGGTCGAGAATGTTGATACGCTCGGCAAAGCGGACCGGGTGGTGCAGCGGGACCGAGACGACCGAAAACCCGAAGTGCATATCCGGCAGTTTAGCCGCCAGATAGGAAGCGAACATGAAGCTGTCGCTGGCCACCGGCATGTAGCCGTTGAAGTGATGATCGGGCAGAAACACCGCTTCGAAGCCGCTATCGGCTGCAAGGACAGCGTGGGCTTCCAGGTCCTTCATCAGCTGACGGTCGTCCTCGGCCCTCATGGACCGAGCGTTCAGAAACACGGAAAAACGCATTGACCTCTCCACGTTGTCTCGTCCTTCGACCAGCCGATCGTATTTACATTCGAATGCCGGCGGTTCAGAATGAAACAGAATGATAAATAGAATAGCTATTCTTTTTTAGATAGGACTGCAATGGCGCGCGTGTCAACAGCAAAGACGAAGGCGAATTCCATTTTCGTGCCGAACGAGGCGAGCCGCGTGCCGCAGCAAGGCCGCAGCAAAGCGTCCTACGAACGCATGCTGGCCGCTGCGGAAAAGCTCATGGTGAAGCGCGGGAACGAAGAGTTCACTCTCACCGAAGTGAGCAAGACGGGAAAGGTCTCAATCGGCTCGATCTATCTTCGATTCGACAGCAAGGACGACCTTATCCGGGCCGTGCATGCGCGCGTGCTTGCCCGAATCGAACACGATCAGGATACGATGCTCTCCGAGCTCAAGGATGCCGCCCCTTCGCTGGAGGAATATGCGTATAGGTTCGTCAATGCATACGCCGAATTGCTCAAGACCTACAGTCCGGTCCTGCGCCCAATCATGTTTCGAGCCGCCAGCGACAGCGCAATCTCATCGATCGGCAGGAAATCCGCTGACAAGCTGAGCGCGGAAGTTCGGCGGCAGATCCTTCAGTTTTCTGACGAGTTCGGCCGCGAAGAGCATCATCGTCTCGCCGAAAACGCCTTTCGCATGATTTACTGCACCCTGGCCCGCTACTTGGGGCTCGGCTCTTCACCGGAAGCCGCCAATGAGGGAAATTGGGAGGAGCTCAAGGAGGATTTGGCCATCATGTGTGCCTCTTTCCTGAGAGCTAAAGGCTCTGCGCGAAACGCATGAGAACCCGGCGCGGTCCACAAAGGCCAGGGAAGTTCAAGTCTTGCATGCGTGAAACGCATCGTCAGAACGCGAGCAATGGTTCCAATATGATAATTCTCGGATTGGACAGGCTCGGCCGTGGAGAGACGTGCGATGCGTAGCTGCCCCTTCAGCGATTCTGCGAAAGTCTGGGAAGATTTCGGCGCTCTGCGCGAGACGCCCGGTTTTGTCTGAAACGAGCAGATGAATCGATGGGTGGTCTCACGATACGAAGACATCGTGGCAGCGCTGCACGATCCTGCGACGTTTTCCTCGCAGCCGGTCGTTCCGACCGCTCCGCCGCCCGTGGTGGTCCCGAACGACTGATGCAAGCAGTAGAGGGCCTTTGCGACTCGCATGGACTGACCGTTATCCTCGAACGCTTTGCTGCGGCCGAATTAGACACATCGAACGACCGCCCGTTCGATGTGTGAACGGTGTATGCAGCAGGCCTGAATCGAGGGGAGATTAAGGAGCGGATCGCGATGCAGAGCGATTGATCCGAGGGGCATTGGATCAATCGCTCCATTTATTCTGGCTTGCCGCGTCGTAGGATGGTTCCGCCTGAAAAAAAGTTCCAGGTTGAGCTGTTCTGTTCGCCCTAACCGTCAATCCTGCCATCGCCGTCGAGATAGCCGCGACGGCGCAGATCCGGCATCTTAACTGCGAACAGGAAGCCTACGAAGCAGACGAGGGCGACGTAGTAGAAGTAGGCGTTCTCCATCCCCATCGAGCGCAAGTTCAGGGCAACGTACTCGGCGGTGCCGCCGAACAGGGCATTGCCGACCGCGTAAGGGAAGCCCACTCCCAGCGCGCGGATCTCGATCGGGAACATGTCGGCCTTCAACAAACCCGCGATCGGCGTGTAGAACGCTGCAATCACGAGGCCCAGCGCAACAAGCGCGAAGGCGACGGGACCGCTGCCGGAGTTCTGGATACCGTAAAGAATAGGCACGACTGCAAGCGTCGCCAGACCTGTGAACAGTCGCATGTGCGTGCGCATGCCGATGCGGTCGCTCAGGATTCCGAACAGCGGCTGCAGGATCATGAACAGGATCAACGCCAAGCTCATGACCATGCTGGCCGTGCTCGCGTCCAATCCGCCGGACAGGACCAGGAACTTCTGCATGTAGGTGGTGAAGGTGTAGAAATACAGCGAACCGCAGATCGTGAAGAAGAAGACCAAGGTGACGGCCTTGCGATGGCGCGCCAGCCCTTGCAGCCCGCCCGTCTCCGCGCGGCTCCTGCTATGCGGCGTGGCAGTTTCGACCATGCTGCGTCGAAGCAGGAACACCGTAACCGCGCCCGCCGCGCCCAGCAGGAACGGAATTCTCCAGCCCCATTCACCAAGCTGTGCGGGCGAAAGGATCTGTTGCAGCACGATGATGGTGAGGAGCGCGAGCAACTGCCCTGCAATGATCGTCGTGTATTGCAGCGAGCCGTAAAAGCCCCGCCGCCCCTTGGTCGCGATTTCGCTGAGGTAGGTCGCGCCCGTTCCGTACTCGGCGCCGACGGAAAGCCCCTGCAACAGGCGGGCGCCAAGGAGAACGATCGGCGCCAGCAAGCCGATCTGGGTGTAGCTGGGAACCACTGCAATCATCAGCGAACCCGCGCACATGATCGTCACCGAGATGGTCATAGCGATCTTGCGACCCTGGGTATCGGCGATCCTGCCGAACACCCAGCCGCCGATTGGACGCATGAGAAAACCGACGGCGAAAACCGCGGCCGAGGCGATCAGCTGCGCAGTCTGGCTTTCCGCGGGAAAGAGGACAGGTGCAAAGTAGATCGCCGTGTAAGCATAGACGAAGAAATCGAACCATTCTACCATGTTGCCGGCGCAGGCGCTGAAGATGGCTTTGATCCGCCCTCCCGCATCGAGGTTCGCGACATCGGTTTCGGGCTCGTTGATGCCGCCGTTGATGGCGACCGCGCGGCCTTCGTCGCGCGTTGAATAGGATGGTATGCCCATCGATCAGACACCTCTCGTGTTATGACGAGCTTCCTCTCTTGAGGGAGGAATGATCGCCCGATGGCATCCAACCTATGCGAGAGGGGTACTTCAGCCAGTACGATGTCTGAGAACCAGATATAACGATTTTTTATGGGAAGCCTTATTCGAGCAATTCTCCGGCCCAGATCCCTTCCGCTACGAGACGGGCAGCGATCGAAGCGAATGCCTCTCCGGTAAAGCGCATGGCAGGGCTGATCGGCCGGTCTGCGGGGTACGTCATCACGACACGCCGCGTAGGGGTGGGATTGACCAAGGGAGCCGCTCGCAATTCTCCGCTGCTGATACGCTCGTAGATCGGGGCCAGCGGCAAGACTGTCGAACCGAACCCGCCGCGAACGAGTTCGATCATCGCACCGAAGGAATCGGCTTCGACCGACGGAGTCAAATGGATGCCGGCCCGAAGCGCACACTGATCGACAATCCTGCGAAGGCCGTGAAGCGGACTGGGCAGTACAAGCTTTTCGTGCGCCAGCGCTGCGAACGAGACCGGCTCGTCCCGCGATAGACCGCTGTCCTTGTGACCCACCAAGAGGAGCGATTCGAGGAGAATCGGGCGGGTCCGCAAAGCCCCCGCCGTTTCGGGGTCGTAGGATACGCAGCAGTCGAGCTCTTCGCGTTTCAGCCAGTCCAGCAAATGGCCCGAGAAGGCCGAACTGAAACACATGGAAAGCTGGGGATGCGCCTCGCGGATCTTCGCGGCCAGCGGCACGGTCATGATCTCGGCGACGGTCGGCGTCATGCCGAACCGGACGCGCCCCAGGAAGGAGGTTTGTCCACGATCGGCGATCTGGCGGATTTCGTCCAGTTTCGTGAGAACATCGCCGGCGGGCGCGAGGACCTGCCGCCCCATCTCCGTCAGGACCATGCCGCGGCCATGGCGGACGAACAACGGGGCCTTCAATTCCATTTCCAGCAGGCGTATCTGGCGGCTGAGCGCAGGTTGGGCGATCCCCAACCGGTCTGCCGCCTTGCTGATGCTGCCGAGTTCAGCGACGTGAATCAGAGTCTTGAGCTGCGAGATATCCATGCACGTACCATAGCAAGCTATATAACTTCGGCATAGCTCAATGGCCGAGTTGATATTCGTATCCGCCCCGCCGCGTCGTTACCTCCCATTCACGGATCGCACGAGATCGGATTGAGAGGCTAAGGAAATGTCGACAGACGAGATCGACTGGCAGGCAGATGTCTACCGCGTGCTCAAGCAGCATGACGTCAAGCATATCGTTTACGTACCGGACGCCGGCCATTCGACCGCCATCCGCATGGCAGAAGCCGACAATTCGGTGCATTCCGTCGTGCTCACCACCGAGGAAGAGGGCATCGGCTATCTTGCTGGGGCGTGGCTGGCCGGAGAACGTGGGGCGCTACTCATGCAGTCGAGCGGCGTGGGCAACTGCCTCAACACCCTCGCGCTCCAGGCCTGCAGCCGATTCCCCTTGCTGATGGCGGTCACGATGCGCGGTGACTGGGCGGAGTTCAACGCCTGGCAAAATCCGATGGGCCAGCAGACCGAAGCAGCGCTGCGATTGATGGGCGTGATGACTTGGCGCGCGGACGATCCGAAGGATGTCGCGCCGCTTCTGCATGGCGCCGCCACCATGGCATTCAACGGCGATTCGGCCACTGCCCTGCTGCTCGGCCAGCGTCTGATCGGAGAAAAAAAGTGGGTGCACTGAGCAAGACCGGGACGCAGCTCGGCGGCCCTCTCGACCGCCGCGATGTCGTTGCCGCGCTATTGGCAGATCGGGGCGAAACGCTCGTGGTTACAGGTCTCGGCTCGGCGTCCTACGATGTCATGGCAGCAGGCGATAACGATCACAACTACTACCTGTGGGCGGCCATGGGCAGTGCGGCGATGGTCGGCCTCGGGATCGCCACGGCCCGGCCCGACCGGTCGGTACTGGTCGTCACCGGCGACGGCGAACTCATGATGGGCTTCGGCGCACTGGCGACGATCGGCATCCGCCGCCCTGCCAACCTGACCATCGCGGTGCTGGACAACGGCCATTTCGGCGAGACCGGCCTCCAGGAAAGCCATGCCGGTCGCGGCGTGGAGATCGACCGCGTCGCAGCCGAGCTGGGCTTTGGCTGGACGCGCCGCATCGACGAGATGGCGGGGGTCGAGGAACTGCGCGGCATCATCGCGGACCGTTCGAGCACCAAGCTTGCGACCATCAAGATCAGGGCCGAAAACCCGGAGCGCGTCTTGCCTCCTCGCGACGGCGTCTACATCAAGAACCGCTTCCGCGCCGCACTCGGCCACGCGCCGATCTAAGCGGAGGACAAGATGGCCATTCTCGACCGGTATCGCAATGTCGTTGGCGGCCTGACCGTCGAGGCGGAAAGTGGAAACTGGTTTTCCAGCACCAACCCGTTCACCGGCAGGGAGTGGGCGGAACTGCCGCGCTGCGGCCCGGCGGATGCCGAACGCGCGGTGGAAGCGGCCCATGCCGCTTTCACCAGCGGTTCCTGGCCGGAGCTTACCGCCACGCAACGCGGCAAGCTGCTGCGCCGCCTGGCCGAACTTATCGAACGGGACGCCGAAAAGTTTGCAGCGCTCGAAGTTCGCGACAACGGCAAGCTATATGCCGAGATGCTCGGCCAGGTTCGCTATATGGCGGAATGGTATCACTACTTCGGCGGACTGGCGGACAAGATCGAAGGCGGCGTCCTGCCTTCGGACAAGCCCCAGATGTTCAGCTATACCAAGCGCGAGCCGCTGGGAGTCGTGGTTGCGATCACGCCCTGGAACTCGCCTCTCCTGCTCCTGACCTGGAAACTTGCCCCTGCGCTGGCGGCGGGCAATACGGTCGTCGTCAAGCCGTCCGAATTCACGTCATGCGCAACGCTCGAATTCCTCAAACTGTTCGCCGAGGCCGGCTTCCCTGCAGGCGTAGTCAACAGCGTGACGGGGTTCGGCGGTGAAGTCGGCCCCAGCCTGGTCGAGCACCCCAAAGTCGCCAAAGTGGCCTTCACCGGCGGCGACGCTACCGGCGCCCATATCTACCAGCAGGCAGCGCGCGGCATCAAGCACGTCACGCTCGAACTGGGCGGCAAGTCTCCCAACATCATCTTCGCCGACGCCAATCTCGACGATGCCGCCAAGGGCGCCATTTCGGGCATTTTCGCCGCCTCCGGCCAGACCTGCATCGCCGGATCGCGCGTGCTCGTAGAGCGCTCGGTCTACGATGAAGTGGTAGAGCGGATCGTTGCGATCGCCAGGTCCGCGCGGATCGGCGATCCGATGGACGCGGGCACGCAAGTCGGTCCGATCACGACGCTGCCACAGCGCGAGAAAGTGCTTTCATACATCGAGATTGCCAAGACCGAAGGTGCCCGCTGCGTGCTGGGGGGCCGGGTTCCGGCCGATCCGGCGCTGGCGGAGGGCTGGTTCGTCGAACCGACGATCTTCGCCGACGTCAACAACGACATGCGCATCGCCCGCGAAGAGGTTTTCGGACCTGTGCTTTCGATCATTTCCTTCGAGGATGAAGAAGACGCGGTCCGTATCGCCAACGACACGATCTACGGGCTGGCCGCAGGCGTCTGGACCTCGAACATGGCGCGCTCGATCCGCATGTCCGACCGGCTGCGTGCCGGGACGGTCTGGGTCAACACCTACCGCGCGGTGAGCTTCATGGCCCCGTTCGGCGGCTACAAGATGTCCGGCATCGGCCGCGAAAGCGGTCGACATGCGATCGACGAGTACCTCCAGACCAAGTGCGTCTGGATCAATCTGGCCGACGGCGTCCCAAATCCCTTCGTCCTGCGCTGATCCTGCACGGGCGAGACAAACGAACGAGGATAGTACAATGCAGACAACGGCAGGGGATGGCTTCGACGATATCCGCGACGCGGTTCGCGCGCTCTGCGCCGAATTCCCGGACGAGTACCATCGCAAGATCGACGAAGCCCGCGCCTATCCCGAGGAATTCGTCGATGCCCTGACGAAAGAGGGCTGGATGGCTGCCCTCATTCCCGAAGAGTACGGCGGCTCGGGCCTCGGTCTCACGGAAGCTTCGGTGATCATGGAGGAAATCAATCGGGCGGGCGGCAATTCCGGCGCGTGCCACGGCCAGATGTACAACATGAACACGCTGATCCGGCACGGTTCGGAAGAGCAGCGCCGCAAGTACCTGCCCCGCATCGCCAGCGGCGAACTGCGCCTCCAGTCGATGGGCGTGACCGAGCCGACCACCGGCACCGACACCACCAAGATCAAGACCACGGCCGTACGCAAGGGCGACCGCTATGTCATCAACGGCCAGAAGGTATGGATCAGCCGCGTCCAGCATTCGGACCTTATGATCCTGCTCGCCCGTACCACCCCGCTCGATCAGGTGAAGAAGAAGTCCGAAGGACTCTCGATCTTCCTCGTCGACGTCAAGGCGGCGCAAGCCAACGGGATGGCGGTTCAGCCGATCCCGAACATGGTCAACCACGAGACCAACGAGCTGTTCTTCGACAATCTCGAAATCCCCGCCGAAAACCTGATCGGCGAGGAAGGTATGGGCTTCAAGTACATCCTCACCGGGCTCAACGCCGAGCGTACGCTGATCGCCGCCGAGTGTATCGGCGACGGCTACTGGTTCATCGACCGCGTAAGCAAGTACGTCAGCGAGCGCGTGGTGTTCGGCCGTCCCATCGGCCAGAACCAGGGCGTGCAGTTCCCCATCGCCGATGCCTTCATCGAGGTGGAAGCCGCCAACCTCATGCGCTTCGAAGCCTGCCGCCGCTACGATGCGGGCGAGCCCTGTGGCACCCAGGCCAACATGGCGAAATACCTCGCTGCGAAGGCCTCGTGGGAAGCGGCCAACGCCTGCCTCCAGTTCCATGGCGGCTTCGGCTTTGCCTGCGAATACGATATCGAACGCAAGTTCCGGGAAACCCGGCTGTACCAGGTCGCGCCGATCTCCACGAACCTGATCTACAGCTATGTCGCCGAGCACGTCCTCGGCCTGCCGAGGTCGTTCTGATGACCGCGCGGCTTCCCCTCGCAGGGCTGACCGTCGTCGCGGTGGAGCAGGCCGTCGCCGCGCCTTTCTGCACCTCGCGTCTGGCCGATGCGGGCGCACGGGTCATCAAGATCGAGCGGCCCGAGGGTGACTTCGCACGCGGCTACGACGATGCCGTGCAGGGCAGCCAGAGCAGCTACTTCGTCTGGCTCAATCGCGGCAAGGAATCGCATGTCGTCGATCTTGCCAGGCCGGAGGGTAAGGCCGAACTGGCGAAGCTGATCGAGGGCGCGGACGTTCTGGTGCAGAACCTCAAGCCCGGCGCCCTGGCCCGGCTCGGTTTCGATCCGGAAAAGCTGCGCGTCACCCATCCGCGCCTCGTGATCTGCTCGATCAGCGGCTACGGAGACGGCCCTATGGCCGACCGCAAGGCTTACGACCTGTTGATTCAGGCGGAATCGGGTCTATCCTCGGTTACCGGCGGGCCCGAAGCCCCGGCAAGGGTGGGTATATCCATCGTCGACATCGCTACCGGCGCGACCGCGCACGCAGCCGTTCTCGAAGCGCTGATCGGCCGCGGGATCACCGGCGAGGGTGCCGACATCCGCGTCTCGATGTTCGACGTGATGGCGGACTGGCTCACCGTTCCCCTGCTCCAAGAGGAAGGTGGCAAGCCGCCGCGGCGAATGGGTCTCGCTCACCCCTCGATCGCGCCCTACGGGGTCTTCACGACTCGCGACCGCCAGCAGGTCCTGCTCTCGATCCAAAGCGACCGCGAATGGGCGAAGTTCGCCGCCGTGTTTCTCGGAGACGCGGCCTATGGCAGCGATCCCCACTTCGCGACAAATGTCCAACGCGTCTGCAACCGGGCGCAGACCGACGCGCTCGTGGCCGATGCCTTCGCCTTCATGACCAAGGATGAAGCGTGCGACCGGCTCCTGGCCGCAGATGCCGCATTCGCCAGCGTCAACGACATGGCGGGATTGTCGCGGCACGAACAGCTGCGCCGCATCACCGTGGAAACCGGCGGAGGCACCGTCTCCTACCCGGCACCGGCAGCGATCTTCCGCGGGGAAGAGCGCCGCTACGGGCCGGTTCCCCGGCTCGGCGAAGACGACATCAAGGAAGCTGCCGCATGACCAGCACACTCGACACCGCGCACTTGCAGGAATGGATCGGCCGCGAGGAGGTGGCGGTAGACCACCTCACCCCTGCTCTGGCCGAACGGTTCCACGCAACCCTAAGCCTGCCGGGAGAGGCGCCGCGGGACGGCGAGGTCGCACCGCGCCTCATCCACTTCTGCCTCTGTCAGCCGGTGGCGCCCATGGACGCGCTCGGTGAAGACGGCCATCCGGCACGCGGCGGCTTTCTGCCGCCGGTTCCCCTGCCCCGCCGCATGTGGGCGGGCAGCGACATCGCCTTCAGCGGCGAACTCCTCGTCGGCGACGTGGTGACGCGGCGCTCGGTCGTCAGCGAGGTGACCGCCAAGGAGGGCCGCACCGGCGCCTTGTGCTTCGTCACCGTGGACCACGAAATCTCGGGCAGTGCCGGGATCGTCGCACAGGATAGACAGACGATCGTCTACCGCGCGCTGGACGCCGCAAGCCCTGCCCGCGAACCGGAACCCGCCGCGACGGGCGCGAGCACGGTCGCGGTGTCTCCCACGGCACCGTTGCTGTTCCGCTACTCGGCCCTGACGTTCAACGGCCATCGCATCCATTACGATCATCCCTACGCCACTTCGGTCGAGAAATATCCGGGACTGGTGGTCCACGGACCGCTCCAGGCGACGATGCTGCTGCATCTGGCGGCGACCCTCGGCGGCAAAGGCGCGCCCGATCGCTTCAGCTTCCGCAGCACCTCGACCCTGTTCGATACCGAAGGCTTCTTCCTTCATGCCGGCCACGTCGCCGACGGCGAACTCAGGCTCTGGACGGCGCGCTCCGGTGGTCCCGTCGCCATGCAGGCACAGGCTTTCTGGTCGTGAAGGTACTCCCCCCCTTCTCCTTCCCGCTCTTCGTCCCCGCCAACCGGCCCGAGCGTTTCGCCAAGGCCGCGGCCAGCGGAGCGGACGCCATCATCCTCGACCTGGAGGATGCCGTACCGCTGGACGCGAAAGATGCTGCGCGCGCCGCGCTCGCGGCGGACTTCATCGACCTGCCGATCCTCGTGCGTATCAACGGCGCCGATACGGAATGGCATGAGGAGGACCTGAAAGCGGCATCGCGCCTGCCCATCGGCGGTATCGTGCTGCCCAAGGCGGCGGAGCTGGAAGACATCCGGCGTATTGCGGCAGTCCTTCCAGTCGTCGCCCTGATCGAGACGGCACAGGGCATCGCGCAGGCGCGCGTCATCGCCACCTCGGGACATGCCGCCCGGCTCGCCTTCGGCTCGGTGGACTATTCCGCCGATCTCGGCTGTGCCCATGTCCGCGATGCTTTGGCCAATGCCCGGAGCGAACTCGTGCTGGCCTCGCGGCTCGGCGGTCTGCCCGCACCGCTCGACGGCGTGACTACCGGCATTGCCGATGCTGACGAAGCGAGCGACGACGCCCGCTACGCGCGGTCTCTCGGGTTCGGCGGCAAGCTGCTGATCCACCCCAACCAGGTCGCTCCGGTTCGCGAAGGCTTCCGCCCGACCGCCGGGGAAGTGGATTGGGCAAGGCGCGTCCTGGCCAGCGGCGACGGCGCGGCCAGCGTCGATGGAGCCATGGTCGACGAGCCGGTGCGGATCCGGGCGCGAAACATCCTCTCACGGGAAGGAACCGAAACCCCTTGAATTGAAACGCGCACGCCCAAAAAGAGCGGCGCCCCTGGAAGAGGATCGACATGAAAGGCAATCTTCGAATTGCCGTCTGGTCGCTGATCGCGACCGGATGGTGCAGTGTTCCGCCTTGCGCGTTTGCCGCCACGGCGGAAGAAGCGACCAGCAGCTATCGCACCGTTCTCGCCCTGATCGACGAGTTGGTGCAGGCAGGACTGATCAGCCGCGAAAGGGCCGATGTGCTGATTTCCAGGGCCAGAGCAGGCGCTCCGGGAGAGGCGGCAAGCCCACCGGCTTCTCCCGATCTCCTTGCGGCGCCTGCACCGGTGGCGGTGGCCCCGACCGACGCTGCTTCCGTTCCGCGCGCGGCGGAAGCCGCCCGGCCGGCGTCGCGGTTGCCCGCCGTCCCGGCCGACCTGAAGATCGACTGGACACGCGGCGCGCCATCGTTCTCGACCCGCGACGGTCGCTTCACCTTCAAGCCGCGCGGCCGCATTCTGGCGGATTTCTACACGACCGGCGGATCACGGTTCGACGAGCGCAACCTGACCACCTCTTCGCTTCGCCAGTTCCGCTTCGGCGCCCTCGGCAGCGCGGGCGACCACCTGTTCTACCAGTTCGAGGTCGATTTCCGGCGCAACCAGACCGAAGTCAACAACACCTTCATCGGCTTCCGAACCAGGCACGGCCAGGTCGAGGCGGATCTGCGCGCAGGCAGCCTGCTCACCGATCGCGGCATCGATGTCGCTACCGCAGCCCAGGCCAATCCATTCATCATGCTGAACGTCAATTCCTTGGCACTGGCACCGCAGAACGGCATCTTCCTCATGGGTGTGGCAGCGCGGGCCAGCGGCCCGAACTGGCACGCCTCGATCGCGGTCCATGGCGACCGGGTGGATGGAGACTATACCCGCAGCGACGACCGCATCCTGATGGCGCGCGCGCATTGGAATCCGCTGGTCGGCAAGGGCATGACGCTGCATGTCGGCGGCTGGGCCTATGACGAGGCGATGCCGGGGCGCGATGCCGCTCAGACCGTCAACGTTCTCATGAACGGAGCGCTCAGCAGCAATGTCCGCATCAGTGCGTCGCCTTTGACCGGCCTCGATGGCGCCCGCGCCTTCGGCGCCGAACTTGGCGCCTTCAGTGGACCGTTCTTCCTTTACGGCGAGTACGGTCAGCGGCATTTCCGCAAGGGACCGATGGCCACCTTCGGGCGGGCAAGAATCAAGGCCCTGTCCGTGAGCGGGGGCTGGTGGATCACCGGCGAAACCGCGCCCTACCAGCCCCGCAGCGGCACGTTCATGGTGCCGAAAGTCAATCACCCGCTCTTGGGCGATGGGGGTATGGGCGGTCTCGAACTCGTCGGTCGTTACGAACGGGCCGATCTCGGCGATCTGCCGATGGGCGGTGCGGGCAGGACGCTGACGCTCGGGCTCAACTGGTACATGACCGACTACTTCCGATTGATGGCGAACTATGCGTGGTGGCGAACAAGGAATCGCATCGGCTTCGATGCCGGACAGGATTCCGGCAATACGCTTGCGATGCGCGCCGAGGTTTCATTCTGATTTCAAAGCTGGAGACACGTATGAAGATCCTCGTGCCCGTGAAGCGGGTGATCGACTATAACGTAAAGCCGCGCG
>NZ_DAMDBA010000065.1:0-28176 GCF_032093395.1 Novosphingobium sp.
CCTCGCGAGCAAGGCGCGGCTCGGCCAGCGGTCCCGGATCAAGTCCGGGACGACGGACTCATCGCCCCGGCGCTTGGCTGGGGCGTGACCTGATCTTGGCGTCGTGACAGCCTTCCGCTCGCAAGAGGGAGGAAGAGCCATGGCTACCGCAACATTTGACCTCACCGGCGGTGTTCCCGAGGATCGCGAATTCGTCGTGGCCGAAAAACCCGACGACGGCCTGCGCGATGCCGTGAACGTCTGGATCGAGGAAGAGAACGGCCTTTTCGCCATGCGGATCGGGGTCGAGGCGGTCGGCAATGCCTGGGATCGGCACGAGTTCTGGCTCGACGTGGCTTTCGCCGACGGCCGCGTGCTCTCGAAGCGCGGCGATGGCGAGACGCATTCGCCCTATGGCGAGGATGGGCGGGCAACGGTGCGGGGCACCGGGCCCGTGCGTTTCGAATGTATCGAGCCGTTTCGGCGCTGGCTCGTCAGCTACAAGGGGCAGGCGGCCGAGACTTCGACACAGCAGCTGATCGAGGATCCCGACTTCGCGGAGACGCGCTGGACCGACCTGGACATCGCGGTCGAGATGGACATGGCGGCGCCACCCTGGGTGCCCGGTTCGCTCCTGCCCGAAGCGGCCGAGGCGCTGGGCGGTGAGCAGGGCAGTTTCATGAGCCCGCGCTACGAACAGCTCTTCCGGTGCAGCGGAACGCTCTGCGTGGATGGCGAGGTGCGGCGCTTCAAGGCCAACGGGTTGCGCATCCGCCGCACGGGCTTTCGCGCTTTCGCGGGGTTCTGGGGACATTGCTGGCAATCGGCGGTCTTCCCCGACGGTCGTGCCTTCGGCCTGAACATCTATCCCCCGCGCGAGGATGGCGGGCCGAACTATGCCGAGGGCTGGATCATCGACCGCGACGGCCTGCGGGTTCCCGCGCGTCCGGTCCAGGTGCCGTGGCTGCGGCGCTTCGTCACCGGCGGAGAGGACGTTTCGCTGGTACTGGAAACGATCGACGGCCGCCGCGTGGCGATAGCGGGCACCACTTTCGTCAATGTCCGCTCGTGCGGCGGCTTCGCCAAGCCGGTGGACTGGCCGGAGGACTTCCCGCTCGTGCAGCAGAGCCACGCCTTCTACACCTGGGACGGCCAGCGCACGACCGGCATGATCGAGCGCTCCAGCAAGCCGAGCGTGATGGAGGTTTAGGCGAGATCCGCCGCCTTGTCCTTGCGTTAAACTTCTCACCGTCATGCTGAACTCGTTTCAGCATCCATCGTGCAGGCCACAGCAGGTCTATCCGGCGAGATGGATGCTGAAACGAGTTCAGCATGACGGGGTGGTTGGTCGGTAGGATGTCGTAGCCCCGGACAGTCAGCCGCCCGCTCCATCAAGCCGCCATCGCCGCAGCCGGTTTGCTCAGCAGGGCCAGCAGCGAAATGCGGTTGAAGAACCACATCCGTTGCAGTTCAAGCCCGCTGTATTTCCGCAGGGTATTGGCGAAAGTGTAGGGGCTGTACCAGACGTTGTGGTCGGGGTGGACGCCCTCCAGGAATGTCTCGGTCTCCGCCACGTAATCGAAGTGGCGTGCCCGGCACTGGAAGGCGTCGGGCACGGAAATGAGGTAGAGGTTCGCGTCCACGGCTTCGATCTGGCGCAGGAACCCGGCGACGTCCGGGACATGTTCCATGACTTCTGGAACGAGCACGACATCGTAGCTGCCGGTCACTTGCGCGAAGTCCGTGAAAAGCCGACCGTTCACGAACGGCCGCAGCTGGTCGAGCGCTTCTCCGTGAGGATCGAGGCCGTCGAGTTCGGCGCAATGCGCTTCCAGGCGGACATGAAGGGAGGTGCGCGGATCGGTGATCGGCCAGTCCGCGCAGCCGACATGGAGCACCCGCTGGCCGGAGAGCAGGCTGGCGAATACTTCCATCCGGCCCAGCGAGGCCAGTTCCGATCCTACCGGCACGCGCTGGAGGAAATAGGGCGCGTGAATGCGTTCGAGCGCCGATAATGCAGGCTCTGCAACCGGCTGGTCGTTTGCGGAAGGCGCAGGTTGGGGCTGGGGCGGTCCGGCGGCCATTTTCGGCTTCGGCGCCTCGGCCACCGCACCGATGCTGCCGACATCGGCCTTGTGAATGTCCTCGTAGGTCCGCAGCGTCGATCCCCAGAGCTGATGCGCGTAGACCGGATCGCTGCCGCCATAGGCTACGCCGGTGAAGTGGCGCGGGATGAACATGTGGCTCGGATATATCCGCAGAGGGGTATAGGCGAACTTGCGATAGCAGTCCGTCAGGCGCTGGGGCCCCACGGTTTTCCATGCCATGTCACCGATCACCGAAGGGCTGGCGGCTATGTCTTCTACGATCTGCCGCACGAAAGGATTGCCCGCCGTGCAGCCGAAATAGCCCGCCGCGATGAGGCCGGGCCGGGCTATCTCGCTTTCCCAGCAGGCGAAAGCCTCGCAATCGAGCAGGGCGTCGTCGAGCGGGCGCAGGCAGATGGAATCGGCATCGAAGACCAGCCCGCCGTGTTCGAGCAGGATCTCCCACCGCATCATATCGGCCACGCCGTTGAGTTCACGCGGGGCCATCTGCGCCATGTGGCCGGCGTTGATCCAGTCGCGCCCTGAAAGTTCGGCATTGCCCCAGAGCCGGAAGTCCCAATCGGGATGAGCGTCTCGCCAGGTGCGGATGCAGTTGTCTGGACGCAGGGTTTCGTCACCCACCCAGATGAAATGAAAGCGCTTTGGAATCATCGCGGCGGTTCCCGGCGGAGGAAGGACTTCCTTCCCGAGAGGTAAAGCGGCGCGGTGTATCAACTCCGAAGGCTGTATAAGGGCCTGCCCGTAGAAACGGATTTTCCGGGAATGTGCCTGCTCACGGGTCAAAAATGGGCCTGCGCACGGGGGTAACGCGGCAGGCCCATCCCCCCACCGGAGAACGTGAAACTGATCAGCCGGAGCGGCACGCAAGTGCGGACTGGTGCCGCTCCGGGCGGGTGACCTCTGGGGGTATAGAGGTCAGTCCCGCGGGATGATCCAGCGGATCATCCCCAGGTAACTGCCGGTGGCCGGCTGGCCGTCGGCATTGGTGGCCGGCTCGAACCGGGCACGCCTGCTGACGTACTTGCAGGTGGCCTCGTCAAGGCCGGTAAAGCCG
Organism: Novosphingobium sp.; assembly: GCF_032093395.1. Taxonomy (GTDB): domain Bacteria; phylum Pseudomonadota; class Alphaproteobacteria; order Sphingomonadales; family Sphingomonadaceae; genus Novosphingobium. The sequence goes on from NZ_DAMDBA010000065.1 coordinate 3,142, forward strand.
CTCGACGTGACGATAGAGCACTGGCTGACGCGGCCGCGTGCATCGATCTCGAGCCTGAAACGCACGCTGCCCTGGTGTTCGGCGCGCAAGTCGGCGGTGGGATAGTCCTGTGTCGTGACCCAGCCGGACGCCGCATTGCGCGGCAGGGCGCCCTTGGGCTGGAAGCGAGCCGGCGTTTCGGTCGGCGTCGGCAAGGCGATGGCGACCCGTTCCGCAGGCTCAAACGCGGTGGGCATTGCGGTGGGGGGTGTGGTCGAAACCTGTACTGGCTCGGCCACCTTAACCGGGATACGCGCAACGGGTGCTGTCAGCAGAGGCTCATCCTGTACCCTTTCCGGCTGGGCCAGTGGTTCGGGAGGTGGCGGCACGGGAAGCGGTTCGAGCCTGATCTGGGTGGCTTCCGGACGCTTCGGCGGATCGCTTTTGAGCAGGGTGACGGCGAACCCGTTGACCAGGGCCAGAACAAGACCGCCCTGCAACAAGGCTACAATACTACCGGTCAGGGCCTTTTTATTGTTGTTGGCCCAAGCATTACTATCGGAATGTCGATCGACGTAGGACATCGGCAATCCTCTCCATGGGTGTTCCGCGTTCTTGCGACGCCGTAACTTGCAATTCATCGCAAGTCCGGAACACTTCATGGCTTCGAAGCTATCACGTTTCGATACAAATCAAACAAGAATATACTAACCGTGACAAGTAATTAACGGCGCGCCAAGCCTCTGGCGAGGCTCGTGCGTCCGGTCATCCTCATCGCATAGCGGCCAGGGCCTTCTGGCGACGGCGTTGCACCGAGCTGCCCAGTCCGATCGCCTCGCGATATTTCGCCACCGTGCGCCGGGCGAGTTCGAAGCCCTTGCCCTTCAGCAGGTCCACCAAGGCATCGTCCGACAGGATCGCCTTCGGATTCTCGGCATCGATGAACTGGCGGATGGCGGCCTTCACCGCCTCGGCCGAGGCGCCCTCGCCATCCGCGGCGGCCACGCCCGAGGAAAAGAAGAACTTCAGCTCGTAAGTGCCGCGCGGACAGTTCAGGTACTTGTTGGAAGTCACACGGCTAACGGTCGATTCGTGCATGCCGATGGCCTCGGCCACGGTGCGCAGGGTCAGCGGGCGGAGCTGCGAGATGCCCTGCCTGAAGAAACCGTCCTGCTGCTTCACCAGTTCGCTGGCGACCTTGAGAATGGTTTTCTGCCGCTGGTCCAGCGCCTTTATCAGCCAGTTGGCATCGGCCAGCTTTTCCGAAAGCCAGGCCCGCGAGCCCTTGTCGGCGCAATTGCCCCGCAGCTCGACATAGTAGCTGCGATTGACGATCAGGCGCGGCAAGCTGGCCTGGTTGATCGCCACGTTCCAGCCTCCCGTTCCGCCCCGTTCGGGATGGGCAGTGACAAGGATATCCGGCGTGACCGCAGAGCCCGCCTCTCCGCCGAAGCGTAGGCCGGGCTTGGGATCGTAGCCGCGCAGTTCGGCCAGCATGTCGGCAAAATCCTCGTCGTCCACACCGCAAATCCGCTTCAGACGGGCGAGGTCGCCGCGCGCCAGCAGGTCGAGGTTGTCGATCAGCCGCGCCATCCAGGGGGCGTGGCGATCCGCCTCGCGCGCCTGAAGGGCGATGCATTCGGACAGGGTCCGTGCGCCGACCCCGGTGGGGTCGAGCGATTGCACCGCCTTCAATGCGGCCTCGGCCTCGGCGATGTCCACGCCCAGATCCTCGACGACGTCGGCCAGAGTGACCGGCAGATAGCCGGCCTCGTCGAGGAGGCCGATGAGATAGCGCGCTATCCCCGCCACCAGCGGGTCGCCGGTAGCCGTGCCGACCTGGCTTTCGAGGTGCTCGATCAGCGTGATTTCGTTCCGGGCGCGCTCCTCGATGCCGGGAAGGTCCTCGCCCGATGCTGCCCCCGGCCCTGACCGCAGGTCGGCGGACCATTCGCCGGTGTCGCGATCGCGGTCCAGCGCGGCGGTGTCGATATCCAGAGGCCGGTCGTCCTCGCCCCGGCCTTCACCGATAAGGCGATCGACGGCGGATCCTTCGAGGCTGGTGCGTCGGGCCTCGTCCGGGACATCCACCGTCTCGGAGACTGGCGGCATGGGCTCGCCGCCCACGTCCAGCAGGGGGTTGGCCTCCAGCGATTCGCCGATGAAAGTCTCGATCTCGAGGTTGGACAGCGCCAGCAGTTTGATCGCCTGCTGGAGTTGCGGCGTCATGACCAAAGACTGGCTTAGAGACTGTCTTGGCCTGAGATCCAGCCGGGGTCCGACGGCCACGGCCTAGCGGCCCTTCAGGCAAGCGCCTTTCGACAGGCATGAGCCTGCCGCGAGGGTCACAGCGTAAAGCCTTCGCCGAGATAGAGGCGACGCACGTTTTCATCCGCGACGAGCGCTTCCGGGCTGCCGGCGAACAGCACCTGACCGCCGTAGATGATGCAGGCGCGGTCCACGATGTCCAGCGTTTCGCGCACGTTGTGGTCGGTGATCAGCACGCCGATGCCGCGCGTCTTGAGATCCTTCACCAGATCGCGGATGTCGGAGATGGACAGCGGGTCGATGCCGGCGAAAGGTTCGTCCAGCAGCATGATCGAGGGCTTGGCGGCCAGGGCGCGGGCGATTTCGCAGCGGCGGCGTTCACCGCCGGACAGGGCCATGGCAGGGCTGGAGCGCAGGCGGGTAAGGCCGAATTCTTCGAGCAGGCGTTCCAGTTCGCTGGCGCGCACGTTCTTGTCCGGCTCGTTGAGTTCGAGCACGGCGCTGATGTTCTGTTCCACCGTAAGGCCGCGGAAGATCGAGGTTTCCTGCGGCAGGTATCCCAGGCCCAGAATGGCGCGGCGATACATCGGCAGACGAGTGACATCCACGCCGTCCATCAGGATGCGGCCGGAATCGGGGCGGACGAGACCCATGATCGAATAGAAGCAGGTGGTCTTGCCTGCGCCGTTCGGCCCGAGCAGGCCGAGAACTTCCCCCTTGGCGACCGAAAGCGAAATGTCGGTAAGGACGGCGCGCTTGTCGTAGCTCTTGGCGATCGAGATCACCTCAAGCCCGCCGGCTTCTGCGACGGTAGGGACGTGATGGGGCGGCGCGCTGATGGCCGGTTCCATCTGATCCGGCTGCTGGGGAAGGTCGGTGGTTCCGGTCATGTTCAGAGCGGTTTACGCACCACGGGGTTTCTCGGCAAGTCGGCAAATCGACGGATATGGCGCCGATTGGCAGGTTTCCTGCATGGTCCGGCGCATTTGCGGGCACTTCTGCCGGCTGGGATGCAACAGGCAAGATTGTTGCCCGTTATCAGCCCAACTTGAAATCTCCGCGCGCAAGTGGTCTATTGATTACAAGATAGATCGAGGTCGCACACAAGCACGGGACAGCGAGGATGAACAGGATCGGCAAACGGGACGCAGCACCAAATCCCCGGATTTTCGAGGCTAGAGGTGCCGGAATGTCGTTGCCCGGCGCTTTGCCGGATAAGCCGGTCGCACCCGAAGGCGGCTCCATTCACGAATGGGTAAAGGCCGATTGGCGCCGCAAGATGAGCGACAACATCGCTTACGCGCTGCTGGTCTATACCGCGCTGCAGATTTTCGTCACCGTGGGCGCGCTCAAGGCCCATGGCGAATCGCTGCTGCCTTACCTAGCGCTGGTGATCCTGGTGGTGGCGATCATCCCCGCCTGCCGCCGTTTCGAGGCGCGCTGGAACCGCCTCGACGACGAGCAGGCCCACGACCCCGCGCTTGGCCGCTACTATCGTCGTGACCGTCTGCTGCTGTGGCTGCTGGCGATCGGATTGCCTTTCGCGATCACCGGCCTGTTCAAGGGGCTGTCGCTGCTGACGACGTGAGAGTTTGAAAATTCGCCTCAGGGGCATTTAGATGTGGCACCGGCCAGAACACGCGAGGTTTGCGCTTCGCCTGTTCGGGGTTTAGGGCTGCGCTCCCCACGACCGGCATCGCGCCGGTCTTGTGGGTAAGTGGAGACCCAAACAGATGCTCAGCCCCCAGGAAGCGCTCGATCGCGCCCAGGATCTTGTCGACCGCGCCCGCAAGGCCGGGGCGGATGCCGCCGATGCGGTGTTCGGGGCCAGCTCGTCCGAAGGCATCCAGGTCCGTCTGGGCAAACTGGAGGATGTGGAGCGTTCCGAAAGCGAGCATATTTCCCTGCGGGTCTTTTTGGGCAAGCGCTCGGCCAGCATCGGCTCCTCCGATCTTTCCCCTCAGGCGCTGGACGAACTGGCGGCTCGTGCCATCGCAATGGCGGGCGCGGCTCCGGAGGATGCCTTCGCCGGACTGGCTCCTGATGAGATGTTGACGCGCGGCCCCTGGGCCGAGCTTGACTTGCTCGATCCGGCCGAACCCAGCCCTCAGGAACTGCGCGCGGCAGCACAGGAAGCGGAAGATGCCGCGCGCGCAGTGGCCGGCATCACCAATTCGGACGGTGCCACCGCCAGCGCCGGAACAGGCGTCTTCGCACTCTGCACCAGCCATGGCTTCGCGGGGGCATATGGATCGACCAGCCATTCGATCAGCGTCTCGATCGTGGCGGGCGATGGCGCCGCCAAACAGCGCGACTATGCCTGGCGCTCGGCCCACCACCGTTCGGACCTGCCGCCTCCGGCCGAGATCGGAACGCTGGCCGGCCGACGCGCGGTGGCCCGGCTGGAACCCGGCCGCATGGCGAGCGGGCCGATGCCGGTGGTCTTCGATCCCCGCGTGGGCGGCTCGCTGATCGGTCATCTCACCGGCGCGATCTCGGGCAGCGCCATTGCACGGCGCTCCAGCTTCCTGCTCGACAAGCTGGAAGAGCAGATCTTCGCGCCGGGAATCGTGCTGGTTGAAGAACCGCACACGCCGCGCGGGCTGCGCTCGCGCCCCTTCGACGGCGAGGGCCTGGCCACGCGCCCCCGCCATCTCGTCGAGGACGGCCGCGTTACCGGCTGGCTGCTGGACAGCGCCTCGGCCCGGCAGCTGGGCCTTGCGCCGACCGGCCATGCCGCGCGCGGCGGCGGCGGCGCGCCGGGAGTTTCGGTGGGCAATCTCCATCTTCAGCCGGGCGCGGTCACGCCGGCCGAACTGATGGCCGACATCGAGGACGGCGTCTATATCACCGAACTGATCGGTAGCGGCGTCAACGGCGTTACCGGCGATTACAGCCGGGGCGCTTCCGGCTTCCGCATCGTCGGCGGCGAGATTGCCGGGCCGATCGCGGAGTTCACGGTCGCCGGAAACCTGCTCGCCATGTTCGCGAGCCTGACTGCCGCGAACGATCTGGAATGGCACCGCGCGATCAACGTTCCGACTTTGCGGATCGATGGGATGACCATCGCCGGAGAGTGATGCCGGCCGGCGGGCAGCGCCAGATGCCGTAGAGGCTTCAGAGCGGGGCGAACTCGAAGATGCCGCTGTCCATCTTCAGCGCCAGAAACAGGTGCCCGTCGCGCAGGGTGTAGCTCGCCACGTCGGGAAGGCGGGCGGCGAGCATCTGGCCGATGTCCGGCTGGGGGCAGAGCGCACGGGTGGAGGCGATCGGGCCGATCGTGAGCGTTCCGCCCGTGCTTGCGCCCCCCGTGGTTCCAGCATCGCCGGGCGCAACCGTGTACGATCCCCGGCCGCGATTGCAGTCGAGTTGCAGGGCAAGAGCGCCGTCGGCGCCGAATTCCAGGGTGTAGTCGCGGCCTTCGTCGGGCCTGGTCGTGCCCTGGGCATCGTCGGATGACTGGAAGGCGACGAGCTTCCACGATGTTCCGGCCAGAGCGACGGGTGGCGATGGCGCTGTGGCGGCGGGCGGTGCGGCCTTGTCGGTCGTGCATCCGCCCAGCGAGGCGAAGCTTGCCGTGAGCGCGACGGCACCCAGGAGTGGGGCAGCGAAGGAGAAGGATGTGCGCATTGGGTAACTCCGATGCTTCGGCATGTCGCCGGGTTTACGGCCTGGTTGGAGCTGCGTGTCCTTGCGAGGCTAGCGGAAAACGCGCGAGAAATCGCTCTTTTTTCAGCCAGCAAGACGAGTCGGCTCCTGAAGAGGCGAGCATTTCCGGATCTACGATGGGACGAGGGCAGTCCTGGTCCTGGTAGTCCCGTCGCTCCCGCCCCGGACGACAGCTGCGGGGCGGGCCATCCCACTTCCGCAGCGACAGTGCAGGGCGAAGCGTCAGTGCCGGAGCGGGATCTGCTTCAGGGGCGGGTGGCCGTCACCGGGAATTTGCCGAACGGGCCGTTGGTGTTTTCACCGCTGAGTTTGCCGTCCCGCACCGTGACGTCGTAGCTTACCGTTATCGGCATCGGCATCGACGCCTTCCCCTGGAACTTCGCACGACCATCCTTCACGCCGCCTGCCACGTCCACCGTGCCCTGGTCGGCACTGATGCGACCCGTCACGACGTTGCCCGCGACCTTGAGTTCCATCACCGCCTTCTGAGGGCCGACCGGGGTCTGGATGACCAGGTTCCACTTGCCTGCGAAGTCCTGCGGCTTGGCGTTGCTGGCCTGTGCCGCCTTGGCCTTGTCCAGCAGCGCTTTCTGCTCGGCGGGCGCGGCCTGGGCTCTTGCGCGCAAGTAGAAGCGCATGGTTTCCAGTTCCTCGTCGGTGAAGGCGGGGAAGGGTGGCATGCCGTTCATCTTCAGCGCGCCATCCTTCACCACCTGCCGGAACGTGGCGGCATCGGTGATCATTGGGGAATAGCGCAAGTCCGGCGCCGCGCCGCCGCCGATCGCGTTCCAGCCATGGCAGACCAGGCAGGCGCGAGTGCCGAACAACATGGCTCCTGCCTGTGCACGGGCAAGATCGGGCTTGAAATCGGGATCGGCGGGAGGGACCAGTTCGGGAAGCTGGAACGGCGGGATCACGTCCTTGCCGTCCAGCGCAAAGGTCAGGACGCGGCGGGGCAGGCGATAGTCGGTGCGGAACGCGGCATTGCCGGGCGAATTGATCCCTGCGCCATTGCCGCCCGAGCCGGTGATGACGGTGACATACTGTCGTCCGTTCGCGCGATAGGTGATCGGCGCGCCGACGATCGGGCTTTCGGTCTTGAACGACCACAGCTGCTTGCCGGTCATGGCGTCGCGCGCCACGAAGCGGCCGTCGATCTGGCCCTGGAACACCAGTCCGCCGGCGCTGGCCATCACCCCGCCCGGCCAGTTGCCCGGCAGTTCGACTTCCCAGGCGAGTGATTGCGTGACTGGGTTCCAGGCGCGCAGGAAGCTTCTGTGGCTGCCGGGCAGCTCGACTTCCGGAATCAGAGTCACGCCCATCCCGGCCGCGATTTCGCCGCCGCCTTCCTGGCCTTCGCCGATGAGCGCGCCTTGCTCGATCACCGGGATGTAGACCAGTCCGGTCAGCGGGCTATAGGCCTGCGGCATCCAGGAATGGGCCCCGGTAGGTCCGGGCCAGAGTTCGAACAGCCCCGGCTTGCCCGCATAACGGATGCCGGGGTTCTCCACCGGACGCCCGGTCTTCCTGTCGATGCGATCCGCCCAGGTCACCTTGGCGATCTTCTCGGCCGAGATGAACTGGCCGGTCGCCCGGTCAAGCACGTAGAAGAACCCGTTCTTCGGCGCCTGCATCAGCACCTTGTGGTCCTTGCCGTCGATCTTGAGCGTGGCCAGCGTCATGTCGGTGGTGGCGGTGCAGTCCCACTGCTCGCCGGGGCAGACCTGATAGTGCCACTTGTAGGCCCCGGTGTTCGCATCCACCGCCACGATCGAGGCGAGGAACAGGTTGTCTCCGCCGCCGGGGCTGCGCTTCGCCTGATTGTAGGGAAAGCCGTTGCCGATGCCGAGGTAGACGAGGCCCAGTTCGCCATCGTAGCTGAAGGCGTTCCAGGCCGTGCCGCCGCCGCCGCGACGGGAGCCGTCGGGATTGGTCCAGCCGCTTGGCCAGGTCTTGCGCATCAGCGCCTCGGCCTTTTCGTTGCCGGGGGCAACGGTATCACCGGGCGTCGTGTAGAAGCGCCAGGCGAGCTTTCCGGTCTTGGCGTCATAGGCCGAGACGAAACCGCGTGCCGGGCTGATGTCCCCGCCGCCGAAGCCGACGATCACCTTGCCGCCGAACACGCGCGGGGCGCCGTTGGAATTGCGCGGAGCATCATCGGGATAGTCGAAAGTCTTCCAGGCTTCCTTGCCGGTCCTGGCGTCGAGCGAGATCACGTAGCCATCGGTGGTGACAAGGAAGACATGGCCCGAATCGTAGGCAATCCCCTTGTTGCCCCACGACATGTTGAGCGCCGAGGTAGCCCGTTCGCGGGTACCGCCGTCGTACTCCCAGACCTGTTTGCCGGTCACCGCGTCCAGCGCGCGGATATGCGAGTGGCCCGAGGTGAGGAACACTTTACCTTCGGCCATCAGCGGCGTGCTGGCGGTATAGCCGGGGTCGAGATCGAAGTGCCATGCCAGCTTGAGCTGGTCGACGTTGCCGGTGTCGATCGCGTCGAGTGGGGAATAGTGTGTTTCGCTGCCGGTGCGGCCCCAGCCTGGCCATTCGTCGGGATCGGCCACCATGGCCTGCTCGATCGGCTGGGCGGGGCGATCGCAGGCGGCGGCGGCAAGCGAGAGGAGCAGGGCGAGAATAGGCCGCAAGGCGGCCGTGCTGGAACGTGCGATCACGACATCTTCCCCGATCCGGTCTTCTGTTCTGTGAGATCGGGCTATCAGCCTCGGGCGGGCTTGGAAAGAGATGCTATCCTATGTGTATCATATCTTCCGAGCCATCGCCGGAGCGAACGAAAAACCCCGGCGTCCTCCACGGACGCCGGGGTTTTTCGTGGGGAGCAGGCCGAGGCGCAAACGCTCCCGCGCCGCCGGTCGGTTAGGCCCGCTCAGTTTTGGCCGGCACCCATCGGGATGGGCGTGCCCTGCTTCAGGTAGACCCGGTTGTCCTCGATGCGATCGACATTGGCGAAGGCGATATAGTGATGCGCGCCGTCCGAGCTGTCGGAGCGGGTGAGCTTGAGCTGGTCGTCCTTGACCTCGTCGATCGTGCCGACGTGCTTGCCGGTGTGATCGGTGACTTCCATGTGCTCACGAATGCGGAGTTTCTCGAACATGGGGGGCTCCTTTTGCGGGGATGGTGATGCCTTTCCAACCCCCGGCCAGCCTGCTTCGTTCCGTCACTGATCGCTTTGGGAACACGGCTGGTGGAAGCCTCAGGGTTCGGCGCCGAGTCCGAAGGTGGCATCGCCGCGCGGCGAAAGCAGGATCCGGTCGCCGTCCACCCCGTCGATCTCCGACACGGCCACGAAAGAAGCGCCTTCGCCTTCGAGGATGACTTCCTGCCCGTCGACATGATCCACCACGCCGATCACTCCGCCATCGGCTGCGATCACGGTCATGCCCTTTTTGACGACCCCGGATTCGGTGGGCCAGGAGGTCTGGGCGGAATCGAATGCGGAAGGCGAGGCCATGGCGGGATCCTTTCGGAAGGCGGGATATCGAGGGAAAAACCCCCTGGAATCGGCGCGGTTCCACGATTCGCGCTTTTTCGGTGGCCCACAAGCCCTTGGGTTCCTATAATGGTCAAGGCCCAAGATATGGCAATTATACTTGTGCAAACATTGTCCAACCCGCTCCAAAACCGATCCTTTTTGGGTATCGTGGCGGGCATCGGCTCCGGCTTCGTCCGGCGCCCCAAGATCATGCGTCGGGACTGGCGCGGACGGCCTGAATCAGCCTTTCGACCTGAATCAGCCTTCCGAATCGTCCGGCGCTCCATGCGAATCGAACCCCCGGAGTTGTCCGCCCATGTCCCTTCTCGAAGCCCGCAAGACCTACAAGCCCTTCGAATATCCCTGGGCCTACGACTTCTGGAAGACGCAGCAGCAGATCCACTGGCTGCCCGAGGAAGTGCCGCTGGGCGAGGATTGCCGCGATTGGGCGCAGAACATCTCGGAGCATGAGCGCAACCTGCTCACCCAGATCTTCCGCTTCTTCACCCAGGCCGACGTGGAAGTGCAGGACTGCTACCACGAGAAGTACGCCCGCGTCTTCAAGCCTACCGAGATCAAGATGATGCTCGCCGCCTTCTCCAACATGGAGACGGTGCACATCGCCGCCTATTCGCACCTGCTCGACACCATCGGCATGCCCGAGAGCGAATATGGCATGTTCCTTGAATACGAGGAACTGAAGGCCAAGCACGATTACCTCCAGAAGTTCGGCGTCGACAACGACGAGGACATCGCGCGTACCTTGGCCATGTTCGGCGGCTTCACCGAAGGCGTGCAGCTGTTCGCCAGCTTCGCGATGCTGATGAACTTCCCGCGCTTCAACAAGATGAAGGGCATGGGACAGATCGTCTCCTGGTCGGTGCGCGACGAATCTCTGCACTGCGAAGGGATCACCCGCCTGTTCCACGCCTTCGTGCAGGAGCGCGGCTGCCTGACCAAGGCGGTGAAGGACGACATTGCCGACCAGTGCCAGACCACGGTCCGCCTGGAAGATGCCTTCATCGACCTCGCCTTCGAGATGGGCCCGGTCCCCGGCATGACCGCCAAGGACATCAAGAAGTACATTCGCTACATCGCCGACTGGCGCATGAACCAGCTCGGCCTCAACCCGATCTACCTGATCGAGGATCACCCGCTGCCCTGGCTTCAGCCGCTGCTCAACGGCGTGGAGCACGCCAACTTCTTCGAGACGCGCGCCACCGAATATTCGAAGGGTGCGACGCGCGGCAACTGGAACGACGTGTGGTCGAACTTCGATTCGCGCCGCAAGGTGAAGGCGAACGACGAACCTCTCGTGGAGGAAGGCTCCGAGCCCGATATGTTCGGCGCGACGGAAGCGGCCGAGTAAGCAATAGCTTTGCAAGATCGAAAAAGGGCCGGGGAGCAATGCTTCCCGGCCCTTTTTTCGTCAGCACCAGCTGCCGCGACGCCCTTGCCATTGCTCGGCCAGACCCTCGTCGACCAATGTCGTGCCGAGGCTGTGGCCGCCGCGGGTGACGATGCGCAGGGTGCGGCCGTAGCGATCCCTGTCGCGGCCGTCCCCGCCGGGCTGGAGCGAAAAGGGGCCTTCGTTCAGCAGCGCGATCAGCCGCTCGGTGGCCTGTGCGCCCAACCGGGCTTCGTCCCGACATTCGGGTTTGCTGGTTTCGGGGGTATTGATGTCGGCCATGCGGATTTTGGTGCCGCGATACCAAAAGGTGTCGCCATCGACGACGCAGGTCTTGCGGACCGGGCCCGAGCAGCGCGCGAAGCGGGCGCTTTCGGCATCCGGCGCAGCGGGAAACAGGCCGCCGCCCGGCACGCCGGTCTTGAGGCCATGCCAGTAATAGAGCGCCGCGATCAGGACGAGGGGGAGCAGGATCCAGATCGGCAAGGAAAACGCGCGCCGACGGTAGGGGTTAGGCATGGGGAGAGAGCGATCCTCAGGTTCCGTATTCCCGAGCCTCTGGCGTGTCGAATTCTCCCCGGCAAGTGCGAATCAGCCGGTCCAGTTCGTGGTGGTGGAAGGCGCGGACCAGTCTGAAGCCCAGAGTTCCGTTGCCGCTCCAGCGCACCCGCCCCTCGAAGGGGTCGGCACCTTCGGGAGCGACCACAAGAACTTCGCCATTTTCGATCGGTTCGGGGAACATGTCGGCGGGCATGACGCAGCCGATCCGGCAGCCTTCCTGCGAAATCTCGACCAGGAGGCCGGATCCCACTCGCCGCACACCGCGCAGAATCGCCACTTCCCGGCGGACGGCATAGCGCTGGTGCGCGCGTATTCTCAGCATGTTCACAGGCAAATGGCCCCCCGGCTATCTTCCGCTATGGCCTATCGCATACCGATCTTATCAATCGGTTACCGCTGGGCGTTCACTGGCGGGATACGCCCCGCTCAGATCCACCAAGTCGTGGGGTTGGGCATGGGTTCGTGCTTCTGGGCCGCCAGCAGGCTCATCACGCTGCGCACGATTACCAGCACGGCCACGGCCAGGAGCACCAGGACGCCGATCACCACGATCATCAGCATTATGCCCAGGATCGTGCCGAGCAGGCCGATCCAGAAGGTCTGGATCTGATACTGGTAGTGCGATTCCTCCCAGCCGCCCTTCGCCTCGCCCCGCCAGACGTAGGCCAGCACCACGCCGACGATTGCCGTCACCCCGGTGAAACAGGATGCGAAATAGAGCAGACTGATGATGGTCGGATGATTGAACTCGAAACCGGGCGTCGTGCCGGGATTCGTGTTCGGGCCGCTCGAGGTCGGGCCGCTCGAGGTAGGGCTGTTCGTCTTAGGCCCATTCGTCTGGGGATGCTCCAGGTCGTCCATGGCTTTCTCCATGCTGTTCCCGGACCGGGATGCTGCCCGGTTTATGACAATGGTGCAAGCATTGGATTAAGCGGCATTCCCCGGACCGCCGGTTCGGCAGTCGAGGAGAACGGCGGGGAAAGGACGCGCCAGACTCAAGGTCCGGCGCGAGGACTACCTGAGGCTAGGTTCAGGCCGCCTGCTGGTCGGCCGGGCCGCCCTTGAGCACGAAGCGGCGATCGCAGTAGCCGCAATCGACATAGCCCTTCTCGTCGATCTCCAGCCACACGCGCGGGTGGCCGAGGGCGGCGGGCTTGTAATTGCCCGTGGCGCGGATGTCGGAAGCCCCGTCGCAGGAAACGCGGTGGGAATCGGTGAAGACGGTTTCAGGCTGCGTGCTCATGGATCGGCCGATTACCAAGCCTTCGCGGCAATTTCCAGACGGCAAATGCTTTCCCGGCGCGCAAGGGTGCGCGCCGGGGGCAATCGCGGTTTCGCCTCAGGCCGGAACGGCGAGGGTACCGGCCTCGGCCAGGGCATCGGCAAGCGCCTTTTCGCGGACTTCCGGACCGATAGCGATACCTTCGGCCAGGACGAAGACGGGATCGGTGATGCCCACGAAGCCGAGCACGGCGCGCAGATAGCTTTCGGCATGTTCGACGGCGGCGGCCGGCTGGCCCTCGCCATAGTAGCCGCCGCGCGAAAGGGCGACGTAGACCTTCTTGTCGCCGGCCAGGCCCTGCGGACCTTCGGCGGTGTAGCGGAAGGTCTTGCCGGCCACGAGCACGCGGTCGAGCCAGGCCTTGAGCTGGCTGGGGATGGTGAAGTTGTACATGCCCGCGCCGATCACGATGACGTCGGCGGCCAGGAATTCCGCCAGCTCCGCCGTGCCGTCAGGATTGCCGAGCACGTCGAGCGTGAGATGCGGCAGGGCTTCGGCGGCGAGGTCGTGGTAGGTGACGTCGAGCGAAGGGTCTGCCTTGGTCAGGGTTTCGACGATGGCGGCCGAAACGGCGCGGCTCACCGAGTTTTCGCCAAGGATGCTGGAATCGAGATGGAGAAGCTTCATGGGAGAGAACCTCAAAAAGTAGTCCGGAACAGGGTCTAGGTTTGAAAATGTGACTGCCCCTAGCTATGTTGCACCGCGACAATCGCCAAGAGCGCATTTTTTCAGGACCAGGTAACATGGACGTGACCACCCAGGAGCCGCCGCAAGCCCCAGTGCTCGATGCGCTCGATGCGCCCGATGTCGTGCATTCGGCAGGCGCCTGCCGCGTCATCGGCGACATTCTCAGCCGCGTGGGGGACAAGTGGTCGATGCTGGTGGTCATGACCCTGCTGGAGGGCGACCTGCACTTCAACGAGCTGAAGCGCGCGATCGGCGGGATCTCGCAGCAGATGCTGTCGCGGACGTTGCGCGCGCTGGAACGGGACGGGCTGATCGTCCGCACCGTGCATCCCAGCGTGCCGGTACGGGTGGAATATGCTCTCAGCGGACTGGGGCACTCGCTCTCACGGCCGGTGAAGGAACTGGGCGCCTGGGCCTTCGCCAACCGCCCCGCCATCGAGGCGAGCCGCTCGGTATTCGACGATCGCGAGGATGCCGGGAAGGCCTGAAAACCCGCCGGGGAAAGGGCGCAGACAAGACCCGACTGCCTGACGGCCCCCGAACGCGCTCTTTACTGGCGCGCCGTCCTGCCCCACATGCGGGCCATGACCAGCTCGAATTCCGCCGCCATCTCGATCCGCGACCTCAAGAAGCGTTACGCCCCCGCCGGAAGCGGCGAGGGCAAGCTGGCGCTCAAGGGGGTTTCCTTCGATGTCCCGGAAGGCGGCATCTTCGGCTTGCTGGGCCCGAACGGCGCGGGCAAGTCCACGCTGATCAACATCATGGCCGGGCTGGTCCGCAAGACTTCGGGTTCGATCGACATCTGGGGCTTCGACATCGATCGCAACCAGCGCAATGCCAAGCGTTCGATCGGCATCGTCCCGCAGGAGATCGTGTTCGATCCGTTCTTCACGCCGTTCGAGGTGCTGGAAAACCAGGCGGGCCTCTATGGCATCGTCAAGACGCTGCGCCGCTCGGAAGACCTGCTGCGCGCCGTCCACCTGTCGGATAAGCGGGACGCCTATGCCCGCACGCTCTCGGGGGGCATGAAGCGCCGCCTGCTGATCGCCAAGGCGCTGGTCCACCAGCCGCCGGTGCTCGTGCTCGACGAACCGACCGCGGGCGTGGACGTGGAACTGCGCCGTCAGCTGTGGGAACTCGTTTCCGAGCTGAACCGCGAAGGCGCGACGATCGTGCTGACCACGCACTACCTGGAGGAAGCGGAGGAACTCTGCGACCGCATCGCCATCATCAACCATGGCGAACTGATCGCCAACAAGCCCACGCGCGAACTGGTGGGCATGGCGCGCGAGAAGATCCTCGTCCTCACGCTCGACCGTGACGTCACCGCGCTGCCCAGCCACCCCGGTTTCCTCAAGTGCGAGAAGGCCGGCGAGCGCGAGCTTCGGATCACCTACGACAAGGACCGCAGCAACGCGGGCGAGATCCTTTCGGCGGTCCAGGCCCAGGGCTTCGCGATCGTGGACGTCACCACGCGCGAGGCGGATCTGGAGGACGTGTTCGTCAGCCTGACGAGTTCCGTGGCGGCGTGAGCTATCTCTATCTGGCCGTGGCCATCGTGGCGGAGGTTATCGCCACATCCTTCCTGAAGCAGTCGGAAGGGTTCACGCGGGGCCTGCCGACGGCGATCATGGCGGTGGGTTACGGGATCGCCTTCTACTGCCTCTCGCTGGCTTTGCGCGGCATACCTACCGGTGTCGCCTATGCGATCTGGTCGGGTGTGGGAATCGTGCTGATCGCCGGGATCGCATGGATATTCCAGGGGCAGAAGCTGGACCTGCCCGCCATGATAGGCATCGCTCTGATCATGGCGGGTGTCATCGTCCTGAACCTCTTTTCGCAGTCCTCCGCGCACTGACGCAGGCGGCCTGCGCGCATCGTCAACGCTGCACTGCAACATGATTGCCGCGCGTAGAGGCTTGCGAAGCTAATTATTGCGTCCCGGCGACAGTCCCGGCATGGAGCCGGCATGGCTACGCAGATCGATCCGAACAGCACGCAAGAGGTTCCCTGCCACGACGTGATCGTCGTCGGCTCCGGTGCGGCGGGGCTTACCGCCGCGCTGGCACTGGCGGAAAAGCTGAAGGTTCTGGTCCTTGCCAAAGGCGGGCTGACCGGCGGCTCCACGGCCTGGGCGCAGGGGGGCATCGCAGCGGTGCTTGATGCGGGCGATACGTTCGAGGAACATATCTCCGACACCATGATCGCCGGAGCAGGCCTCAACCGCCGCGATACCGTGGAATTCGTGATCGAGCGGGCGCCTCACGCGATCGAGCGGCTGGTCGAACTGGGCGTTCCCTTCAATACCGAGGGTAGCGAGCTGCACCTCACCCGCGAGGGCGGCCATTCGCACCGCCGCATCGTCCATGTGGCGGACGCCACCGGCTGGGCGGTGCAGAGCGCGCTGCTCAAGGCGGCGGAGGATCACCCCAACATCACCCTGCTGCCGGGGCAGTCGTGCATTGATCTCATCACGGGGCGGCACGAATTGCGCTACTCGGGCTCGGGCCGGGTCTGGGGCGTCTACGCGCTGGACGAAAAGACCGGCCGGGTGGCGGCGCATACCGCCCGCGCGACGATCCTGGCAACCGGCGGCGCGGGCCGCGTCTACCAGTTCTCCACCGCGCCGCGCGGCGCCACGGGCGACGGCATCGCCATGGCCTGGCGGGCGGGGGCGCGCGTGTCCAACATGGAGATGATGCAGTTCCACCCGACCTGCCTCTACAACCTTGAGGTCAAGAACTTCCTCATCACCGAGGCCGTGCGCGGCGAGGGCGGGCGGCTGCTCCATCCGGTCACCGGCCACCGCTTCATGCCCGATTACGACGCGCGCGCCGAACTGGCCCCGCGCGACGTGGTCGCCCGCGCCATCGACGACCAGATCAAGCGCTACGGGCTCGATTACGTCCACCTCGACATCAGTCACCAGCCCGAGGAATTCATCCGCGAGCACTTCCCCAACATCTACGAGAAGCTGCTGGGCCTTGGCATCGACATGACCAAAGAGCCGATCCCGGTCGTGCCCGCGCAGCATTACACCTGCGGCGGCGTGCTCATTGATCTCGACGGCAAGACCGACCTGCCGGGCCTCTATGCGGCGGGGGAATGCACCGAGAGCGGGCTCCACGGCGCCAATCGCCTGGCGTCCAACTCGCTGCTCGAATGCTTCGTGTTCGGCGAATCCTGCGCGGCCCATATCCTCGACCACTGGGACGCCTTCGATGCGCCGCCGCCGGTCCGCGCCTGGGACGAGAGCCGGGTGATCGATTCCGACGAGGAAGTCGTCATCAAGCAGAACTGGACCGAGATTCGCCGTTTCATGTGGAACTACGTGGGCATCGTGCGCACCACCAAGCGCCTGGAACGCGCCATGCACCGCATCCAGATGCTCAATGGCGAAGTGGAGGAATACTACCGCCACTTCCGCGTCTCGACCGACCTGATCGAGCTTCGCAACCTGCTCCAGACCGCCGAACTGATCGTCCGTTCGGCGCTGCACCGTCATGAGAGCCGGGGGCTCCACTTCACGCTGGACTACCGCGAGACGGAAGCGGAACCGCACGATACCGTGCTGGTGCCTTGAGGGGGCCGCACTAAGCGGCCACCGCACCCCGTTATCCTGAACCAAGTTCAGGATAACGGGGTGCGGTGGGGAGAAGCGGTTCGGGGGCGCATACTACGCCTCCCCTCGCGGAGACGAAATAAAGTCCTCAGCCCTCGACCGGCGCAGTCGTCACGCCGAGGTCGGGCAGGCCCACCGAGCGCTTGCCGGAAAAGTCAGTGCGCACCACGATCAGCCCGTCCTTTTCCAGATAGTCGAGCAGGCGTGCGACCCGGCGTGGGCTGCTGGTGCCGTAGATCCGGGCGAGCGTCATGTCGTCCGGGCAAGGCTGCCCGTCCATGGCCGCGCGGGCTATCATGTAGAACGGCGCCAGCGCATCGTCGGGGACATGCTTGGCCAGGTTGACCAGATCGACCCAGCGTTCCTCGTCAGGATCCTCGATGCCGGCCATGGCTGCCGCAAAACCGCGACGGAACATCGTGGCATCCACGCCGCGCACCGAAATGCCCTTCATGCGGCAGCGAATCGTGAAGTCCTGGAACAGCGTGGTCGAGGACTGGAACGTGCACTCCGGATCCTGCGCCATGGCGTTCAGGATCTCCAGCATCGCCGCGCGGCTTTCCTCGGGCTCGGGTTCCGGCCGTTCGGGGCGCGGCGGCGGGGCTGCCGAGGCGGACTGGCCCAGCGCGATCGATTCGCTGAGCATGTCGACATCGACTGCCGGGCGCGGGGCGGGGCGGGAAAATTCCGGGCGTTCCGGTTCGACGTGGAGATTGTCGTGCAGCAATTCGCGCAGTTCGTCGGTCGATGCGGTGGGCAGCGGCATCAGGCCGGGGGTTATCGACTTGGCGCCGGTCAGCACCGAGCCGATGTTGACCGCCACCGGGCGGCGGCTGATCGCGGGCCCAAGGCCCAAGAACTGACCGCGCGCCAGGTCGCGGATCGATTCGGCCTGGCGACGCTCCATGCCTAGCAGATCGGCGGCGCGCACCATGTCGATGTCGAGGAAGGTGCGGCCCATCAGGAAGTTCGAGGCTTCGGCCGCCACGTTCTTGGCGAGCTTCGCCAGGCGCTGGGTAGCGATCACCCCGGCCAAGCCGCGCTTGCGGCCACGACACATGAGGTTCGTCATCGCCGCCAGGCTGACCCGGCGGGCTTCTTCGGAGACTTCGCCGGCGGCGGCGGGCGCGAACATCTGCGCCTCGTCCACCACTACCAGGGCGGGATACCACTGCTCGCGCGGGGCATCGAACATGGCGTTGAGGAACTGCGCCGCGCACTTCATCTGCTGGTCGATCTCCAGCTCGTCGAGCGCGAGGACCACCGAGGCACGATGCTCGCGGATGCGGGCGCCCAGCCGGACGATCTCGGCTTCCGCATAGGCGGCGCCGTCGATCACGACATGGCCGAATTCCTCGGCCAGACTGACGAAGTCGCCTTCGGGGTCGATGACGACCTGCTGTACGATCGACGCGCTTTCTTCGAGGAGGCGGCGCAGCAGGTGCGACTTGCCGGACCCGGAATTGCCCTGCACCAGCAGGCGGGTCGCGAGAAGTTCCTTGATGTCGATCTCGATCGACTCACCCTTCGGGGTCTGGCCGATCACGATATTGGCGCTCACGCCTGCTGCCTTGGGCAAGCCGGTCGCCGGAGGCAAGCGGACGCAGCCGCGTTATCCATAACTTGAGTCGGGTGACTACCGGCTCGGCGCTGCCGAATCGCGGAAATCCGCGCCAGTCACCGGCCTGTCACAAGCGGCGCCCATAAGTTCGGAGATCATGACTCCTCCGGTTTCCCCCGATATCGACGACATCGAACAGCGACCTTTGCGGCTTGTCGTGCTGGCAGGCCATGGCCTCGGCCCGGAAGGCGTCGATGCTCTTGCGGAACGGTTCGGAGAGAAGCACCGCTGTCTCATTCCCCTCGCGGGCAGGCCGCTGATCGCCCATGTCCTGCAAACCGCCGCGCAGCATCCGCGTGTGGCCAGCCTTGCGGTCTGCGTCGAGCGGGAGGCTTTCGATCCGATCTGGGACGTGCTGACGCGGCTGCCGGGGCGGGGTTCCGTCGCGCTCGTCGAAGCCAGGGGCGATATCGCCGAAAGCGTCCGCGCCGCTGCGGAGGACTGGGACGGCCCGTTGCTGGTGACCACCGCCGACCATGCGCTGTTGAGCGCGGAGTCGGTCGATGCCATGGCGGAAATGCTGGAAGGCTGCGACATCGCCTTCGCGCTGGCGCGCCGCGCTGCGGTGGAGGCGGCCCACCCCAAGGCCCTGCGCAACTATATAGCCTTGCGCGACGGCGACTTCGCGACTTGCGACCTCTACGGGATGGCGAGCGCGCGCTTCGTCGATGCGGTGGACGTGTTCAGGGGTGCTGGGATCGGGGGGCGGGAGAGTTCCCGCATCCTGCGCGCGATCGGCCTGGCGGGGCTGGTGATGATCAAGCTGGGGCTGGAATCGCTTTCAGGCGCGGTCGTGCGGGCCTCGCGCCGATTGGGTCTGCGCGTGAGAGCGGTGATCATGGCTGACGGCACCCAGGCGATCGATGTCGATAACGACCGTACTTATGCGATCGTGCGCGACCTGCTGGGCGATGTCTCATCGGAAGGTCGTGAAAAGGAATCTGCGCGCGCGGTGGCGTAAGCAAGTCCGGGCCCGTCCAAGGTGCCGGCTTCCACCCATGACGTGGAAGAGGGCCAAAATTCCAGAAGCCCAAACGACTTTCGGGCCCCCTTGCGGGGGCCCGAAGGCTTTGTCCAATCTTGATTTACAAGAATGATGGTGCGGTCAAGAAGACTCGAACTTCCACGGGCTTTCGCCCACAACGACCTCAACGTTGCGCGTCTACCAATTCCGCCATGACCGCTAAATCATCACCGGGGAGCTGCGAAGCCGCCCCTTGGCAGGAGCGCGCCACTAGCAAAGGGTTCCGGACCCGGCAAGAGGCTTGGCGCGATTATTTTCAAAAAGGGCGATTTTTTTTGGCCGCCTCTGATTTTCCGGCGGAAATGCGTGAGAAACGCAAAAACACGCCCAAGCCTTCCGGTTGGGCGCGTCGAGATTCCGGCGGCGAGCCACCGGCGACTTACGAGACGTTATTGTGGCTTCCAGCCGATTTCGGCGGCGGATGCGGCCTTGGGTATGTCCGTTAGCGCTTCGTTGACGGTGATCGCCTCGCCCGGCGCCAGCTTGCGCTTCGAGGGCACCACTTCCTTTTCATAGACGATGCGGTCCCGCTTGTCGCGAAGCACGACCAGAAGCGAGGGCACCTTGCGAGCTTCGCTGCCGACATTGCTGATGGTGCCGCTGACCGAGAAGAACTCCGTGCCGTCCGGCAGCGGCTTGCGGTCCTGCCGCTTGCGCGGGAAATCGAGCTGCAGGTCCGGCTGGGCCTGGGAGAACGTCTGGTGCGGGATCGGCAGCCAGTCGGGCAACCCGCCCCAGGCGACCGCGCCGGTGAGGCTCAGCGTCACGACGGCGAACAGCACCGAGCCGAAAGTCGCGATCCGCGTCCAGTTGCGACGCGGACGGAACGGCGGCGCGAAATCGAAGCTGGAGTGCCCTTCGTCGGCATAGTGGACGGCGGTGGTGTCGTCGTAGACCGGGGCGGATTTGCGGCGCGCGTGATCGTCCGATGCCGTCGCGGTAGCAGCCGGTTCGTCGGAGGCAACCGGAGAGGCAGGCGATGCGGTTCGCCCGGGCACGCGAATGGCCTCGCGCGCGGGCTGCGGTGCCGGGGGGCTGTCCTGTAAAGGGACGGCCTGAGTCGTCGGGGCTGGCTGAACCGAAGCAGTCTGGGCAGGCGGCGCCGTGAATGCGGGCTGCCTGGGCGGTTCCGCCGGTTCTCCAGGCGTCGATGCCGCGGGAAGCGGTCCCTCCGGAATCGGTTCAACGGCAGGCGCCGCAGCTTCGGGGCCTTCCTGGAACCAGCTGTGGCGGCACTTGGCGCAGCGAACGGTGCGGCCGTCCACGCCGACCGCGCTGTCCGGCACGGCGTATCGTGTAGAGCAAGCTGGGCACGCGATGATCATGATCGCAAGCTAAAGCACGAGTGACTCGGCCACGACAAGGCATCGACCTGTGGGCACAAGCCGGAACGCCCTTTTTTCCACATTCAATGCTCGCTATAGCCGCTATGTCGCCCGTTCGGACCAGACGCAGCACAGATTATACGAGCATGACCGCGGACGGGGAAATCGTTCATTTCGACAATGTCGGCTTGCGCTACGGCGCGGAGCGCGAGGTGCTGTCCGATCTTACCTTCACGCTGTTCGCGGGGCGGTTCTACTTTCTTACAGGTGCCAGCGGTGCCGGGAAAACCTCCCTGCTGCGGTTGCTCTATCTGGCGCAGCGGCCCTCGCGCGGGGCGATCCGCATGTTCGGCACCGACGCCATCACCCTGGCCCGCAGTCGCCTGCCCAACCTTCGGCGACGGATCGGCGTGGTATTTCAGGACTTCCGCCTGATCCCCCACCTTTCCGCTTTCGACAACGTGGCCCTGCCGCTGCGGGTTGCCGGACATCAGGAGCGCGACATCGGCGATCCGGTCCGCGACATTCTCGAATGGGTCGGCCTGTCGGAAAAGATCGATGCACGCCCGGCGACCCTTTCAGGCGGCGAGCAGCAGCGCGTGGCCATCGCCCGCGCCGTCATCGCCCGCCCGGCGATGCTGGTGGCGGACGAACCGACCGGCAACGTCGATGCCGAAATGGCGCTGAAGCTGCTGCGCCTGTTCGAGATGCTGAACCGGCAGGGCACGACGGTGGTCGTCGCCACGCACGACCTCGACCTGCTGCGCAAGGTGCCCGACAGCCTGATCATGCGGCTTGACCGGGGGCGGTTGGCCGATCCCACCGGCGCGCTGCGCTATCCTCCGCGCAGGCCGGCATGAGCGAGAGCCTGACCGTCGTATCCAAACGGCGCCGTATCTTGCGTTCAGGAGGTTTCCGGCTTTCCTCCTTTTGGCCGGCGATCTTCTGGAGACGTCTTGGTGTGCGCGGCGCGGAACTGATCCCGCAGACCCGCATGTCCGGACCGATGCCCTGGGTGATCGCCATCATGGTGGCGATGACAGTCATCGCGCTTGCCGCGGGCCTTGCGCTGGGCAACGCCATTTCCTCCGCGCGGGCCGAGATAGAGGGCGGCGTCACCGTGCAGGTGCTCGAACCGCGCGACGACATCCGGAGGCTGGAGACGAAAGCGGCCGTGGCGGCAATCCAGCGCCTCCCGCAGGTTGCCGGCTTGCGCGAGGTTCCGCAATCCGAACTCGACGCCCTGATCGAGCCCTGGCTGGGCACCGGGATTTCGGCGGCTAGCGGGGCGGCGATCCCGGTTCCGTCGCTGGTCGACGTGCGCCTGAATGGACCGGCGACGGCGCAGCGGCTCTCTGCCATCGAGAAGGCCGTGTCTGCCGTCGCGCCATCGGCGAAGGTCGATGCGCAATCGACCTGGCTGGGCCCGGTGTTCGACGCGATGGTATCCTTGCAGGTGCTGTCGATCTCGCTTGTCGTGCTGCTGGCCGGCGCTCTGGCGGCGGCGGTGTTGCTGGCGGCACGCTCTGCGCTTGGTGCCAATCGCGACGTGATCGAGATCGTCCACCTGCTGGGCGGCACCGACACCCAGGTCGCCAGGGTCTTCCAGCGCTCGATCGGTTACGATGCGGCAGGCGGCGGCACCGTCGGCCTGGCGCTGGCGATGGTGGTGATTCTCTCGCTGGGACGCCGGTTCGCCAGTCTCGGTGCAGGATTGGTGGATAGCGGCGCGCTTGTATGGAGCGACTGGCTGCTGCTGGCGCTGGTTCCGCTGCTCTCCACCCTGCTGGCCATGCTCACGGCACGGCTGACGGTGCTGCACGCACTGCGCAAGATGCTATAGCCTGCACAAGTCGTTATAGATCGCTCATGTTCCGCCGCACCGCCGCCTTCTTTCTGCTGATCTGGCTCTTCGGGTTCCTCTGGTTCGCGGTGACGCTGCCGGGGCCGCTCGACGATGCGACGCGGACGGACGCGGTGATCGTGCTGACCGGCAGCAAGGGGCGGATCGAACGGGCGCTCTCGGTGCTGGACGCCGGACGGGCGCCGCGCCTGCTGATCTCGGGCGTCGATCGCGAGGTGAAGCCGCGCGAACTGGCGGCCGAGTTCCGCATTCCCGACCGCTTGCTGAAGTGCTGCATCACCCTTGGCTACGAGGCCTACGACACGCGCTCCAACGCCGTGGAAGCGGCTAACTGGCTGGCGCGGCGCAAGGCGCGGTCGGTGCGCCTGGTGACGGCCGACTGGCACATGCGCCGGGCGGCCTACGAACTGGCGCGCGAATTGCCCGACCATATCGATATTCGCGAGGACGGGGTACCTTCCCGGCCGAGCCTGAGCACGCTGTTTCTGGAATATCACAAGTACGTCGGCCGCATGGCGCTCGACTTCTGGAACCGGCCTCCCTGGAAAGCCCATTGATGCGCGCCACTCCGTTCGACGTCATCCGCAGCCTCGTGTTCTATCTGGTGTTCTATCCCGGAACCCTGGTGTTCATCGCCGGAGTGGGCCTGGCTTCCTTTATCGGAACCGAGCCGCTGCGGCGGGTGGTGCAGGGCTGGAGCCAGTTCCATCGTCTCTGCTGCCGCTGGATCCTGGGCATTCGGCTGAAGATAGAAGGTACGATGCCCGAGGACGGCGTGCTGGTGGCGATGAAGCATGAAAGCTTCTTCGAAGCGATCGATCTGCCGGCGATGATGAATTTCCCCGCGCCGTTTCCGAAAGGCGAACTCGTGCGCCTGCCGGGCTGGGGCTGGGCGGCGAGCAAGTACGGTGTGGTCGCGGTGGAGCGCGACCAGGGCGCCAAGGCCTTGCGCGCCATGGTCGCTTCGGCGCGCAGCTTCGCCTCCAAAGGCCGGCCGCTGGCGATCTTTCCGGAGGGGACGCGGGTTCCCCATGGCCAGCGCATTGCGTTGCAATCGGGTTTTGCCGGTCTCTACAAGCTTCTTGGCTTGCCGGTGGTGCCGGTGGCGGTCGACAGCGGCCGCTTCTACCATCGCCTCTGGAAGAAGCCGGGCACGGTCACGTTCCGCGTCGGTACACGGATTGAGCCTGGGCTTCCCCGCGACGAAGTGGAAGCACAAGTCCTGGAAGCGATCAACGCGCTCAACCAGTAGAATTGGGCGGACTCATCACCTCGCGCACATCCACCCGCTGCCTTTCCAGCGTTACCGGACCGTAGCTGGTGAGGAATGAGGCTCCGGCCGCATCCGGTCCGACGCCGATCTTCGCGATCGTTGCCGGGCGCGCCATGCCGGTGGCGTCGATCAGATGCCAGGCGCCGTCCAGGAACACCTCGGCCACCGCGTGGAAATCCTGCGGCTCGACGCCGAGCCCATAGACGCTGGCGAAACGCGCGGGGATTGCGCCGGCCCGGCACAGGCTGATGACGAGATGGGCATAGTCGCGGCAGACTCCCTGGCCCGTGCGGAAGCTGTCGGCCGCAGTGGTTTGGGCATGGCTGGCACCCGGCACGTAGCGCATGTGCCCTTCGACCCAGTCGCGGATCGCCATGACCAGATCGCCACCGCCCAGATTCCCGAACCGATCGAGCACGAAGGCCTGGAACGTGTCCGAAGGGCAGAACCGCGAAGCCATGAGATAGTCCACCGTTTCGCCGGGAAGCAGGTGCGGCGGCACGGCGGCCAGTCCCTCTATGGGCGTGACCATGCGGCAGGGCTCGACGATGGCTTCGTAGCGCAGGCTGAGGCGGTGCTCGGCCTGGAGCCAGATCCGTTCGCCGATGTTGTCGCAGCCGGGAACCCGCGCGAAATGTGCCACGGGAGATAGCGCGATCCGGGCCTGATGGACGACCTGCTCGGGCAAGATTGCCGCTTCCAGTTGCAGGAGGATCGCGGTCGGACCGGACAGCGCGTATTCGAGTTCCGTTAGTATCGCGAGCTTCATCGGGGAGAACCGCCTGTCTGAACGACTTTCCCGTTCAAAGCGCGATCGCGGCTTCGGCTCCCGCCTTTGGAAGATTGCCTTGATCGGCGTTGTCTTAGGGCGTGTGGGAATTCAGTTCAGGTGGAGCCGAGAATGGTGGACTTTCGTGACCCGGAGCGCAGCGTACTTTATGTACGTGAGCACCGGAAGCGCG
>NZ_DAMDBA010000066.1:0-28149 GCF_032093395.1 Novosphingobium sp.
ATGCTATTAATCGAGTCGTTTGGACTTGTCCATCGAAGACGGGACGAATGGCGATCGCGGGAGAAATCTGATGGGAGTTAGTGCCGATAAACTTTTGAGCTTGGTGGATAATCCTCAGAGGTTCACCTTCAGTGCGGAGGATTTGCGCGAGGCGCAGGTGGCTGCGTTGGACGAGCGGTTCCAGGAGCGAAAGGATCGGATAAAGCTGCTGAGCCTGCGTGCCCGTGACGCCGCGATCGATAAGGTGAAGTCCATTGCCGACATCGTCCCGCTGCTGTTTCCGCACACGGCATACAAGTCCTATCCGGAGAGCTTCCTCATGGAGGAGCGCTGGGACAAGCTGACCAAGTGGCTCGGTACGATTTCGCCCTATCCGATCGAAGGTATGGACCTTGCCGGCATCGAGGGGATCGACGAATGGATCGAGCGGCTGGCGGCTCTGGGCCACTTCATCTCGTGCTCAAGCGGAACCACCGGGAAGTCAGCCATGCTGATCGCCTCGCGGAAGGATATGGACTGGTCGAAGGTAGACACGGTCAATGTCTTCGCCTGGGGTTCGGGCGTGACGCCGTCGCAGGATAGGGTGATCGTAGGCTGCGCCCCGGTGGCGACCGTGCCGAAGAATGCCACGATCGCACAGGCGCAGTACGAGGCTTTCGCGGATCCTTCCGCACCGCGTTGGCATTATCCGGTGCCGCCGATCACCGTCGGTTCGCTGACCTCGATGGTCGTCATGCGCAAGAAGATCGCTGACGGCACTGCCCGTCCCGATGAGATAGCCGCCTTTGAGGAAACCTCGGCAAATCGCGCCAAGGCCGTGGCCGACGCTATCCCGGCCACTGCGCAGTTCATCATCGATAACCGTCATCGCAAGCTCCAGCTATCGGGCCTGTGGAGCGGGCTCTGGCAAGTTGCCAAAGCTGTGCGTGATGCGGGCTACGGCCGTGAGGATTTTGATCCGGACAATTCAATCTACGTCGGTGGTGGATTGAAGCGCGCGCAACTTCCTGATGATTATCAGGACTATGTCTTCGATACCTTCAACATTCCCGAGGATCGCCACTTCCAGAACTATTCCATGCAGGAGCTCAATTCCGGGATGCCGAAGTGCCGGGAGGGCGGGCGCTATCACGTACCGCCATGGGTCGTGCCGGTGTTGCTCGACAAGTCCGGTGACAATCTTGCGGAAGCCGCGCTCGATTATCGCGCGGGAGAGCGGGAAGGCCGCGCCGCGTTCTTCGATCTCTCGCTTGATGGGCGCTGGGGCGGGGTGATCACGGGTGACAGGATTTCGCTCGATTACGGCACTTGCGCCTGCGGCAACCACGGCCCTTCGATCCGGGACGACATCGCGCGCTATGCGGATCTGGAAGGCGACGACAAGATCGGCTGCGCGGGTACCGTCGACGCTTACGTGCGAGGTGTGGCATGAACTCCGTCTCTGAAGTCACTGAAACTCAGGAAATCGTCTCCGCTCCGTTCTTTCTTCGCGGAGAGGTGTTGCATGGCACGGAGGTGATCCAGACGTCTCGCGATCTGGGCGTGACTTTCGCTACGCCCCGGATACCGTTCGATCGCGCGGTGCCACCCCGCAGCGAAGTGCCGCCGCTGCTGAACGTGCCGCTGGCGGAGATCGTCGATTTGCTGGTCGAGACCGGCCAGCGCCTGACAGCCTCTGACAACGACCATATGCAGCAGTGCATTGAGAGGATGTGTCGCACCCATATCCTGCCGCGCGCCGTGGTGGAGAACACCGCGCGCCATGCTGCCGCCTATCTCGACAAGCGCGTGCTCCTGGCGGAAGTCGAACAGAACTTCCCCGACCCGCGCGCTCTGGATGAATGGGTGCCGAAGGAGGACTTCACCGGTCGCAAGAGCTTCGTGCGGGCTTTTGCGCCGCGCCTCATCCATGTCCTGCCGGGCAACTCGCCGGGCGTGGCGGTGAAGTCGGTGGCGCAGGGCGCGATGGTCAAGGGCGTAAACCTGTTCAAGATGAGCAGCGCCGACCCCTTCACCATGGTCGCCATCCTGCGGACGATGGCGGATATCGATGCGAACCATCCGATCGTGCGGTCCATGTCTGCGGTCTATTGGCGTGGCGGGGACGACGCGACCGAGCGCGTGCTTTACCGTCCGCAGTATTTCGACAAGATCGTCGCCTGGGGCGGTGGTGATGCAATAAACAACGTTATCAAATATATAGGTCCGGGATTTCAGCTCGTTTCCTTCGACCCGAAAACCTCTATCTCGTTCATCGGCCGCGAAGCGCTTGCGGACGAGGAAATCCTGGATCGGGTTGCGGATCTGTGCTCGACGGATGTCATGACGTTGAACCAGGAGGCTTGCGTCGCCAGCCGCTTCCAGTTCGTGGAGGGCGGGCAAGCGGAAGTGGATCGCTTCTGCGAGCGTCTGTACCACCACATCGCGCGTCGTGCGGCCGAAAGCGGCGATGTCCGCCCGCTCGATCGCGACATGCGCGAAGCGGTCGATACCATGGTGCTGATGGATGACGACTATGGCGTTTGGGGGCGAACGGACGGCAAGGGCCTGGTCATCCGCTCCGAGGAGCCGGTCGATTTTCACCCGATCAACAAGACCGCGAATGTCGTTCGCGTCGATAGTCTGGACGATGCCGTGAAGTGGATCAACGTCGCCACGCAAACGGTAGGCTTCTATCCGTTCGATCGCATGGCGGAATATCGGGACCGGCTGGCTGCCGGTGGAGCCCAGCGCGTGGTTCATCTGGGAGAGGCGGGGCCGTCCACGATCGGCAATCCGCATGACGCGATGTACCCGCTGCATCGCTTCGTTCACTGGATGGCGCACGAGGATGGCCGATTGGGATAGCAGGCCGGGTTAGCAGGCCGTTTTGGGCGGTTCATATCGCCCTCGCGGATAGCGGGGCGGGCTGCTTGCCTGCCTCGCAGCTTCCTTTAGTCAGAATGGCAAGGTGCGGAGGTGGGGCGGAAGCCTCGGCCGCACGGAAAGCTGAAGGACTGAAACTACCATGGCCGTTGAAATCCTGCTCCCGAAAATCGGTTTCTCCATGCAAGAAGGCCAGGTGGCCGAATGGCTGATCGCGGATGGCGCGGCAGTCAATGAAGGCGAGCCCCTGTTTTCGCTTGAGGCGGACAAGTCCACCAACGAGGTCGAGGCGCCGGCATCGGGAACGCTGCGGATCGTTGCCGCCGTGGGCGAAACCTATGAAGTCGGCACGGTGCTCGGCTATATCGAATAAGCGGGCGGAATAAGGGAATGGCAGGCGGGGGAAGAGGCTGGACAGGCCTCCTCCCGAAGTCCAGATTGGCGTCCATGCGCAAAAACCTGCCCACCGCTTTTGCGGCTCTCGCCCTCGCTGTTTCTGCCGGTGCCGCCCACGCCGCCTTGCCGGTAGGTGCGAAGGCGCCCGCCTTCTCCACGCAGGGCGCCAAGGGCGGTAAGGTCCTGGCATTCGATCTCAAGGCTGCGTTGAAGAAGGGGCCGGTCGTCCTCTACTTCTATCCCAAGGCCTTTACCCAGGGCTGCACGCTCGAAGCGCACGCCTTCGCCGATGCGACGGACGATTTCGCCAAGCTCGGAGCGAGCGTCGTCGGCATGTCAGCCGACGATCTGCCAACGCTTCAGAAGTTCTCGACCGAGGCCTGTCGGGACAAGTTCGCGGTCGCCGTCGCCACGCCGGCCATCACCAAGGCCTATGACGTCGCCTTGAAACGGCAGGGCGTCCCAGCTGGCATGACCGACCGCACCAGCTACGTCATCGCGCAGGATGGCCGAATCGTGATGGTCCACTCGGAACTCGACTATCGCGATCATGTGAAGCTCACGCTTGAGGCCGTGAAGAAGCTCAAAGGCTGACAGGCGGTACAGGGTGGGGGCAGGGTGCACTTCCTGCCTTGAACAAGTGCCGCCTTGGCGGGTAGAAGCGCCGTTTCCCCGCGCGAGATTTCGCGCGTGCTTTACATATGCCGTCGCTGCGCTATGCGCGCGCTGTCGCTTCTTGGGAGTTTCAAGTCATGCGTGCCGAAGGGCAGGCCCACATTGCGCGTATCGAAAAGGCCCTCGCGCTGGTCCGCAAGTTCCTCGACTGGGACCGCGCCTTGCGCCGGTTCGACGAGTTGAACGCGCGCGTCGAAGACCCCACGCTCTGGGATAAACCCAAGGAAGCCGAAGCGGTCATGAAGGAACGCCGCCGTCTGGAAGCGGCGATCAGCGCCGTGAACGACATCGGCCGCGAGATGCAGGACGCCGTCGAGTTCGTGGAACTGGGCGAGATGGAAGGCGACGAGGATACCATCAACGAAGGTATCGCCGCGCTCGCCGCTCTGGCCGACCGTGCAGACCAGGACAAGGTCACCGCGCTGCTCTCCGGAGAGGCGGACGCCAACGACACCTACCTCGAAGTCCATGCCGGCGCCGGCGGCACCGAAAGCCAGGACTGGGCCGAGATGCTCCAGCGCATGTACACGCGCTGGGCGGAGCGTCACGGCTACAAGGTCGAACTGGTGGACTATCACGCCGGTGAAGCCGCGGGCATCAAGAGCTGCACCCTGCTGATCAAGGGTGAGAACGCCTACGGCTATGCCAAGACCGAAAGCGGCGTCCATCGCCTGGTCCGCATCAGCCCCTACGACAGCTCCGCGCGCCGCCACACCAGCTTCTCGTCGGTCTGGGTCTACCCGGTGATCGACGACAGCTTCGAGATCGACATCAATCCGGCGGACCTGAAGATCGATACCTATCGCGCTTCGGGCGCGGGCGGTCAGCACGTCAACACCACCGACTCGGCGGTGCGCATCACCCACGGTCCTTCGGGCATCGTCGTGGCGAGCCAGATCGACCGTTCGCAGCACAAGAACCGCGAAATCGCGATGGGCATGCTCAAGGCGCGACTCTTCGAGGAAGAGATGCGCAAGCGCGAAGAAGCGGCCAGCGCGGAACACGCCAGCAAGAGCGACATCGGCTGGGGTCACCAGATCCGTTCCTATGTGCTTCAGCCCTATCAGCAGGTGAAGGACTTGCGCACCGGCGTGGTCTCCACCGCTCCGGGTGACGTTTTGGACGGGGCCCTGGATCCCTTCATGGCCGCCGCGCTTTCGCAGCGTGTGACGGGCGAGAAGGTCGAAGTGGAAGACGTCGACTGACGTCGCGCAAGGCTCTCCGCCGGGCAGGACTTTGCCAAGCGGGGGGCGAACCGCTAAAGGGCCGCATGCGCTTGTCCTTCCGCCTTCCCTGTCGTACCGGCGCGTTAGCGTCGATGCTGGCGATCGGCTTGACGCTTGGCGCCTGCCATCGCGAGCCGGTGGACGAATCGCGTCCCGAGAGCGCCCGTGCCTTTCCCGTGGCGGACCGGCCGGTTTCGCGAACGCCCGACGGTGCGGTCGGCAGCGAGGTTCAGCGCGACAGTCTG
Organism: Novosphingobium sp.; assembly: GCF_032093395.1. Lineage (GTDB taxonomy): Bacteria > Pseudomonadota > Alphaproteobacteria > Sphingomonadales > Sphingomonadaceae > Novosphingobium. The sequence goes on from NZ_DAMDBA010000066.1 coordinate 5,408, forward strand.
AACGAGGCGCAGGTCGTCATGGACCTTGCCAAGATCGAGCCCGGCATGAGCGTGGCGGATCTCGGCGCCGGCGAGGGGTATTACACGGTTCGCCTGGCCCAGCGCGTAGGGACTAAGGGGCGCGTGCTGGCCGAAGACATCGATCGCGAGGCGAACGAACGGCTGGGCAATCGCGTCATGCGCGAGGAACTCGAAAACGTTTCGATCAAGCTGGGCACGCCGGACGATCCCAAGCTGCCGGAAAACAGCTTCGACCGGGTCTTCCTGGTGCACATGTACCACGAAGTCACCGAGCCATATGCGTTCCTCTGGCACTTGCGCCCCGCCCTGCGCGATAAGGGGCGCGTAGTGGTGGTCGACGTCGATCGCGCCAGCGACAGCCACGGCATTCCGCCGCAACTGCTTTTCTGCGAATTTGCGTCCATGGGCTTTCGCTTGACGGAATTTGTCCGTAAGCCGGAACTCCAAGGCTACTACGCACAGTTCGAGGCCGCCGGTCCGAGGCCGGAGCCGGAAAACATCGTACCTTGCCGGATATCCGGCAACACCATGACGCAAAAGTAGTGCGTCAGTAGCACAGGGCGTATACAGGGCCGCTGAACCAGCGCGCCTTGCGCCGGGGGAAAGACGAAAGAGAAGATGGGTTTCAAGGGTCTCAAGCCGATTGTCTATGGTGGACGCGAAGTCTGGCCGCTCGTCGAGGGCGGCAAGGGCGTTGCCGCGACCAATCACATGAGCTCGGGCGCCTGGGCTGCGGCCGGGGGCATCGGCACGGTCAGCGCCGTGAATGCCGACAGCTACGATGCCGAGGGCAAGATCGTCCCGCAGGTCTACAATGCCCTGACGCGCAAGGAACGACACCAGGAACTGATCGACTACGCCATCGACGGCGCGGTGGAACAGGTTCGCCGGGCCTACGAAATCTCGAACGGCCAGGGCGCGATCAACATCAACGTCCTTTGGGAAATGGGCGGCGCCCAGACCATCCTCGAGGGCGTGCTGGAGCAGACCCGCGGCATGGTGACGGGTGTCACCTGCGGCGCAGGCATGCCCTACAAGCTGTCCGAGATCGCCGCGCGCTTCAACGTCAACTACCTGCCCATCGTCAGCTCCGGCCGCGCGTTCCGCGCGCTGTGGAAGCGCGCCTATCACAAGGTACCCGATCTACTGGGCGCGGTGGTCTACGAGGATCCCTGGCTGGCCGGTGGCCATAACGGCCTGTCGAACGCCGAAGATCCGCTCAAGCCGGAAGATCCCTATCCCCGCGTCAAGGCGCTGCGCGACACGATGCGGGCCGAAGGCATTGCCGACAGCGTGCCGATCGTCATGGCGGGCGGCGTGTGGTTCCTGCGCGACTGGGAAAACTGGATCGACAATCCGGAACTCGGTTCGATCGCCTTCCAATACGGCACGCGTCCGCTGCTGACGCATGAAAGTCCTATCCCGCAGGCGTGGAAGGACCATCTTCGTACGCTGGAACCGGGCGATGTGCTGCTGCACCGTTTCTCGCCGACCGGCTTTTATTCCTCGGCCGTGCGCAATCCGTTCCTGCGCAATCTCGAAGCGCGTTCGGAGCGCCAGATTCCCTACTCGAAGGTCGAGGCCGGAGAGCACACCGTGCGTCTCGACGTCGGCGTGAAGGGCAAGAACTTCTGGGTCGCCCCGAAGGATCTCGATCGCGCCCGTTCGTGGTCCGCTCAGGGTTTCACCGATGGTCTGCGCACGCCCGACGACACGATCATTTTCGTGAATCCGCCTGAGCGTGATGAAATCCGCAAGGACCAGGCAGACTGCATGGGCTGCCTGTCGCACTGCGGATTCTCGTCGTGGAAGGACCATGACGATTACACGACCGGTCGTCTTGCCGATCCGCGCAGCTTCTGCATCCAGAAGACGCTTCAGGACATCGCCCATGGCGGCCCTATCGACGAGAACCTGATGTTTGCGGGCCACGCCGCATACAAGTTCAAGCAGGATCCGTTCTACTCCAACGGCTTTACGCCGACGGTTAAGGAACTGGTCGATCGTATCCTGACCGGCGACTGATCGCGAGAACATCGCAGTTAATGAAAAGGGCGGCCCGCAAGGCCGCCCTTTTTCGTGCCTCTCTTAGTGGTCTGCTATTCTGCGGTTTGCCGAGCGTCTGCGGGAAGGGCGCGGCAGATGCAATCGCGTCCGGAGCGCTTCGCCTCGTAAAGCGCCTCGTCTGCGAGGTGCAGCGCGGCTTCGATATCCTCGCCGTTCCAGCAGCACAGGCCTGCCGAGAACGTGATAGGGCGCCCCTCCACCGTCCCGATCGGTTCCTCGCGCATGCGTGCAGCGATACGGGCAAGCGTCCAGTCCGCCTCGTCTTCTATGCATTCATGGAAAAGGATGGCGAACTCCTCGCCACCCCAGCGGGCAACCATGTCGGCGCGGCGGATCTGCGAGGAAAGCCGGTCCGCGAAGGCGCAGAGCACACGGTCGCCTTCGTCGTGGCCGAGCTTGTCGTTGACCTGCTTGAAGAAGTCGATGTCGACGATGGCGACGCAACCTCGGCGCTGGTCGCCCGGCAAGGCGTCGAGCTTTTCCAGAAAGCCGCGTCGATTGGCGATTCCGGTCAGCGGGTCTTCAAGCGCCGCGATGGTGAGGTCTTCCATCTGCGCGCGCGTGGCCGTGGCGGCGCGGTGAACGCCGGCGTAGAGTGTCTGGATCACGTCGCCCACCTCGGGAAGGGCGGTGCCGTCCTCGTCGCTGTGATTGAGGGCGTCGGCTAGGGCGTGGATCGGGTTCAGCAAGGCGCCAATGCCGAACAGCGCCAAACCCGTGCCGATCACCGTCGCCAGAGTGAGAAGCACGAATTCGAAAAGCGCTATTCGTCCGGTCGACAGCCCCCAGGCGCAATAGCCGAGCAAGGGAAGGTGCGTTGCGACAAAGCAGAGGGCGAACAACCTCAGTCGCAGCGATCGCGGAAAGATAAAGGACGTCGCAAGGTAGAACTGCATAGGCATCCCCGTTCCTATTGGATTTGCCGGGAAAATTGGCGGCGTCCGTAAACGGTTCCTTAAAAAACCTCGTTAATTTGCGTACGCAAGGTGAGTCGTGCGCGTGTCATGATCGGCCGTGTCACACTGTTCGCAGTGCACACATGAAAAAGGCGAGGGCCGAAATGACCCTCGCCTCAATCGATTTCATCGAGCTTGTCGCCCTTGGACGATTCTCAGGCGGCGCGCACTGCATTGCCGGCGCTAAGCACGGCGCGGACACTGGCGGTGGCCACGTCCTCGTCGATGCCGACGCCCCAGACGACGCGGCCGTCCGGCGTCACGCATTCGACGTAGGCAGCGGCGCGGGCATCGGTGTGCTTGCCCATCGAGTGCTCGGCATAGTCGCGCACGTCGAGGGTGACGCCGAAGCTCTCCGCCAGCGTGGCGGCGACCGAGGATATCAACCCGTTGCCCCGGCCTGAAACCGATTGTTCCTTGCCGTCCACGCCGATCTTGCCGGCGAAGACGCGGGTGCCGTCGGCGGCCTTGGCCTCTTCCCAGTCGATCAACTGGAAATGCTGCGGATCGTCGATGCGGTAGGCTTTGCGGAACACGTCCCAGATATCCGCCGCCTGGAGTTCACGGCCCAGCTCGTCCGCCAGTTCCTGAACGTGCTTCGAGAAATGCGCCTGCATCCGCTTGGGCAGCTTCAGGCCTTGGTCCTGCTCGATCACCCAGGCGAACCCGCCCTTGCCGGACTGCGAATTGACGCGGATCACCGCCTCGTAGTCGCGGCCCAGGTCGGCCGGATCGATCGGCAGATAGGGCACGGCCCAGATTTCGTCGTTGCGCTTTTCCTGCGCGGCGAAGCCCTTCTTGATCGCATCCTGATGGCTGCCGGAAAACGCGGTGAACACCAGTTCGCCGCCGTAGGGGTGGCGTTCCGCGACCTTGAGCTGGTTGCAGTATTCGACGGTCTGGATCACCTCGTCGATGTCCGAGAAGTCGAGGCCGGGCGAGACGCCCTGCGTGTACATGTTCATCGCCACGGTAACGAGGCAGCAATTGCCGGTGCGCTCGCCATTGCCGAACAGGCAGCCCTCGACGCGATCGGCGCCGGCCATCAGCCCCAGCTCGGCGGCGGCGACGCCGGTGCCGCGATCGTTATGGGTGTGCAGCGAGATTACCGCCGATTCGCGGTTCGGCAGGTTGCGGCAGAAATACTCGATCTGGTCGGCATAGACGTTGGGCGTTGCCGCCTCGACCGTGGCCGGCAGGTTGAGAATGATCGGGTTTTCCGGCGTCGGCTGGAGAATGTCCATCACCGCCTCGCAGACCTCGATCGAGAAATCGAGTTCGGCAGTCGAAAACGTTTCGGGCGAGTATTCGAATTGCCATTTGGTGCCCGGATACTTCGCCGCCTGGTCGCGCAGGATCTTGGCGCCGCCCGTCGCGATGCCCTTGATCTCGTGCTTTTCCATGCCGAACACGACATTGCGCCACAGCGGCGACACCGCGTTGTAGAGGTGGACGATCGCGGCGTGAACGCCTTCCAGGCTCTCGAAAGAGCGGGTGATCAGGTCTTCGCGCGACTGGGTCAGCACCTGGACCAACACATCTTCCGGGATACGGTCGTCCTTGACCAGACCGTTGATGAAGTCGAACTCGGTCGCACCCGCGCTAGGGAAGCCGACTTCGATTTCCTTGAGGCCGACCTTGACCAGCAGGTCGAAGAAGCGGTTCTTCTTTTCCGCGCCCATCGGGTCGATCAGCGCTTGGTTGCCGTCGCGCAAATCGGTGGAGAGCCAGCGCGGCGCCTTGGTGATGACCTGCGAGGGCCACTGGCGATTCGGCAGGTCGATCTGCGGGAAGGGGCGGTACTTGACCGAGGGGTCTTGCAGCATGGTCATGGGTAATCTCGCTCGGAAAAAACTTCTTCGATTTAAAGGCTTGCCGGTCCAGATCAGGCCGGTCTTTCCGGGTCCCCTTGAGCGCCGAGCGCGCCGCAGGACCGACGCGTCACCTCACGCCCAAGGGCGGGTAAGTCGCAGGGTAAGGCCTAGAAGAAGGTTCATTGCGGCAGCCTATGCGCATTCGGGAACCTGATGTAAAGCGAAAAGGGCCCCGTTCTTGCGCGGCATGCTGCGACGCGCGCAAGGATATTGCCGATCAGCTGCCGGCGGGGGGAACCCGATCGAGGAACAGCCGATCGAGCACGCTCCATGGCAACATCCAGAACACCGCGACGAGCGCGGCACAGGCGATCCCGAGCCAGGGAGACGCGAAAGTCAGCGGAATGCCGAGGGCGTATACGGCCGAGGCCGCAAGCCCCTTGCGGTGCGAGGCCTTGTGGTAGCGGCGGCTGGCCACCGTCTGCGTGCCCGTAGCCGCCACCCGCCCTTGCAGCAGAACGTAGGCGAGGGCGGGCGTCAGCATCGTCACCAGATAGAGCAGCGTCGCCTCGCGGCTGAAGTGATGCTCGCCGAGGTAGGCGGTGGAGAAGGGGATCAGCGACAGGGTGAAAAGCAGCAGCATGTTCGACCACAGCAAACCGCTCGTCACCACGCGGGCATGGCCGAGCAGGCGGTGATGGTTCACCCAATAGATCGCAACATAAGCATAGCTGAGCACATAGGCGATGAAGATCGGCCAAAGTGGCCAGAGCGCCGTCAACCCCTCGGCCACGGGCGTCTTCAGTTCCAGCACCATGATGGTGATGATGATCGCCAGTACGCCGTCCGAGAACGCCTCCACGCGGGTAAGGCTGTCTTCGCGCGCGATGTCGCCTTGTTCTGTCATCCGGGGCCCCTGCTACGATCCAGCTGTTACGATCCAGCAACGACGCTTGGCGGAGAGGGGCGCCCGGATCAAGCGGTCAGGTGCAGTTGAAGCCCTTGATATTGCCATTATCGTCGACCTGTACGTTCAGGCGATCGGGCCGGTAGTCCATCGTAACGGCCATGCCGGGCTTGATCACCCGCATCGGCTTGTCGCCGCGCCACGCGGTGATCTTGGCGATCACTTCGTCGCTGGCGGGCTGGCCTACATAGGAAGCCAGTTGGTCCGCGCCGCAGCTGGGCTCCATCGAAGGCGGGGGAGGCGTTTCAGCCACGTTGTCGTTCCCGGTGCTGGAGCAGGCCGAAAGGGCGACGATCGCCGCCACCAGCGTGAGGGCAGGCGCGAGACGCGTGGTCAGTCTGTTGGTCATGCCGATCTCCTGTCGTGATGTCACGGCGCCGTTCTTGGGCCGGAACCCTGAACGGCGCCTGAGAGAGCCTTACTGCTTTTCGAAGGCGGCGTTGATGACCAGCACGGTCTCGTCGGAGACCATCGGGACGTATTTCGTCACGCCGAATTCCGAGCGCTTGATGAGCGCGCGTCCGATGAAGCCGATCGAATCCTTCTTGCTCATCGGGTTCTGCGCGGCGCCGAAGAATCGGGCCATTATCGTGACCGGCTTGCTGACGCCGTGCAGCGTGAGGGTGCCGTCGATCGAGGCGGAATCCGGTCCACGCGGCGTGACCGAGGAGGCGACGAAGGTGGCGGTGGGGAACTTGGCGGCGTCCAGCCAGTCGGCGCTGCGCAGTTCTTCGGTGAGCTTGTCGCTGGTGGTCTGGACCGAGGTGACCGGAACGGTGACGCTGAGCTTGGTCGCGGACAGCTTGGCGGGGTCCAGGGTCAGCGAACCGCTACCGCCCGAGAAAGTGCCGGCGAAAGGCGAGATGCCCATGTGCGAGACGCTGAAGGTGACTTGGGTGTGGGCAGGCTCGATGACGTAAGTGCCGGCCTTGACGTCGGCCGGGGTTCCCGAGCCGCGCAGCATTTCCATGCGCTCACGACCACCGCCCCCACCACTACCGGGCCCGCCCGGACCGGGCTGGGCGATGACGGGAGCGGCCAGGGCGGCGGCGGCAAGGATGAGAGCGATAGGCGTGGCGCGCATGGGTCTGCTCCAAAGAAAAGAGGCGGCGCATTTCTGCGCCGCCTCTCCAATTCCGTCAAACGCGAAAATGCGTCAGGGAAATCAGTTTCTTGTTCAGTTCTTCGCCTTGTCCACCAGGGCGTTGGCGCCGATCCAGGGCATCATGGCGCGCAGCTTCGAGCCGGTCTCCTCGATCGGGTGACGCTTGGCGGCGATGCGCGAGGCCTTCAGTTCCGGCTGGCCGGCGCGGTTGTCGAGCACGAAGTCCTTCACGAAACGGCCCGACTGGATGTCTTCCAGAACGCGCTTCATTTCCTTCTTGGTCTCTTCGGTGATGATGCGCGGACCGGTCTTGATGTCGCCGTATTCGGCGGTGTTCGAGATCGAGTAGCGCATGTTGGCGATGCCGCCTTCATACATCAGGTCGACGATCAGCTTCAGCTCGTGGAGGCATTCGAAATAGGCCATTTCCGGCGCGTAGCCGGCTTCCACCAGCGTTTCGAAGCCGGCCTGGACCAGCGCGGTGGTGCCGCCGCAGAGCACGGCCTGCTCACCGAACAGGTCGGTTTCGCATTCTTCGCGGAAGTTGGTCTCGATGATGCCCGAACGGCCGCCGCCGACGCCCGAAGCGTAAGCAAGCGCGACGTCCTGTGCATTGCCGGTCACGTCCTGGTGGATCGCGACGAGGCACGGCACGCCGCCACCCTTGACGTATTCGCCGCGAACGGTGTGACCCGGGCCCTTCGGCGCGATCATGATCACGTCGATGTCGGCGCGGGGTTCGATCAGGCCGAAGTGGACGTTGAGGCCGTGGGCGAAGGCCAGCGCCGCGCCGGGCTTCAGGTTCTCATGGATGTCGGCGGCGTAGATCGCGGCCTGGTGCTCGTCGGGCGCCAGGATCATCAGCACGTCGGCCCATGCGGCCGCTTCGGCGTTGGCGAGCACCTTGAAGCCGGCGCCTTCGGCCTTCTTGGCGGACGGCGAACCCGGACGAAGCGCGATGGCGACTTCCTTGACACCCGAGTCGCGCAGGTTCTGCGCGTGGGCGTGGCCCTGGCTGCCGTAGCCGAGGATCGCGACCTTCTTCTCGGTGATCAGGTTGATGTCGCAATCGGCGTCGTAATAGACCTTCATTTGTCTTTCCTTATTCGTCATCCCGGACGTGCTTGCCCTCGCGAAGGCGGGGGATCCGGGATCGGTGCCTGTCTTTAGGCCGGGCTTGTCCGAGAAGTGGGTGGGCCCGGCCAGCGGTCCCGGATCGGGTCCGGGACGACGGATTCGTTATTAAGCTTCGTGCGGCCCGCGGATCATCGCGACGATCCCGGTACGGCCGACTTCGACGAGGCCGAGGTCGCGCATCAGCTGCACGAACGTATCGATCTTGTCCGGCGCGCCGGTCAGTTCGAAGATGAAGCTGCCGGTGGTCGTGTCCACCGCCTTGGCGCGGAAAATGTCGGCCAGACGCAGCGCCTCGACGCGCTTTTCGCCCAGGCCCGCCACCTTGATGAGCGCCAGTTCGCGCGCGACGTGGGGGCCTACCTCGGTCAGGTCAACCACCTTGTGCACCGGCACCAGGCGTTCGAGCTGGGCGTGGATCTGGTCGATCTGGCTCGGCGGGCCGTGGGTAACGATGGTGATCCGGCTCACCGCGTGGTTCTCGGTGATGTCGGCCACGGTAAGGCTGTCGATGTTGTAGCCGCGCGCAGTGAACAGGCCGGCGATCTTGGCGAGAATGCCCGCTTCGTTATCGACGGTGATGGTGAGGACGTGGCGTTCCTCGGCCTCTTGCTTGATGTGCATCATGATATGTCTTTCGGATCCTGCGCGCGTTCTCAGACCAGAGCCTTGGCTTCGTCGTCCATGGTGCCGGCCACGGTGTCGCCGTAGAGGATCATTTCGGTATGTGCGGCGCCCGAGGGGATCATCGGGAAGCAGTTCGATTCCTTGGCGACCAGGCAGTCGACGATGACGGGGCCGTCGTAGTCGATCATTTCCTGGATGCCGGCATCGAGCTGGCTTTCGTTCTCGATACGGATGCCCTTCCAGCCATAGGCCTCGGCCAGCTTCACGAAGTCCGGCAGGCTTTCCGAATAGGACTGCGAGAAGCGGCTCTCGTAAGTCAGCTCCTGCCACTGGCGAACCATGCCCATCCACTCGTTGTTGAGGATGAAGATCTTCACCGGCAGGCGATACTGGGTGGCGGTGCCCAGTTCCTGGATGTTCATCTGGATCGAGGCGTCGCCGGCGATATCGATGACCAGGCTGTCCGGGTTGCCAAGCTGCGCGCCGATGGCGGCGGGCAGGCCGTAGCCCATCGTGCCGAGACCGCCCGAGGTCAGCCACTTGTTGGGGCCGAAGAAGTGGAAATACTGGGCTGCCCACATCTGATGCTGGCCGACTTCGGTCGAGATGACGGGGTCTTTGTCCTTGGTCAGTTCGAACAGGCGCTGCACCGCGAGCTGCGGCATGATGGCCTTGTCCGAGAGCGGGAAGGAGAGGCTCTTCTTCCCGCGCCAGCCTTCGACGCGGGTCTTCCACGCGGAAATGTCCTGGCCCTTGCGTTCGCCCCAGAGCGTCAGGATCTGGTCGAGCACGGTGGCGCAGTCGCCGATGATCGGCAGGTCGACGCGCACCGTCTTGTTGATCGAGGCGCGGTCGATGTCGATGTGGATCTTCTTCGAGTTCGGCGCGAAAGCGTCGAGGCGGCCGGTAACGCGGTCGTCGAAGCGGGCACCGACGCAGACGATCAGGTCGGCCTGGTTCATCGCGAAGTTGGCTTCGTACGTGCCGTGCATGCCCAGCATGCCCAGCCAGTCCGGATGATCGGCGGGGAAGGCGCCGAGGCCCATCAGCGTCGAGGTAACGGGCGCGCCGATCTTTTCCTGAAGCTCGCGCAGCAGGGCGGTGGCGCGGGGGCCCGAATTGATGACGCCGCCGCCGGTGTAGAACACCGGCGCCTTGGCACGGGCGATCATCTCGACGGCCTGCGCGATTTCGTCAGCGGTGCCTTCCGTGCGCGGGGAATAGCGCTGGCGGCGCTGGGCGGGCGCATCGTTCCAGGCTGCGCTGGCGATCTGGACGTCCTTGGGGATGTCGATCAGCACCGGACCGGGACGGCCGGAGGTGGCGATCTGGAACGCCTCGTCGATGATGCCGGCCAGCTCGGCCGGGTCTTTCACCAAGTAATTATGCTTAGTGCAGTGGCGCGAGATACCGACCGTGTCCGCTTCCTGGAAAGCGTCGGAGCCGATCAGTGCCGTGGGGACCTGTCCGGTGATGACGACCAGCGGGATCGAATCCATGAAGGCGTCGGCAATACCGGTGATGGCATTGGTCGCGCCCGGACCGGAGGTGACGAGCACGACGCCGGGCTTGCCGGTGGAACGCGCATAACCTTCGGCGGCATGTGCCGCGCCGGCTTCGTGACGGACCAGGATGTGCCGAAGTCGCTCGTCGCCGAATAGAGCATCGTAGATCGGTAGCACGGCACCGCCGGGATAGCCGAATACGAATTCGACTCCCTGCTTGACCAGGCTTTCGACCAGGATGTTCGCGCCGCTGCGCTCTTCAGTCACAACACATTCCTTTACCGATTCGTGGGCGTTTCCCGAGAGAAGGGCTGCCCTTCGAATATTGCGCGCCGTTTGCAGTGCGCATTACCAAAAAACCACAATCCGCCTTGCGGCGAACTATAATGAAACCGACCCGACACAGCAGGTGCCATGCCGGGTCCTCCCTCTCCTACCCGCATACTTTCATCAGCGGGTGAGGGGGCTCTAAGGGGACGAAAATATTACGTCAACCCCATAATATGAAATAATCTATCTCTCAGTGATTTTTCGTCGAAATATTCGAACTCGATCCTTGTCCAATCTTGCGGAGGCTGATGGCGCAGCCAGGTGAACTGGCGCTTGGCGTAGTTGCGGGTCGCCTGCGATCCACGCGCGATAGCATCCTCCAGCGAGGTTTCGCCGCGCAGCACCCCAGCCAGTTCCGGAACGCCGATGGCGCGCATGACGGGCAGGTCCGGATCGAGTTCGCGGGCAAGAAGATTTTTCACTTCGGCCATCGCGCCGCGTTCCATCATGCGCTGGAACCGCAGGTCGCAGCGACGATAGAGGCCCTGGCGTTCCGGAAGCAGGATGGCGGCTCGAACCGAGACGTCGGAGCCAATGCCGCCGCTGGTCCGGGCCTGCCAATAGCCGATCGACTGCCCGGTGGAGCGCACGACTTCCAGCGCGCGGGCGATGCGCGTGCTATCCGCCGGGGCGAGCCGCGCCGCGCGCTCGGGATCTTCCGCCTGTAGCGCCGCGTAGGCCTGGCCGACGGGCAGGGCGCGCACCGCCTCCCGCACTTCGGGGGCGATTTCAGGGACGGGGGCGATGCCGTCCAGCAAGGTGCGTATGTAAAGGCCGGTGCCGCCGACCAGCACCGGGACGGCACCCTCGGCATGGATCGCGCCGATCGTTTCGCGGGCCGCGCGGGCCCATTCGGCGGCGGAGCAGGTCTGTGCCCCGTCCCAGGCGCCGAACAGGCGGTGGTCGATGCCGCCCATCTCTTCTGCCGTGGGCCGGGCGCTCAGCACGGTGAGATCGGCGTAGACCTGCGAACTGTCGGCATTGACGATCACGGCCCGGCGGCCGCGCCGTTCCAGTTCCTGCGCCAGGGCCACGGCACAATCGCTCTTGCCGCTGGCGGTCGGCCCTGCAATGAGCGCGAGCGGTGGCTTTTCGCGGCCACTAGTGGAATTTTCATACGCAGCTTCAAGGGAATTCGCAGTGCTCATTGCGCGGCTGATAGCAGAACCGGACCACCTCTCGGCAAGAATCGATGCGGCTAGGGCCGAAATGCATGAAGCCGGCGTGCGTCTTGCGTCGGCGGCGATGCTCGATTTCTGCGAAACCACCATGCAGATCGCCTCTCCGGACGAAGATGCCGCCGCGCTGCGCCAGGCATTGGACGACCATTTCGCGCCGACCGACGGCCTGGTCTGCGATCATGAGCCGACGATTCCCAAGCTTTTCATCTCCGACATGGATTCGACCATGATCGGTCAGGAATGTATCGACGAACTGGGTGATTTCGCGGGCCTCAAGGAGCGTATCGCGGAAATCACCGAGCGCGCGATGCAGGGCGAACTCGATTTCGAGGAAGCCCTTCGCGAGCGCGTGGGCCTGCTCAAGGGGCTCTCGATCGATGCCATCGAGGAATGCCTCGCCAGCCGCATCAGGCCAATGCCCGGCGCGCGCACGCTGGTGGAAACGCTCAAGAAATTCGGCTGCCGTACCGTGCTTGTGACGGGCGGCTTCCATCACTTCGCCGATCCGGTAGCGGCGCAGCTCGGCTTCGAATTCGTCGTCGGCAACCGGCTGGAGGTAGAGGACGGCAAGCTGACCGGCGGCCTTGCCGGGCCCATCGTCGACAGTTCGGTAAAGAAGGCGACCTTGCTCGCCGAAGTGGCTGCGCTGGGCGAAGACGTCACCAGCCTTGCCACGGGTGACGGCGCCAACGATATTCCCATGCTGGAAGCGGCGACTTACGGTATCGCCTACCATGCCAAGCCGAAGGCGCGCGCGGCGGCCAATGGCTGGATCGACCGGGGCGATCTCACCAGCGTCCTGAGGCTGCTGGGCATCGACGAGCAGGAATGGGTCCGCGCATAGGGGAAGGCGATAGCGATGGCCGGACGAGAAACTGCTTTCCTGAACCGGCTGTCGCACCCCCGCTATCTGCTGTTTCTGGTGATATTCCTGCTGGCGCCGTGGCCGCTGCTGTCATGGCTGAAGCCGGTCGAGGCCGTCGTGACCGCGTTCGATCTCGCCGTCATCGCCATCGTCGCATCCTGTCTCCCGCTCTGGCTGGACGGCAATCCCGACGTCATGCGCCGCCAGGCCAAGCGCGACGACGTGGGACAGGTGGTACTGCTGCTACTGACCGCGCTGATCACGTCCGTGATCCTTGCGGCGCTGGGCACTCTGGTGCTCGACAACAAGAACCTTCGCGTGGGCGAGATTGCGCTGCTGGTGGTCACTCTGCTGGCCTGTTGGACTTTTGCCAACCTGATCTACGCCTTCCATTATGCGCGGCTCTATTACACGTCGCATGAAAGCGGCGATTACAAGGGTCTCGACTTTCCAGGCGGTTGCGTGCCCGACTTCGCGGACTTCGTGAACTTTGCCTTCGTGATCGGCATGACCTGCCAGACGGCCGATATCGAGATCACCGATTCCGCGATGCGGCGTATTTCGACCTTTCACGGCCTTTTCGCTTTTGCCTTCAACCTCGGTATCCTGGCGCTGACCGTGAATGTGCTGGCGTCGTCTACGGGCGGCGGCTGAACAGACCAGAAGAGGGCACCAACAAAAAAGGGCGCCCGCTGGGGGCGCCCTTTCGATTTCGCGTCAGGTGGTAAGCGAGTCAGGCTTCCATCCAGTCCTTGAAGAAGGCCTCGTTGGCTTCCCTCAGCGCGGAGACTTCGTTGCCCGCAACCTTGGTGCCCGCGACCGTGCCGATGCGAACCGCGCCGGGAAGTTCCGTGCCGGCGGGCGCGGTGACGACGTAGCGGCTCTGGTCTTCGCCAAAGGCTTCGGCGGTGTTCAGTTCCACTTCGAGATTGCAGCCGATGCCGCTGGCAAGGGCCATCTCGGCAAGGGCGACGAGCAGGCCGCCATCGCTCACGTCATGAACGGCGGTAACCTTGCCGGCATTGATCCAGTCGCGGATCAGGGCGCCGTTCTCAGCTTCCAGCTTGAGATCGACCTGGGGCGCGTCGCCCGCTTCCTGGCCGGCGATCTCGCGCAGCCAAAGCGATTGGCCGAGGTGCGAGCCGCTTCCGCCGAGCACAAAGATCTCGTCTCCGGCGTTCTTGAAGGCCACGGTCGCCATCTTCTCGTGATCAGTAAGGATGCCGACGCCGCCGATAGCCGGGGTGGGCAGAATGGCAGAGCCGCCACCCGTGGCCTTCGATTCGTTGTAGAGCGAGACGTTGCCCGAAACGATCGGATAGTCGAGCGCGCGGCAGGCATCGCCCATGCCGTTCAGGCAGCCGACGATCTGTGCCATGATCTCTGGGCGCTGCGGGTTCGCGAAGTTCAGGCAGTTGGTGATGGCGAGCGGAAGGCCGCCCACGGCGCTGATGTTGCGATAGGTCTCGGCCACGGCCTGCTTGCCGCCTTCATAGGGGTCGGCATAGCAATAGCGCGGTGAGCAGTCGGTGCTGATCGCCAGCGCTTTGGGCGTATTGTGGATGCGCACCACGGCCGCGTCGCCGCCGGACTTCTGCATCGTGTCACCGCCGACCTGGCTGTCGTACTGCTCCCAGATCCACTTGCGCGAGGCGAGGTCCACCGTGCCCATCAGCTTGAGCAGGTCGGCACCCACGTCGGCGCTTTCCGCCACGTCGCCGAGGGCCGGAACCTTTGCCCAGGCCTTGTATTCCTCAGGCGAAACGTAGGGACGCTCGTATTCCGGTGCGTCGTCGGCCAGCGGGCCGAGCGGAATGTCGCAGACCACTTCGCCGTTGAATTCGAGAACCATGTGGCCGGTGTCGGTCACTTCGCCGATCACCGCGAAGTCCAGTTCCCACTTCTTGAAGATCGCCTCGGCCATCGGCTCCTTGCCGGGCTGGAGCACCATGAGCATGCGCTCCTGGCTTTCCGAGAGCATCATCTCGTAGGGCGTCATTGCCTCTTCGCGGCAGGGCACCTTGTTCATGTTCAGGCGAATGCCGGCACCGCCCTTGCTGGCCATTTCGACCGACGAGGAGGTGAGGCCGGCCGCGCCCATGTCCTGGATCGCGACGATGGCGTCGGTGGCCATGAGTTCGAGGCAGGCCTCGATCAACAGCTTCTCGGTGAAAGGGTCGCCCACCTGCACGGTCGGGCGCTTTTCCTCGGACTTCTCGTCGAAGTCGGCCGAGGCCATGGTGGCGCCGTGGATGCCGTCGCGGCCGGTCTTCGAACCGACGTAGACGATCGGGTTGCCGAGGCCCGTGGCGGCCGAGTAGAAGATCTTGTCCGTCTCGGCGACGCCCACGGTCATGGCGTTGACGAGGATGTTGCCGTCGTAGGCCTTGTGGAAGTTCGTCTCGCCGCCGACGGTGGGCACGCCCACGCAGTTGCCGTAGGAGCCGATGCCTTCGACCACGCCCTGCACCAGGTGCTTCATCTTGGGGTGATCCGGGCGGCCGAAGCGCAGCGCGTTCATGTTGGCGACCGGGCGAGCGCCCATGGTGAAGACGTCGCGCAGGATGCCGCCGACGCCGGTGGCGGCGCCCTGGAACGGCTCGATGTAGCTGGGGTGGTTGTGGCTTTCCATCTTGAAGATGGCGGCCTGTCCATCGCCGATGTCGATCACGCCGGCGTTCTCGCCCGGGCCGCAGATCACCCAGGGGGCCTTGGTCGGCAGCTTCTTCAGGTGGAAGCGGCTCGACTTGTACGAGCAGTGCTCGGACCACATGACCGAGAAGATGCCGAGCTCAACCAGGTTGGGCTCTCGGCCGAGCGCGTTCAGGACCCGCTCGTATTCCTCGGAATTGAGGCCGTGGGCCTCGACGACATCGGGAGTGATTTCGGACATGCGACGCGCCTTAGCGCCGAGTTGGGCGCTTCGCTAGAGCGAAAACGAGCGGATTTCGCTGCAATGGCCCCGGCGCTTTATGGGCGGCGGTCCAGTCCCGCCTTGACCGGTGAACGCGCCCGCTCCATTGCGGTGATCATGACTGAGAACAGTGCCGAAATCGCTCGCCCTGAAATCGATGGGATGAGCTTCGAAGATGCGCTGCGCGCGCTTGAAGACGTGGTGCGCCGTCTCGAAAGCGGGGACGTGCCGCTGGACGATTCGATCACGCTCTACGAACGCGGAGAGGCGCTGCGTCAGCATTGCCAGAAGCGGCTCGATGCCGCCCAGGCGCGGATCGAACGCATCGTTGCGGGGCCGGACGGTGCGCCTTCGGCAACGCAGCCGTTCGATGCGGCGGATCGCTGATTCGTGGGTGAGGTTGTGGTGACCGACCCGGTCCTCTCGGAAGGTCTCGCCCGCATCGCCGAGGAGATCGACGGCGCCTTCGATGCGCTGCTTCCGGTTCCCGACGATGCACGTGCCCGCCTGCTGGAGGCCATGCGCTATGCCGCGATCGGCGGCGGCAAGCGGCTGCGCCCGCTGCTGCTGGCTTCGGTGGCGGAAATGTACGGCGTCGTTCGAGAGGCCGCGATCCGTGCGTCGATCGCCATCGAATCGATCCACGTATATTCCCTGATTCACGACGATCTGCCCTGCATGGACAATGACGCCCTGCGCCATGGCAAACCGACGCTTCACCTCGCTTTCGACGAGGCGACGGCGGTTCTGGCGGGCGATTCGCTCCATGCCTTCGCTTTCGAAGTGCTGGCGGATCCGGCGACCAGTGCCGATCCCTTCACGCGCATCGAACTGGTTCAGGCGCTCGGCCATGCCAGCGGCGCGCAAGGCATGGCGGGCGGCCAGATGATGGACCTCGTGGCTGAAACCAGCGAGTTCGACCTCCAGACCGTCACCCGGCTTCAGCAGCTCAAGACCGGCGCTCTGCTGGGCGCCGCGGTTGAGATGGGTGCGATCCTGGGCCGAGTGCCGCCCGAGGGGCGCACGCATCTGCGCGGCTATGCCCGCGATATCGGCCTGGCCTTCCAGATCGCCGACGACCTCATCGATCATGAAGGCGACGCCTCGGTGGCAGGCAAGGCCGTGGGCAAGGACGCTCAGGCAGGCAAGGAGACCTTCGTCTCGCTGCTCGGCCCCGACCGTGCCCGCGACCAGGCTCGGATGCTGGTGGAGCAGGCCATCGGCCATCTCGCGCAGCATGGCAAGGAAGCCGACCTGCTGCGGGCCGTGGCGCGCTATATCGTCGAGCGGGATCATTGATCAGAGCCTGGCTGCTGATGGCGACGTTACCGCTGGCCGGATTTCAAAGAACGTCCTGACGCGAATTCCTGATCGCCCGACAGGGCACGGAGCGAGAAGACATGACTGAACGCATCGGGGTCTATCCCGGCACTTTCGATCCGATCACGCTGGGCCATGCCGATATAATCCGGCGCGGCGCCAAGCTGGTCGATCGCCTGATCATCGGGGTGACGACGAACCCGTCGAAGAACCCGCTGTTCACGCCGGAAGAGCGCATGGCGATGGTGGAGCGTGAAGTGGCGGCGATGGGGATCGAGAACGTCACCGTCGTCGGTTTCAACGCGCTGCTGATGAAGTTCGCGCAGAAGCAGGGCGCCAGCGTCATCGTGCGTGGGCTTCGTGCGGTGGCCGACTTCGAGTACGAGTACCAGATGGCCGGCATGAACCAGCAGCTCAACCCGAATATCGAAACGGTGTTCCTGATGGCGGATGTCAGTCTTCAGCCGATCGCCTCCAAGCTGGTGAAGGAAATCGCGCTGTTCGGCGGAGACATTTCCCGGTTCGTCAGTCCCGCCGTGCGCGAGGACGTGATGGGCCGCATCGCCGAAACCGGGCTCCTGGGCGACTACTGAGAGCGCCCCGGATACCCTTGCGACAAATTCATTCATTGTCACGTCAGCAGCGGGGCACTATCGCCCCTGGCCTGAACGGCTTCCTTCCTGTGAGTATTCGATGACGTTTCGCCTGACCCTTACCGCGACGATGATCGGCCTGGCGCTGGCGGCTACGCCTGCTCTGGCCAAGAAGAAGGAAGATCCGGCCCCGACTCCCCCAGTTGCGGCGCTGCCGACGTTCGTCGATCCCGACGTGACGCACCAGCCCGAGAACGTGCTCCTGCTCGATCTTTCGGACGGCGGCCGCGTGGCCATCCGCCTGATGCCGGAATGGGCACCTCATCATATCGAGCGGATCAAGACGCTGGCCTCGCAGGGCTTCTACAACGGCCAGATTTTCCACCGCGTGATCGACGGCTTCATGGCGCAGACCGGCGACCCCACGGGCACCGGGCAGGGCGGCTCGCAGCTTCCCGACCTCACCGCCGAATTCAACGCGATGCCGCACGTTCGCGGCACCGTGTCGATGGCTCGTACCAACGAGCCGAACAGCGCCAACAGTCAGTTCTTCATCGTGTTCTACCCGCGCTTCTCGCTCGACCGGAAGTACACCAACTTCGGCCGCGTGATCTCGGGCATGCAGTACGTCGATGCGATCCAGCGCGGCGAGCCGCCGCAGAACCCGACCAGGATCGTCCAGGCCTCGCTCGCTTCCGAAAACAAGGCGCCGCCCCCCCCGCCTGCGGTTGCTCCAGCGCCGAAGACGATCACGGCGGACCAGCTCAGCAATTCGAAGTCTAACTGATCCTCGCAAAAAGGGATGACGTGCAGGGAAGCCCTCTCTAGAGGGCGCCCCATGCGCGTTGACCTTTTCGACTTCGACCTCCCGCCCGAGAACATTGCCCTTCGCCCTGCGCGTCCGCGCGATTCGGCGCGAATGCTGGTGGTCCATGGGCGGCACGAAGGGCCGATGGCCGAGTGCGTCGTGCGCGATCTTCCCGGCGAACTGCGTGTCGGGGACGTTCTCGTCTTCAACGATACCCGCGTCATTCCCGCCCAACTCGAAGGACGACGCGGCGAGGCCAGGATCGGCGCGACCCTCCACAAGCGCATCGATCTCCGCCGCTGGCAGGCCTTCGTCCGTAATGCAAAACGCCTTAAGGCGGGCGATCGCATCGAATTCCCCGCAGGGGTCACTGCGCTTGCCGAAGAGCGGCACGAGGACGGCAGCTGGACCCTGTTGTTCGAGGGTGACGAGCCCGTCGAAGTCCTGCTGGAGCGGGCAGGGCGCATGCCGCTGCCGCCCTACATCGCCGGCAAGCGCGACACCGACGAACAGGACGCCAGCGACTACCAGACGATGTTCGCGCGTGAGAAGGGCGCCGTCGCAGCGCCTACCGCGGCGCTGCACTTCACGCCGGAACTGATCGCGCGGCTGGACGCGGCGGGCGTGAAGCGAGAGACGCTGACGCTGCATGTCGGCGCGGGCACCTTCCTGCCGGTCAAGGCGGACGAGACGCAGGACCACAAGATGCATGCCGAATGGGGCCGCATCGATGCCGAAACTGCGGAGCGCCTTAACGCGGCACGCGCGGCGGGTGGGCGCATCATCGCGGTAGGCACCACCAGCCTGCGGCTGCTGGAAAGCGCCACCGCAGAGGACGACGTGATTCGCCCCTTCGAAGGCGATACCTCGATCTTCATCACCCCCGGCTACCGCTTCAAGGCGATCGACGGGCTGATGACCAACTTCCATCTCCCCAAATCCACGCTGTTCATGCTGGTTTCGGCGCTGATGGGACTGGAGCGGATGCAGGAAGTCTATGCCCATGCCGTCGCGGAGGGCTACCGCTTCTATTCCTACGGAGATTCCAGCCTTCTTTTGCCCTGAGGGGACTTGGAACTGTCACCGGTTTCGCGCATCACGCGGTGCATGGAACCCATTCTTGAAATCAGTGGTCTGACCAAGACTTACGCCGGCGGCTTCACCGCGCTCCAGGGCGTGGACCTCACCATCAACAAGGGCGAGATATTCGCGCTGCTCGGGCCGAACGGAGCGGGCAAGACAACGTTGATCGGCGCCGTCTGCGGGCAGGTTCGGCCAACGAGCGGAACCATCCGGACCTTCGGCGAGGATATGAGCCGCAAATGGCGTTCCCTGCGCGCGCGCATCGGTCTCGTCCCGCAGGAACTGGCGACCGACATGTTCGAGACGGTGCTCCACACGGTGAACTATTCGCGCGGCCTGTTCGGGCTGGCGCCCGATCCCGCCCGGATCGAGGAAATCCTGCGCGCGTTGAGCCTGTGGGACAAGCGCAAGGCACAGATCCGCGCACTGTCGGGCGGCATGAAACGCCGCGTGCTGATCGCCAAGGCACTCGCCCATGAGCCGGACCTGCTGTTCCTCGACGAGCCGACCGCCGGTGTCGACGTAGAGCTTCGCCGCGACATGTGGGCGCAGATCGCGAAGCTTCGCGATGGCGGAACGACGATCATCCTCACCACGCACTACATCGAGGAAGCCGAGGAGATGGCCGATCGCGTCGGCATCATCCAGGGCGGCCGCATCCGCATGGTCGAGGAAACACGCTCGCTGATGAAGCGGCTGGGGCGCACAGAGGCGCACATCACCCTTGCCACGCCGCTTGCGGTGGTGCCGGAAGCGCTGGCCGACTACCACCTCACGCTCGCCAACGACGGCCAGGAACTCCTCTATCGCGGTGGAGACGGCTCTGGCGGTGGCAAAGCCAAGGTCGCGCAACTCACCAAGGATCTTGTCGCGCAGGGCATCGACTACACCGCCATCGACATTCGTGAATCTAGCCTCGAAGACATCTTCGTCGACCTTCTGGAAGGAGCGGCGGCATGATCGCCTTCAACGCGCGCAGCGCCTGGACCATCTACAAGCGCGAGGTCATGCGCGCCTTGCGTACCGCCATGCAATCGATCCTGGCGCCGGTCCTGACGACGACGCTCTATTTCATCGTGTTCGGCGCCGCGATCGGAAGCAAGATGGATTCGGGCATGGCCGGGGTGAACTATGGCGCCTTCATCGTGCCGGGCCTGCTGCTGTTGACCCTGCTCAGCGAAAGCACCTCGAACGGCAGTTTCGGCATCTATATGCCGCGCTTCACCGGCGCGATCTACGAACTGCTGTCCGCACCCGTGGGCGTGGCAGAGACGCTGGCAGGATTCGTGGGAGCGGCGGCCACCAAGTCTCTGATTCTGGCAGCTATAATTCTCCTTACCGCGACGTTCTTCGTCGATTACACGATCGCCCATCCTTTCTACGCGCTGGGGTTCATCCTGCTGGTCTCGGCCAGCTTCTCGCTTTTCGGCTTCATTCTGGGCATTTGGGCGGACAGTTTCGAAAAGCTGGGCGTCGTTCCAGTGCTGTTCATGGTGCCGCTCACATTCCTCGGCGGTACGTTCTATTCGATAGACCTTCTGCCCGAGCCCTGGCGTTCGGTCGCCATGGCGAACCCGGTGGTCTATCTCGTGAACGGTCTTCGCTGGTGCTTCTACGGCAGTTCCGATTTCTCGATCGGCCTGTCGCTGGGCATGACGCTGGGCTTCCTCGTGCTCTGCGTGGCGGTCATCGCCTGGATCTTCCGCACGGGCTGGCGCCTGCGCGCCTGAGTCGGTAATATCGTGACATGACAATGCGTTTGGCTGTTTCAATCGGTGTGCCTGTTCTTCTGACTACCGTTCCGGCCCAGGCCCAGGCGCCCTTTTCGTTACAGTTCCAGCCCTACGATTTCGACGCCTTCCGGGAAATCGAAGTGCTGCCGGTGGATCCCGTGGAGGAACTGCCGCTGCGGCTCGACCTGCCCGATTACGTCGCGCCTCCACCCTATATAGCGGTGGAGGCGCCTCATCTGCCCGACGATGTGAAGTCGATGATCGAGGCTGCCTCCAAGACGAAGGATTCCGCCGTCGTTTCCGCCGTCGTCAAGGCCGCGCTTTCCACGCAGCCTTACGACAAGGAAGAGATTCGCTCGATGCACCAGGCGTTTCTGGATGCAAACGCGCGGGAGATCGCGGAAAAGGCCAACGCGGAGAGAGAGCGCATTCGTCGCGCCGCCTTGCTTGAGCTTTGGACCGGCAAAGTGGAACTGGGCGCTTTCCGGGCGACGGGGAATACCAGCAACTTCGGCTACACCGGCGCGGTGAAGCTGGACCGCAAGGGGTTGAACTGGCAGCACACGGTGCAGCTCAATGCCGATTATCAGAAGGATCGCGGCAACGTCTCGCGCGAGCAGTACGGGGCGAGCTATCAGCCGAGGTATACGCTGAACGACGGGCTCTTCACTTACGGGCGCGTGCAGTACGAAAAGGATCGGATCCAGGGCTATCTCGATCGTTATTCGCTCTCCGGCGGACTGGGTTATCGCATCCTGAAGCGCGAAAACGTGTCCCTGCTGATGGAGGTGGGTCCTGCGCTTCGTCGCACCCGCTACGTCGAGGTACCCCAGGAAACGAGCTGGTCGGCGCTCACCTCGATCGATTTTGACTGGCAAATCCTGCCGACGATGAAGCTTACCCAGGACGCATCGTCCTACATCGAAACGGGGAACAGTACCTTCACATCGGCCACGGGTTTTGAAGTGGGCATGGCCAGGGGTTTGAAGACGCGGTTGTCCTACTCCATAGAACACGAAACCTCGCCGCCGGACGGTTCGCTGAAGACCGACACGATCTCGCGCTTCTCACTGGTCTACGGCTTCTGAAGCCTGTAACGGGCGGGGCATGAACCCCCGTTTCGAATTCGCCATCCACGCCACCGACGGCAAGGCCCGTACCGGCGTCATCAAGATGCGCCGCGGCGAAATCCGCACGCCTGCCTTCATGCCGGTCGGCACCGCCGCCACCGTGAAGGCGATGAAGCCGCAGGACGTGCGCGCCACCGGCGCCGACATCATCCTGGGCAATACCTATCACCTCATGCTGCGTCCCGGCGCCGAGCGCGTCGCGCGGCTGGGCGGGTTGCACAAGTTCATGAACTGGGATCGCCCGATCCTGACGGACAGCGGCGGCTATCAGGTCATGAGCCTGTCGGACTTGCGCAAGATCACCGAGAACGGGGTGACTTTCGCCAGCCACCTCGACGGTTCGCGCCACCTGCTGACGCCCGAGCGCTCGATGGAGATCCAGCGGCTGCTCGGTTCCGACATCGTCATGTGCTTCGACGAATGCCCGAAGATCGACCAGCCCCGCGACGTGATCGCCCGTTCGATGGAAATGTCGATGCGCTGGGCCAAACGCAGCCGCGACGGTTTCGACAGTGGCGGCGAACACGCGGCGAATTCAGCGCTGTTCGGCATCCAGCAAGGCGTGCTCGACGAAGGTCTGCGCAAGTCT
>NZ_DAMDBA010000067.1:0-26818 GCF_032093395.1 Novosphingobium sp.
ATTGCGGCCGATCACGCTCTTGCTGGCGGGAACGGCAATGGCGATGCGCGGCAGCTTGGCGGTATTGCCCACCAGCGCGTCCAGCGAGAGGTTGATGCCCGGCGCGATGATCCCGCCCTTGTAGGCGCCGTTGTAGTCTACCACGTCGAACGTCGTCGCGGTGCCGAAATCGACCACGATCAGATCGCCGCCATGGCGTTCATGCGCGGCGATGGCGTTGACGGCACGGTCGGCGCCCAGCGATTTGGGCTGATCGACATCTATGTCGATGGCATAGTCCGCCTTGCCGACGCCCGCCACGAGCGGCTCGACGTCGAAATAATGGCGGCAAAGTATCTCCAGATTGTGGAGCGCGCGCGGCACTACCGTGGAGATGATGATCCGGTCTATCTCCTCCGCCGCGACGCCGCGGATCGAGAGGAGCTGCATGAGCCAGACCGCGTACTCGTCGCCTGTGCGGCGGGGATCGGTGGCGATGCGCCAGCGACCGCGCAAGGTGCGGCCCTCGAACAGCGCGAAGACGACATTGGTGTTGCCGGCATCGATGGCAAGCAGCATGGACTTTCCTTCAGGCGAGCGAAACGTCACCGGCGTGGACGACACGTAGGGACCCGTCGGCCAGACGCAAGCGCAATGCTCCGTCCGGGTCAAGCCCGGCGAAAGCGCCGGGCACCAGCCCCTCGTCATCCAGCGTGACCAGCAACGGCGTTCCCGGCGGGTGGGCATGACGGGTCCAGTCGGCCAGCGTCGCCGCCAGTCCCTCCCGGCGCCACTGCGCGAGACGCTCGGTCAGACAGCCGGCCAGCGCTTCCAGAACGGCCTGCGCGTCGTTGTCGTTATCGGGATTGGCGGTGCGGATCGAAACCGTCGCGCGGTCGGGAAGATCGGGCGCGCTAACCACGTTCACGCCGATACCGACGATGACATGATCGCCCGCGCGTTCCAGCAGGATACCGCAAATCTTGGCGCCGCCGACAAGCACATCGTTGGGCCACTTCAGCTGGCAATCCGCCTCGGGCGGCAGTTGCGACAGCATGAGGTCGTGTACCGCCAGCGCCGCAACGAATGCCAGGGTATGGACAGAGGGGTCGTTTGCTCTCAGCGCGACGACGGTGCTGGCATAGAGATTGCCCTCGGGCGAGGACCATTGGCGACCGCGACGACCGCGCCCGGCGCTCTGCCTGACCGCTCGCAGCCAGAAACCTTCCGCCAGGCCCTCCCCGGCGCCGAGGCGCCGGGAAAGGTCCGCGTTGGTCGAAGCGGTCTCTTCGACGACTTCTATCAAAGGCCGGAGTAGAGTGCGGCCGCAGCCGTCTCGCTCAGGTGGCCGAGCCACTTGGTCAGCAGGAAGCCGAGCGGCGAGATCACGATGCATGACAGCACCAGGATCAGCTTGTGCCAGACGTCGCTTTCACCCTTCACCACGTCGGCCGGTTCGTCGAAATAGACGACCTTGACGACCTTCAGATAGTAGAAGGCGCCGATCACCGAGGCCGCGAAGCCGATCGCCGCCAGAGCGATCATGCCGCCGTCGACAGCTGCCTTGAAGACCAGGAACTTGCCCCAGAAACCGAACATCGGCGGGATACCGGCAAGGCTGAACATGACCATCGCGAGCGCCAGGGCGAGGCCCGGGCGCGTGCGCGACAGACCAGCCATCTTGGCGAGATCCTCGACCGGGTTACCGTCCGCGTCCTTCATCATCAGGATCACGGCGAAACCGCCGGCCGACATCGCGACGTAGATCGCGAGGTAGAACAGCATGGCCGAGACACCCTGCGGCGTCGCCACGGCGAGACCGACGAGCATGAAGCCGACGTTGTTGATCGACGAGTAGGCCATCAGGCGCTTGATGTTCGTCTGACCGATGGCGCCAAGGGCACCGACGACGATCGAGGCGAGCGCGGCGAAGACCACGATCTGCTGCCAGGCCGCAGCCTGGTCACCGAAGGCCTCGATGGCGACGCGCATGGTCAGGGCCATCGCGGCGACCTTCGGAGCCGTGGCGAAGAGCGTGGTCACCGGGGTCGGCGCGCCTTCGTAGACGTCCGGGGTCCACATGTGGAACGGAACCGCGCTGATCTTGAAGGCAAGACCGGCGAAGACGAAGACGATACCGAACAGCGCGCCGTTCGAGAGGCCCTGCGCCATCGAGGCACTGATACCCGCGAACGAGGTCGTTCCCGCGAAGCCATAGGTCAGGCTCATGCCGAAGAGCAGGATGCCCGAGGCCAGCGCGCCCAGTACGAAGTACTTGAGGCCCGCTTCCGCCGAACGACCGTCGGTACGCAGGAACGCCGCCAGGACGTAAGCCGCGAGCGAGTTCATCTCGAGGCCGATGTAGAGCGTCAGCAGGTCGGTGGCCGAGACCATCATGCCCATGCCGATCGAGGCCAGCAGCACAAGGACCGGATACTCCGCCCGCATCGCCTTGAAGCGGTCGAAATAGGCCGGCGCCACCACCAGCGACACTGCCGCCGAGAGATAGATGAGGATCTTGGCGTAGGACGCGAAGGCATCGGCACGATATTGGCCGAAGAAGGCCGAAGTTTCGGCACCCATCGCACCGCCGCAAAGCGCGGGAGCCACGAGGATGCCGGCGGCGACGAGCGCCGCCACGGCGAGAACGGAGATCAGCTTCGCCGCCTTGTCACCGCCCCAGGCGGCGACAAGGAGCAAGACCAGGCTTGCAACGCTAAGCGTTTCTTCCGGCGCGATCAGGCGCAGCGACTGTGACCAGTCCATCAGTGTGCCCCCTCATGCGCGGCTGCTTCTTCATGTGCAGGCTTTTCCTTGCCCATGGCCAACTTGGCGTCTCCTTCCGGCTTTGCGCGAGCGAGCCGGGCGTCGAGCGCGGCAATGTCTGCGCGCATCGGAGCAATGAAGCTCTCGGGATAGACGCCCATCCACAGCACCGCGAGGCCGAGCGGGATCACCATCAGGTATTCACGCAGGTCGAGGTCGGCCATGGCGGCGGCATCGGCATTCTTCTGGTCGCCAAAGACGACACGGCGATAGAGGTAGAGCATGTAGGCAGCGCCCAGGATGATGCCGGTGGTGCAGATCAGCGCCGTCCAGCTCGATGCCTGGTAGATACCGCCAAGGCTCAGGAATTCGCCGACGAAACCGCTGGTGCCCGGAAGGCCGATCGAGGCCATCGTGAAGAGCAGGAAGAACAGCGCGTAACGCGGCATGTTGATGGCAAGACCGCCGTAGCGGCTGATCTCGCGGGTGTGCAGGCGATCGTAGATGATGCCCACGCAGAGGAACAGCGCGCCCGAAACAAGTCCGTGGCTGAGCATGACCAGCATCGACCCTTCGAGGCCCTGCACGTTGAAAGCGAAGAGACCGATGGTCACGACGGCCATATGCGCGACCGACGAGTAGGCGATCAGCTTCTTCATGTCGTCCTGCACCAGCGCGATGAGCGAGGTGATGACGACGGCGGCCATCGACAGGCCCCAGACCAGCGGCGCGAAGTAGGCCGAGGCTTCGGGGAACATCGGCAGCGAGAAGCGGATGAAGCCGTAGCCACCCATCTTCAGCAGCACGCCTGCCAGGATCACCGAGCCTGCGGTCGGCGCCTGAACGTGCGCCGCCGGAAGCCAGGTGTGAACCGGCCACATCGGCATCTTCACCGCAAAGCTGGCGAAGAAGGCGAGCCACAGCCAGGTCTGGACCTGCGGATCGAAGGCATAGCTCATGAGCGTCGGGATGAAGGTCGTGCCGGCGGTGTGGACCATCCACAGCATCGCCACGAGCATCAGCACCGAGCCGAGCAACGTGTAGAGGAAGAACTTGTACGAGGCGTAGATGCGATCCGCGCCGCCCCAGATGCCGATGATCAGGTACATCGGAATAAGGCCGGCTTCGAAGAACATGTAGAACAGGAAGATATCCTGGGCCGTGAAGACGCCGATCATCAGCGTTTCGACGAGCAGGAACGCCGCCATGTATTCGCCAACGCGCTTCTCGATCGAGTTCCAGCTCGCGCCGATACAGATCGGCATGAGGAAGACGGAAAGCTCGATCAGGAGCAGCGCGATACCGTCGATACCAAGGGCGTAGGAGAAGCCCGAGAACAGCTCGTGCCGTTCCTGGAACTGCCACTGCGCACCGCCGACATCGAAGTTGAGCCAGAGGACGACGCCAAGGGCAAGGTTCGCAAGGGTGGCGAGAAGCGCCACCGTGCGTGCCGATTTGGCATCAAGGTAGAGACATGCCAGTGCCGCCGCGAGCGGCACCAGCAACATCAGACTGAGGATCGGAAAACCACTCATCATCTTATCCCGCGATCACCCAGCTGATGGCGCCGACAAGGCCCAGCAGCATGACAAGAGCGTAGCTGTACAGATAGCCCGACTGGACCTTCTGCGCGTAAGTCGAACCCCTGGCGACGACCCAGGCGGCACCGTCGGGACCGAACTTGTCGATCACGCCGATATCCAGGACCTTCCAGAACACCTTGCCGAGCCAGAAGGCCGGGCGAACGAAGATGTTGTGGTAGAGTTCGTCGAACATCCACTTGCGGAACACGAAAGTGTAGACCGGTCCGAGTTGCTCGGCGACTGCCTTGGGGAACGAGAGGTTCTTGATGTAGCCGTACCATGCGATCAGCAGGCCCAGCGACATCACGGTGAACGGTGCCCACTTCACCCAGGTCGGCACGCCATGCATCGCGTGGATCAGGTGTTCGTGGAACACCAGAGCGCCCTTCCAGAATTCGCCGGTCCCTTCCGAGACGAAGGCGTGGTTGAAGACGAAGCCCGCAGCGACGGCACCGATCGAGAGGATCAGCAGCGGCAGCAGCATGACCAGCGGGCTTTCGTGCGGATGGTATCCGCCCGTGCCGTCGCCGTGCTGCGTGTAGTCCGGGCCGCGCGAACCGAGTTCGGGTGCGGCATGGGCATGCGCATCATCGGCATGGTCGTCATGAGCATGGGCATCATGGGCATGATCGTCATGGCCGTGATCGTCATGCCCGTGGCCGTGCGCGTCGTGGACGGCGTGCTGGATGTGCTCCGACTGGATCCAGCGCGGCTTGCCGAAGAACGTCAGGAAGACCAGGCGCCAGGAGTAGAAGCTGGTCATCAGCGCGGCGGCGATGCCCATCCAGAAGGCGAAACCGCCCACTGCCGTGCCCGAACCGAACGCGGCCTCGAGGATCGCATCCTTCGAGTAGAAACCTGCGAAGCCCACGAAGCCCGCGATACCCACGCCGGTGATGGCCAGCGTACCCGCCGTCATCGTCCAGAAGGTGATCGGGATGTGCTTACGCAGCGCGCCATAGAAGCGCATGTCCTGCTCGTGGTGCATCGCATGGATGACCGAGCCCGCACCGAGGAACAGCAGCGCCTTGAAGAAAGCGTGCGTGAACAGGTGGAACATGGCCGCGCCATAGGCGCCGACGCCAGTGGCGAAGAACATGTAGCCGAGCTGCGAACAGGTCGAATAGGCGATGACGCGCTTGATGTCCCACTGCGTGCAGCCGACGGTAGCGGCGAAGAAGCAGGTGCAGGCACCGATGAAGGCGATGAAGTGCATCGCCGTCTCGCTGGTTTCGAACAGCGGCGACAGGCGGCAAACCATGAAGACGCCCGCGGTGACCATGGTTGCCGCGTGGATCAGCGCCGAAACCGGGGTCGGGCCTTCCATCGCGTCCGGGAGCCAGGTGTGCAGCCCGAGCTGCGCCGACTTACCCATCGCACCGATGAACAGGAGGATGCAGATCACGGTCATTGTGTCGAAGCGGTGGCCGAGGAAGCCGATCGTCGAACCGGCCATGCTGGGCGCGGCGGCCAGGATCTCGGGGATCGAGACGGTGCCAAACACCAGGAAGCAGCCGAAGATACCGAGCATGAAGCCAAGGTCACCGACGCGGTTGACCACGAAGGCCTTGATCGCGGCGGCACCGGCCGAAGGCTTGCGGAACCAGAAGCCGATCAGGAGATACGAGGCCAAGCCAACGCCTTCCCAACCGAAGAACATCTGCACCAGGTTATCCGCGGTCACCAGCATGAGCATGGCGAAAGTGAACAGCGACAGGTATGCGAAGAAGCGCGGCTGATCCGGCTCCTCGCTCATGTAGCCCCAGGAATAGAGGTGAACGAGCGCGGAAACCGAAGTGACGACCACCAGCATGACCGCCGTGAGCGAGTCCACCCGCAGCGACCAGTCCCAGGTCATGGCGCCCGACTGGACCCACTTCAGGACCGGCACGACGCTGGCTTCGGCGTTTCCGGTGAGGAAACCGATGAAGATCGGCCAGCTCAGCGCACAGGCAACGAACAGCGCGCCGGTCGTCAAGACCTTTGCGGGAACGTTGCCCAGCTGCTTGTTGCCCAGCCCGGCGATAATCGCTGCCAGTAACGGCAGGAAGACGATGAATAGGATCGGGTGCAAGGCCTTATCCCTTCATCCGGTTGACGTCGTCGACAGCGATGCTGCCGCGTCCGCGGAAATAGATCACGAGGATTGCGAGCCCCACTGCGGCCTCGCCGGCAGCGACCGTCAGCACGAACATCGCGAAGATCTGGCCCGTGAGGTCGTGCAGGAACGCGCTGAACGCGACGAGGTTGATGTTGACCGCAAGCAGGATCAGTTCGATCGCCATGAGCAGAACGATGACGTTCTTGCGGTTGAGGAAGATGCCGAGGACGCCGAGCACGAAGAGGATCGAGCTCACGACCACGTAATGTTCGACGCCGATCACAGCGAAACCCCCTTGCCCACTTCGGGCTTGACGTTGACGGTTGCCTCTTCGGGACGACGAGCGACCTGCTTGCTGACCTTCTGGCCGCGCGTGTCGCCACGCTGGCGATGGGTTAGGACGATGGCGCCAACCATCGCAACGAGCAGGATCAGGCCGGCAGCTTCGAACAGGAACAGGTAGCGGCTGTACATCAGGCCGCCGATGGCCTCGATGTTCGAGGCTCCGGCCGGGGTAGCCGCCGTACCGTCGGGCGTGCCGAGGTTCAGGGCGCCGGCCTTGTAGGCACCGATGCCGAGCACCATCTCGGCGAGCAGCACGACGGCTACCAGCATGCCGAGCGGGAAGTTCTTGATGAAGCCTGCGCGCAGTTCGGCGAAGTCGATGTCGAGCATCATGACGACGAAGAGGAACAGCACCGCGACCGCGCCGACGTAGACGATGATCAGCAGCATGGCGATGAACTCGGCGCCGGTCAGCATCATGAGCCCGGCGGCGTTGAAGAACGCCAGGATCAGGAACAGCACCGAATGCACCGGGTTGCGGGAAAGGATGGTGGCGGCCGCAGAAGCGATCGTGAGCACCGCGAAAAGGTAGAAGGCGAAAGTCTGGATCATGTCCGCGGCCCCCTATCGGTACGGTGCGTCGGCTTCAAGGTTCGCGGCGATCGCACGCTCCCACTTGTCCCCGTTCGCCAGCAGCTTGGCTTTGTCATAGAGCAGCTCTTCGCGCGTTTCGGTCGCATATTCGAAGTTCGGCCCCTCGACGATGGCGTCCACCGGGCAGGCTTCCTGGCAGAAGCCGCAGTAGATGCACTTCGTCATATCGATGTCGTAGCGCGTGGTGCGGCGCGAACCGTCGGTACGCGGCGCGGCCTCGATCGTGATCGCCTGCGCCGGGCAGATCGCCTCGCACAACTTGCAGGCGATGCAGCGCTCCTCGCCGTTGGGATAACGGCGAAGGGCATGCTCACCACGGAAGCGCGGCGAAAGCGGGTTCTTCTCGAAGGGGTAGTTGATCGTCGCCTTGGGCTTGAAGAAATACTTCAAGGTCAGCCAGTGCGCCTTCACGAACTCCCAGAGCGTGAAGCTCTTTATGAGTTGTCCGACGGTCATTGGAAGTGTCCGGTAGCCATGAGGTAGCCGCTGACGATTACGACGAACAGCAGCGATACGGGCAGGAAGACCTTCCAGCCCAGGCGCATCAGCTGGTCGTAGCGATACCGCGGAACGGTGGCCTTTACCCAGCTGAACACGAAGAAGAAGAAGAGGATCTTGAGCAGGAACCAAACGAAGCCCGGCACGAGATAGAGAACGGGAATATCGAGCGGCGGCAGCCAGCCACCCCAGAACAGCGTCGCATTGAGCGCGCACATCAGGAGCACGTTGGCATATTCGCCCAGCCAGTAGGCGGCGAAGGCCATCGACGAATATTCGGTCTGGTAACCGGCGACGAGTTCCGATTCCGCTTCGGCAAGGTCGAAGGGGGCGCGCTGCGTTTCCGCGAGGCTCGAAATCAGGAACATCACCCACATCGGGAACAGCAGCGGGTTCGCGACGAAACCGTTGATGATGCCGAAGACGTGGCCCTTTTGCGCCCAGACGATGTCGTTCATGTTGAACGTGCCCGCCCAGAGAACGACGCAGATCAGGATGAAGCCGATCGAGACTTCATAAGAGATCATCTGCGCCGAGGCGCGCATCGCCGAGAAGAACGGGTACTTCGAGTTCGAAGCCCAGCCCGCCATGATCGTACCGTAGACACCCAGCGAACTGATCGCGAGGATGTAGAGCAGCCCGATGTTGATGTCGGCCAGGATCGCGCCCGAGTTGAACGGGATCACCGCCCAGGACAGCAGCGCAAGCGTGAAGGTCACGATCGGCGCGATCAGGAACAGGCCCTTGTTCGCCGCCGAAGGAATGATGGTTTCCTGAAGGAAGACCTTCAGACCGTCAGCGAAGGACTGGAGCAGACCGAATGGGCCGACCACGTTGGGACCGCGGCGAAGCGCCATGGCCGCCCAGATCTTGCGGTCGACATAGATGATCATGGCGACGGCCAGCATCAGCGGCAGCGCGATGAGCAGGATGCCGCAGATCGTGGACACGAACCATGCCCACTCGTAGCTCATCCCGAGTGTCTGGAAGAAAGCGGTCATTCCGCGGCCTCCGCCAGGTCTTCACCGTGAAGAAGTTCGGCCGAGCAGCGCTGCATGACGGCGCTCGCACGGGCGATCGGGTTGGTCATGTAGAAGTCCTTGATCGGATAGGCGATCTGGCCGGAAGCGGAACCGCCACCGTTCGGCAGAACGCTCCCGTAATCGGCAAGACCTTCGCTGCCAAGTGCAGGAACTTCCGCGATCATTGCGTTTCGCAGCTGATCGAAAGTGTCGAAGCCAACGGTCACGCCGAAGGCATCGGCCAGTGCGCGCAGGATCGTCCAGTCTTCACGGGCGTCGCCCGGTGCGAAGACGGCCTTGTCCGCCCACTGCACGCGACCTTCGGTGTTGACGTAGGTGCCCGCCTTCTCGGTATAGGCCGAAGCCGGCAGGATCACGTCCGCCGCGTGGGCGCCCTTGTCGCCGTGGTGACCGATGTAGACGATCATCGAACCGGCGAACTGGGTGTAGTCCACCTCGTCGGCGCCGAGGGCGATGAGAACCTTGGGCTTGGCCGCGACGAGGTCGGCGATGCCGCCCTTCTGCGCGTAACCGAGCATCAGGCCACCCATGCGGGCTGCCGCCATGTGGAGGACGTTGAAGCCGTTCCACTTGGTGCCGTCTTCAAGATCGCGCACGAGGTTGAACTGGGCAGCGAGCGCGAGGCCCGCTTCCAGACCGCCACGGCCGAGCGCCGCTCCGCCAAGGATGACCGCCGGGCGCTTCGCGTTCGACAGCGCATCGGCGACGTTCTGCGGCAGATTGCCGAGGACCGAGAGATCTTCCCCGAGGAACTCGCCGCCGAAAGTGGTTTCCCACTCGGGACCGACGAGGAACACCTTGGCGCCGCGCTTCACCGCCTTGCGCAGGCGGACGTTGAGCAGCGGGGCTTCCCAGCGCACGTTGCTGCCGGCGATCAGGATCGCGTCGGCGGTCTCGATGCCGGAGAAGGTCGTGTTGAAGTTGACTGCCGCGAGATTCTCCGTGGCATAGTCCATCCCGGTCTGACGACCTTCGATGAGCGTCGAACCGAGCACGCCGGCCAGCTTCTTGGCAGCGAACATGGTTTCGCAATCGACCATGTCGCCCGCGACGACAGCGATCGAATTCCCCGGGTTCAGCGTGGCGATGGCGGCAAAAGCCTCGTTCCAACTGGCCGTGACGAGCTTGCCGTCACGGCGCAGGAAAGGCTTGTCGAGACGGCGCTTGGTAAGCCCGTCGACCATGTAGCGCGCCTTGTCGCTGATCCATTCCTCGTTGACGTCGTCGTTGTTACGAGGAAGCACGCGCAGCACTTCGCGGCCGCGCGCATCGATGCGGATGTTGGCGCCGGTAGCGTCCGACACATCGATGCCCAGCGTCTTCTTGAGTTCCCAGGGACGGGCCTCGAAGGCGTAGGGACGCGAGGTAAGCGCGCCGACCGGGCACAAGTCGATCACGTTGGCCGACATCTCGTGCTTCGCAGCATGTTCGAGATAGGTCGTGATCTGCATGTTTTCGCCGCGATAGAGCGCGCCGATCTCGTCCACGCCGGCGATCTCTTCCGAGAAACGCACGCAACGGGTGCAGTGGATGCAGCGCGTCATCTGGGTCTTGATGAGCGGGCCCATGTACTTTTCAGTGACCGCGCGCTTGTTTTCGTCATAGCGTGAAGCGCCGCGACCATAGGCCACCGACTGGTCCTGAAGGTCGCACTCGCCGCCCTGATCGCAGATCGGGCAGTCGAGCGGGTGGTTGATCAGGAGGAACTCCATCACCCCTTCCCGCGCCTTCTTGACCATTTCGGAATCCGTGCGGATTTCCTGGCCTTCAGTGGCCGGCAGCGCGCAGGAAGCCTGGGGCTTGGGCGGTCCGGGCTTCACCTCGACCAGGCACATGCGGCAGTTGCCGGCGATGCTCAGGCGTTCGTGATAGCAGAAGCGCGGGATTTCCTTGCCGGCAAGCTCGCAGGCCTGCAGCACGGTTGCGCCGTTGGGGACGTCGATCTCGACGCCGTCGACTTTGACCTTGGGCATTACTCGGCAGCCTCGCGGACGTTTTCGGCGATCCGGCGCTCAAGCTCCGGACGGAAATGACGGATCAGGCCCTGGATCGGCCACGCCGCAGCGTCGCCCAGAGCACAGATGGTGTGGCCTTCGACCTGCTTGGTCACCTGCTGCAGCATGTCGATTTCCTCGACTTCCGCGTCGCCGGTGCGCAGGCGCTCCATCACGCGCCACATCCAGCCCGTGCCTTCGCGGCAGGGCGTGCACTGGCCGCAGGATTCGTGCTTGTAGAAGTACGAGATGCGGCTGATGGCGCGGACGATGTCGGTGGACTTGTCCATGACGATGACGGCGGCAGTACCGAGGCCCGAACCGACCGCCTTCAGGCCGTCGAAGTCCATCGGCGCGTCCCAGATGTCGGCAGCCGGAACCAGGGGAACCGACGAACCGCCGGGGATCACCGCCAGCAGGTTGTCCTTGCCGCCGCGAATGCCGCCGCAGTGACGCTCGATCAGTTCGCTGAACGGGATCGACATCTCTTCCTCGACCACACAGGGACGATTCACGTGCCCGCTGATCTGGAAGAGCTTGGTGCCCTTGTTGTTCTCGCGGCCGAAGCTGGAGAACCACGAGGCGCCGCGGCGCAGGATGGTCGGCGCGACGGCGATCGATTCCACGTTGTTGACCGTGGTCGGGCAGCCGTAGAGGCCTGCACCGGCCGGAAACGGCGGCTTCAGGCGGGGCTGGCCCTTCTTGCCTTCGAGGCTTTCGATCATCGCGGTTTCTTCGCCGCAGATGTAGGCGCCGGCACCGCGGTGGACGAAGACGTCGAAGTCGTAGCCCGAACCGCAAGCGTTCTTGCCGAGAAGGCCGGCTGCGTAAGCCTCTTCACGCGCGGCGAACAGCGTCTCTGCCTCGCGGATATATTCACCGCGAATGTAGATGTAGGCCGCGCGCGCGCCCATGGCGAAGCCCGCGACCAGCGCGCCTTCGAACAGGAGGTGCGGATCGTGGCGCATGATCTCGCGATCCTTGCACGAACCCGGTTCGGATTCGTCCGCGTTGATCACGAGGAAGCTGGGCTTCGGGTTGCCTGCCTGGTCGAGCGGCGGCTGCTTGGGCATGAAGGACCACTTCATGCCGGTCGGGAAGCCCGCACCGCCGCGACCGCGCAGACCGGAAGCCTTCATCTCGTCGATGATGGCGTCGCGGCCGCGTTCGATCAGCGCCTTGGTGTTGTCCCAGGCACCGCGCGCCTGCGCTTCCTTCAGGTTCCACGGCTGATAGCCGTAGAGGTTGGTGAAGATGCGATCCTTATCGAGGAGAGCCATTACCACTCACTCCGATAGTCATGGTTTTCGGTGATCATCGCCGCCAGATTGGTAGGCTCGCCCACCGGTTCGACGGTGTGACGGGCGGGATCCTGGGTGCCGGCCTTCGGCGTTTCACCACGCGCCAGCGCGTCGAGCACCGCGTTCAGGCGGTCCGACGTGAGGTCTTCGTAGTTGTCGTCGTTGATCTGGACCATCGGGGCCGAGGCGCAGTTGCCCATGCACTCGACTTCGGTGAACGACCACAAGCCGTCTTCCGAGATGTGGCCCTTCTTCATGCCGCGCGACTTGCAGGTTTCCAGCAGGTCGTCCGAACCACGCAGCATGCACGGCGTGGTGCCGCAAACCTGCACGTGGAAGCGGCCGATCGGCGCGATGTTGTACATTGTGTAGAACGACGCGACCTCGACGACGCGGATTACCGGCATGTCGAGATAGGCGGCGATATACTCCATCACCGGAATCGGCAGCCAGCCCTGCGTGTTCAGCTCGGCACCGACCTGGCGCTGGGCCAGATCGAGCAGCGGCATCACGGCCGAGCGCTGGCGCCCTGCCGGATAGCGGGACACGACGTCCTTCGCCTTTTCGGCGTTCTCGGCGGTCCAGGCGAAATTGCCCCAACGGGCCCGAAGTTCGGGCGAATCGGGTTCGATATAGCGGTCAGCCATGCTTACCCCTGCGCTTCAGCCACTGGTCCTGGCCGAAAAGAAACAATTCGAAACCGCCGATCGCGGTCACCAGCATCGGCAGCAAGGCCGTGGGCTGGAGATCGAGATAGACGGCGGCGAAGTACCAAACCGCCAGAGCCACGCCGGTGACGGCGGCCCAGATGCGGGTCAGTTCGAGCGTGTTGAACTTCATCTGACGCCCCCTCACCGGATGAACTCGACGCGAGAGCACTTGTCGCCCTCGAAGCTGTAGACAGCCAGTACATCGAAAGGCGCGACCAGCTCGGAACCATCGGTTGCCGGGCCACGCGTGACGTGCTCGCGAAGGACGACGTAGTTGTCGGTTTCCTCGCGCGAGACGATCTCGGCCTTGTTCTCGGGCCAGCGGGCGAATGCCGTTTTGAGCCCGGAACGCGTACCTTCCTTGCCCTCGCGAACGACGGCGCCGCGATAGTTCGCCTCGCTCGCCTCGTCGGTCATGTAAGACACGTAGAGGTCGACGTCCTGCGCGTTGTAGGCGGCGATCATGGCCTCGGCGATTGCGAGCTTGCTCAACGGTCGCACTCCCCGAACACGATGTCCATGGCCCCCAGGATCGCGGTGGCGTCAGGCAGCATGTGGCCCTTGGACATGAAGTCCATCGCCTGCAGATGGCTGAAGGCAGTCGGGCGGATCTTGCAGCGGTAAGGCTTGTTGGAGCCGTCCGATACCAGATAGACGCCGAACTCGCCCTTGGGGCTTTCCGTGGCGACGTAGACTTCGCCCGCCGGAACGTGGAAGCCTTCGGTGTAGAGCTTGAAGTGATGGATCAGCGATTCCATCGACTGCTTCATCTCGCCGCGCTTCGGAGGCGAGACCTTGCGGTCGGTGGAAGCCACAGGGCCTTCCGGCATTTCGGCGAGGCACTGCTTCATGATGCGGGCAGACTGCCGCACTTCCTCGGCACGGCACATGAAGCGATCGTAGCAATCGCCGCTGGTGCCGACGGGAACCTCGAAGTCCATGCGATCATAGACGTCGTAGGGCTGCGCCTTGCGGATATCCCAGGCGATGCCCGAGCCGCGCAGCATCGGTCCGGAGAAGCCCCAGGCCAGCGCGTCGTCCTTCGACACCGTGGCGATATCGACGTTGCGCTGCTTGAAGATGCGGTTGTCCGCAACGAGGCTGAGGGCATCCTCGAACAGTTCCGGCAGGCGCGTGTCGAGCCAGTCGGCGATATCGGCCAACAGCTTGAGCGGCACGTCCTGATGGACGCCGCCGGGGCGGAACCATGCCGAGTGCATGCGGGCGCCCGAAGCGCGCTCGAAGAAGTTGAGGCAATCCTCACGGACCTCGAACAGCCACAGGTTCGGCGTCATCGCGCCGATATCCATGATGTGCGACCCCATGTTCATCATGTGGTTGCAGATGCGGGTCAGCTCGGCGAACAGCACGCGCAGGTACTGGCCGCGGATCGGCACTTCGAGGTTGAGCAGCTTCTCGATCGCCAGGACGTAGGAATGCTCCATGCCCAGCGGCGAGCAATAGTCCAGACGGTCGAAATAGGGCAGCGCCTGAAGGTAGGTCTTGTGCTCGATGAGCTTCTCGGTGCCGCGATGCAGCAGGCCGACGTGCGGATCGATGCGCTCGATGATCTCGCCATCGAGTTCCATGACCATGCGCAGAACGCCGTGGGCCGCGGGGTGCTGCGGACCGAAGTTGATCGTGTAGTTGGTGATGACTTCATCGCCCGTGGTGGGCGACTGCTCGAGCAGCATGCTCATGCCTTGTCTCCCTTCTCGGACGTCTTTTCGCTCGCCTTGTCGTTTGCCTTGTCACCGGCGCCGGTCTCGGCCTTGCTGTCGGTGGTCTTGGGCTCGGCGACCGGCGGCGGCGCGGGTTGCTGTGCAACCTTCTCGTCACCCGGAAGGATATATTCGGCGCCTTCCCAAGGGCTCATGAAATCGAACTGGCGCAGATCCTGCGCGAGCTGGACCGGCTCGTAGACGACGCGCTTGTCCTCTTCGGAATAGCGCAGCTCGACGTAACCGGTGAGCGGGAAGTCCTTGCGGAACGGATGGCCTTCGAAGCCGTAGTCGGTCAGGATGCGGCGAAGATCGCGATTGCCGGCGAAGATCACGCCGTACATGTCGAACACTTCGCGCTCGAGCCAGCCCGCGTTCGGCCACAGCGTGGTCACAGTCGGCACCGGCGTGTTCTCGGCGGCCGAAACCTTCACCATGATGCGATGGTTCTTCGTCACCGACAGCAGCATGTAGACGACGTCGAAACGCTCGGCCCGCGACGGATAGTCGACACCGGCCATTTCCATGAGCTGCTGGTATTCGTGATGGTCACGCAGCAGGCGCAGGGCGTTTTCGATCTGGTCGCGCGCGACGGTGAGCACGACTTCGCCGTGCTCTTCCTTGGTCGCGACCACCATGTCGCCCAAAGCAGCCGAGAGAGCCTCGATCACGCCGTCGTTCGACGCGAACCTGGGGGCGGAATGCAGAACGGTCATCGTGCCCTTACCTCTCGAGCGTGCCGGCGCGGCGGATCTTGCGCTGCAACTGCATCACGCCATAGAGCAGCGCTTCCGCGGTCGGAGGGCAGCCCGGCACGTAGATGTCGACCGGAACGATGCGATCGCAGCCGCGCACGACGCTGTAGCTGTAGTGATAGTAGCCGCCGCCGTTGGCGCACGACCCCATCGAGATCACGTACTTCGGATCCGACATCTGGTCGTAGACCTTGCGCAGAGCCGGAGCCATCTTGTTGCACAGCGTGCCGGCCACGATCATCACGTCCGACTGACGCGGCGAGGCGCGAGGCGCGGCGCCGAAGCGCTCCATGTCGTAACGCGGCATGTTGACGTGGATCATCTCGACCGCACAACAGGCGAGACCGAAAGTCATCCACCACAGCGAGCCCGTGCGGGCCCACTGGAACAGCTCTTCCGTCGATGTGACGAGGAAGCCCTTGTCGGACACTTCCTGATTGAGATCCTTGAAGAACGCCTGATCCGGCGCGGTGATCGCGCCGTGGGCCGTTCCAGGGTGAGCGGCGGCAGCCAGGGGCTGGCCGGCGGAGTTCACGAGCGTGCTCATTCCCAGTCCAGAGCTCCCTTCTTCCATGCATAGGCGAGGCCGATGGCCAGTTCGCCGAGGAACACCATCATCGTCAGCCATCCAGCCCAGCCGGTCAGCTTGAGCGAAACGGCCCAGGGGAACAGGAACGCGGCTTCAAGGTCGAAGACGATGAAAAGGATCGCCACGAGATAGAAGCGAACGTCGAACTGGCTGCGCGGATCTTCGAAGGCGGGGAAGCCGCACTCGTACTCGCTGTTCTTGTCGGCGCTTGGATTATGCGTGCCGGTTAGGCGGGAAACACCCATCGGCAGCAGCACGATCACCGACGACAGCGCGAGCGCCACCGCGAGGAAGATC
This sequence comes from Novosphingobium sp., assembly GCF_032093395.1. GTDB lineage: Bacteria > Pseudomonadota > Alphaproteobacteria > Sphingomonadales > Sphingomonadaceae > Novosphingobium. Next base: position 16,277 of record NZ_DAMDBA010000067.1, read on the forward strand.
AGGATCGGCAGGTATTGTGACAGATCAGTCAATGGTTCTGGCCTCATACCGGATACGGCAGCCGGACTCATGCCATGAAGACTGGGCCCGGTCGTTGCGGGCGCTCTTAGGCCAGCCCCTCCCCCTCCGCAAGGTGTCCGAAGGGAATAAATGGCGGAACTCTGCGGTGTTGCGAGCCATTCGCAACAAGCTGGATCGACGACATGCTTCGTTACAGCATGGCATCAAGCCGAAACCCGCAAAACGCCGAAGGTCAGCCGATTTCAACGAGAAGATCGACGATTCCGGCACCGATGCAAGATTCGGCATTGGGGTTGCGAAAATCGACGCCGATCGCCCCCTCGAACCGCCATGGGGATGATGCATGATCCGCTCCGGCATGAAGGAGTCTTCAATTGCAATTGGTGCAGTGCAACACTACCTGATTTGCCAGGATACCTGATTTTCAACGCGTGAAAGGCAACATAATAATGGCCCAGATCTCGGCTTCCGACCCGATCGTCATTCTTTCCTACGCCCGCACTCCCATGGGCGGCCTGCAAGGCGCCCTTGCCGAAGTTTCGGCCACCGACCTCGGGGCCACCGCCGTCAAGGCCGCCGTCGAGCGCGCCGGCGTTTCGGGTGAAGACATCGAACGCATCTATATGGGCTGCGTGCTTCCCGCAGGTCTGGGGCAGGCTCCTGCTCGCCAGGCCGCACTCAAGGCCGGTCTGCCGAAGTCGGTCCAGGCCACCACCGTGAACAAGGTTTGCGGCTCGGGCATGCAGACGGTCATCATGGGCGCGGAAGCACTTGCCTCCGGTTCTCTCGACCTGCTGATCGCCGGCGGCATGGAATCCATGACCAATGCGCCCTACCTGTCGAAGAAGCACCGTTCAGGCGCGCGGGCCGGTCACGATACCCTCTACGACCACATGTTCCTCGATGGTCTTGAAGACGCTTACGAAGGCGGCTCGATGGGCTCCTTCGCCCAGGTCACGGCCGACGAATATCAGCTGACGCGCGAAAATCAGGACGACTACTCGATCGAATCGCTTCGCCGCGCCCAGGAAGCGATCAAGAACGGCGCCTTCAAGGAGGAGGTCGTCCCGGTGACCGTCAAGACCCGCAAGGGTGAAGTCGTCATCGACAGCGACGAGCAGCCGCCGAAGGGCAATCCGGACAAGATCCGCACCCTGCGCGCGGCCTTTGCCAAGGACGGCACGATCACCGCAGCAAGCTCCAGCTCGATCTCCGACGGAGCCGCTGCCGTCGTCATGACGCGCGCCAGCGTCGCGGCCCAGAAGGGCCTCGCACCCATCGCCACCGTCGTCGGCGTCGCTGCCCACGCGCAGGAACCCGCCAAGTTCACCACCGCGCCCGTCGGAGCGATCACGAAGCTGATGGACAAGGTGGGCTGGCAGCTTGCCGACGTCGATCTCTTCGAGGTGAACGAAGCCTTTGCCTGCGTGGCCATGTTCGCCATGCACGATCTTGGCATCCCGCACGACAAGGTCAACATCCATGGCGGCGCGACCGCGCTCGGTCACCCCATCGGCGCTTCGGGCACACGCATCATCGTCACCCTCATCAACGCCTTGAAGGAAAAGGGCTTGAAAAAGGGCGTGGCTTCGCTGTGCATCGGCGGTGGTGAGGCAACCGCCATTGCAGTCGAACTGGCCTGACCTCTCGCACTTTATGAAAAGAACGAAACCCCCGCCTTCTCCGGCGGGGGTTTTTCTTTAGGTCTCAAGATTTTGAAGTGAAGACTTCACGGAGCCCCTGCGCCCCATAGCATGCTCTGCTCGACGAAACCCTTGTGCCCCTGGACATCGAAGGGACACCAGCCCTCCTTGCAGTCTCCCAGAATGCCGACCACTCCGGGCTGAATACGCCAGAGCATGGGCGAGGCCGAACTGGCAGCGGCGTGCATTTCCGTCAAAGCCTTACCCCCCGGCCCTCTCACCAGTGCCGAGCGCTGGCGGGACAGCAACAAGTCGCGCATCCACCCCTTCGCCCCATCCGGATCTTCCACGAGTCGCCACGGCCCTTCCCGTCTGAGCACTTTCACCGGCAGGTGGAGGCGGCGATAGACCCAGTCGATCCTGTAGGACTCGCCCGGCCCGACGCGCAAGTTGGCCAGATCGGTATCCACCGATGCCCAGTAGGGAACCTTGTCGTCGTCCGCCGCCTGGACGCCTCCGGCAAGAGTGCAGAGCGCCGCTGCGCAAGCGGCCATCAGGGACTGTCGGGCTTTTCGAGAAAACATCGTCATTTCATATCCTCTAGCAGCCCAATCCTTCAAGATTTCCTGCTTCACGATTGTGGAAGCTGAGCGCTCCATCTGCGCATTCCATTGCCTATCCGAAATTTACTAAGGATAATCGCGTAGGGGCAAGCACTTGTGCCATGTCGCTTGACTGCCTTAGAGGTTGCGGCAGACGGCATGTTGCGGCCGGCTCGGGGGGGTATCGATGAGGCGATGGGTACGGTTGTCCATGTTCGGCGCGATGGCGACTATGCCTGGCCGCCTCATGGCGCAAGATGGCCGGCTGGACGTGGCGGATAGCGGCGACACCGCCTGGATGCTTGCAGCCGCCGCTCTCGTTTCGCTTGCCCTTCCCGGCCTCGCCCTGTTCCATGCGGGGTGCGCTCGGTCGAACAGCAGGCTTTCCATCCTCGCCCAATCCGCTGCAATTTCCGCCGTCGCGACACTGCTTTGGACTATGGTCGGCTACACCCTCGCATTCGGTGACATCTCCGGAGGGTGGATCGGCGCAGGCAATGCATGGATGCTGATGGAACTGGGCAACGTGCGGGGCGGAACCACTACGCCGGAGAGTGCATTCGCGCTTTTCCAGATCGGCGTCGCCGCACTCCCCCTCGTCCTGATGGTCGGCGCCTGGGCGGAGCGCGCTCGATTTGGCTGGGTAGTGACCTTCTGCGCGCTGTGGACTATCGTCGTCCAGGCACCGATCGCGCACTGGGCCTGGGGTGGTGGCTGGATGTCACGCCAACTCGGGCTTCTGGACTGGGCCGGCGGATTGCCGCTATTCACCAGCGCGGGCGTTTCCGCTCTCGTCGTCGTGTCGATGATGGGCCCAAGGCTGGCACTCCCGTGCCCGGAAAGGCGGCCGTCTTCCCCTGCCGCGATGCTTTCGGGTGGTGGACTGGCATGGCTCGGCGCGCTTGGACTTTGTGGAGGCTGGGCCGTAGCCGCCAACGACGATGCCGCGGCGGCCATGATTTCCGCTCACGTTGCCATAGCCGCCGCTGCCGTGACGTGGGCCGGTATCGAGCGACTTACCGCAGGCCGCGTCACCTTGGGCGGGCTAGCCAGCGGGATCCTGGCAGGTATCGCCACGATCGCGCCGGCTGCCGGCTATGTATCGCCCGGGGCGGCGATCCTTTTTGGAATTCTCGGAGCCTTGACGGGATATCAGACGCGCCGGCTTATGCTCAGGTACCGTCGCATCGACGACGTTTCGAATGTCTTCGCAGTTCCTGGAATCTGTGGCGCGGTCGGATCGCTCATGCTCTCCGTGTTCCTGTCGAGAGACTTCGGAGGTGTGGGATATTACGATGGCATGTCACTGCAAAGTCAAGCTTTTGCTCAAGGCATTGGGATCGCGGTGGTCGTCTGCTGGTCCGCCGTGGTAACGACCATCATTGCGTCGATGGCATCGCTGGTGTTTCCGATGCGCGTGTCGGAAGACGCGGAACGAGCCGGACTCGACAGTACCATTCATCATCCTTCCGACGATTGATCCTCTTGATGACGGCGCGCCCTTTCAACAGCCTTCGAAACACTCTCGGCTTCTCCTTCCAACCCCGGGGTCGGGCTGACCGCGGCGAAGCCTGGACGTACCTCCTAGCGGCCACTCTTTGCGCCACGCTTCTGTCAGGCATGGTTTCCGCGCTGACAGCAACACCGCTTGCGGACTGGCTGTCGCTTGGCGTCGTGATCGCCTGCGCCATTCCGGCACCCGCCCTTGCAGCGCGCCGGTTCCATGACTTCAACGGCAGCGGATGGTGGACCCTGGCACTGGCTCCGGGGGCGCTGCGACTCCTGATTCTCGAAATCCTGCAACGAGGTTTCGGGTGGAGAGCCCGAGAAATGGCCGAAGACGTGCTCCACTGGATCGACTGGGCCATATTCCCAGCCTTCGGCTTGGCCTATCTGGCGCTCCTGGCCTGGCCGGGCTCCTCCGGAGCCAATCGCTTCGGTCCGCCCGTGACGGGGCGAGGAGACGATCGTCCCGCGCCCCGCTAAGGCGATCAGATCGGTTTCTTCGGCAGAGCGATCTCCGCCACGCCCGCGCACATCAGCGTGCCTTTCTGGTTCGTCATCTTGTGCTTCACCTGCACGAGGTGACGTCGTTCCTCATCCACCATGGTATCGACCACTTCGGCGGTCTGGATGGTCACGTCTCCGGAGAGCGCCGGTCCGCGATAGTTTGCAGTGGAATGGACGACCATGCCCCATTCACCGGCCCAGCCTCCCAGGTAGTCCGTGACCCAGGCCCCCATCGAAGCGCCGTATCCATAAGCGCGCGGCATGCCGATCCTACGCGCGTACTTGGGGAAAAGATGTCCGCGTGAGGGCCCGAAGTAAGCACCGTCGGTCAATTCCGGATTGATGCGCTCCATGTGCGGATCGTTCTCGTGGCCCGCCATTTCCGGCGTGAAGCCCAGCGCCGCCATGTCGATTTCGCGGCGGTCGAGCGTGCCCCATGTCGTGAACAGGTAGGCTCGCCATTCCGTCGTGAAGCTGGCGATCGTATGCGGGCCGAACACGCGTTCGGGCAACTGATCGCCTACCTTGACGTCATCCCACCAACGTTCCTTGTGACCCAGGTCATGCAGCATCTGGATCCAGGCGAACTTGCGGGCTTCCAGTTGCTCCAGTTCGTTATCCGTCCATTCCGGCTCCTCGAACTCCGCCGTGTTGACGGTGTCCCCGCCTGCATTCGCAAGATAGCGGATCGCTGTGGAGCGCTGCTTTGCGATCAATTCGCCGGCCTGGTTGCGATAATAGTTGTCCCCCCTCTGGAAGCAGGTTGGTCCGAAACCAGTATTCTTGACGGTGTAGTCGAAGGGAATGCGTTCGTTGGTCACCACGTCTCCGCCGAAAACGCGCGGTCCATAGTGCCAGAACTCGTCTCCGCCGAAGAGCAGGTGCGAATTGGGGATGCAGCCTACACACGAAGGCGCCGTGCCATGACCGTCATCCATGACGATCGGAAAGCTCTGTGGCGCCACCAATCGACCGAAGCGGCTCTGGCCCGCATAGGCAGGATCGAAATGCAGAAGGTTCGGATAGTGCATCGCCTGAGCCCAACGGCGAATATCGTTGTTCGCCAAAGGTTCGCGAATCGGCGACGAGTCGATGACCTTCCCCAAATACTGATCGATATCGGAGCAATCGAATTCGGCAACGGCGTGATCGGACATGAGGTTCTCTCCCGGGGACGGCTCATGGGCCGTTCTGATGATCGACACCGATGTCTATTACAGCGTTCAGTCCTGGTCACGCGCATTGCGACGCACATGCTCCGGCAACGCTCCGGCGGTACGCCGCCCCTCTCGACAGGATACCAGCGGCCATCTATGCCTGTTTAATCGATCACTTAAACGGACCGGAAATGACATTGCCAGCGCCCTTCGCTTCCTTGCGCCTTCCCGTGATTGCAGCCCCCATGTTCATTGTTTCCACGCCTGAACTGGTCATTGCGCAAGTGCGGTCCGGCGTGGTGGGCAGCTTCCCGGCACTCAACGCCCGCCCTGCCAGCCAACTCGACGATTGGCTCTATGAAATTGAAGCAGGAACAGTGGGTTGCAGGGCCCCTTTCGCGGTCAATCTGATTGTGCACAAAAGCAATAACCGGCTTGAGGAAGACCTTCTGATCCTGGAAAAGCACAAAGTTCCCCTGGTGATCACGTCCCTTGGCGCCATTCCCGAGGTTAACGCTGCCGTGCATTCCTGGGGCGGCGCGGTGTTCCATGACGTGATCAGCGATCGCTTCGCCCGCAAGGCGGTTGAAAAGGGCGCTGACGGGCTGATTGCGGTGGCAGCGGGTGCTGGCGGACATGCGGGACCACAATCGCCCTTCGCGCTGATGCAGGAAATTCGCGCCTGGTTCGACGGCCCCCTGGCGCTTTCGGGCGCTATCGCCTGCGGCCGTTCCATTCTGGCAGCACAGGCCATGGGCGCGGATTTCGCCTATATCGGCACTCCATTCATTGCCACCAATGAAGCGAACGCGGCCCCGAACTACAAACAGGCAATTGTCGACGGCGAAGCGGCGGACATCGTCTATTCCAGCCTCTTCACCGGCGTTCACGGCAACTATCTGCGGGCCTCGATCACGGCGGCCGGACTGGATCCCGACCGATTGCCGGAAGGTGACAAGAACCAGATGGACTTCGGATCAGGTGGCAATACCGCCGCCAAAGCCTGGAAGGACATATGGGGCTCCGGACAAGGAATCGGGGCAATCAGGTCCGTTGAGCCGGTCGAAGCGCGCATTGCCGCATTTGAAGAGCAGTATCGTGCCGCCCGGAACGAGTTGTGGGCACGTACAGGCATGGATTGAGCGGCTGGGCTGGAAAGACACTCGGTTCCGCGCCACAGCACTTCAGCCATTGCATCGAGTTCCGCAAAGTCGGGTTCGCTTCTGAGTGGATCGTTGCGATTGAGGCGGGGGGCCGAGGCCGATCCCCCCAACAGAAGGCGTCGCAGCCCGCGCTGCAGCAGATCGACTCGCCATCGCGCTTCGACGTTCGCGCGAGACGCATTCATGCGTCTGTCCGACGACCATCGCGCCTCGATCTGTCCAACCCGTTCGCATACGATCGCCGTATATTGGCGATGCGGCCCCCGATGCAGAGGCAGGCCCATGCGTATCCCCGCGTCTTCGTCGCAGGGAAGCAGAAGTCCATTGCGACGAAAGTCGCCAAAACAACCATGCAGTCCGCCGATTGCCGCTATCAACGGCTGAAAACAGGCGCTGCGGCCGATCTGGAGCGGAAGCAGGTGGTGCCGTTGCAATCCACGATCGTGATCCGGCTGACCGGAACGATTCACGGCCCGAAAAGGAAGGTACTGTCTCAGCGGAAGGAATGGAGATCAGTGTTGTCGCCAAACCCAGACCTGCTTGCCACCTTGGGACGGCTCCAGCAGCAGCTTTCCCCGAGGTGAATCAATCACCCGAGATTCTGCAAAAGCACCTTGCCGAACGAGGTAATCGACCATGCGAATGGCCAGCTTCAAGGTGTCGGAAGGCGTTTCTTCCACGGCGCCTTCCAGCTGCATTTCCCGACCGACGAACCGCGACAATCCCTTGGTTGAGATACTTCCGTCGTCAGAGCGTAGCAAAGCCGTAAGGCCCAGCGCCGGGAAGGCGCCACCTGCAAGCCAATTCACGATGATCCGTGCGAAGTAACGCGGTTCCATCAGGGTCTGTGCGGATCGCCAGCCAATGGCCGCGACCGGAAGTTTCAGGGACAGGCTGGTCGCCAGCCCCGCCATCGTCCTGTTTACCGGAAGCAGCCCCGAACCTCCGGCGATATGACCACCAGGAGATAGTTCGACAACTTCCAGTTCTTCGCAGCTCGGCGTCTCGTCGAAGCCATGGTATTGCAGGATATCACCTGAAATGGCCGACTTGGCAGGCGTCAGCCCGGTCAGATCGAAGGTCAAACCGCTGGCAATGAGTTCAAGCCAGCCCTCCTGCGGCGGCGGCCGATGCGTGATCCGCGCCATGATGTCAGCATCCGCCATTGCCTCCATCAAGGCGCTGATGACGTCCGTTGAAGGACGAGTCCCCGGTCTGAAATAGAGCGATATGCCGTTGCCTGGCACGGCGGAGGGCGCCTCTTGATCAGGCATGACTGGGCATGAAAGGGTCTGTTCCAAGGATTGCGGCTCTATCGTTGTCTCGCCACGATAAGGCAGCACTTCCGAAGCGACGTCGAGTCCGTTGGCTAACTAATGCAACCAAAACGGTTTCATCTTCAGAAAATGCCCATCCGCAAGCCTTCCGCAAAGGTAGATCCCAGGTCACGACAGAGCCCGAGGTCATGTTCCGAAACGGTCTTTTCGGAGCGTATCTGTTCCGGCGTCTGCGCCCCCAGGTTGACGATCAATGGCTCCGCCATTCGCCGGAGCCGCCAGCCTGTCACGATGCGATCGATCTGAGAGCAGGCACCTGTGCCATCCGATCCGGCGGAGATTGCCGTGGCGTAAGGTCGCCCTTCGACACGGCCGAGCAGGGGATAATAGCAACGATCGAACATTTCCTTCATCTGACCGGACATGCTTCCAAGGTTTTCGGGACAGACGAACACAAAACCCTCCGCGCCCAGCAAGAGCGCCGGCATGGATTCGGCGGCAGTCAGCAGTACCGCCCGTTCACCCGCACCCTCGGCAATAGCGGCCGCCATGGTGCGCGATGCACCGGTGCGGCTGTGCCAGATTATCGCCAACATCGACCCTTCTCCCCTCCGTCCGGCGCTGATGTCGCCCGCGACCTTTTCCCGACCCCCGGCTTAGTCTAATCCGATCGCCATGGCTTCGCGACATGTTACTTCCGTATTCGGCATCGATCGTTCCCTCACCGGCAAGGCCTGGCGCTGGCGTGGGGGCAACATGGACATTTCCGAAAGCGCTTCGGCGAGTGCCGGGGGCCTGGAGGATGACATCGTCACCCAGATCCTTCTGTCTCGCGGCGTTCCCCGCGACGATCTGGAGCGCCATCGCTCTCCTTCGCTGCGTGCCTTCCTGCCCGATCCCTCGGAGTTCCGAGATATGGATGCTGCCGCGGAACGGCTCGCCCAGGCCGTGATGACTGGCGAGACGATGACGGTTTATGGAGATTACGACGTCGACGGCGCCACCAGTGCCGCCCTGCTGATCCTGCTTCTGCGGGGGCTCGGGCACGACGCGAAATACTACATCCCCGACCGCCTACTCGAAGGATACGGCCCCAGCGGCGAGGCGCTCGTGCGGATCGCAGGGGAAGGATCCAGCCTCATCGTCACCGTCGATTGCGGCGCCATGGCGCATGAAGCGCTCGAGATGGCGCATGGCGCGGGCGTCGATGTAATCGTGGTGGATCACCACAAGTGCGCACCGGAGCTTCCGCGCGCCGCGGCACTGGTCAATCCCAACCGCCTCGACGAGAGCGAGATTGCAGCCGGACACGGCCATCTCGCTGCTGTCGGCGTCGCATTCCTGCTTGCGGTAGCGACGGTGCGAACCTTGCGCCGCCAGGGGTTCTTCGAAAACCGACGCGAGCCCGATCTTTTCGCGCTGCTGGATCTCGTCGCCCTGGGAACGGTGGCGGACGTTGCCGCATTGCACGGCCTCAATCGGGCACTCGTGGCGCAGGGCCTCAAAGTCATGGCCAGACGCGACAACATCGGCATGGCCGCGTTGATCGATGCAAGCCGCCTCAGCCGGGCACCCACCTGTTCGGATCTCGGTTTCGCTCTGGGGCCGCGCATCAACGCCGGCGGCCGCGTGGGAGAAGCCACGCTCGGTGTGCGCCTGTTGACGACGACCGACCCCGATGAGGCCCAGAGCATCGCCGCTCAACTTTCACGGCTCAACGACGAGCGACGCGGTATCGAGCAGGTCGTGCAGGAAGCGGCCGAAGCCCAGATCGAACGCCAGCACAACCGCTCGGTCATGGTTCTTGCCGGGGCCGGGTGGCATCCGGGGGTGATCGGCATCGTCGCAGGGCGAATCAAGGAAAAGACCGGAAAACCGACGCTTGTGATCGCCATGGATGCGGACGAAACTGGAAACGGCAAGGGTTCCGGCCGCTCGATTCCCGGCGTCGATCTTGGCGCGGCCATCATCGCCGCCCGCCAGGCAGGCTTGCTGGTTGCCGGTGGCGGGCACGCGATGGCCGCCGGCCTCACCGTGTCGCCCGACAAGCTCGATGCCCTCGCCGAATGGCTGGACTCGCTCCTTGCCTCCGAAGTGTCCCGCGCCAGCGCCAGCCAGTCGATGCTGCTGGACCTGGCCCTGGCGCCTCGCGGATTGACACCGGAGCTTGTAGAAAAGCTCGAAAGTGCCGGTCCTTTCGGCATGGGCTGGCCCGGACCGCGCGTCGCCGTGGGGCCTGTGCACGTCATCAAGGCGGACACCGTCGGTACGGATCATGTTCGCCTGATCGTGGGAGGACAGGATGGCGGCCGCTTCAAGGCCATGGCTTTCCGGTCCGCGGAAACGGAGATGGGGCAAGCCCTGCTGCACGCCTCGCAAGGGCGCAGGCTCTGGCTGGCCGGACGTGCCAAGATCGACGACTGGGGCAGCCGCCCACAGGCCGAACTTCACATCGACGACGCAGCCTTTGCAGCCTGAAATCTGCGAATTTTGGCACCGGTCGCCCCGGGCGTTGCAAGGCATGTCATAGAGAGTTCAAATTATTCGCAATGAGGGGGTTGACCCCCCATCGGACCCCCGCTAGAGGGCCGGTCCTGCCTCCGGCGCAACCCGGTACGGCCCCTTCGTCTAGCGGTTAGGACGCGGCCCTTTCACGGCTGAAACACGGG
>NZ_DAMDBA010000068.1:0-26496 GCF_032093395.1 Novosphingobium sp.
GAAGCCGAGCGACGAGTAGAAGCCCTCACCCGCCTTCACCATGTCGATCGGCGTGCGGCCCTGCGCCTTCAGCAGATCGCCGATATCATAGCCGAGATCGCCCGCTCCCTTCGGCGCGACCAGCGGATAGATCGTGCCCCATTCCTGCGCCCACATGTTGCCGAGCAGGTCGGCACGGATCGCCCCGGTCTTGGGCTGCACGGCATCGCCGTACTTCTCGTTGAGCTTGTGGCGCACGTAAGTGTGCAGCGCCATGTAGAGCGGCTTCACTTCTTCCCAGAGGCGCTGGGTTTCGGCCGAGAACTGCTCCGGCGTCATGTCGTAGCCCGAACGCCACATGGCGCCGACGTCGGCATAGCCGAGTTCCTTCGCGCCCTGGTTGGCGATGCCGACCATCTTCACGTAGTCGGCCTTCATCGGCTTGCCGACATTGTCGTGCCAGGTCGTCCACATTTCGGCGAACTCGGCGGGGGTGTGGGTCAGGTTACCCATTTCCGACTCGATGTCCGAACCGTTGATTTCCTTGCCGTCCAGCGTGCCGCGGCCCTTGCCGTAAGTGGAGGCCAGGCGCGTGCTGATCTCGCTGAGCTGCGCCGCCGCGCCGAGCGTCGTCGGCGCGGGCAGGACGATGCTCTGGCGCAGGATGCCCAGCTTGCGCGAAACGTCGGCATCGAGACCCGGCAGCTTCGCAAACTTCGCCGCTTCCACCGCATAGTTGACCTGCTTCTCGGTCAGCAGGCCGTTGGACTGCGCCGCCAGCGCATCGGTATCGTCGGTCAGGTAGGTGTAGTTCACCCAGTTGACGCGGGCATTGTCGACCGAGAAATCGAACAGGTCCTTCTCGGCAGCGGCCACGAACTCGGCGGCGCCTTGCGCGGTTTCCGGGTAGGACGGCGCGTCCTCGGCAAAGGCCGGCGCGGCCACGCCGAACGAAAGCCCTGCCGCGAGCGCGGCAAGCGCGGTGGATGCGAATTTCATGGGGTCGTCCTCATTTGTCTCTCTGATGGCGCGGGAGACTAGTCGCCCTCGGCGTGAGATCAACTGTTGAGGGAGGAAGAAAAGGGTAAAAGCAGGGGAGCAACGCCCCCCTGCACCCCCATTACCGTCTAGGTCTCGCGGACCAACAGCGTCGTGCGCCCATGGCTGCGTCGGGAGACTTAATGGCTGCGCCGCAAGGAGCGCACGACGGATAGGCGGCGCACAACGTCGCCAATTCCGAGGGTCCGGGGGATCATCCCCCGGTCTTCCTTTATCTTCAATCCAGCAGAAACTCGGCCAGAGCCCTGCCCATATCCTTGAACGTCACCGAAGACATGTGATTGCCCGGCGTCTCGACATAGCGCCCCTGCGGCAGCGCCTCGGCCAGTTCCGGCGCCGAGCCGTTGTCGTGATCCTCCGCCCCGCAAACGCAGAGTGTCGGCATGGCGATCTGAGCGATGGCGTCCGCGCCGGTATCATCCACCGAGCCCAGCAGCAGCCGCGCGGCGACGCGATCGATCTTCATCGACTTCATGAAAGCCTGCGCGACGAAAGCCTTGTCGCCGCGCTCGATCGTGCCGAAGCGGTCGATGGCATCCACGAAGTGCGCGCTGCGCCGCGCCCAGCCAGAGAGGCCGGAAAGGCCCATGCCGCCAAGGATCAGCTTGCGCGGAGCCAGACCCGCCAGCACGCCGCGCACCGAAGTCCGCGCGCCGAGCGAGAAACCGCCGAGGTCGTAATCGGTAAGGCCGAGCGCGGCGATCACCAACTTGAGGTCCTCGACCAGCACGTCGGCGGGATAGGCCTCGGGATCATGCGGCGCGCCGCTCTGACCATGCGCGCGCAGGTCCGGCATGAACACTTCGAACCCGGCATCGGCCAGGATCTTCGCATTGCCGTACTTGATCCAGTTCACGTCGGCGCTGGAGAAAAGGCCATGGAGCAGCAGCAAGGGCCGCGCGCCGGAATCGCCCGTGACATGCACCGCCAGATCGGTGCCCGCGTAACCTTCGATGACTTCCTTGCGCAGATCGCTCACTTAGGGAACCTCCAGTCCTGCCGCCTTCCAGCGCGAAGCGACGCTTTCGGTCGATGCGCTGTAGTGCCTGGGCAGGTCCTTGGTATCGAGCCACGCGGGATGCAAGCTCTCAGCACCGGAATGCGCCACGGGGCGAAAGAATTCCGGCTTGTCGAAGCTGCCGAGCGTCAGGTCCATGTTGCCGCTGCTCTCGATGAAGTCGAAGCCGAGAGGCGTGCCGCAGTGCGCACAGAACGGGCGATGCGCGATGGGGGAGCTTTGATACCAGTCAGGCTCGTGCGCCCATTGGACACCGGCCTTCGATACTTGCACGAAAGCCGCCGCGAAGCCGCCGGTCGCCTTCTGGCAATAGCGGCAGTGGCAAAGATAGGCCTCGTCGTTCTCGACCTTGGCCTCGTAGCGAATGCGGCCGCACTGGCAGCCGCCGGTCAGGGTTTGGCTCATCGGGTGAGAGTAACGTGCCCGCGAGCCGGCGCAAACCAAAGACATGACACAGCCGCCATGATAAACGGCCGCATGGAAATCCCTCTCGAAGAGACAAGCGGCGAAAACCTGCCGCTGAGCCGGCCGCAACGCCGCCTGCTGAAGCGCATCTATAACGGCCGGACCGTTCCCATCATGGCCGATGAGCAGCCTTTTCTGACTTATAAGGAAGCCGCGCGCTATCTTCTTACACTCGAAGGCGAGGCGCGCGATGCCGCCTATGCGCAGATGAAGGCGGTCGGGGACGAACGGGATTAAGGGCGGCGCGACGGGGCCCATAAAGCCAAAGCAAAAGGCCTGCGAAGCGCGTGCTTCGCAGGCCTTTTTTGCGTAAGTTCAGGCCTAAGCCTGCCGCATCAACCCTTCTTGAGGTGACGGCGGCCCAGCAGTTCGGCGATCTGCACCGCGTTGAGCGCAGCGCCCTTGCGCAGGTTGTCCGAGACGCACCAGAGCGCGAGGCCGTTCTCGACGGTCGGGTCTTCGCGAACGCGGCTGACGTAAGTCGCGCTGTCGCCCACGCTCTCGATCGGGGTGACGTAGCCACCGTCCTCACGCTTGTCGACAAGCATGATGCCCGGCGCTTCACGCAGGATGTCCTGTGCTTCCTCGGCCGAAATTTCGTTCTCGAACTCGATGTTCAGCGATTCCGAGTGGCCGACGAAGACCGGCACGCGCACGCAGGTGGCCTGCAGCTTGATCTTTGGATCGAGGATCTTCTTGGTCTCAACCACCATCTTCCACTCTTCCTTGGTCGAACCGTCGTCCAGGAAGCTGTCGATGTGCGGGATCACGTTGAAGGCGATCTGCTTGGTGAACTTCCTGGGCTCGACCTGATCGCCCACGAAGATCGCGCGGCTCTGCTCGAACAGTTCGTCGAGGCCCGCCTTGCCTGCGCCGGAAACCGACTGGTAGGTCGAGACGACGACGCGCTTGATCTTCGCCTTGTTGTGAAGCGGCTTGAGCGCCACGACCATCTGCGCAGTCGAGCAGTTGGGGTTGGCGATGATGTTACGCGCCTTGTAACCGTCGATCGCTTCCGGGTTCACTTCCGGCACGATCAGCGGCACGTCCGGGTCCATGCGGTAGAGCGACGAGTTGTCGATCACCACGCAGCCTGCGGCAGCGGCCTTGGGCGCATAGATCTTCGTAGGCTCGGAGCCCGCAGCGAAGAGAGCGATATCCCAGCCGGTGAAATCGAAATGCTCGATGTTCTTTACTTTGAGCATTTTGCCGGTTTCGCCGAATTCAATCTCGGTCCCGGTCGAACGCGACGAAGCCACCGCTGCGATTTCGTCGCAGGGGAATTCGCGCTCGGCGAGGATGTTGAGCATTTCGCGGCCGACATTTCCGGTCGCGCCGACGACGGCAACCCGGTAACCCATTTCAAGATCCTTCTAGCAAAATCCTGCGGCAAGGCGCATGGCAGGAAGGGGGCCGTTACAGGGTGCGCACGCCGGTGACAAGCGCCCTACGCAAAAGACTTTCTTTTAAGCACCCCAGTTCGACCGAAAATTGCCGCCGAGACACCCTCTCCGGAAATGGAAAGAGTGTCCGGCGACAGATTCAATGCGCGGTGGCGGAAGACGTCGGTGCCTGCGAAGGCGCCGCTGCCAGTTCGTCCGCCTCGGTCCACTCGATGGCCTCAAGCGGTTCGGTGAGCGCCTTGGCCAGCACTTCGTCGACATGCGAAACCGGGATGATGTCGAGCCCCTGTTTCACGTTATCGGGGATCTCCGCGAGATCCTTGCGATTCTCTTCCGGGATCAGCACGGTGGTGATGCCACCGCGCAGGGCCGCCAGCAGCTTTTCCTTCAAGCCACCGATCGGCAGCACCCGGCCGCGCAGGGTGACTTCGCCGGTCATGGCAACGTCCTTGCGCACCGGCACGCCGGTCAGGGTGGAGACGATCGACGTGACCATGCCGATACCCGCCGAAGGACCGTCCTTGGGTACCGCGCCCTCGGGCAGGTGGATGTGGATGTCCTTCTTCTGGATCGTCGAGGGCTTGATGCCATAGGCAGGCGAGCGGGCCTTGACGAAGCTGAAGGCCGCCTGGATCGACTCGCTCATGACATCGCCCAGCTTGCCGGTAGCCTTGATCTGGCCCTTGCCCGGAACGGTCACGCTTTCGATCGTCAGCAGTTCGCCGCCCACTTCGGTCCAGGCAAGCCCGGTAACGGCGCCCACTTGGTGCTCTTCCTCGCCCACGCCATGGCGGAACTTGCGTACGCCCGCGAACTCGGAGAGGTTTTCCGGGGTGATCGTGACGTCGCTCGCCTTGCCTTCCAGGATCTGGCGCAGCGACTTGCGCGCCAGCTTGGCGATCTCGCGCTCCAGCGTGCGGACGCCCGCCTCACGGGTGTAATAGCGGATCAGGTCGCGCAGGCCGTCCTGGGTCAGCGTGAACTCACCCTTCTTCAGGCCGTGCGCCTCCACCTGCTTGCGCACGAGGTGACGCTCGGCGATCTCGACCTTCTCGTCCTCGGTATAGCCTTCGAGACGGATGATCTCCATGCGATCGAGCAGCGGCTGCGGCAGGTTCAGGCTGTTCGCGGTGCAGACGAACATCACGTCCGACAGATCGATGTCCAGCTCCAGGTAGTGGTCCTGGAACTTCGCGTTCTGTTCCGGATCGAGCACTTCGAGCAGCGCCGAAGCCGGATCGCCGCGGAAATCCTGGCCCAGCTTGTCGATCTCGTCGAGCAGGAACAGCGGGTTGGACTTGCCGGCCTTCTTGAGGTTGGTCACGATCTTGCCCGGAAGCGAGCCGATATAGGTGCGGCGGTGGCCACGAATTTCGGCCTCGTCGCGCACGCCGCCCAGCGACTGGCGGATGAACTCGCGGCCCGTCGCCTTGGCGATCGACTTGCCCAGCGAGGTCTTGCCAACGCCCGGCGGCCCGACGAGGCACAGGATCGGCCCCTTCAGCTTGTTGGTGCGCGCCTGCACGGCAAGGTACTCGACGATGCGGTCCTTGACCTTGTCGAGCGCATAGTGATCCGCGTCGAGCACGGTCTGCGCTTCGGAAATGTCGCGCTTCAACTTGCTCTTCTTGCCCCAGGGCAGGCCCAGCAGCACATCGAGATAGTTGCGGATGACCGTCGCCTCGGCGCTCATCGGCTGCATCGACTTGAGCTTCTTCAGCTCGGCCGTGGCCTTTTCGCGCGCTTCCTTCGAGAGACGCGTCGCTTCGATGCGCTCCTGAAGCTCCTGAAGCTCGTTCGCCTCTTCGCCATCGCCGCCGCCGAGTTCCGACTGGATCGCCTTGAGCTGCTCGTTGAGGTAATACTCGCGCTGGGTCTTTTCCATCTGCCGCTTCACGCGGCCACGGATCTTGCGCTCCACCTGGAGCACGCCAAGTTCGCCTTCCATGAAGGAGAACACCATCTCCAGCCGCTTGAGCGGGTCCGGCTCGGAGAGCACGGCCTGCTTGTCGCCCACCTTGGCGGAAAGCTGCGCGGCGATCGTATCGGCCAGCTTGGCCGGATCCGAGATTTCGCCCAACTGGTCGCCCGCATCCTGCGAGAGCTTCTTGTTGAGCTTGGCATATTCGCCGAACTGATCGACGACGGAGCGCATCATCGCTTCGGTTTCGGTGCCGTCCGCCTCGACAGGCTCAAGGCGTTCGACCTGCGCCACCAGCATCTCGCCCTCGGCGGACTGTTCCGTGCGCAGGGCATCGAGCTTGGCGCGTTCCTGCCCCTCGACCAGCACGCGCACGGTGCCGTCCGGCAGCTTCAGAAGCTGGAGGACGCTGGCGATCACGCCCGTATCGTAGAGATCGTCACGGTCGGGATCGTCGCAGCCCGGATCGAGCTGGGCGAGGAGGAAGATGTCCTTTTCACCCGCCATCGCCGCTTCGAGCGCGGCCACGGATTTCTCGCGCCCGACGAAAAGCGGCACGACCATGCCAGGAAACACGACGATGTCGCGCAAGGGAAGCAGCGGAAGCAGGTTCAAGGTCATTTCCATTTCAACACACACGCGGGGCAGCTGAGAGCCCCCCGGCCTTCCCGAAACAATATGGGGCGCGGGACGATATGGGGTCTCTCGCGCACCGCGCAATGGGATTGCCGCCGAAAGACTGTGGAAGCGATAGCCGCATCACTTTCCCATTCCCCCTAGATCGCAACTCCGGAAAATACCGGAGCTTTGATCCAATATAGCGCAATTTCCCGGAATTTTCCCCAAACCTGACGGAAAACGCCTGACGGAAATCGCGCATCAAGGCCGTTCGGGACGAAAGAGCCCCTCGATCAAAACGGCATCTTGAAGCCCGGCGGCAGGCCCATGCCCTGCTGGGCCTTGGCCAGTTCTTCGCCCGCCACCGAATCCGCCTTGACGCGAGCGTCGTTGTAAGCGGCGGCGATCAGATCTTCGAGGATCTGCTTTTCGCCCGGTTGCATCAAGCTGTCGTCGATCGAGACGCCGATCACGCGACCCTTGGCCGAACAACGGATCTTCACCAGGCCGCCGCCGGAAAGTCCTTCGACTTCCATGGCGTCCAGCTTGTTCTGCGCCTCGTTCATCTGCTTCTGGATGGTCTCGGCTGCTTGCTGCGCTGCCTGGAGCATCTCTTCCATGGACTTCATCTCAACGTCTCCAATTGCGTCCGCCACCGCCGACGGCGAGGGGACGATCGTCTTCAATAATTTCCGCCTGCGGGAAGGCGGCCTTGGTCGCCACCACCAAAGGATGCTGGCTGACCGCATCGCTTTCGGCATTCTTCTTCGCTTCGGCCTGTTCGACGAGCGTGGGCATGGCGATGACGCCCTCCTGCTCGCCGAGCTTGTGGACTTCCCAGCGCTCGCCGGTCGCCTTGGCAAGTGCCCCACGCAGCAGACCTGCGATGTCTTCGCTGAAACCCTGCGGTTGCGCATAGCGCAGGAGCCCGGAGCCAAGCTCGACGACGCGAACCTGCATGCGCATGGTGTTCGCGATCGAAAGTTCGCCCATGTGCTCGACGTCTTCGACCAGTTCTTCCCAGCGCCGGACCTCAACTGCGGCTGTCGGCGCGGGAGCAGCCAGAGCCGCGGAAGCGCCGTCCGCACCGCCGCCATCTACGGCCCGGGAAGTCTCAGGCGCAGCGACCGGAGCGCGGGCAGCCAGTTCCTCCAGCTTCTTCACCAGCGAACCCGGATCCGGCATGTCGGACGCGTGCAGGATCCGCAGCAGCGCCATCTGCGCAGCCACCAGCGGATCGGGCGCGGACTTCACTTCCTCATGACCCTTGAGCAGGAGCTGCCAGATGCGATGGACCTGTCCGGCCTTGAGCGCCTTGGCCCAGCCCTCGATCGCCTCTCGCTCCTCCGCCGAATGCGCATCGTGCGCGCCGCCCGCCACTTGCGCCACCGCCACGCGATGCACCAGCGTCATCAGCCCGCGCATGATCGCGATCGGCTCGACGCCCAAGGAGAACTGGCGCTCCACGAGTTCGAGCAGTTCGCCACCCTTTCCGTCGAGGATCGCGGTGATGAGGTGCCGCTGCACGCTCTTGTCCGAAAGGCCCAGCATGTCGCGAACCTTGTCGGCCCGGACCTGTCCCTCTCCGTCGAGATCGGCATGAGCGATCGCCTGGTCGAGAATCGACAGGCCGTCGCGCACCGAACCCTCGGCGGCGGCAGCGACCATGGCGAGCGCCTCTTCCTCTGCCTCGACGCCTTCCAGCCCGCAGACCTTGGCGAAGTGCCCGGCCAACATCGGCGCGGGGATGCGCCGCAAGTCGAAGCGCTGGCAGCGGGACAGTACCGTGACCGGCAGCTTGTCCACTTCGGTAGTCGCGAAAAGGAACTTCACATGGGCCGGCGGCTCCTCAAGTGTCTTGAGCAAGGCATTGAAAGCATTGCGGGACAACATGTGAACTTCGTCGATGATGTAGATCTTGTAGCGCGCCGAGACGGCGGCATAGCGCACCGCTTCGATGATCTCGCGCACGTCGTCGACGCCGGTGTGGGAAGCGGCGTCCATTTCGATCACGTCGATATGACGCCCTTCGGCGATCGCCCGGCACGGCTCGCACTGACCGCAAGGGTCGATGGTGGGGCCCCCCTGCCCGTCGGGTCCGATGCAGTTGAGCGCCTTGGCGATCAGGCGAGCGGTGGAAGTCTTGCCCACCCCGCGCACGCCGGTCATCAGGAAGGCATGGGCCAGCCGGTCGCGCTTGATGGCGTTGGCGAGGGTCTGGACCATCGCTTCCTGCCCGATCAGTTCCGCGAAAGTCTGCGGGCGATACTTGCGCGCGAGCACGCGATAGGGCTGCGCGGAAGCTTCCGGGGAACTTGGCTTCGGCGCGGCCGGTTTCGGCGCGTCCGGTTTCGAAGCGGCCGGCTTTGTTACGACAGGCTCGACTTCGGGTTCGACCGCAGCCGACTCGATCGGCGCAGGTTCCGGTGCGGGCGCAGGCGCAGGTTGGGGATCACCGAACATCGACGCCTGTCCCGCCTCTTCCAGCTCCGCCGGGCTCGGAGCGGCGTCTTCCTCCTTGTCATCCCAGGGAGGTGTATCGCCGAACATGTCGCGTGAATCGTTCATCGCCTGCCAAACTAGGGGCGTGGCGCCGGAATGTCAGGGGAAAAGCAATTTGCTCCACAGCCCAGAGCCGAAACCGCGCCGAAAAGCCTGCGCTTCGGCGGGTACGCTATCTTGTCACGATGTGGGCTGAAGGAGCCGGGCGACCCGCCGCTATCCGTTGTGGCTGCTTCCTTCCGGACCTGACCAGGTTGGCGAACGCAAACGTCCACCCGACTCCCGGCCGGGCATATGGCGGCCCGCGAAAGGTTTGTCCAGCCCGGATCTCCAGACTTTTCGCCCGGTTTTGCCCCAGGGCTCCAGCTTGTCTTCGCGAGGCAGTCCTAAACGGCATCGGCCCGCGCTTTCCTCTGGAAAACGCGGGCCGATCATGCCTGGAAAAGCGCGCTAGCGCGTGAATTGAAGCGCGGCGAGCGCACTAATTAAAGCGCGCAAGCGCGTGGATGTCAGCGGAAGTTGTCGGCGTAGGCCTGGATCTTCAGGCGGCGTGGCGGCGTGGCATGGACTTCGGCCTCGATGCCGTAGCGTTCGGCGTAGGCCTTGGCCTCCTCCACGGTCGGGAACTTCAGCGTGACCTGCTGCTGCATGTCGCCGGAGCCGGCCCACCCCATCAAGGGATCGGGCTTCTTCGCTTCGGAGGGAGCGAATTCGAGGACCCACTGGTCAAGCAGTGCCTTGCCGGACTGCATGGCGTTCTTCGGGCGCTGATAGATGCGTGCACTCATGGCCCAGCGCTTTGCCTCCGAATCAGGGAGAGAATCAAGCGCAAATCACGTATTCCTGCTTCTCTCGAACGCATTGCGCGTCTTCAGGCTGGGATCTTCGGTCCACGGCTGGTCCGGCCAGCGGTGCCGGGGGTAGCGACCTTTCATGTCGCGCTGCACGTCGCGCCACGATCCCCGCCAAAATCCGGGCAGGTCGCGCGTGGTCTGGATCGGCCGCCCCGCAGGAGAGGTCAGCTTGAGCAGGAGCGGCTGCGCGGGCTGCCCGAAGGTCGGATGGCGATCCAGACCGAACAGCGCCTGCACGCGCACTTCCACACTGGGGCCGCCCTCGTCCTCGTAGTCGATCGCATGGGTGCTTCCGGCCGGGCTGCGGAATTCCGGCGGTGCAAGCCTTTCGAGGCTTTGCTGATCGTCCCAGGTCAGGCGATTGCGCAAGGCTTCGGCAAGCGCCCCCTTGTCGATCGCATCGAGCCGCCGCCCCAGCAGCGGGCCCAGCCAATCGTCCAGATCAATGACCAGCGCCTCCTCTGAAAGCGCCTCAATTCCCGCATAGCGAGCCCGCCGCAGCAGCGACAGGCTGCCTTTGCCGAAAGGAACGAGATCGAGGCCCTTCTCCCGCACGCGTTCCAGCAGGAATGCCGAGATCGCGTTGGGATCCGGCGCGGGATCGGGGCCGCTTGCCAGCGTGATAGCCCCCAGACGCCGCTCCAGACGTGCTTCGACCCGCCCCTCCGCCTCGTTCCAGCGCATGACCGACCGCCGCTCGATTCGATCGGCCAGGCCTTGCTCGACTTCGGAGGTCTCCAGCGAAGCGCCGGACAGGATGCGCGCGCCCTTGGCCTGTCCTTGCGCATCGCCGATCACCAGCCATTCGCGCGTGGCCAGCGGCGAGACCGGATCGAGCACATAGCCCCTGCCCCCGGCCGAGAGCCAGTTCTCGCCCGTCGCATCGCGGCGGCGTGCCACCATGTCCGGACGGCCGAGCGCCAGCAGGACTCCGGCGGGAATGTCATGGCCATCGCCAGCGCCCGAGGTCAGCCCACGCGCGCGCCGTGCCCAGCCGGCCGCCAACTTGCGCGAGGCTTCCGCACGAGGGGAGCGATCGCCGTTCCAGCGGGAGAGACGCTGCGCCAGATCCTCGCTGCGACCGCCCAGCCCGCGCTCCTGAAGCAGCAGGGCGAGCTTTGCCGCATCCACCGCCGCGCCTCGCTCGGCGGCATGGAGGATCATGGCGGCCTGCGCCGGATCCATCGGCAGGGAAGCGACCTTGCCTCCAAAAGACGTGATTCGCGCGTCTCCATCCAGGGCGCCAAGCGTCTGGAGCTGGCGCCTGGCGGCTTCCAGCGCCGGGGTCGGCGGCGGATCGAGCCAGGCCATGGCCGCCGGATCGCCAGCTCCCCACTGCGCCAGGGAGAGCGTGAGCGGAGCGAGATCGCTCGTGAGCATTTCCGGCGGATCGAACTCGGGCCGTCCTGCGTGGGCCGCCTCTTCCCAAAGGCGATAGGCCGTTCCGGGCCCTTGGCGGGCGGCGCGTCCGGCGCGTTGCGCTGCCGAGGCACGGCTGGCGCGGTTCGTCACCAGTCTGGTAACGCCCGCCGCCTTGTCGAACTCGGCACGGCGCGACAGGCCGCTGTCCACCACGACCGAGACGCCATCCAGAGTCAGCGAGGTTTCGGCGATCGCGGTGGACAGCACCACGCGGCGGCGGCCTTGCGGATCGCGGCGGATCGCCGCGCGCTGGGCCGCGGGCTCACATTGCCCATGCAACGGCAGGACGAGCGGCGGCAGGGCAAGCGACTGGGGCAGCTTTTCCGCCAGGCGTTCCGCCACCCGATCTATTTCGCGCACGCCGGGAAGAAAGGCGAGGATATCCCCGTCCTGCTCGCGCCATGCGGTCAGTACAGCGGTGGCCATGGCGTCTTCGATTCGCTGATCCGGCGATCCTCCGAGCCAGCGAATCGAGAGCGGCCATGCCTTGCCTGCGCTCTCGATCACCCGAACCCCACTGCCCAGGAGGCGCGAAAAGCGCGTCCCGTCGATGGTGGCGGACATCACGACGATGCGCAGGTCTTCGCGCAGAACCTGCCCTGATTCGATGGCGAGCGCGAGGCCGAGATCGCTGTCGAGATGCCGCTCGTGCGCTTCGTCGAAGAGTACGGCGGACACGCCGGAAAGCTCCGGATCGGAGACGATAGTCGCCACGAAGATCGCCTCGGTCATCACCAGAACCCGGGTTCGCGCCGAGCGTTTCACGTCGAGGCGGGTGACATAGCCGATCGTTTCGCCGGCCCTCTCGCCCAACTGTTCGGCCATCCGCTCGGCGGCGGCCCGCGCGGCCACGCGGCGCGGAGACAGCAGGATGACAGTGCCGGTACACCAGGGCTCGTCCAGCAGCGCCGGGGCCAGCGCCGTGGTCTTGCCCGCCCCCGGCGGCGCTATCAGCACAGCGTGAGGACCGTCACGCAATGCGGACAGGACTTCGGGCAATACGGATAGGATGGGAAGCCCGCTCACGCATGCTCCTTATGAAGCGGGAAAGGCTTCGTCCATCTCATTGCCGGGTCCGAAACGGATGAGACTGTTCGAGACGTCCACGCTTCATCAAGGAATTATACCTAAGCAAAACTCTCAGGAGTTCTCGTGTTGTCCGACGTCAATTCGTTCCAGAACAAGATGCACCGTGCCGGGCACTATCCGCTGCCCGTGGCGCAGTTCTTGGGTCTGCGCGAGCGAATCCCACCGCTCTACGGGCTGTTGTCGGTCAACGCGGCGATTCTCGCCTATACGCACCGGGCGTTGGCGCCGGGCTACCTGACCCTGACGATCCCGGCGATCCTTATCGCCGGGTGCCTGATCCGCATGCTGGTATGGCTGCGCCCCATCGGCCAGCAAGACCTCGACGCGCATCTGGCCCTGCGGCGCATGCGCAGGGCGATCTGGCTTTCGCTGGTCTTCGCGACGGCCTTCACGATCTGGTCGCTGTGCCTGGATCGCTATGGCGGGCCGTACGAGCATGGCCATGTCGCGGTCTTCGTCTCGGTGACGGTGCTGGGCTGCGTGTTCTGCCTTACATTCCTGCCCACGGCGGCATTGCTGATCTGCCTGACCGCCCTCGGGATGTTCCTGGCCTATTGCGTTGCCACGGGTTCCGCCACGCTCACGGCGATCGCCATCAACATCGCCCTGGTGGCCGCCGTGATCCTCAAGATCCTGCGCGATACCTACGATTCCTTCGTCGAACTGGAAGGCGCCCAGCGCGAACTGCGGGTAGAACGCAGGCAGGCACAGGCACTGGGCGACGAGAACGCACGCCTCGCGCAGACCGACGCGCTCACCGGCCTGCCGAATCGCCGCTACTTCTTCGCTGCTCTGGAAACCCTGCTCGAAAGGGCCGAGGATCAGGTCTTCTGTGTGGGACTGATCGACCTCGACCGCTTCAAGCCGGTCAACGACACTTATGGCCACGCGCAGGGCGACCGCCTGCTCCAGGTCATCGGTTCCCGCCTGGTCGCGCAATGCGATCCTTCCGTAACGATCGCCCGTCTGGGCGGAGACGAATTCGGTTTCATCGTGCCGGGCGGCCCGGACGAGGCGGAAGCCATCGCGCAGAAGTTCTGCACCGCGATCCGGATGCCGGCGCGCATAGGCGAAGTGACGGTGGCGGTCGGCGGCTCCGCCGGAATCGCGATCCATCCCGACAGCGCCCGCAATGCCCATTCGCTCTACGATCGCGCCGACTTCGCGCTCTATCACGCCAAGAACCACCGCCGTGGACAATGCGTGCGCTTTTCCGATCAGCTGGAAACGCTGATCCGGTCCGAGCAGGCCCTCGATGCGGCGATGCAGCGTGCAGAGCTGTCGCGCGAACTTTCCGTCGCCTACCAGCCGATCATCGCGACCGAAAGCAACCAGCCGGTCAGCTTCGAATGCCTGGCTCGATGGACTTCGCCCGTCCTCGGGGAAATCGCGCCAGAGATGATGATCGCATCGGCAGAACGGGTGGGCCGGGCGCGGGAGGTGACGGCAACGCTGTTCGACCGCGCTCTGGATACGCTGGCCCTCTTGCCTCACCCGCTCTCGATCTCGTTCAACCTCTCAGGCCATGACATCTCGGATGCGGAGACGGTCGCCACTCTGCTGGAGAGCATCTCGCGCAGCGGTTGCGATGCGCGGCGCCTGACGTTCGAGATTACCGAGACCACCCTGATCGCCGAAGTCGACAAGGCGCGCGAAGTGCTGGATCGCCTGCGGGCAACCGGCGCGCGCATTGCGCTGGACGATTTCGGAACCGGTTATTCCAGCCTTTCGTCGCTGCACCAGTTGCCTTTGGACATGGTCAAGATCGATCGCAGTTTTGCGCCGCGCCTTGACGAAGCCGTGGGCCGCCGCCTGATCTCGGCGATCCGCAACCTGGCCCGCGCGCTGTCGCTGGAATGCGTGATCGAGGGAATCGAGACGGAGGACCAGCTTCTCAGCGCACGCATCGCCGGCTTCTCACTGGCTCAGGGCTTCCACTTTGCGCGGCCCATGGCGCTCGAAGAGATGCTGGTCATGGTGGATGCCTCGTCGAAAGCCTGGCACCTGGCCTGATGATCAGCTTGCCCGCCGGGTTCCGTAATCGATGCGGATGCGTACCCAGGTGCCAAGCTGCGGCTTGCCGTTGATGCGCGGCGGCAGCACTTCGAACTGCCAGGCCGCGTTGAGCACCGCCCGGCCAAACCCGGACCCTCGCGGCGATTCGCCCAGGATCTGGCAATTGTCGACCTTGTAATTGTCGATGGTCTGGCAGGCGATCATGCCCCAGCCGGTATCGGGCCGCTTCGCCGGAAGATAGCCGCCCAACTGCGCATCGGTCGGACGGCGGAACCAGTCGGCATTGTAGAGCGTGGCGCCGCCCGGACCTTCACCCGGCCCATAAGTCCCACCGGAACCGGCAGGTGCGGGCGAGGACTGCGCAAGCCCCTGCCCCTTCATCTTGCCGATATCGGCCGCCGCGAATTCCTGGCTCGACAACTTCAGGAAGGTGAAGGCCGGCTTCTTCTCGACCGGCTTTTCGACAGGCGGGGTCAGCACCTTCTCCTGAACGACGGCCGCCTTTTGCTCCTGCTTCCGTTCGACCTTCTTCTCTTCGCGCTGCTTGGGCGTGGCAGGCTTCTCGCCGCCCTTGTCGCGATCGTGATCCACGACATCGAACGTCGTCAGCGACGTGGTTTTCTTGGCCAGTTCGGGAACGAGCCCGGTCTGATAGATCGCCGCCAGCAGCGCGAGCAGGATCAGTCCCCCGGAGAGGATCGAAGATACGAGGCGTTGGCGCGGTGACCCGGGCTGATAGCCCGATGACACCAGCTCGGATTCGGCGGGCATGGCGCGGGTTGATAGGGTGCTTCCCATGCCACGGCAATTGCGGGCTTGTTGCACCCTCATTGCATTGCGACGTGTTGCCCGAAAAACCCACCCGGGCGCAGCCCCGGATGCTTCAGAAGAACCGAAACGGCGCAGGATCGGCCAAATCGTCATCTACCTGTCCGGCAAACAGCTGATTCTGGTTCATACTGGCTGAACGCAGATACGAAAACGCCGGGCACGATGGCCCGGCGTCGGTAGTTCATTGCCGGAAGGGTTTCTCAGTAGCGGCGCGCCACCGCGAATTCCACGGCCTCGCACATCGCTTCGCGCGCGGCGCCGGCCGGGAAGATCGACAGCGAATCGATGGCCCGCTGGGCATAAAGGCGCGCGCGCTCACGCGTCGCCTCCACGCAGCCGTGACGGTTGATGAGCTTCACCGCATGGGCCAGGTCTTCGTCCTCGGTGCGGAAGCCGGCAATGGCGTCTTCCCAGAACTTGCGTTCCTCGGCGTTGCCCCGCGCATAGGCCAGGATCACCGGCAGGGTCATCTTGCCCTCGCGGAAGTCGTCGCCCTTGTCCTTGCCCGATTCGGACGCCTCGGAATCGTAGTCGATCGCATCGTCCACCAACTGGAAGGCGATGCCCAGGTTGCGGCCATAGGAATCGAGCGCGTGTTCTTCGGCCTCGCTCTTCTCGGCAACGATCGCCGGGATGCGGGTGGCGGCAGCGAACAGAGCGGCCGTCTTCGAACCGATGATCTGGAGGTAGTGTTCCTCGCTCGTCTCGATCCGGCGCTGGGCGGTCAACTGATCGACCTCCCCCTCAGCGATGATCGAACTGGCCTTGGAGAAAATCTTGAGAACCTTGAGGCTGCCGTCTTCCACCATCAGCTCGAAAGCGCGGGTGAACAGGAAGTCGCCCACCAGCACCGTGGCGGGATTGCCGAACACGATATTGGCGGCGGCCTTGCCCCGGCGCATGTCGGAACCGTCTACCACGTCGTCATGCAGCAGCGTGGCGGTGTGCAGGAACTCCACGGCGGCGGCCAGCTTGTGGTGGCGCGTGCCCTGGTAGCCGCAGACTTCCGCCGCGGCGACCATCAGCATCGGGCGCATGCGCTTGCCGCCGCCCGAAATCAGATGCCCGGCAAGCGCCGGGATGAGCGGAATTTCGCTCTGCATCCGGTCCAGAATGACGGCATTGACGCTGTTCATGCCGGGAGCGGTGAGCGCCAGCATGGGAGCGAGGGTAGGCTGCGACCCGCGTGCGCGCAGGGGGAGAACTTCGGCACTCATCGCACCGCGCATTGCGCGTTCGGCGACCGTAACGCAAGAGCGAATGCCATCGGCCGGACAAACGCCCCGACTGGAAGAGCCGGCGAAGCCGTGCTAGCGGACCTCGCGATGACCCAGGACACTCCCGCAGCCGACCCCGTTCTCGCCGGTTTCCGTGCGAGCATCGACAATATCGACGCCGCCCTGATCCACATGCTGGCGGAACGCTTTCGGATCACCCAGGCCGTCGGCGCCTACAAGGCCCGGAACGACCTGCCCGCCTCGGACACCGGCCGCGAGGAGCGACAGATCGTGCGCCTGCGCAAGCTTGCGGAAGAGGCCAATCTGGATCCGGATTTCGGCGAAAAGTTCATCCGCTTCATCATCGACGAAGTGATCCGCCACCACGAGCGGGCGAAGAACGAAACCTGACATTTGGATGCAACGTCGTCCCGGACTTGATCCGGGACCGCTGGCCGGGACTAGCCCAACTGTCGGCAGGGCGCTTCAAAGCAAACTATCGCCTAAAGATTTGACAGCGGTCCCGGATCAAGTCCGGGACGACGCCTGTCTAAAACCTTATTCTTGGCCGGCCTGAAAACTAGCTCTTCGCCAGCTTGAAACCTTATTCCTCGACCAGATCCTGCAGCTTCGACATCAGCGTCTGGATGCGGGTTGCGGCCTCGGTGAACGTGGTTACGTCTTCGCGGTTGTTGTTGCCGCGCGCTTCCTTGGCAGCCTCGACATAGCCTTCGAGGTCGGCTTCCAGCGCATCGACGATCATTTCGATCTCGTCCGACGACAGCGAAAGTTTGATGGAATCGGTCATGAGCATATCCTTGATCTGATAGACCGCGCCAATGGGGACGAATGGCCGAGGCCGCAACCGCCTGTGCGCCCCTTCCCCCGAAAAACCCGCCCGGACAACACTCAGAAATCCACGCGCGGCAGCTTGAGCTTGACCAGAAGACCGCCCAGATCCTCGCTTTCGTCAAGCTCCACGGTACCACCGTAAATCTCCACGACATCGCGAACGATGGCAAGGCCCAGCCCGGTGCCGGGCTTGCCGGTATCGAGGCGCGCACCGCGATCGAAGATGCGGATGCGCTCGGCTTCCGGGATGCCCATGCCGTCATCCTCGATCCAGATTTCGCAGAACCGCGAGGTGCGGTCGGTATCGACGGTGACGAAAACGCTGCCGCCACCGTACTTGGCGGCATTCTCGATCAGATTGCCGAGAATCTCTTCGAGATCCTGCTTTTCCAACGCGACCGCGACATCGTGATTGCCGTCGAGATCAAGACGCGCCTGGTCGTAAAGGCGCTCGACGGCGCGCAGGACCGCCTCCACGCTGGGCCAGACTTCCGCGCGCGATTGCCCCACCGCACGGCGGCCCACCGCCCTTGCCCGCGCGAGATGATGATCGACCTGACGACGCATGACCGCCGCCTCGCGAATCACGGTATCCGAAAGATCGGGGGCCTTGGCGGTGGCGGCGTTCATCACGACGGTCAGCGGCGTCTTCAGCGCATGGGCAAGGTTGCCGGCATGGGTACGCGCTTCCTCGGCCTGACGCTCCGTATGGGCGAGCAGGGCGTTGAGCTCGTTCACCAGCGGCTCCACTTCCTGCGGTAGCGGCTGAGTGACCCGGCTGGCGCCGGTCGTACGCAGCTTCTGGATTGCCCGGCGTACATGCCGCAGCGGAAACAGGCCGTACCAGGTCTGCATTCCCGCCATGAGCAGCAGGCCGAAACCTAGCGCAACGAAGCTGTAGACGAGGATGCCGCGCACCATCTTGATCTGGTCGTTGAGATCGGCGCGACTGGCGGCGACGGTGAACATCCACTGGGCGTCGCTGCCGGGAAGAATGACGGCACGCTCCATCACGCGCAAAGGCTCGCCGGGAAACTGGTCGCTGTCGTAGACGTGCTGCCGGGCGTCGAAATGCTCAGGGGGGACGTTGATGGTGCGATCCCAGAGCGAGCGCGAGGGGAAATCCTCATGCCCCTTGGCGCGAATCTGCCAGTAGAGGCCGGAATTCGGCTCCAGGAATCGCTGATCGCCGAGCGGGCGGATGAAGAACACCTCTCCGTCCGGCCCGATTTCCACCGAGCCGATCATGCCGGTCAGCATGTAGCCCAGGCCTTCGTCGAAATTGCGGGTGATGAGGCCGGTCAAGGTCCGGTCGAGCCCAAGCCCGCCGACCAGCAGCAGAATGAAGATCCACCCCGCTGCGATCAGCATCATGCGACGGGCCAGCGAACCGGTGTTCGCGGACCTTACATGGGCGCCGCCGACGCTGCCGGCATCGACTTCGTCCACCGTCACAGAGCCCTGGCCCGGTTCCGGGGCCGGCACGTCACCCGCGGCCGGGTTCTGCGGGATCGTCGAGGCTGTAGCCAAGGCCACGGATCGTCGTGATGACATCGGCACCCAGCTTCTTGCGGATGCGGGTGACGAAAACCTCGATCGTATTCGAATCGCGGTCGAAATCCTGATCGTAGATATGCTCGATCAGTTCGGTGCGGCTGACCACCTTGCCCTTGTGGTGCATGAGGTAGGACAGCAGCTTGTATTCCTGCGCGGTGAGCTTCACCGGCTCACCGGCCAGGGTGACGCGCCCGGAGCGGGTGTCGAGCCGCACGTCCCCCGCGGTCAGTTCGCTGGAGGTGTTGCCCGAGGCACGGCGGATCAGCGCGCGCAGGCGGGCGATCAGTTCCTCGGTCTGGAACGGCTTGGCCAGGTAGTCGTCGGCTCCGGCATCGAGCCCGGCCACCTTGTCGGACCAGGAATCACGTGCGGTCAGCACCAGCACGGGGAAATTGCGCCCTTCCCGGCGCCACATGCCCAGCACGGTCAGTCCGTCGATCTCGGGCAGGCCGAGGTCGAGGATCACGGCGTCGTATTCTTCGGTGGAGCCCAGGAAATGCCCATCCTCGCCATCGACGGACAAGTCTACGGCATATCCGGTCTGTTCCAGCGTGGTCTTGAGCTGGTTGCCGAGCGTGGGTTCATCCTCGACGATCAGGATGCGCAATTCGATGTCTCCCTTGGTGAGGACGGAGCCGCGAAAACGGCCCGCCGGGCGGAGTTCAAATGGGGCGAAAGCCCGGCACCGTCAAGCGACGGCCCCTCGGTTGGTTCCCGCTGCCCGGCGGGAAGATCAGCGCGGCGATCAGCGAGACGTTCAGCGAGACTGGCCGATCACCCGCCCGGTGCGGGCATCCACGTCTACGAAATAGACCCGGCCATTCTGGATGAACTTCAGGCGATAGGCCATGGCCGCCGAATCGTAATCCGGCCCAAGATACTGCTTGCCGGACATCCGGGGCAGCACGATCTGTTCGATCTCGCGGATCGAAAGGATGTTGCCGGCACGTCGCTCGCGGCGCACCTCGCCTTGCTCGCCACCGGGGTCGGCATGGGCTGTCAACGTGGGCGCGACCAGTCCGAAGGCCGCCAGGGCCAGGGCGGCAGGAGCCGTCAGGAAAGAAAGAGCCTGTTTCATATCGACTTGCTGCCTAACCCTGCCGCCTTGAACAAGTCCTGAATGTGGCAGGAAGGCGGCACCGCAGAACGGGTGTGGCCGAAATCACACGCGCATCCTTAGGGTGTGTGGGATTCAGTTCAGGTGGAGCCGAGAAGGGTGGGCTTTTGCGACCCGGAGCGCAGCGTACTTTATGTACGTGAGCACCGGAAGCGCGAAAGGCCGCCGTTCGCAGGCCCGCCTGGGCTGAATCCCCAAACACCCTAGACGCTCTGCGCGCCGCGATCTTCTTTCCGGGCAACTTGCCAGCCCCCCGTCGCTGCCTGTAGGGCGCGCGCCATGGCAATTGCACCGATCCTCAGCTGGGAAGGCCTCGGCCTTATCCAGGGCTCCGGCTGGCTCTTTCAAGACCTCGACATCAACATCGGTCCGCGCGACCGGCTGGCTCTGATCGGCCGCAACGGCGCGGGCAAGACGACACTGCTGAAACTGATCGCCGGAACCGTCGATGCCGACAAGGGCACCCGGTCGGTGCAGCCCGGCACGCGCGTCGTGACCCTGGAGCAGGACCCATTCTTCACTGGGTTCGACACCCTTCTTGATTTCGCCATCCATGGCGACGACGCACCCCAGCAGCATGAAGTAGAGGCCATCGCCGACCAGCTGGGCATCGATCTTTCGCGCGAGGCGAAAAGCGCGAGCGGCGGCGAGCGGCGGCGAGCGGCGCTCTGCCGCGCCCTCGCCTCCGAGCCCGACCTGCTGCTGCTGGACGAGCCGACCAACCACCTCGACCTCGCCGCCATCGACTGGCTGGAATCCTGGCTCCAGCGCTACAACGGCGCCTTCGTGGTGATCAGCCACGACCGCACGTTCCTGACCCGCCTGACCAATGCGACACTCTGGCTCGACCGGGGCGGCCTGCGCCGCCGCGACATCGGCTTCGGCGGCTACGAAGCCTGGGAAGAGGAAGTCTACGCCGAGGAAGCCCGTGCCGCGGCCAAGCTCGACGCCAAGCTGAAGATCGAGGCGCACTGGCTGGAGCGCGGCGTCACCGCGCGGCGCAAGCGCAACCAGGGCCGCCTAGCCAAGCTGTGGGAAATGCGTGCCCAGCGCGCTTCGATGATGGGTCCGCAGGGCGCCGCCAAGCTCGCCGTGGTGGCGGACGACAGCAAGACCAAGTCGGTCATCGTCGCCGAGCATGTGACGAAGCGCTTCGGAGCCGGAGACACGCAGCGCACGGTCATCAAGGACTTCAACTTGCGCATCCAGCGCGGCGACCGCATCGGCGTGGTCGGCGCCAACGGCTCGGGCAAGACGACGCTGCTCAAGATCCTGATGGGCGAGCTTCAGCCCGATGAAGGCAAGGTGACGCGCGCGGCGACGCTGGACGCCACCGTGATCGACCAGCAGCGCAGCCGGATGAGCCCGGAAATGCGCATTCGCGACGTTCTGGCCGAAGGTGGCGACTGGATCGACGTGGTCGGCGTGCGCAAGCATATCCAGGGCTACCTCAAGGACTTCCTGTTCGATCCCGGTCTGGTCGAGGCGAAAGTCGGCACTCTCTCGGGCGGCGAGCGCTCGCGCCTGCTGTTCGCCCGCGAATTTGCCCGCACCTCGAACCTGCTGGTGCTGGACGAGCCGACCAACGACCTCGACCTCGAAACGCTGGACCTGCTCCAGGAAGTCATCGCGGACTACGACGGCACCGTGCTGATCGTCAGCCACGACCGTGACTTCCTCGACCGCACCGTCAACGTCAC
Source organism: Novosphingobium sp. (assembly GCF_032093395.1). Classification (GTDB taxonomy): domain Bacteria; phylum Pseudomonadota; class Alphaproteobacteria; order Sphingomonadales; family Sphingomonadaceae; genus Novosphingobium. Next base: position 21,621 of record NZ_DAMDBA010000068.1, read on the forward strand.
GCTTGGTCTCGACGGCTCCGGCCATATCGACGTCATCGCGGGCGGCTATGCCGATTGGGAAGCGAAGCGTCGCGAACGCACGAGTGCCGGCAAGGTCAAGGCAAAGGGCGAAACCGCCGCGCCTCCGCCGATGCCGCCCAAGAAGGGCAAGCTCTCCTACAAAGACCAGCGCGATTACGAACTGCTGCCCAAGCGGATCGAGGAACTGGAAGCCGCTATCGCCCGCGACGAGGCTGCCATGGCCGACCCGGCGCTTTACACGCGCGATCCGGGGAAATTCGCCACCCTGACGGCCGCCATCGAAAAATCGCGCGGCGAAAAGGACGCAGCCGAGGAACGCTGGCTGGAACTGGCAGAGCAGGTCGAAGGGTAGCGCCGGCAAAGGTCATGCGAAAAATCCCCATGGCCTTGCCAAAACCAATTACAGGCGTGATGTGCGGGAACCATATCGGTTAACCGGCGAGACTCGATGATAAACCGTATCCGCGACATCCGCCTGCAAAAGGGTCTCACTCTCGCGGACGTGGCGGCGGCCTGCCAGCCCCCCACTACCGCCCAGACCATCGGCCGGCTGGAAACGGGGATGCGCAACCTCTCGCTCGCCTGGATGAACCGCATCGCTGCGGCTCTGAGCGTGGAGCCCGAGAGCCTTTTGCGCAGCGAGGCAAGCGCCGTCCCGATCGTCGTCGCCGTGCTCTCCGAAAGCGGCGTCGAAAGTCCACGAACACGCCGGGAAGCCCTGCTGCCAAGCGATCTCGCAACCGATGCGCCGTGGATGGTCCTGGAAGTGGGAGCGTCCTGCGGCGAGTATCGCGCCGGAGACCAGGTCTGGCTGCGGCAGCACGACTGGCACGATGCCGCACGGCTGGTGAACCGCGATGTCCTGGCGCCCTGCCCCGCCGGCCGTTTCGCCTTCGGCCGCCTGCTCGATCGCACCGAGGCGGGACTGGTCCTTCTACCGCCCGCCAGCGGCCAGAAACCGATCGCGACGGAACCGCCGCCTTGGCTGGCGGTTGCGGAGATGCTTGTCAGAAAGCTCTAGGTTTTTGGCTTTTCCGCGTTTTCCGAGTCATCAGGTAATTCCACCTGATGACTCGGAAAACGCTCTAACTTTCGCTCGGTAAAAGGCAGCCCATGCGCATCCTGTCCCTCGCCACCCTGTTTCCCAATCCGGTCAAGCCCAGCTTCGGCGTCTTCGTCGGCAACCAGATGCGGGCGATCGTCGCGGGCGGCGAAGTGGACCTCGTCATGGTCAGCCCCATAGGCGTTCCGCCCTGGCCGTTGTCCGGACGCCACCCTTATGACAAGCTGAGGCTCGTTCCGGAGATCGACGATTCTGCGGGCCTGACAGTCCATTATCCGAAGTTCACCCTGATTCCGAAGATCGGCGGAAACGGCAATCCGGCGCGAATCGCCCGTGCCGTGCTGCCGCTGGTTCGCCGCCTCCACGCCGAAAAGCCATTCGATCTCGTCGATGCGCAGTTCTTCTTCCCAGATGGCCCCGCCGCCGCGCTGCTGGCGCGCGAGCTGGGGATTCCACTTACGGTCAAGGCGCGCGGGGCCGACATCCATTACTGGAGCCAACGCCCGGCCGCGCTGGATCAGATGCGCCAGGCCGCGCGGCAGGCTGTCGGCATCCTGGCCGTCAGCAAGGCCCTGCGAGAGGACATGGTCGCACTGGGAATGCCGCGCGAGCGCATCGGCGTCCATTATACCGGGCTGGATCATGAGCGCTTTCATCCCATCGAACGCGGCGCCGCCCGCGCGCTCGTCTCGGCCATGCCCAACCTTGGCATCTGGCCGGAAGGACCGCTGATCGTCACCCCCGGCTCCCTGATTCCGCGCAAGGGCCAGGCGCTGGTGATCGAGGCGCTCGCCCGCCTGCCCGGCGCCCGCCTCGCCCTTGCCGGCGTCGGTGAGGACGAAAAGCCCCTGCGTGCGCTGGCAGATCGGCTGGGCCTTGGCGATCGCGTCCAGTTCCTCGGCCTCGTCGGTCATGACCTGCTACCCCATGTGCTCTGCGCGGCAGATGTGCTGGTCCTTCCTTCCGCCAGCGAAGGTCTTGCCAACGTCTGGATCGAGGGGCTCGCCTGCGGCACGCCGATCGTCGTTCCCGACATCGGCGGCGCGCGGGAGGTGGTGCAGGATCCCAGCGCGGGCCGCATTGCCGAGCGCACGCCCGAAGCGATCGCCGCCGCCGTCAGCGACATTCTTGCCGACCCGCCGAGCCAATCGGACGTTTCCGCCCATGTCAGCCGGTTCTCCTGGGGCGTGAATGCCCAGAACCTGGTTCGTTTCTGGCGCGACGTCCTGTCCGGCGAACCGATCTACGCCGCCGCCTGATACGAAAAGGGCCGCTCCTTGCCGGAGCGACCCTCTCGATTGCGATGTCTTCTGGTTCAGGCCGGAAGGTTCACGGAAGAAGGCTTATGGACGGGCGCCACCCTCGCGGGCGAGCCGGTCCTGACGATCGATCTCGCTTTCCTGCTTCACGAACGTATCGGACTTCACCCCCAGCCAGATCAGGATCGGCGCCGACATGAAGATCGAGCTGTAGGTACCGATGAAGATGCCCAGGGTGATGGCGGCGGTGAAGCCGAAGATCACGTCGGGGCCGAGGAACAGCAACGACACGAGCATGATCAGCACCGAAAGCGAGGTGGCGATCGTGCGCGACAGCGTCTCGTTCACCGAGAGGTCGAGCAGTTCGTTCATCGGCATGCGGCGATGCTTCTTCATGTTCTCGCGGATACGGTCGTAGACCACGATCTTGTCGTTCAGCGAGTAACCGAGCAAGGTCAGCAGTGCGGCGACGATGTTGAGGTCGAACTCCATCTGCGTCAGCGAGAACATGCCCACGGTCAGCAGGATGTCCTGCACCAACGCGAAGAGCGCACCCACCGCGAATTGCCACTCGAAGCGGATCCAGATGTAGATCGAGATGAACACCATCGCGAGGCCAAGTGCGAGCATACCCGTGTGGAACAGCTCGCCCGAGACTTTGCCCGAGACCGAATCGACACCGTCGACGCGGGCATCGGCAAAGTCCTGGCGGACCTTCTCGGTGATCTTGCGGGCCATCCCGTCAGCCAGCTTGGGATTGTCTTCCGCGCCTTCGGGCAGCTTCATGCGCACCGAAACTTCGTTCGGCTTGCCGAAAGTCTGGATCACCGGCTCGCCGAAGCCGAGCGAGTCCACGCTGTCGCGCAGTTTGGCGACAGGCGCGGTCGCGCTCTGTTCGAAGGTCACACGGATCATCTGGCCGCCGACGAAGTCGACGCCCAGGTTGAGCCCGAAAGTGAACAGCAGCACGATCGAGGCGGCCATGGCCAGCAGGTTGCTGATGAAGAACGGCCACTGCCAGCGCAGGAAGTGGATGTTCGTGTGATCGGGAATGAGCTTGAGGAGCTTCATGCGCCAGTACCTTTATACGTTCAGGTCGCTGGGACGGGCGCGACGCAGCCAGCCCGCAACCCACATGCGGCTCATCGTGACGGCGGTGAACACCGAAGTGACGATGCCGATCATCAGCACGACCGCGAAGCCGCGAACCGGGCCCGACCCGAAGGCGAACATCAGCACTGCGGCGATCGAGTTGGTGATGTTGGCGTCGAAGATGGCGCGGCTCGCCTCCTTGTAGCCCAGTTCCACCGCCTGCACGACGCGGCGCCCGCGATGGCGCTCCTCGCGAATACGCTCGTTGATGAGCACGTTCGCGTCGACCGCGGCACCGATCGTCAGCACGAACCCGGCGATGCCGGGAAGCGTCAGCGTGGTGCCCAGTACGGCCATGATACCCAGGATCATCAACACGTTGATGAACAGCGCCAGGTTCGCATAGACGCCGAAGCGGCCATACGTGAAGAAGATGAACAGCATCAGCAGCACGGTGCCGACGCCCATGGCGACGACGCCCTTCTGGATCGAATCGGCGCCGAGGTCCGGACCGACTGTGCGTTCCTCGACGACGGTGAGATCCACCGGAAGCGCACCCGAACGCAGCGAGATGGCAAGCTGCGTGGCCGACTGAACGTTGAAGCTGCCCGAGATCTGCGCGCTGCCACCCAGGATCGGCTCGTTGATGCTGGGCGCGGAAAGAGCCTTGCCGTCGAGGATGATGGCGAAGCGCTTGCCCACGTTCTCCGTCGTCAGCTTGGCGAACTTCTCGCCGCCCTGCTGGTTGAAGGTGATCGAAACGACGGCCGCGTTGGTCTGCGGCTCGAAGGCCTGCTTGGCGTCGGTCAGTTCGTCGCCCTTGATGCCGCCCAGACGCTTCACCGCGATGACGGGCACGCCGCCGGCCGCGGGAGAAGTGGGATCGGCGTAAGGCACGATCTCCGACCCCGGCGGGACGATGCCCTTGGCCAGGTCGCTTGGCACGGCCGTTTCGTCGACCAGCTTGAATTCGAGCTTGGCGGTCTGGCCGAGCAGGTTCTTCAGTGCCGCCGGATCCTGGAGGCCGGGAACCTGCACGTCGATTCGCGTGCCGCCAAGACGGCGGATATCCGGCTCCTTGGTGCCGAGCGCGTCGATACGCTTGCGCACGACTTCGACGGCGGTTTCCATTGCGCTGCTGATGGCAAGGTCGATGCCGGCCTGCGTGGGCACGAGGATGAAACGCGTGCCGTCCTGCACCGTGATATCCCAGTCGCGCTGGCCGGTAAGGCCCGCGCCCGAGGTCAGCGGCAGAATCGCTTCGCGCGCCGCGTCGACCTGCGAAGGGTCGCGGACAGTGAAGGCAAGCTGGCCGCCGGTGCTGGAAAAGTCGCCGATAGCGATGGTCGGGCTGGCCTGGCGCAGGCGCGTGCGCACGGATTCTTCCATGCCTTCGAGGCGCTGCTGCACCACCTGCTGGCGATTCGCCTCAAGCAGGAGG
>NZ_DAMDBA010000069.1:0-14561 GCF_032093395.1 Novosphingobium sp.
CTACTACACCCACCGGGCGTCAGGACGACTCGCTCCCGCGATTATCCCATGTTTCTGGCGCTGGTCGTCGTTCGTTGAAAATCGATGGGTGGTTCGAGCGCGCAGACCTGCTAGGCGATCGCCATGACTAACAAAACAGCCGGTATCGTCGAGGTGGATGGTGTCCACTACGAATGGGAGCTTCGGAGTGAACCGCAGTGGGGTGATGCCGAGGGCTGGAGGGGCATGACCGTTGGATTGCTCCGCAAACACACCCAGCGAGAAGCCTTGCTGGAGTTTCCCCCTCCCAAGCGTCTGGTGAAAGGTCTGCCGCGAGGGCGGCTCCAGATCAGCGACGCGCTCGTGTCACGTGGCATCCGGGCTGCGCTGCAAGCAGGATGGGAGCCGGCCTCCCGTGGCAAGCCCATGGTCTTTTCCGTCGATGCCGACGGCAACTGAGCCATGACGATTTGCCGGATCGGCGGGAAAGATCGATGAGCGTTCCGTCAAAACCTTGGGATAGCGAGTTGGTCGCCAAGTGGCTGGAGGGCCGCATCGAGGCGGCGGCACGCGATCAAGCGACCGCCGACAGGCGCGGGTACGGCGCCGAGGACGACTACGACAAGGCGGCCGCCGAAGAGTGGGTATGCCGAAGCTTGAGAACCACCGCTCGCGAGAGCGAACAGGCCGCGTTTGCGCTGCGGATCAAGCAATTGCTCGATCAGGAAGACTATCGGATCACCGGCATCCACGACGATCGCCGCGTCGAACGCCATGTCCGGGCAACCCTCAGAAAGATTGCCAAGATGACCAAAGCCAATGAAGGGTTCGAGAACAAGCTTCGCTATCAGTGAATGCGACGGCATGGAAAAGCGCGTTCGCGCAAAGAGGGAGTTGCTCGTTCATCCCATACAGCGAGGACGCGCATGTTGCTTCATGCACCAGTTACCCTATGGCGATGATAGCAAACCAACAGGCGGATAATATGACGGCATCTTCCACCCACGAGCAACGCGAGCACTTCGCTTACTGCGTCCAGCTTTTCGGCGGCACCACAGCATTCTCGCGGCGCATGGGCATCGACGAAAGGGCGATCCGCCGTTTCATAAATGGCGAGCGGCCGCTTGGCGCTACCCTTCTCGAAGACACGGCGAAGGAACTGCGTCAACTCATCGTCGAAGCGACCGCCGCCGAACAGGAAATCGTAGCTTTGCTGAATTCCGGACCAAGCAGAGCGCCATAAAAGCGCGGACGACTCGGTCGATGACGACCAATTTCAAAGAAGGGGCGCATCTCGCATTAATTTGCAAAAGGGCCGAAGGGACACTGCGCCGCGCAAATTACGCGTGGGCAAGTTCTTGCATCACCGTTTCAAGGTTGCCCTTTACGACGACGTAATGTCCTTTTTCGAAATTGATGGCGCTGGCTTGATCTGTTCCTCGGTACCGTCGAACAAAACTGACACGATCCGCATTGATGGCGAGAACATCGCCATCAAGCGTTTCGAAATTGACGTACCCATTCATGGCGTTTTTGTACCAGGGCCAGACGTATCTGATGCACCACCCTTTTTGGCTTTATGCTGCGCAAGCAGTTCGTCCAATTCCGCAATTCTGAGGCGCGCCGGGGTACCTTTAGCTAGACCTTTCAGCCTGCATTCGGCCCACAGGCTTCTGCGTTCCGATTCCAGTGCTTTTTGATACAGGTCGGCCATGATGTCTCCAGAAATTCGGGTGTATTCTCACGCGTCGGGCAGCCTGGGCTGACTCGCTGATATCCACTATTTCTTTCGAGCTTTGCGCGCAGCGTAGCGTGCATCCCGTGCTGCCTTCATTTCGGCGGCGCCGGCAGGCGTCAGCCTGGCGGCTTTGAGTGCGGCTGCGGCTTCGGCGGCGGCTTTGCGTTCTGCCTTTTCCGCTTTGGCTAAAGCAATGGCCTCTGCCTTGGCGGCTCGCTTGATTGCAGCTGCCTGATCCCGTGCTTCCTGCACCCGGCGTCGCTCTTCCAGCAGTGCCGAGTCGACAGGTGGCTTGGCTCTAAGTGCATCCAGAGCCTTCTGTTTGGCCGATCCGGCTGCGGCAATACGGTCTTGAAAAGAGGGCGCTTTGTAGGAAGACAATGTTTATCCTTGGATGTTCTATATCGGTGGCGCGCCGCGTAGCCAAAGGGCAACGCGGTGCTTTACGTTGAGGTGGAAGCCAATAGCAAAGAACCTTCCTGTTCTCAATGTCGCCCGGATTGCGTGTCGAGAATACGGTTCTATAAATCTGAACCGGCTTCCGGATTGCACCTAGGGAACGAAATTTTTGCCGCTAAAGACCCGCGTCGATCGCTACCGATCGGAGGCTGCGTTGGAGCTGGAAAATTGCAAGGTTGGGCACAGCAACCCTGAAAAGCCTGACGATTGGAGTGAAGTATGGAATTGAGCGATCCGAGTCCGGAGCAAGAGCGCAACGCGGCGATCTATGTTGCCGTGATGGATGGGGCGACCTTCGCCCAACTTGCCGAGAAGTACGGCATCAGCAGGGTACGCGTGCAAAAGGCTTACGCGCGCGAGCGAGAAAACGCATGGGAAGCGCGGAAGCGTGGAGAAAGCAGTTACCGCGATCGACCATTTCCTTCGGACGTCTGAGCCCCGCACTTCCGCTCGAACATAAGCATGGGAAAGGGATCGGTATGCGCGGGCATTCCAGACAAAAGCCGATTCCCCGGCCACTACGACAGGCGGTCGATCTCGCGCAGGACTGACCGCGGATCGAATGGCTTGGACACGAACATTGCCCTTTCCGGCAGTTCCGAGGCCCTCGGCTTTACGGCGCCTGACGCGACAATCAGGATCGTCGGTGGGTAACGGTCCCTTACAAAATGAGCCAGTCTGATACCGTCCATCGACCCCGGCATCTGGACATCTGTCAAAACTGCCTCGATCGTGGGATTGGCAGCCAGTATTTCGATGGCCTCGTCGGCTCCCGACGCGTCGAAGACCCGGAACCCATGGTCTTCGAAGAAGTCCATCAGATCATGCCGGATAATGGGCTCGTCCTCGATGATGAGGATAGCTCTGGGTGGAACTGCCTGCCCCATGATCACTTCGTTCCTTCGACATTGTTGGACAGCGGGGCATCAATCGTAAAGACGACACCGGCAGGTGGGAAACCCAGGTTGGTTTCTCCTCGAAAATAAGAACGTAGCGATCGTTCGATCAGGCGAGAGCCAAAGCCACGCGAAGTCGGGGGTGCCACCTCAGGCCCATCCCGCTCTTCCCAGCGCAGGCAGAAACGCCTGGCATCTTGCGGACCAGCGAACTTCCATTCCAAGAGCACCGTGCCAGCGTCATTGCTCAACGCGCCATACTTGATCGCGTTGGTCACGAGCTCGTGCACGGCGAGCGTCATCGCGAGTGCGGCCTGGGCATTGAGGTGATGCGACGGACCGCTCACGAAGATTCGGTCGCGATGCCCATCGATGCCAGCCAGTCCTGCATCGATGATCGTGTGCAGATCCGCTCCGTGCCAGGAGGACGACGTGAGTAGATCGGTGGCGTGTCCGAGCGACACCAGCCGCGACGCTAGAGCGTGTGCCGCCTCATCCAGCGACTTTGCATCGCGGAATGTCTGGCTGGCGATCGACTGAACCATCGCAAGGATATTCTTGAACCTGTGATTCAGCTCCTGATTGAGCAATCGTTGCTGGGCCCGTGATTGTTCGAGCGCCGTATGATCTCGGGAAACGGACAAAATCCTCTCGACAACTCCTGCTTCCGAAAAGATCGGCGAGACCGATACCGACCAGTGTTTCGGTGTTCCCAGGTAGGTGTCTGCGGCAGATTCGAAATGCGTGGAGCGTCCTTGCCTTGCTGCATCGAGAGCCCTCAGTGCGAGTTCCGTGCCGTCGTCTTTCAGCATGTCCGCCCAGATACAGCCATTCACGTCATTGAAGTCGCTTACTTCCATGACCTGCATGCCGCCCTCGCTCAGGAATGACAGGCTGCCGTCCAGCTCGATGACCTTGATGCAGTCTGTCGACGCTGCCAGCACGTTGCGCATGAAGGCCTCGCTTTCGCGCAGTTTGGCTTCCGCCTCATCACGCTCCCGTTCAGCGAGAACGCGGGACGAACTGTCTGACGCAACGTCGAGAAGACCCGCGACAGCACCATCATCGTCGAAAGCGGGGGAGTAGGAGAAGGTCCACCAGGTCTCTTCGGGAAATCCCTTGCGCGTCATGACGAGGGGCATGTCGGTAATCGTGGTGGTTTCGCCGGCATAGGCCCGCTCCACGAGTGGTCCGATGTCCTTCCAAATCTCCGCCCACACCTCTCGGAACGACTGGCCCAGCGCTCCAGGATGTCGCGCACCTAGAAAATCGGCGTAGCCATCGTTGTAGATGAGCGTCAGGCCCGGTCCCCAGACGAGGCACATCGCGTGGCCCGAAGCGAGCATCAGATCCACCGTCGTACGCAAACTTTGCGGCCAGCTGTCTCTCGGCCCAAGCGGGCTGAGGGACCAATCATGAATCCTGACCGCCTCGGCCATGCCCAGGCTGTTGGCCATACTGGTAACAGATGGAAGTCTGGAAGACATAGTAAGCCGTGTTCCTGCATCCTGCGCTGCCGAATGCGGAGAGCCGGGTCTTCGAGGATAACGCCCGCAACGTCGATTGGGTTCGAGGCCAGGGCAGATTTCGTTCCGGACCTTAGGGTCAGGTCGTCAGCAAGGTGAATGGCGGGGAGATTCAAGCTGCTTGCGGTCTTCATCGACGATGCGCGCGATGCCGTCCTGACCACCCCGCCAAACCGAACTGACCCGCGCTTCCATCATCACGACACCAGGAATTCGAAAGGATATGCCAAGCCTTCAACCGGCTCGGCGCACCGTTCCGCCGTCCGTTCATCGCCAGGCCCTGATCCCGCTGAGCGGTTCCGGCCTGCGCTGCGACGGCATCGGGACGCTTTACTTGATGGTTCTCGCTTTCACAGGCGCGATTTGCGTGTAACGTCGGCTTCACTCAATTTTGGCGGGCCTGATGTTCGGTTTCCTTAAAAAGCAATTCGTCGATGTGATCGACTGGATCGAAAAGCCCGGCGACTTGGCCTGGCGCGTCCCCTTCGAGGGGCGGGAGATCCAGAACGGCGCGCAGCTTACGGTGCGCGAGGGGCAGGTGGCGCTCTTCGTGAACGAGGGAAGCCTTGCCGATACCTTCGAGTCCGGCCTGCACCGGCTCGATACGGCGAACCTGCCAATTCTCACCAGCCTGATGAACTGGGACAAGGGCTTTACGTCTCCTTTCAAGTCCGACGTCGTGTTCCTGTCCTTCAAGGAACAGCAAGGGCTGAAGTGGGGCACCGGGCAGCCGGTCACCGTGCGCGACGCGGAATTCGGCGCGCTGAGGCTGCGGGCTTTCGGGTCCTATTCCTTCCGCATCGCCGGGGTCGATACCTTCGTGGAGCGCGTGGTCGGGACGCTTGAAGGCGTGACGGTCACCTCGCTCGAACCGCAACTCCGCGCCGCGATCCAGACCGCGATCGCCACGGCGCTGGGTGGGGGCGGCCTGCCTTTCCTCGACCTTGCGGCCAACCAGCAGGCGCTGTCGGATCGCATTCGCGTGGAAGTGGACAAGGCCTTCGCGCAGTGGGGGCTCGAATGCCTCAGCTTCTATGTCGAGAGCATCTCGCTGCCCGAGGAAGTCCAGGCCCATCTCGACAAGGGGTCGTCGATGCGGGTGCTGGGTGACCTTGGCAATTACACCCGTTTCCAGGCGGCCGAGGCGATCGAGGCCGCAGCCGGGCAGGAGGGCGGCTCCGTCGCGGGGATCGGCGCGGGCGTCGCGGCGGCGACTGCGCTTGGCGGGGCGATGGCGCAGGGGCTGGGCACCACGGCAGCTTCCGTGTCTGCACAACCCGCCGAAGACCCCATCGCCACGATCGAGAAGCTGCACAAGCTGGTGACGCTCGGCGCGCTCAGCCAGGAAGAGTTCGACGCCAAGAAGGCCGAGCTTCTCTCTCGCATTCGCTGACGGGTATTTCGGGGGACAGCGTGAGCAATTGCCCATCCTGCGGCGCGCCGCTGCCTGAGCGCAGCGTGATGCCCTATGTCACTTGCGCCTATTGCCGCACGCTGATCCTGCGCAGCGGCCTGTCGCTGGAGGAAGTGGGCAAGGTGGCGGTGCTGCCGCCCGATGTCTCGCCGGTCCAGCTGGGTACCAGCTTCCGGATAGGCGACGCCTTGCTCACCGTCATCGGCCGGGTGCGCTGGGGCTGGGCCGATGGATCGTGGAACGAATGGTTGCTGTCCGGCGGTGATGGCGACGAGCACTGGCTGGGCGAGGCAATGGGCGCCTTCATGCTGACGCGGGCGCGGCCGGACCTGCTTGTGCATCCCCTTATCGCCGCCTTCGCGTCGGGGGGCGGGGACATTCCGGTCGGCACCCGGATCGAGGTGGAGGGCGTTACCCTGACCGCCGTCGACTGCAAGGAAGCGCAGTGCCTTGGCAGCGAAGGCGACTTGCCGTTTGCCACACTGCCGGGCCGCGTGATGGCCAGCATCGACTTTCGCGGCCCCGACCGCGAGGCGGTGAGCATCCAGCGCGACGAGCGGGGGCCGAGCGCGTGGCTGGGACACTACAGCGACCTTGCGGCGCTGGCTCCCGGCAACTTGCGCAAGATGGAAGGGTGGACCATCCCTGGGGGGCTGGAGCGATGACGGCGGTACGCGCGATCACCTGCCCGCAGTGTGGCGGTGCGCTGGAAGTGCGTGCTGCGGGCTTCAGCGTCAACCTGGCTTGCCTGCACTGCGGCTCGCTGCTCGACGTGTCGCGCCCCGAAGTCGCCCTGATCGAGGCGCATGACAAGGCGGCCACGCGCTTTCGGCTCAAGCCCGGCATGCGGGGCACGCTGTTCGATGTCGAATGGGAAGTCGTGGGTGCTTTGCGGCGTAGCGAGGGCATCTATCGCTGGGCCGAATTCCTTCTGTTCAATCCTTACGCGGGCTATCGCTGGCTGATCCTGAGCGAGGGGGAGTGGCAGTTCGGCACGATGTTGCTCGACTTGCCGCAGGGCGATGACGACACCGTCACATGGCGCGGCAAGCGCTACACCCGCCAAGGGGAAAACGGTATCGCCTGCACCACCGCGGTGCTCGGCGAATTCTACTGGCGCGTGCGCGAAGGCGACGAGGTTGCCTCGGCCATGTTCGAGCGGGGCGACGTGGTCCTCTCGCGCGAGGGCGGCGGCGGCGAAGTCAACTGGACCCAGATGGTCCAGCTCGATGCCGCTACGGTGGAGCAGGCTTTCGGCCTGAGCGCGCCGAAGCCGCGTCGCCGCGCGGCCGCGCAGCCTTTTGCACCTTTCGCGGCTGAGGCACGCCGGGAAAGCGACGTTCCCACGATGTTCGCCATCGCGCTCGTGGCTCTGGCCTTGCTGTTGCTGGCCATGGTGCTGATCGCCGGGCCGGTGGACCGTGCTTCCGGTAGCGTGGACGCGCCCTATTCCGTGACCCGCGAAAACGTGAAGATCGGCACCGTCTCGGTGCGCCGGGCCCACCAGTTCGTGAAAGTGAAGGCGCGCGCCGAACAGCTGACGAATAGCTGGGTCGATCTCGACTATTCGCTCGTCAATCGGGCGAGCGGACAGTCGATCGACGGCTATGGCATCGTCGAGAAGTACTCCGGGCGTGACAGCGACGGTCCATGGAGCGAGGGCAGCCAAAGCGACACGACGCTGTTCGGACAGGTGCCGCGGGGCACCTACGATATCTACGTGGATGCATCCGCGCACGGTTGGCCTTCGGACCCGACCGCCGCCGAACTTGGCTGGTATTCGCTGCCGCCCACGATAACGGTGTCCGTGCGCGCGGAGACGGGCGCGATTCCGTGGGGCAACTGGTGGACGGCGGCGTTCCTCCTGTTCCTGTTCCCTTCGATCGCTCTCTGGCGCCAGATGCGCAAGGCGCGGGGGTGGTGATGATGCGCCTTGCGATCTTTCTCTGCTGGGTTGCCATGATCCTCGCCGGCGCCGTCGGCGCCTCGTACTACGCCTGGTCGCCCTATTCCGAAGAGGAGCGCTCTTCTTCGGGTGGGCGCAGCGGCGGGGCCTTCGTGCGCGGCCCTACACACAAGTGAACCCCCAAGGAGACGGCCCATGCTGACACTCTCGATCTTTCTCGCCACGCTCCTTTACGCGGGGCTCGGCATCGTGATCTTCGTGATCAGTTTCGTGCTGGTCGACAAGCTGACCCCCGGGGAGCTGTGGCGCGAGATCATCGAGCGGCGCAACCTTGCGGTCGCGCTGCTGGCCGGTGCGGTGGCGCTGGGCATATCGAACATCATCGCCGCCGCCATTCATGGCTGAAATCGGGGTGAGTACCCGAGGCGGGGACGGCGGCAGCGGTGGTGGTGGTGCGGAGGAGGGCAGGGCACCCGCCTCGCTGGCGGTGATCCTGCTCGTCTCGGTTCTGGTCGTCGCAACGTGCGGGCTGATCTACGAACTTCTCGCGGGCACTTTGGCAAGCTACCTGCTGGGCGACAGCGTTACCCAGTTCTCGACCGTCATCGGCACCTACCTCTTCGCCATGGGCGTGGGCAGCTGGCTCTCGCGCCATGTCCGCAGCGACGAGATGGGCGTGTTCGTGCGGGTGGAGATCCTGATCGCGGCGCTGGGCGGATGGTCGGCAGCCGGACTGTTCCTGCTGTTCCCGATGGTGGGCGATTTTCGCGTCGTGCTCTATGCTCTGGTGCTGGCGATCGGTGTGCTGGTGGGGCTGGAAATTCCGCTGCTGATCCGCATCCTGCGCCACCGCTTCGCATTCCGCGAACTCGTTTCCAATGTCCTGACATACGACTATGTCGGCGCGCTGATCGCCTCGTTGCTGTTCCCGCTGGTGCTGGTGCCGTGGCTGGGAATGATCCGCACCGGCTTCGTCTTCGGCCTTGCCAATGTGGCGGTCGCACTGGCGCTGCTGGTGGCGCTGCGGGGGCAGCGGCGGATCGCGGTGGACGTGATCGCGGCGCTCGGGGTAGCTGCCAGCCTTGTCGCCGGGCTGCTTGCGGCCGACCGGTTGCAGCGTTGGTCCGAGGTGGCCTTCTATGCGGAGCCGGTGATCTACGCGCGTTCGACACCTTATCAGCGCATGGTCATCACGCGGCGCGGCGACGACCTGCGGCTCTACCTCAACGGCAACCTCCAGTTCTCCACCCGCGACGAGTATCGCTATCATGAGGCACTCGTCTGGCCGGTACTGGGCCGGGTGGCCGATCCGCGCCGCGTGCTGATCCTTGGCGGCGGCGACGGGCTGGCCGCGCGCGAGGTTTTGCGCGACACGCGCGTGCGGCAGGTCACGCTGGTAGACCTGGATCCCGAGATGACCAGCCTGTTTCGCGATACGCCCCAACTGGCGGCGCTCAATGGCGGTTCGCTGTCCTCGCCCCGGCTGACCGTGCGCAATGCCGACGCCTTCCGCTGGGTGCGCGAGGCCCAGGGCGCATACGATGCCGTCATCGTGGACTTTCCCGATCCGACCGAGTTCTCTCTGGGCAAGCTCTATACCGAGACGTTCTACCGCGAAGTGGCCCGCCTGCTTGCGCCCGACGGGGTGATGACGGTGCAGAGTACGTCGCCGCTGATCGCGCCGCAGTCGTACTGGACAGTGGCCAGCACGCTGGAGGCGGCAGGGTTTCGTGTGCGCGGTTATCATGCCTATGTGCCCAGCTTCGGGGAATGGGGCTTTACGCTGGCCGCGCATGGCCCGATCGCGGACGAGGTGCGCCTGCCGCCGGACTTGCGCTTCCTCAGCTCTTCGGCAGAGCGCGCGATGTTCGACTTTCCGCCCGATATGGCCCGGCGTCCGACCCCGGTGAACAGGCTCGACAATCAGGCGCTCGTGCGCAGCTTCGCGCAGGAGTGGGGGCGCTATGAGGGCTGAGGCGAGCCGGCGCGGTGTGCTGGCGGGCGGCTCTGCGGCCATTGGGGCGGCGCTCGGCGCGGCCATGGTCACCGGCTGTGTGCGACCGGCGATGGCTGGCACGCTGGACGGGGCGGACTGGCAGCGCGGGCATTTGCTGCGCGACGGCGCCTTTCCCGCGCCGGATGGGCCGGTCGAGGAGCTTGGCGTGGTGATCGCGGGCGGCGGCGTTGCGGGGCTTGCGGCGGGTTGGCGGTTCGCTGAAGCGGGGTTCGAAGACTTTGCCCTGTTCGAACTGGAAGACAAGGCCGGCGGCAATGCGCGGTCTGGCCGCAATGGGGTCAGCGCCTATCCGCTCGGCGCGCATTACCTGCCCGTGCCCAACCGCGAGGCCGGGGCGTTGCGGCATATGCTGCGCGGTTTCGGGATGATCGTGGGCGATCTGCCGGATGGGCCGGTCTACGATCCCTACCAGCTCTGCGCGGACCTTGAGGAGCGCCTGCTCTGGCGCGGGGCGTGGCAGGAGGGGCTGATCCCCCGCACCGGCCTTTCGACGGCCGAGCAGGAGCAGCAGCGCGCGTTCGAAGCCCGCATGGCATTCTATCGCGCGGCCTCGGGGGCGGATGGTCGTCCTGCCTTTGCCGTGCCGTCGGCCCTTTCCAGCAACGACGCCCACTTCACCGCGCTCGACAGCCGCAGTTTCGCCGAATGGCTGGATGCGGAGGGCTTCACCGCGCCTGCCTTGCGGGCCTATCTGCGCTACTGCTGCCGCGACGATTACGGCGCCGAGCCGGAGCACATTTCGGCGTGGGCGGGCATCCACTACTTCGCCGGGCGACGGGGATGGGCCGCCAACGGGGACGGCGACCGTGAACTGACATGGCCAGAAGGCAACGGCCGTCTTGTCGGCCTCATGGCAGAGCGCATCGGTCCTCGCATTCGCGCCGGCCACAGCGTTTTCCGGGTGGAAGCCCTTGGCGACGGCCGCGCCGAGGTCGACCTGTTCGACCACGCCGCGCGGCGCAGCCGCCGTATCCGCGCAAGGACCGTGATCCTTGCCATGCCGCACTTCGTCGCCGCCCGCGTGGCGCCGCGCCATTGCAGCGCGGGCGGGTTTTCCTACGCCCCGTGGGTGGTCGCAAATATCACCGTATCGCGCGCGCCCGCGGGCAAGGGCAGCCCGCTGGCGTGGGACAATGTCTCTACCGCGAGCGAAGCGCTCGGCTATGTCGTCGCCACGCACCAGAGCACGGGGACCGGTGCAGGGCCGAACGTGCTGACCTGGTACATGCCGCTTTCGCGCGAAACGCCCAGGAAGGCGCGCGAGATCATGCTCACGCGCTCTCTGGAGCGCTGGCAGGATATCGTGAAGGCCGATCTGCTCGCCATGAATCCCGATCTCGACGGTGCGATCGAACGAATAGACGTTTGGCGCTGGGGACATGCCATGGTTCGCCCGACGCCCGGTTTTTTCGGCGATCCTGCGCGGCTTGCAGCGCGCTCCGCAAGGCCTCCGATACTATTCGCCCACTCCGACCTTTCCGGGCTCTCGCTGTTCGAGGAAGCGCATTACCACGGCGTGGTCGCCGCAGAGACGGCATTGACGCATCTTGGGCATGTCCACGAAAGCCTGATAGCAACATGACGCATCGCGCGGGAACCAGTGTTCACCTCATAGCGGATCTCGCAGAGTGTTCAGGTCTCGACGACCTGCCGCTCGTCGAGGCAGCGCTGCGGGATGCGGCGGTGGCGGCACACCTGACCGTCCTCGACGTTCGGCTCCACCACTTCGGCCCCGGCATGGGAGTTACCGGCGTGGCACTTTTGGCAGAGTCGCACATCTCCATCCATACTTGGCCGGAAGAAGGTGTCGCGGCCGTCGATATCTTCGTCTGCGGAGAGATGGCGGAGCCGGAACGCGCCTTGGAAGCCATCTGCGGGTATCTGGGCGGGCGCGTCATCGATAAGCACCGCATCGAACGATTGCGAACCTCTGCAAAAGCTGCGCCCGCTCCGCGAATTGAGTGGCTCGATGGGTAAAGCGTCGCAGGCTACCCGGCCTGAGCCCTTACTATGGTACGCAGAGCGCCTTGTTTCACGTCGATACCGTAAACCCCGGCAATCGGGGATCGGCTCAATCCTGCCAATTTCCAGGGCAGCGTGTTCCTGTCCGAGATGCGGATACTCAAGGTACGGGCTGGCCCCGCCGAATGTTCGATCTCGAACGCGCATTGATCGAGCCGAGGGCTGACCCGGATCGGCGCGTCGGAGGCGAACCTGCCGTCGTCCAGCAGCTGGATGTCGAGGACGCGTTTGCCGAGGCGTGCATGAAAGCGTCGGCGGACCCCGTCCCGAGGATGGACCAGGAGTTGGTTGTCGTGCTCTTCCAGCACACCGGAAAGAGCGATGCGGCCGAACAGTTCGTCGTCCACCAGCGTGGTGGCCGCCGCGCGCAGGGCCCCGCAGAAGCCTAGGTCGATCTCGCAGGAATAGTACCAAGACCCATGCCGATGGGGCTGGTCCAGCCACGTCTCGCCAAGAGCGGCGGGCTCGAAGCCGCCACCCGCGGCGCCGTCGTTGGCCTTGCCGGGGTACCAGTAACCGTAACCGCTTTCCGCTGTGCCGCTGTTCAGCAAAGCCCAACTGCTCAACGCCGAGGCGTGGGCAAGCCGCAGCAGTGGACGGTCATCGGGGGTATCGTTCAAGGCATGATCGAGGATGGCCCAACCGCCCATCTGCGCCATGTAGCTTAGCGTATAGGAATCGCCCGCCTGCGCGCGGTAATCGCTGCCGAGAGTGTAGTACGAGGGTTGCAGCCACCCCCGGCAGAACAGGTTGGCATCCATCTGACGCCCGGCAAAAGCGCGCGCACGTTCGGGCGGGAAGCGCTCCGGTCGGTCTAGCGCGTAGCGGGCGATTGCCTGCGTGGATTCGAAGCCGGTGGAATCGAAAGCGTATTCCGAGGCGAAGAGATCGTCGACCTCGTTCACGAAGTGGGCGACTTTGTGTTCCCAGTGCCCGGCCAGTTCGTCGGCCTGCGCCACATGACCTTCGCGGCGCAGGGCCTCGATCACATCGGGGATCACCAATTCGTTGTAGAAGCCGGTGGAATTCGCTTCCCAGCCGATGATCTCCTTGGGGATAACGAACATGGCCCGCGCGGTTCCGAAGGCGCGTTCGAGATAGTCGGCGGCGGTAAGGCGCGTGTGGAAGCCGTGCCGGTCTCGCGCGATGCGATAGAGTGCGAAATACATCAGCACGATATGCGGGTAATCGTAAGGCCGCCAGAAGTGCTTGCGGCCCTTTTCGCCCGGATCGGCACTGTCGCGGTTCCGCTTCCAGTCTGGAATGCCGTAGAGTGCGTAAGGCCATTGCTCTTCGGTCGTGCGCTGGAGGCCGCCCCAGACGAAGTGCTCGACATAGTCGTCCAGCGCGTCGATCTCGGCTTGCACCGGGTATTCCGCGTTCTTGGCGGCAAGGAACGCGGGCTTGGAAAGTCCCGGATCGTCGCAGGTTACTTCGTAGATACGCCAGCCCTTGATCCGGTCGTAATTGTCCGGGCCGAGCAGGGTTTCGCTCTCCATGTTCCATTCGGCGAGCAGGCCGTCGTACCATTTCGCGGGATCGCGATGACGGTGTGCGGCTATGAAGGCGCCGCGCTTGGCGATCATCGTCTCGACCGGTTCGGTCACGAAGAATTCCAGCGTGGTTCGCCCGCCGTCTGCCTGATGCAGCGTGACGTGGTTTTCGCCGAGGCGGGCGAAGCGCAGGCGAAAGAGCTTCCGTCCGGCCCGTTCTCCAAGCACCTTCCATTCAGTGTGCGCGGGATGTTCGGGTTCCAGCCGGACGACGGATACACTGGAACCCAGCGAGAGTGTTACGTCCAGATCGGTAGGCACGGTCATGCCCGGCACGACTTCGACGTCGATCAGCCCGTGTTCGGCGATGGTCCGGCGCATCGCGGCGTAGCCGTCCACAAGCAGGAAACGGACGCCCCTCTCGGCCGTCGCTCCCGGAGCGAGCGTGAGGCTGGTCGCAGGGAGGCGCCAGCGCGAGCCTGCTGCCTGCACGGCGGCGACTTCGGCGGCGGCGTGGAAGAAGACCCGGTAAAGGTCCGGCGAATCCTTGGGCGCGTCCCAGTACTCAAGCGCTGCCCCCTTTTCCGGGAGCATGGCAAGCCAAGGGGTGAGGCTGTCCTTGCGCTGCCAGAAGATGTGCGAACTGCGACCGGAAATGAAGCTGTGCTTGAGGAGAGCGTTGGGGTCGTTCTTTGCCGCGTGGATCATGTTGATCGGCAGCGGAAGGGCAAGATCGCCGAACTCGATCGGCACAGCCGTCTCGTTGGCAAGCGTCAGGGTCAGATACAGGCCATCGGCTTCAAGGGCGAGACTGCTCGTGACGGAGATGCCGGAAGCAAGACGGTAGCGCGTCTCCAACCCGCTCGCGGTCTGCCTGAAATGCTCGGGCTCCTGCATGCGCGTTTCGAAACGCTGCCATGGGCCGTCCGCGATGCGGTAGGTCCCGGCGGCATTGCCAAGACCGGCGCCTGCATGAATGAAATCTCCCGGTACGATCTCCGAGGCGGCGGACAGGCTCGTTGCGCGGCCGCCGTCGAAGCCCAGTTTGAAAGGCTTACCTCGGCCGGCGAGTACGGAACTGACTCTTCGCGGCACGGACGAAGGCGAGGCT
>NZ_DAMDBA010000069.1:14571-26315 GCF_032093395.1 Novosphingobium sp.
GGCGAGGCTGCGGCCTTTAGCGTCGTTTCGAACGCGGGCAGGAGTGCGCCCGCCAGCCCGGCGCGGATCAGTCCACGTCGGTCAAGCGAGGCGTGCGGCATGGAGCGGCGCGTGTGGGGCGGAATGCGGCGACTGCTGAGCGATTGTTCGGGCACATCATCGTCAGCGCTGTCCAAGGCTCAATCTCCGTCAGAATGACGTATGTATATCGTATAATATAATCAGGGCAATGTAGATTTATCGTCTGTTCTTCGATCACCCGTCTCGCATGGAGATACCGTTCTTGCCGATGGGCAGTGCTGCGAGGATGGCAATAGCGGCCAGCATCGGAACTGCCAGAGCGATGCAATATGCCGCGCGGCTCCAGCCTGCGGCGATCAGCATTCCTGCGAGATAGGGACCGGCCACGGCGCCTATCCGCCCGCCGCCCAGGCCGATGCCCGTTCCCGTGGCGCGCATTTCAGGCGGGAACACTTGCGGCAAAATCGTATAAAGACAGGTAATTGCGGTATTGAGGAAAAAGCCGGTAATGAACGCAGCGGCAATCAGTGCAACTGCGCGCGGCGGCGCCAACCCGTAGGCCGTGAGGGCCAGCCCCATGCCCACGAATACCGCCGTCGAAAGGTTGCGAAGGCCGAAGCGGTTCGCCAGCAGTCCGAACAGAAGGCATCCGATGGCGCCTGCCACGTTCATCATCATCGAGGCGTAAATGCCGATACTGTCGCTGAAGCCCAACTCGGACAGGATCTTCGGCGTCCAGCTGATCGCGAAGTAGACCGTGGCCATCACGCTCATGTTGAGCAACATCACAAGGACGGTCGGGGCGAGCATCCGGCCGCTGAACAGATCGGCAAAGCCGGGACGGCTCCGGGCCGCTTGGGCGGTGACCGGCGGCAGTCTGTCGAGCGGCGGGCGGCCGAGTTTCCGCTGGACCCGGTTGATCTTCTCCAGCGCGCCTGCGGGGCGGCGCGCGGTCAGGAACTGAATGGATTCCGGCAACAGCCATAGCACCAGCGGCACGAGCAGCGCGGCGGCTGCTGCGCCGAGCACATAGATCGACCGCCACCCGAATGCTTCGATGAGCGGCACGGCAGCCAGCGCGCCGATCGTTGCCCCGACGGGATAGCCGAGTGCCATGCATGAGATGGCAAGGCTTCTGCGGCGGGGCGAAGCGTGCGGGACATGGCAAGCCGATCCGCCAGCTCGACTTCCCGCAGCCGCTCACCGGGCTTCAGCGTGCCGCGCAGGATCATTTCGCGCAGTCGCGTCAGTGCCGAAGATTTGGCGCGCGGCAGTGCGCTGCCCTGTCCTCATCGGCGTCGGCAGCGAGGACGCGTGGAGCCCGCCCGCCCAGCACGAGGAAATCGCCGCGGCACTTCCGGGCGC
This sequence comes from Novosphingobium sp., assembly GCF_032093395.1. GTDB lineage: Bacteria > Pseudomonadota > Alphaproteobacteria > Sphingomonadales > Sphingomonadaceae > Novosphingobium. The sequence goes on from NZ_DAMDBA010000069.1 coordinate 15,958, forward strand.
CGTTTACAAGGTGTTCGAAGGCAGCGGCCACATGGCGCCGATGGAGGCGCCCGAAGCCGTTCCCGAAGCATTGAAGCAATGGATGGCATCGCCTCTCGACCATAAAGCGAAAAACCGCATGACACGGGAAAATCCAGACGCTGCAAGCCCTTCCGTAGCTGCGAGCCCTTCTGACTACTGGGCGATCGAGCGCGCTATCGTGAGCCAGATCCATCGATTTGCCCAAGCGAACGACGCGCATGACCATGATGCCCTGGCAGAGATGTTCACGCTTGAGGGTTCCTTCGCGCGACCCACGGCGCCCGAAGCGCCGGTTTCCGGACGCGAGGCGATACGCGCGTTCTTCCGCGACAGACCTGCTCGGCGCACGCGCCATGTCATGGCGAACATCGTTGTGGATCTGCTGTCTCCGGCTCATGCAAGCGCACGTAGCTATGTCGTGCTCTACACCGGGGAACGGGGTGAAAACGTGTTGGTAGGCGACTTCGACGACGAGCTGCGTCTGGAGCTCGACGGCATATGGCGTTTCTCCAGGAGATCCGGTTCGCTCGCGTTCGACTACTGAGAGGCCGGTCAGATGACCCCATCTCATTGCAAGGGGGCCGCAGCACCGATCGCGCGCTGCGGCCCTTCACTACTTGCGTTTACGCGGCCGGTTCGGCAGCTTCCGCCTCGGCGCCCGCCGCTGACGCCTTCGCCGCTGGTGCATCGATCTCCACCGTCACTTTTTCGATCCGTCCGGTGAACTTGAACGGCAGTTGGTAGGTGAAGTCGATCGGCGAGCCGACGTCCATGCCGATGTCCAGGCCCTCCCCGAGCGAGAACTGGATCGGTACCGTCCGTTCAAGTCGCCCGCTGGCAAGTTTGCCGCCGCCGGCGGACACCGTGATCGTCGCGCCCTTGCCCATTCCGCCGCCGTCATAGTCGTGACGGACCACCAACTGGTGCCGGCCTGCACCGAGCGGGGCCTCGGCCGCGAAAGTCGTCCGCTCGACCGAGAGGAAGTTGTAGACGAACACCGGCTTGCCTTCGCGCAGGTAAAGCCCGTAGCCGCCTTCCAGACCGCCGTGGGTGATGATCATCCCCTCGGCCTTGTCATCGGTAAGCTCGATACCGGCGGTGATCGTCCAGCTCTTGTTGAGCATCGGCAGGCACGCCGCATCAGGCAGGCCGATCATGCCTTCGTAATACGTCGCGCTGGTCCGGTCGCCGACCATGCTGGGACGCCCCATGGCTTCCGCATTCATCCGGATCGTGGCGCGCCAGTCCAGCGGCAGTACATTGTACTTGGCTGCCTCCACCCACCACATGTCCTGCAATTCCCGCAGCTTTTCCGGGTGCCGGTCCGCCAGGTCGCGGGCCTGCGAGAAGTCACCGTCGAGCTTGTAGAGCTCCCACACCTGCTGGTCCGGATCCCAGTCTTCAGGACGAACCGGCTGCCACGGCACGAAGCTGGGCGCGGAAGCCATCCAGCCATCGTGATAGAGCCCGCGATTGACGCCCAGTTCGAAATACTGCGTGCGGCGCTTGCTTGCCGCGCTGCCATCGTCGAACGTCGCTGCGAAGCTGACGCCCTCGATCGGCTTTTGCTGGATGCCGTTCAACTCGCTCGGCGCGGTGACGCCGCAGACTTCGTAGAGTGTGGGCACGATGTCGATCGTGTGGATGAACTGGTCGCGCAGCCCGCCCGCATCCTTGATCCGGTCGGGCCAGGAAATGATCATGGGATTGCGCGTGCCGCCGAAATGGCTGGCGACCTGCTTGGTCCACTGGAAGGGCGTATTCATGGCGTGCGCCCAGGCCGACGGGAAGTGGTTGAAATGCTTCGGTCCACCCAGTTCGTCGATCGCCTTGAGGTTGTCCTCCCATTTCTCGGGGAAACCGTTGAAGAACATGTTCTCGCACAGCGATCCTTCCAGCCCGCCTTCGGCGCTGGAGCCGTTGTCGCCGGCGATGTAGATGATGATCGTGTTGTCGGCGTCGGGCAGCGCCTTCACCGCGTCGATCACCCGGCCCATCGCCGCATCGACTTGCGCGCCGTAGGCCGCGAAGACTTCCATCATCCTTGCATAGAGCCGCTTCTGGTCGTCGTTGAGGGTGTCCCATGCCGGCAGGCCCTTCGAACGCACCGTCAGCTCGGTATCGTCAGGAACCACGCCGCGCGCCTTCTGCCGTTGGATGGTGGCCTCGCGATAGGCGTCCCAACCCGTGTCGAACTTGCCCTTGAACCGGTCTATCCACTTTTGCGGCGCCTGGTGCGGAGCATGGGTGGCGCCGGGCGCCACATAAAGGAAATAGGGCTTGTCGGGTGCTATGCTCTTGACCTTGCGCACCCATGTGATCGCTCGCTCGGCGAGATCCTCGGTCAGGTGGTATTCGGGATCCTCGGATGCCGGGACGAGATCCCGGTTCTCGAACAGGATCGGGTTCCAGTGGTTCATGTCGCCCGCGTTGAACCCGTAGAAGTAATCGAAGCCCAGTCCATTGGCCCACCGGTCGAACGGACCCGCCGCGCTCGTCTCCCAGGTGGGCGTGTTATGGTTCTTGCCGATCCATGCCGTCATGTAGCCGTTCTGGCGCAACACCTCGCCGATCGTCCCGCAGTTGCGAGGCAGGATGCAGCAATAGCCGTCGTAGCCGGTGGCCAGTTCGGTGATCCCGGCGAACGACGCCGAATGGTGGTTGCGCCCGGTGATGAGCGCGGCGCGTGTCGGGCTGCACAGGGCCGTCGTATGGAAATAATTGTAGCGCAGGCCTTCCTTTGCCAGGCGCTCCATCGTTGGCGAGGGCACGCCGCCGCCAAAGGTTTCGAACTGGCCGAAGCCGACGTCATCCAGCAGGATAAGCACGATATTGGGAGCGCCTTTCGGCGGCTGTACCGGCTGGGGAAAGGTTGCCGGATCCGAATCCTGATAGGTCCGGCCGATTTCGCCTTGGAAGTGAAAATCTGGACGAGGCAGTACCTCTGGGGTCTGGCATACCGAATCGATCGACATATCTCGTCTCCTGTTGAGAGCCGGGCCGGACGATCCAAGAGTGCATCCACGATCTCTATCGGGGTGAACCCGCGCTGCCGATGAGGATTACCCGAGTGGGGTTCCGGGTCACGCCATCGAACTGATCGTCGAGCGGAACCGGGCGAGTGCGATTGCAAAGAACACCGCGCCGATGGCGATGGTCGCGGCGAATTGCGGCCAGACCACTGCGAGGCCCGCGCCCCGGAACAGGATTGCCTGGCCCAGTTCCACGAAGTGCGTCGTGGGCGCGAACAGCATCACGTCCTGCACCAGTTGCGGCATGGATTCCCGCGGCGTGCTGCCGCCTGAAAGCATCTGTAAAGGCAGAAGCACCAGGATCATCAGCATGCCGAACTGCGGCATGTTGCGCGCGATGGTGGCCAGGAAGATGCCCATAGAGGTGGTGGAGAACAGCACCAACCCCGCTCCGGCAAAGAACAGCGGCAGCGATCCCGCTATCGGCACCTGCATCAGCGCCCGCACTACGAGGTTCACCGAAAGGGCGGAGGCCAGCAGTACCACCAGCCCCATAGACCAGACTTTCGACATCATGATCTCGAACGGCGTCACCGGCATGACCAGCAGATGCTCGACCGTGCCATGCTCCCGCTCGCGGATCAGCGCGGCACCGGTCAGGATGATCGAGAGCATGGCGATCTGGTTGATGATCTGCGCGAGTGCCCCGAACCATGACTTGTTGAGCGCGGGGTTGAACCGCGCACGAATGGCAAGGTCCACTTGCGGCACGCTGTTCACGCGGTGGCGATTGAGAAATTCGTTCACTTCGCCGTTGACGATCTGCTGGATGTAGCCGCTGCCGGTGAAGGCTTGGCTCATGCGCGTGGCGTCCGTGTTGAGCTGGATCTCGGCCCCTCTGCCGCCCAGCACGTCGCGTTGGAAGCCGTGTGGGATATGCAGCACGAAAGTATAGTCCCCCGCGTCCATGCCGGGATCGATCTGCTGCGGCACGATCATCTGCGGCACCACGAACTGCGGCGGATAGAACGAGGAGACGATACGCTGGGACAGCGGGGATTCGTCCTCGTCGACGATGGCGATGGCGGCGTTGTGCAGCGTTTCCGGCGTCGAATTCGCCGAGGTGTAGATCGACACCGTGAAAGTGAACACGATCAGCACGAGCATGATCGGATCGCGCCACAGGCCCCACAATTCCTTCACGCCGAGCCGATAGATGTTCGCTATCTTGGAGAGCATCGCTCAGACCTCCTGCTTCTTCAGGAGCAGGATGGCGACGCCCACGATCACCGGTGCCGATATCGCCAGCGGCAGGAACGATCCGGCAAGGTCGGAGAACCCCAACGCCTTGGCGAAGACGCCCCGGCTGATCGTGAACATGTGGCTGGCCGGGTAGATCTCGCCCATGAACCGCGCGCCGCCTTCCATCGAGGAGACGGGATCGGTCATGCCGCCAAAGGTCGTCGCCGGGATCATCGTGCCGATCATCGCCAGGAACATCGCGGCGATCTGGCTGCGCGTCAGCGCCGATGCGAGTAGGCCCATGCCGGTGGCCGAGATGCAATAGATCGTCGCCGCCAACAGCAGCGTCGGGAAACTGCCCTTCACCGGAACATCGAAGATGAAGATCGCCATCAGCACCATCAGCAGGAAGTTGATGAGCGCCAGGCCCACATAGGGCGCCTGCTTGCCCAGCATGAATTCGCTGCGGGTGACGGGCGTGACGTAGAGGTTGATGATCGAGCCGATCTCCTTCTCGCGCACAACCGCCAGCGCGGTCAGCATCGCGGGAAGCATCAGCAGCAGCAGCGGGATCACCATCGGCACCATGGCCGGCAGGCTCTGCACGTCCGGATTGTAGCGAAAGCGATTTTCCAGGGAGAATACGCCGTTGGTCGATCCGGTGCGGCTTCGGACCTGCTCGGTCAGCCAGTGCTGATGCAGGCCCTGGATATAGCCCTGCACCGTCTCGGCCCGGCCGGGGTTGGCGCCATCGAACCAGACTCCGATCGCCACCTCCCGCCCGGCCGCGACATCGCGCCCGAAGCCGGGCGGAATCTCGATGCCCAACACCAGTTCGCCTTCCTGAAGGCGCCGGTCGAGATCGTCGTAATCGCGGATCGGCGCATGTTCCTTGAAATAGTCCGACCCCGAGATGTCGAGTGCGTAGTTCTGGCTAAGCAGGCTGCCGTCGCGGTCTAGCACGGCGTAGGACAGTTCGTTGATGTCGGTCGTCATGCCGAAGCCGATCACCAGCATCAGGATCAGCGATCCGGCCAGTGCCAGCGTCGCCCGCACCGGATCGCGCTGAAGCTCCAGCGTTTCGCGCCAGGCGTAAGTCAGGCAGCGTTGCAGGCTGAAGGCACCGCCGGTATCGGGGTGCGACGGCTCTCCCGACAAGGCGGGCGCGCCTTCTTGCGGGCTGCGCGTATCGCCTCCCGCTTCCACGAGATAGCCGATGAAGGCCTCTTCCAGATCCTTCGCCCCGCGCTTGTCGATCAGGCGCTGCGGCGTGTCGCTGTCCAGCACTTTGCCTGCATGCATCATCGACATGCGATCGCAGCGCATCGCCTCGTTCATGAAGTGCGTGGAGATGAAGATCGTCACCTTGTCCCGCCGCGACAGTTCCACCAGCAGCCGCCAGAAGGCATCGCGTGCCACCGGATCGACGCCCGAAGTCGGCTCGTCCAGGATCAGCAGGTCCGGCTTGTGAACCATGGCGACGGCAAGGCTGAGGCGTTGGCGCATGCCCAGCGGCAGGCTTTCGGGCAGTTCCTCCAGCACATGGGTAAGGTCGAACCGCTCGACCATTTCGGTGACCCGCGCGGCGATATCCGCCCGCGCAACATGGAACAGCCGGGCATGGAGTTCCAGGTTCTGCCGCACCGTCAATTCGCCGTAGAGCGAGAAAGCCTGGCTCATGTAACCGACACGGCGGCGGGTGGAGATATCGCTGGAATCGACTTCCTTGCCGAACAGCCAGGCCTTGCCGTCGCTGGCGGGCAGGAGGCCGGTGAGCATCTTCATCGTCGTGGACTTGCCGCAGCCGTTGGAGCCCAGAAAGCCGAAGATTTCGCCGCGCCGGATGCGGAAGCTGACGTGATCGACGGCGGTGAAATCGCCGAAGCGCATGGTCAGGCCCTGCGCCTCGATGGCGATGTCGTCCTCCCCGGCTTCCAGCGGAGGGATCACCACCGCCGTGTGCCCGCGCTTCTTCTCCTCGGGTAGCAGGGCGATGAAGGCTTCCTCCAGCGACGTGGTGCCGGTGCGATCGAAGATTTCCTGCGGGGAGCCCGTATCGAGCACATTGCCGTCGTCCATCGCCACCAGCCAGTCGAAGCGCTGCGCCTCGTCCATGTAGGCGGTGGCGACGATCACGCTCATCGCTCCTTGCGTCTTGCGGATATCGGCGATGAGATCCCAGAACTGCGCGCGGGCGAGCGGGTCCACGCCCGTCGTCGGCTCATCCAGGATCAGCAGGTCCGGGTCGTGGATCAGCGCGCAGCAGAGGCCAAGTTTCTGCTTCATCCCGCCCGATAGCTTGCCTGCCGGGCGCGACAGAAACGGATCGAGCCCGGTCGCCCGCGTCAGTTCATCTATGCGGCGGCGGCGTTCGGGCCCGTCATGCCCGAACAGGCGGCCGAAGAACTGAAGATTCTCCTCCACCGAAAGCGTGGGGTAGAGGTTCTTGCCCAGGCCCTGCGGCATGTAGGCGATGCGGGGGCAGACCTCGCGCCGGTGCCTGCGATCGCGCATGTCGCCGCCCAGCACGCGCACCTCGCCCTGCTGCACCGCCCGCGCGCCCGACACGAGCGAGAGCAGGCTCGACTTGCCCACGCCGTCCGGGCCGATCATGCCGATCATAAGCCCGGCCGGAATGTCCAGATCGATGCCCCGCAAAGCCTCGGTCTTGCCGTAGCGCGTCCAGACGCCGCTGACGCGGACGACCGGTTCGGGGGCGGCGGGAGAGGGGGGGGAGGGCATGGTCATGCCCCTTTCTCAACGCCCTTTCCGCTGATCGACCAAGGCGCCCCGCAATTGCAGCTCCGGCGGCCATTCCGCCTTGGGGTCGATCTTCACATAGGCCATGCCGGGCAGGCCGGTCTTCACCAGGCTCATGTAGCGGCGCAGCAGTGCCGGATCGATGCGGGCGCGCACGCGGAACATCATCTTCTCGCGCTCGCTCTGCGTCTCCACCGTCTTCGGCGTGAACTGGGCGACATCGGCCACGAAGCTTATCTGCGCGGGGATCGGCGTGTCGGGCAGGGCATCCAGCACGATCCGCGCCTCGCTGCCGATGCCCAGCCGACCGGCCGCCGTAGCAGGGAGGAAGAAGGTCATCGTCACGTCCGTCAGATCGACCAGACTGACCACGCGGCCCCCGCCGCTCACCACTTCGCCGGGTTGGGCGATGCGGAACTGTACGCGGCCATCGCGCGGGGTGCGCAGGGTGGCATCGTTGATATCGGCCTCTATTCGCTGGATCGTGGCGCGGGTCGCCTCCACGCGGGATGAGGAGCCGATGACCTGATTGCGCGCATTGGTGACCGCCACTTCGGCAGAGGCCACCTGCGCCCGCGCCGCCTGCACAGCGGCGGATGCTCCCTCCACTTGTGCGGCATCGTCATCCCGCTCCTGCGCCGAAGTGGCGCCTTCGCGAGAAAGCGTGTCCGAACGGCCGAGCCGCTTGCGCGAGGCGTTGAGTTCGGCCAGCCGCTGGCGAACCACGGCCTCGGCAGCGGCCTTCTCCGCCTGGCGCTGCGCCACCTGGGTTTGCGAGACCAGCACCGCGTTTTGCGCTTCTGCCATCTGCGCCTCCGCTTCGGTCTTCTGGGCGGTGAGCACGTCCACATCCATGTGGGCGATCACATCGCCGGCCTTCACCGTCTGGCCCTCATCCACGACGATATTGCGAATGCGCCCGGCGGACTTGCTGGCAATGTCGATCTCGGTGGCCTCCAGCCGCCCGTTGCCGCCCACGATGCCTTCGGGCAGCCCCGCAGGCGTGAGCAATTTGTAGAGCGCGAAAGCCGCCGCCAGCACCGCCGCGACGATCAGCCCCCTGACGATCCAGGTCTTGTTCATCGTCACTGCCCCTCTTGGCTGGCCGGCGTTTCGGCCGGAGTATCGGTGGAGCGCGGCTCGACCGGCCGTTCCATGGGAAAGCCTCCGCCCAGCGCCGAATAGAGCGAGACAACGCTTGCCAGTTCCGCGCGGCGCAGCTGGACAAGCGCTTGTTCGGCATCGAAAAGATCCCGCTGCGCATCAAGAACCTCAAGATAGGTCGAGCGTCCGTTGTCGAAACGCAATTGCGCCAGCCGCGCGCGTTCGCGCTGGGCGCCTACCAGCGCGCGGGTGGTGACGATCTGCCGGGCCAGTTGCTGGCGGCGGACCAGCGCGTCGGACACGTCGCGGAAGGCGGACTGGATGGCCTTTTCGTAACTGGCCACCGCCTGGTCGCGGCGGGCCTCGGCCACTTGCAGATTGCCCTTGAGCCGGCCGGCATTGAACAGCGGCATGACGATCTGGGGTGCGAAGTTCCAGGCCTGGCTGCCGCCTCCCAGCAGTCCGTCGAGATCGGAGCTGGACGTGCCGAACACGCCCGTCAGGCTGACGTTGGGGAAGAACGCCGCGCGCGCCGCCCCGATATCGGCATCGGCCGCGCGCAACTGGTGTTCGGCGGCGACGATGTCGGGACGATTTACCAGAAGTTCGGACGGAAGGCCGGTCGGCAACGTGAAGTCGGGGAAATCGCCGGTCAGCCCCAGCGACCCCGGCGCGATCTCCACCGGCGCCCCCACCAGAAGGGCCAGCGCATTGCGGTTGACGGCCCGTTCCTGTTCGAGCGCGTCCAGCGTCGTCTGCGCCTGAGCCAGCAGCACTTGCGATTGCGCCATGTCCAGCTTGTTGCCCGATCCTACCTCATATCGGCGGCGCATGATCCGCAGCGTTTCCTCACGCGTGGTGATCGACTGGCGGGCGAGTTCGGCGCGTTCCTCGTACTCACGCTCCAGCAGGTAGCCCAAGGCGACCTGGGAGACGAGGTCGGTGGCCACTGCCCGGCGCGATTCCTCACTGGCGAGATATTGCTCGCGTGCGGCCGCGCGCAAATTGCGCAGGCGGCCCCAGAAGTCGATCTCCCAACTGGCGCTGAGCTGCGCGGAAACCTGCTTGATGTCGGCATGCTGATCGGTACCGGTCACCAGCGTGCGGCCGCGCGTTCCCGTGGCCACCGCATCCAGTTGCGGATAGAGCGCAGACCCTTCGATCCGCCACGCCGCACGCGCTTCTGCCACCCGGGCCGCCGCCAGGCGAATGTCGCGATTGTTGGCAAGGGCCTGCGTTATCAATGCCTGCAACTGCGCTTCGCGGAAGAAGGCGTTCCAGTCGAGCGCTACGATCGATCGGCCGTCCACGCCACCGGCATAGCGTTCGGGCACCGGCAGCGGCGGCTGCACATAGTCGGGCGCGAACGAACAGGCGGAAAGAGCCAGCAAGGGCGCGAGAACAAGTCCCGCCGCGCGGATCATGTGCGAAGTTTGGCGGTCAGCCGGGCTCAACAGCACAAAATCCCCTTCGCATGCGACGGATCGTGACGCCTGAAAGACTGGCGCCAGCGGAATTTGAAACGTGTCGATTCTTTTTATGAGTTGCGGATTACAATCCGGCGGGCCCGTCATCCATCGAGAATATCTGTCTGGATCCATTTCGTTTATACGGAGGGGGTCAGGAAGTAGTCAACAATTTCTTCTCTCTTCTCGAGACGGTGGGGTGCGATCGGATCGTGCCATGAAGGCAAAACAACCTGTCCCTCGATTGCGGGGGCACGGATTGATTGATTTCTTACTTATTGAAGGAACGCGCACGAACCGGCTTGCGGCTAGCGTGTGTGCCTCATGCGGCGCGCGATCGCGGGAGCCGGGGGATTAGCCGCGCGGTCAAAAGCGCCGCCACGATCCCGCCGTAGAGCAAGGGGCTGCTGGTATCGGCCTTCACGAGCAGGAAATAATGGAGCACGCCCATTACCGCTATCAGGTAGACGGACCGGTGCAACCGTCGCCATGCGCGCGGCGTCATCTTGCGGCGCACGACATTGGCCGATGTCACGGCAAGCGGCACCAGTAATGCAAAGGCGCCCATGCCTATGGTGATGTACGGTCGTTTGGCGATATCGGTAGCGATTTCCGCCCAGTCGAACTCGTGGGCGACAGCCAGGTAAGTAAGAAGATGAAGAGTGACATAAGCGAAGGCCCATAGGCCGATACGCCGCCGAAAGCGCATCAGCCGCGGCATCCCGGCATACCTTGCCAATAACGTCACGGCCAGCGTCAGGCACAGGAAGCGCAGGCCCCAAAGCCCCAGTTC